>NZ_JBITLO010000042.1:0-1042 GCF_044465345.1 Nonomuraea sp. NPDC049684 | reverse complement strand
TGTGTGATGTGACTGCGTGCCTTTTGAAGAATGAGCCTGCGAGTTATGGTGTGTGGCGAGGTTAACCCGTGTGGGGGAGCCGTAGCGAAAGCGAGTCTGAATAGGGCGTTTGAGTCGCATGCTGTAGACCCGAAGCGGAGTGATCTACGCATGGGCAGGTTGAAGCTCAGGTAAGACTGGGTGGAGGACCGAACCCACCAGGGTTGAAAACCTGGGGGATGACCTGTGTGTAGGGGTGAAAGGCCAATCAAACTCCGTGATAGCTGGTTCTCCCCGAAATGCATTTAGGTGCAGCGTCGCGTGTTTCTTGCCGGAGGTAGAGCTACTGGATGGCCGATGGGCCCGACAAGGTTACTGACGTCAGCCAAACTCCGAATGCCGGTAAGTGAGAGCGTGGCAGTGAGACTGCGGGCGATAAGGTTCGTAGTCGAGAGGGAAACAGCCCAGATCACCGACTAAGGCCCCTAAGCGTGTGCTAAGTGGGAAAGGATGTGGAGTCGCAGAGACAACCAGGAGGTTGGCTTAGAAGCAGCCACCCTTGAAAGAGTGCGTAATAGCTCACTGGTCAAGTGATTCTGCGCCGACAATGTAGCGGGGCTCAAGCACACCGCCGAAGTCGTGGCATTCAGTCTTTCGGGGCTGGATGGGTAGGGGAGCGTCGTGCAGCCGGCGAAGCAGCAGAGTGATCTAGTTGTGGAGGCTGTGCGAGTGAGAATGCAGGCATGAGTAGCGAATCGAGGGTGAGAAACCCTCGCGCCGGATGACCAAGGGTTCCTGGGGCAGGCTAATCCGCCCAGGGTAAGTCGGGACCTAAGGCGAGGCCGACAGGCGTAGTCGATGGACAACGGGTTGATATTCCCGTACCCGCTTTAACGCGCCCATATCGAACCTCGTGATGCTAAGAGTCCTTAGCTCGCCTAAAGCCTTCGGGCTTGGGGTCAGAGTGAACGCTCGATCCGATCGGGTAGTAGGTAAGCGATGGGGTGACGCAGGAAGGTAGTCCAGCCCAGGCGATGGTTGTTCCTGGGGTAAGCATGTAGGG
>NZ_JBITLO010000041.1:0-1084 GCF_044465345.1 Nonomuraea sp. NPDC049684 | reverse complement strand
GTGAGCCGCCGACCAAGGAGTCGGCGCAGACCCTGCTGGAGAACCTGTACTTCAACCCCAAGCGGTACGACCTGGCCAAGGTGGGCCGCTACAAGGTCAACAAGAAGCTCGGGGTCGACTCCGAGATCACGCGGGGCACGCTGACCGAGGACGACGTCGTCTCGATGATCGAGTACCTGGTGCGGCTGCACGCGGGGGAGACGTCCATGGGCGAGGTCGTCGTGGAGCTCGACGACATCGACCACTTCGGCAACCGGCGCATCCGCAGCGTCGGCGAGCTCGTCCAGAACCAGGTCCGGCTGGGCCTGGCCCGCATGGAGCGCGTCGTCCGGGAGCGGATGACCACCCAGGACGTCGAGGCGATCACGCCGCAGACCTTGATCAACATCCGGCCGGTGGTGGCGTCGATGAAGGAGTTCTTCGGCACCTCGCAGCTGTCGCAGTTCATGGACCAGATCAACCCGCTGGCCGGCCTGACGCACAAGCGGCGGCTGAACGCCCTGGGCCCCGGTGGTCTGTCCCGTGAGCGGGCCGGGATGGAGGTCCGTGACGTGCATCCGTCCCACTACGGCCGGATGTGCCCGATCGAGACGCCCGAGGGCCCGAACATCGGCCTCATCGGCTACCTCGCCTGCTACGGCCGTCTCAACGCCTTCGGCTTCATCGAGACGCCCTACCGCAAGGTCGTCGACGGCAGGGTCACCGACCGGATCGACTACCTGACGGCCGACGAGGAGGACCGGTTCGTCGTCGCCCAGGCGAACTCGTCCCTGGGCGCGGACGGCGAGCTGACCGACGCCCGCGTCCTGGTCCGCACCAAGGGCGGCGAGACCGACTACGTATCCTCCCGCGAGGTCGACTACATCGACGTGTCGCCGCGCCAGATGGTGTCGGTCGCCACCGCGATGATCCCGTTCCTGGAGCACGACGACGCCAATCGCGCCCTGATGGGCGCGAACATGCAGCGCCAGTCGGTGCCGCTGATCCGCAGCGAGGCGCCGCTGGTCGGCACCGGCATGGAGTACCGTGCCGCGACCGACGCCGGCGACGTCATCAGCGCCGAGAAGGCCGGCGTGGTGGAGGA
>NZ_JBITLO010000040.1:0-1189 GCF_044465345.1 Nonomuraea sp. NPDC049684 | reverse complement strand
GACGACTTCCACCCGCCGAAACTGTAGAACGCCATCGGCACCGGGATCGGCACGTTGATCCCCACCATCCCCACCTCGACCTCGTTCTGGAACCGCCGCGCCGCGCCCCCGTCGTTGGTGAAGATCGCCGTGCCGTTGCCGTACACACCCTCGTTGATCACCCGCAGGCCCTCCTCGTAGGAGGACACCCGCACCACCGACAACACCGGACCGAAGATCTCCTCGGTGTGCGTCCGCGACCCCACCGGCACCTGATCCAGCACCGTCGGCCCCAGCCAGAACCCCCCGCCCCGGCCGCCCAGCACCTCGGCCTCCCGGCCGTCCACCACCAGCTTGGCCCCCTCCTCGACACCCAGATCCAGGTAAGAGGCCACCTTGTCCCGATGCGCCGCCGTCACCAACGGCCCCATCTCCGACCGCGGATCATCACCCGGACCCACCACCAACCGGCCCACCCGCTCCACGATCTTCTCGACCAGCTCGTCCCCCACCGGGTCCACCGCCAGCACCACCGAGATCGCCATGCACCGCTCACCCGCCGACCCGAACCCCGCCGACACCGCCGCGTCAGCCACCAGATCCAGATCCGCGTCCGGCAGCACCAGCATGTGATTCTTGGCCCCGCCCAGCGCCTGCACCCGCTTACCGTGCGCACTGCCCGTCTCATACACATACCGGGCGATCGGCGTCGACCCCACGAACGACACCGCCGCCACATCCGGATGCCCCAGCAGCCGGTCCACCGCCACCTTGTCGCCCTGCACCACCGAGAACACCCCCTCAGGCAACCCGGCCTCCTGCCACAACCGCGCCATCAGCAACGACGCCGACGGATCCCGCTCCGACGGCTTCAGCACGAACGCGTTCCCACACGCGATCGCCACCGGGAACATCCACATCGGCACCATCGCCGGGAAGTTGAACGGCGTGATCCCCGCCACCACCCCCAACGGCTGCCGCATCGAATACGAATCCACCCGAGTCGACACCCCCTCGGAGAACCCACCCTTGAGCAGATGCGGAATCCCACACGCGAACTCCACCACCTCCAGCCCGCGCGCCACCTCCCCCAACGCATCCGCATGCACCTTGCCGTGCTCGGCCGAGACCAGCGCGGCCAGCTCGTCCCGATGGGCGTACATCAGCTCACGGAACCGGAACAGCACCCGGGCCCGCTTGATCAGCGAGG
>NZ_JBITLO010000039.1:0-1386 GCF_044465345.1 Nonomuraea sp. NPDC049684 | reverse complement strand
CCAGGTCATCGCCGACGGCCCCTGCACCGACAACGGTGAGATGGCGCTCGGCAAGAACCTGCTCGTGGCGTTCATGCCGTGGGAGGGCCACAACTACGAAGACGCCATCATCCTGTCCCAGCGCCTGGTCCAGGACGACGTCCTGTCCTCGATTCACATCGAGGAGCACGAGGTCGACGCCCGCGACACCAAGCTGGGTCCGGAGGAGATCACCCGGGACATCCCCAACGTGTCGGAAGAGGTCCTGGCCGACCTCGACGAGCGCGGCATCATCCGGATCGGCGCCGAGGTCGTCCCCGGCGACATCCTGGTCGGCAAGGTCACCCCGAAGGGCGAGACCGAGCTGACCCCGGAGGAGCGGCTGCTGCGCGCCATCTTCGGTGAGAAGGCCCGTGAGGTCCGTGACACCTCGCTGAAGGTGCCGCACGGCGAGCAGGGCAAGGTCATCGGCGTGCGCGTGTTCAGCCGCGACGAGGGCGACGAGCTCCCGCCGGGCGTCAACGAGCTGGTCCGCGTCTACGTGGCCCAGAAGCGTAAGATCACCGACGGCGACAAGCTAGCCGGCCGCCACGGCAACAAGGGCGTCATCTCCAAGATCCTGCCGGTCGAGGACATGCCGTTCCTTGAGGACGGCACCCCGGTCGACATCATCCTCAACCCGCTGGGCGTGCCCGGCCGGATGAACGTCGGTCAGGTGCTGGAGACCCACCTGGGGTGGATCGCCGCGCGTGGCTGGGACATCTCGGGCATCGCCGAGGCGTGGGCCGAGCGCCTGAAGGACAAGGGCTTCGAGAAGGTCGCCCCGCGTACCAACATGGCCACCCCGGTCTTCGACGGCGCGCACGAGGAGGAGATCGTCGGCCTGCTCGGCAACACCATCGCCAACCGTGACGGCGACCGCATGGTGCAGCAGAGCGGCAAGGCGCGGCTGTTCGACGGCCGTTCCGGCGAGCCGTTCCCGTACCCGATCTCGGTCGGCTACATCTACATCCTCAAGCTGCTGCACCTGGTCGACGACAAGATCCACGCCCGGTCGACCGGCCCGTACTCCATGATCACGCAGCAGCCGCTGGGCGGTAAGGCCCAGTTCGGCGGCCAGCGCTTCGGTGAGATGGAGGTGTGGGCGCTGGAGGCCTACGGCGCCGCCTACGCCCTGCAGGAGCTGCTGACCATCAAGTCCGACGACGTGCTGGGCCGGGTGAAGGTCTACGAGGCGATCGTCAAGGGCGAGAACATCCCCGAGCCGGGCATTCCGGAGTCCTTCAAGGTCCTCATCAAGGAAATGCAGTCGCTGTGCCTCAACGTCGAGGTGCTCTCCAGCGACGGCATGTCCATCGAGATGCGCGACACCGACGAGGACGTCTTCCGCGCGGCGGAGGAACTCGG
>NZ_JBITLO010000038.1:0-1399 GCF_044465345.1 Nonomuraea sp. NPDC049684 | reverse complement strand
AAAAGCTTTGAGGTCAAGTCCTCGGCCTATTAGTACCGGTCAGCTCCACACGTTACCATGCTTCCACCTCCGGCCTATCAACCCGGTCGTCTACCGGGAGCCTTACCCACTCACGTGGTGGGAGACCTCATCTCAAGGCGAGCTTCCCGCTTAGATGCTTTCAGCGGTTATCCCTTCCGAACGTAGCCAACCAGCCGTGCACCTGGCGGTACAACTGGCACACCAGAGGTTCGTCCGTCCCGGTCCTCTCGTACTAGGGACAGCCCCTTTCAAGTCTCCTGCGCGCGCAGCGGATAGGGACCGAACTGTCTCGCGACGTTCTAAACCCAGCTCGCGTACCGCTTTAATGGGCGAACAGCCCAACCCTTGGGACCTACTCCAGCCCCAGGATGCGACGAGCCGACATCGAGGTGCCAAACCATCCCGTCGATATGGACTCTTGGGGAAGATCAGCCTGTTATCCCCGGGGTACCTTTTAGCCGTTGAGCGACACCGCTTCCACACGCCGATGCCGGATCACTAGTCCCAGCTTTCGCTCCTGCTCGACCCGTCAGTCTCACAGTCAAGCTCCCTTGTGCACTTACACTCAACACCTGATTGCCAACCAGGCTGAGGGAACCTTTGGGCGCCTCCGTTACCCTTTAGGAGGCAACCGCCCCAGTTAAACTACCCACCAGACACTGTCCCCGATCCGGATCACGGACCAGAGTTAGACGTTCAAAACGACCAGAGTGGTATTTCACCAATGACTCCACCCGAACTAGCGTCCGAGCTTCCCAGTCTCCCACCTATCCTACACAAGACGCTCCAAACGCCAATGTCAAGCTGTAGTGAAGGTCCCGGGGTCTTTCCGTCCTGCTGCGCGTAACGAGCATCTTTACTCGTAGTGCAATTTCGCCGGGTCTGCGGTTGAGACAGCGGGGAAGTCGTTACGCCATTCGTGCAGGTCGGAACTTACCCGACAAGGAATTTCGCTACCTTAGGATGGTTATAGTTACCACCGCCGTTTACCGGCGCTTAAGTTCTCACCTTCGCTGTGTTACCACAACTAAGCGGTCCCCTTAACGTTCCGGCACCGGGCAGGCGTCAGTCCGTATACATCGTCTTACGACTTCGCACGGACCTGTGTTTTTAGTAAACAGTCGCTTCCCCCTGGCCACTGCGACCCCCACCAGCTCCGAGTGCAAGACTCATCACCAGCAGAGGTCCCCCTTCTCCCGAAGTTACGGGGGCAATTTGCCGAGTTCCTTAACCACAGTTCACCCGATCGCCTTAGTATTCTCTACCTGACCACCTGAGTCGGTTTAGGGTACGGGCCGCCACAACACTCGCTAGAGGCTTTTCTCGGCAGCATAGGATCATCCACTTCACCACAATCGGCTCGGCATCACATCTCAGG
>NZ_JBITLO010000037.1:0-1412 GCF_044465345.1 Nonomuraea sp. NPDC049684 | reverse complement strand
GGTTGCGTCCCGTCGGGTGGTGTAGATCCGGCCTTGTACGGCGCGTCGCCTTCAACGACAGGGGGCCATCGCGTGAGTCTCTGTGTGAAACCGCCAAGTGACACGCAGAGGAGAAGCACACGATGGCCCTGGATCAGTCTGCCCTGTTAGAAGTCCTTTCGGTACTGAAGAACTCCGAGGCGAGCGAGCGCATCCGGCACGCCGCCGAGACCATCTACCAAGCCCTCATCGAGGCCGAGCTGACCGCGGTGATCGGCGCCGCCCCGAACGAGCGCACCCCCACTCGGTCGGCGCAGCGGAACGGGCACCGCCCACGCACGCTGACCACCACCGCCGGTGATCTGGAACTGCAGATCCCCAAGCTGCGCACCGGCTCGTTCTTCCCCTCGCTGCTGGAACGCCGCCGCCGCGTAGATCAGGCGCTGTTCGCGGTGGTGATGGAGGCCTACCTGCACGGGGTGTCCACCCGCAAGGTCGACGACCTGGTCAAAGCCCTCGGTGCCGACTCCGGCATCTCCAAGAGCGAGGTCTCGCGCATCTGCGCCGACCTGGACGAGGAAGTATCCGCCTTCCGCGACCGCTCCCTGGCCGGGCAGCAGTTTCCCTACCTGTTCCTGGACGCGACCTACTGCAAGGCCCGCGTCAACCGCCGGGTGGTCTCCCAGGCCGTCATCGTGGCCACCGGGGTGACTGCCGACGGCCGCCGGGAAGTGCTCGGCTTCAGCGTCGGCGACAGCGAGGACGGCGCGTTCTGGACCGCGTTCCTGCGCTCCCTGAAGGCTCGCGGTCTGGCCGGAGTGCAGCTGGTCATCAGCGACGCCCACGCCGGCCTGGTCACCTCCATCGGCGCGGTCCTGCTCGGTGCGGCCTGGCAGAGATGCCGCGTGCACTTCCTGCGCAACGTCCTGGCGACCGTTCCGAAAGGCTCGGCCGAGATGGTCGCTGCGGCCATCCGCACCATCTTCGCCCAGCCCACTCCGCAGATGGTGCGCGACCAACTCGGCGTGATCGCCGGCATGCTCGGCCGCCAGTTCCCCAAGGTCGAGGCGATGCTGCACGAGGCCGCCGACGACATCCTCGCCTTCGCCGCGTTCCCGCCCGCGCACTGGAAGAAGATCTGGTCGACCAACCCTCTCGAGCGGCTGAACAAGGAGATCAAACGCCGCACCGACGTGGTCGGTGTCTTCCCCAACCCCGAAGCCCTGCTCCGCCTGGCCGGCGCCGTCCTGGTCGAAGCCCACGACGAGTGGCAGGTCGCCGACCGTCGCTACCTGTCCGAAAGCTCCATGGCCCTGCTCGCCCCGCCCAGCACCGACCAGCAGGAGGTGGCGCACACCGAACTCATGACGGCATAGTCGAACCAGCAGAGCCTCACGCGAGAACCGAGCTACACCACTCCGCGGGACGTGACC
>NZ_JBITLO010000036.1:0-1444 GCF_044465345.1 Nonomuraea sp. NPDC049684 | reverse complement strand
CAGATCCTCGAGCGGTTCGGCCAGTACGAGTCGATGCGGGCGACCCTGGAGAAGGACCACACGGCCGGCCAGGATGACGCGCTGCTGGACATCTACCGCAAGCTGCGGCCGGGTGAGCCGCCGACCAAGGAGTCGGCGCAGACCCTGCTGGAGAACCTGTACTTCAACCCCAAGCGGTACGACCTGGCCAAGGTGGGCCGCTACAAGATCAACAAGAAGCTCGGGGTCGACTCCGAGATCACGCAGGGCACGCTGACCGAAGAGGACATCGTCGCCACCATCGAGTACATCGTCCGCCTGCACGCGGGCGAGGAGTCGATGCCGGGCGCCAACGGTGAGGTGATCGTCGAGATCGACGACATCGACCACTTCGGCAACCGCCGCCTGCGCAGCGTCGGCGAGCTCATCCAGAACCAGGTCCGCCTGGGCCTGGCCCGCATGGAGCGCGTCGTCCGCGAGCGGATGACCACCCAGGACGTCGAGGCGATCACGCCGCAGACCCTGATCAACATCCGTCCCGTCGTGGCCTCCATCAAGGAGTTCTTCGGCACCTCGCAGCTGTCGCAGTTCATGGACCAGACCAACCCGCTGGCCGGCCTGACGCACAAGCGGCGTCTGTCCGCGCTCGGCCCCGGTGGTCTGTCCCGTGAGCGGGCCGGCTTCGAGGTCCGTGACGTGCACCCGTCCCACTACGGCCGGATGTGCCCGATCGAGACCCCTGAAGGCCCGAACATCGGTCTGATCGGCTCGCTGGCCTCCTACGGCCGCATCAACGCCTTCGGCTTCGTCGAGACGCCTTACCGCAAGGTCGTCGACGGCAGGGTGACCGACCAGATCGACTACCTGACGGCCGACGAGGAAGACCGCTACGTCAAGGCGCAGGCCAACACGACGCTCAACCCCGACGGGTCGTTCGCCGAGTCCCGCGTCCTGGTCCGTACCAAGGGCGGCGAGACCGAACTCGCCCGTGCCGAGGAAGTCGACTACATCGACGTGTCGCCGCGCCAGATGGTGTCGGTCGCCACCGCGATGATCCCCTTCCTCGAGCACGACGACGCCAACCGCGCGCTCATGGGCTCCAACATGCAGCGCCAGTCGGTGCCGCTGCTCAAGAGCGAGGCGCCGCTGGTCGGCACCGGCATGGAGTACCGTGCCGCGACCGACGCCGGCGACGTCATCAGCGCCGAGAAGGCCGGCGTGGTGGAGGAGGTCTCGGCCGACTACGTCACCGTCATGAACGACGACGGCACGCGTACGACGTACCGGGTCGCCAAGTTCAAGCGCTCCAACCAGGGCACCTCCTTCAACCAGAAGCCCATCGTCGCCGAGGGCGACCGGGTCGAGGTCAACCAGGTCATCGCCGACGGCCCCTGCACCGACAACGGTGAGATGGCGCTCGGCAAGAACCTGCTCGTGGCGTTCATGCCGTGGGAGGGCCACAACT
>NZ_JBITLO010000034.1:0-2191 GCF_044465345.1 Nonomuraea sp. NPDC049684 | reverse complement strand
TGTCAACGACGGCCGAATTCTGACCCCCTAACGACGGTTGAATCTTGACCCCCTGATGTTGTCGTTGACTACTGCTCGTGCTCGGATCGGGTCGGTGGGACCCGGCCCAGGTCGCGGTTCTTCAGCCGGTAGCTGTCTCCCTTCAGCGAGATCACTTCGGCGTGGTGGACGAGGCGGTCGATCATGGCGGCGGCGACCACGTCGTCGCCGAATACCTCGCCCCACCGGCCGAAGGGCTTGTTGCTGGTGACGATCAGGCTGGCTCGTTCGTAGCGGCTGGAGACCAGCTGGAAGAACAGGTTGGCGGCCTCGGGCTCGAATGGGATGTAGCCCACCTCGTCCACGATCAGAACCGGGATGCGGGCCAGCTTGACCAGCTCGTCCTGGAGTTTGCCGGCGGCGTGGGCATCAGCCAGGCGGGCCACCCACTCGGCCGCGGTGGCGAAGGCGACCCGATGCCCGGCCTGGCAGGCGCGGATCCCCAACCCGATCGACAGGTGCGTCTTGCCGGTGCCGGGCGGGCCAAGGAAGACCACGTTCTCCCGGGCGGCGACGAAGTCCAGCGTGCTCAGATGCGCGATGGCCTCGCGCTTGAGCGAGCGCTGGTGGTCATAGTCGAAGTCCTCCAGAGCTTTGCGGGCCGGGAAGCGGGCGGTGCGGATGCGGGCCTCGCCGCCGTGGGAGTCGCGGGCGGCCACCTCGCGTTGCAGGCAGGCGGCCAGGAACTCCTCGTGCGTCCACGCTTCGGCGCGGGCTCGTTCGGCCAGCCGTTCGACGGCGGCTGCCAGCGACGGCGCCTTCAACACCCGGGTCAGATAGGCCAGCTCAGCAGCGACGTTGCGCCCGCTCGCGGCCATTGTCGGCGCGGTGGCGGTGCTGGTGGTTCGTGCGGCCATCACGCCACCACCTCGATGCCGAGCAGAGCGTCGTAGTCGCTGAGCTGGCGCTGTTCCACCTCGGTGTCCACCGGCGTGGCCACGGCCTGCAGCCGGGCTGCGCGCAACGCCGCCGCGGCACCGGCGTGAGCGGGATCGGTGATCGTCTGGTGGACGTCCCAACAGCGCTCGTGCCGGGCCACCACCTGCCCGGCGCAGGTCACCGTGACGTGTTCCAAGTCGGCGACGACCTCGACCAGGCGGCCGATCGCGGACGGGTGGACGGAGTAGTCGTTGGAGGCAACGCGCACGTAGTGATCGCGCGCCAGCCGGGTCGAGCTGCGCCAGCCCACGGTCGGTGGCACTGGCGGCAACGCGACCATCGCCGCCCGATCCGCGCTGATCCGGTCAGCTGGGCGGCAGTCCAGGCGCCGATGATGGCGCTGGTTGGCCCGCTGCAGCCAACCCTCCAGCTGGGTGTTGAAGTCGTGCGGGCCGGTGAAGGCGCGGCCCGGCATGAAGGAGGTTTCCAGATAGCCGTTGGCCCGCTCGACCAGTCCTTTGGCCTCCGGATCGGCGGGCCGGCACTGCAGGATGCGGGCACCCAAAGTGCCGCGGAAGGCTTCGGCATCCTGGGTGAGCTGCGGGCGGCCGCCCTTCCACGCCCCGATGGCGCCCTCGTTGTCCCACACCAGCGTCTTGGGGGTGGCGCCGAGCAGGGACAGCAGCGCCCACATCCCGGCGAACAGATCCCCCGCCGCACGGGAAGGCAGCATCCGGGCCAGCAGCCAGCGCGAGTAGCCGCAGACCAGGACCAGCACCGGCAGGCTCATCCCACGGTCGGGGCCGACCGGGATACGTGCCGGCGGGAACCACAGATCGCACTGCGCGAGTTCGCCCGGCTGGTAGCTGGTGCGCGAGGCCGGATCGACAGGCCGGTACTCCGGCCGGATCTGCCGGATACGGTTCTTGAGCACGGTGATCGATCGCTGCCAGCCGATCCGTTCGGCGATCACCGTTGCCGGCATGTCTGGCCATTGCCGCAGCAGCGCCCGGATCTGTGGTTCTGCCGCATCCACGATCGACTTCTTACTCGGCCGCTGGTACTTCGGCGGCTCCTCTGCCGCCAGCGCCCGCCGCACCGTGTTCCTGGCGATGCCCAGATGCCGCGCGATCGCTTTGATCGGCATGCCCTCGGCCCGGTGCAACCGGCGGATCTCCGCCCAGTCCTCCACCTTGATCACCCTCCAGAGTGAACTGCAAGGGGGTCAGATTTCGGCTGTCGCCTGGGGGTCAGTATTCACGCGTCGTCGACA
>NZ_JBITLO010000033.1:0-9185 GCF_044465345.1 Nonomuraea sp. NPDC049684 | reverse complement strand
GCACGATCCACGGGGGCTGCTCGCCCTTCCTCACACCGTGATCAACTCGAAGGCGATCACCAGTATTCCTAGATCATTTTGTTAGGAGTTCTAAGCCCCAACTTCTGATCCGTAGCCAGTTCGGGACCGTCCACCAGCGTCTACCGGTTCTAGAAATGCCTGCTCACCGACGCTCTCGTTGTGATCGCTGCAACGAGCGTCCATCGGTATCCAGGGACGTTGTGAGCAACGTTGTTAACAGGACCGGCCACCATCGGCGTCATCGTGATGAGGGTTCCCCAGTAGAGCGTGCAGGCGACGAACCTCGTTCCAGCAAACGCAGGACATCGGACCGTGCGTGCGCGATGAACGCCGCATTCTCATGCCAGCGATCGTCGGGGACCTGCAATGTAGGGCTTCGGGAACTGCACCAAGGTGGCCGCCACCATCTCACCGCTATCCCACGCCGGCCAACGCTCATCTCGTCAAATGTGTGATCTATCGCTCGCCATGAGCAGGAGACGTCACTGGAGTTGAGCATATCGGGGACCGAAACAATGCGAGGTCCAGCGACACGATCGTAAGTACGCTTTGACGTTCGTCTCACGGATTTGTGTGTTCGCAGCCCAATGCTGGCAGGGTTCGGACCCGCGCTGCCGTCCTCTTCTGCCGATGAGCGTGCGCCATATAGGCCGCGGCGAGGACGTCGGAAGGGCGGAGCGAGGCAAACGCACAGTCCTGGGATCAGTAGCCGGGTTCGCCTCCGGAGGCCAGCCGGGCCGCTGCCTCGGCGGGAGTGTCGTCGTAGCCCGGCCGGGCCACGAGCACCGATTGGAAGAAGTGCCCCTGCGCCTCATCTGGGTCATCATCGGCTGCGAACGGTCGCCACAACGCGAGGTATGACGCTCGCGCGGTGAACCCATCATCGTCTTCGTTCGGCATGAGGTCGATGTGGCTTCGGAGCCGCTCCACGACCTCCAGCGCGGGCAGGCCAAAGATGTCGACGTCGCGGTAGCGCACCACGTCGCGCTCGTGCGGACGCCACACCTCGATCGCATTGACCCGGTCCCGCGTCGGCCCCGCCCCGAAATGCACGCTGAACCCAAGCCCGCTCGTCAGGTGCACGGCCAGCTCGCCGTAGGCGGTCGGCTCCAGCGGACCCAACGTTTCGAGCGCCGCTCGTGCCTCGTCTGGCGTCATCCCGAGTCGCAGCGGACCGATCCCGTGCGGCGGGTCGAGCACTAACTCCATCGGCTGATCATTGCAGGCTCCCATCCTGGAGAGAAACCCAACAGTTTCAACCAGCGGTCCGTTGTCACGGCGCACGCTTCTGCACCTGTTCGAGCGGGCGCATGGCGGTGCTTGACCAGAGCGAACGAGATCGGGTCATGGCGGGATCGGGTAGGTGCGCCTTCGCTGTCAGGCGCTCGACTCAGATCGAGATTCTGAGGAGAATCAGTGGCCAAGCGCGTCAACGTCGCCGATCCGGACGAGTAATAGTTCGAGTGCGAAAACTGCGAGGGCACGGGGACCGTAAATGTCCCGGACGGACTCGATGAGTCCACCAGCGTCAGGGCCGAGTGTCCTGGCTGTGAGGCCTGGGCTTCTACGAGGGCGACACCGACGATGTCGACGCCTGAGGCCAGGTGCTTTGGCGGGTGTTGTAGGAGCACGGAAAGGCGTAGCGCCGCGCTACTCCGGTGCGCTCAGGCGATGGGCGAGTAGCGGGAGCCACGCGTTGGCAAGGTACCGAGCCGGTCCTGACAAACACAAAGGTCCGTCCCTGGCTGCGGGCCTTCCTGCTGTGCGCGACGGACAGGAGTTGAACCCGTTACCTTCTGATCCGTAGGGAACGACAGATCGCACGTCAGGGGCTGCTCGGCCTGCTCACGCGGCGGATGGACGCTGGTCGGGGTGATCGCGTAAGACAGCGTTCCTGTACGTGCTGCTGTACAGCCCGCGCATCCAGGAGCCGAGGGCCTGTCCGAAGAGCCTCGTCAGTCGTCGAAGCCGGCGATCCATTCATTGATGAACTTCGACGCCTCCTCGGCTGTGACGACATCGCTCCTGGGGGCCGATGCGAGGCTGTCGACAAGCAATTCTGGCGATACAGGTTGCCCAGTGACGACTACGTAGCACGACAGGCCCTCACTCATCTGACGTGACATCGAGGAGACGAACGCATCGCGGCGGTACCTGTTGCAGAGCAACAGCAGGTTCTGCTGTTCCAGCTCTGTTCTCAGCTGTCGCAAGGCGTCTTCGAAGTCGATCGATGATCGAACCCTGATCGGCGAAGCGCTTGCGCGAGTCAGCCGGAGCTCGTACGTCTCGCCATCGGTCTGCGTTGTCACCTGGCATGGCAGAAGGGATTCGTCCGCCAAGCTGACCAATTCGAGGTCGCGCATGTTCACCTCGGCACGTAGTGGGGGTTCGGAAATCCAGAAGTCGTCAGCGCTTCCGTACTTGCCCGGCTTCCAAGCTATTCGTGCTCTTCCGGGACAAGGATCCCAGTCGCTACAGTGACGCCTGCCGTGATCGCGATCACGATCCCGGGGGCAGAACGCCTGGAAGGACAAGGAGATGGCGCTACATGCAGTAAGGACGGGTGCCGGAACGCTGGTGGTCGCGCTGGGTCTCCTGGTGGCAGGCACGTGCTGGTATACGCCCGCGGTGATGGCGACGCCGGCCGCTCTCACTGGCCATCCTGCCTGGCCCGCCATCCCCGCCGGGGTTCCCCCCTTCGGAAGTGAGCTGCGCGGACCGTTGAAGGGCCACACACGCGGCATCAGCGCGCTCGCGATCGGCGAGCGCAGTGACGGCACCCGGGTCATTGTCTCTGCCGGCTTCGACAAGACGTTGCGGGTGTGGAGCCTCGACACGGGCAAGCCGCTCGGCAAGCCCATCACCGGCCACACCCGGCCGGCCTACGACGTGGCGATCGGGAAGCGCAGCGATGGCACCCCTGTCATCGTCTCCGGCGGTGAGGACGGCACCGTACGGATGTGGAACCTCGACACCGGCATGCCCTTGGGCAAACCACTCAGAACCGGGCACGCGCTCGTCCACGCGGTCGCCATAGGGAAGCGCAGTGACGGCACGCCGGTCATCATCTCCAACGGCGAGGGGCGCAAAATGGCCGCGCTCCACATGTGGAACCTGAACACCGGCAAGCTCATCGGCAAGCCATGGTGGGGTCACTATTCCGGCGTCATGGACATCGAGGTCACCAAGCGCGCCGATGGAAAGCCCGTCTTTGTGACCGGCAGCACCGACTCAAGGATGCGAATCTGGAATCTCGACACGCGTAAGCCCATCGGCAAGCCTCTCAACACCTGCGTCACCTGCATGGTGTACGGGATGGCGATCGCGGAGCGCAGCGATGGACAGCGTGTCGTGATCTCGGCAGAGGTCCCGAACTTTCCTTTGGACGAGGGAAGCCCGCCAGCGGCGCTGCGGATTTGGAGCCTGGAGTCGGGCCGGCCTCTTGGGGAGCCCCTGACGCATGAAGGAAACGCCCACCACCCCTTCGTCGTGACAATCAAGGACGGTGACGGCACCCCTGTCATCGTCTCAGGTGGCGACGACCGTAACGTGGTGGTGCGCGACCTCGACACCGGCCTACCGCTTGGCGGCCCCTTCACCGGCCACACCGACAACATCAGCGCTCTGGCTGTGGGCACACGTGAGGACGGCACCCCCGTAGTCGTCTCCGGCAGCTTCGACAGCACGATCCGGCTGTGGAGTCTCGCCTGAGCAACCCATCGCTGACGCCTACTTCTTGGGAAGATCCATTTCTGAGTGCGTGCTTGAGATGGGCGAGCAGCCTCAGTCACAGACTGGCTGACGTCGAACGGGTCCCCCGCGGGAGATGCGACGGGTCACGCCGGCGATGGCAGCCCAGTGGACGAGCGGGCGTCCCGCGCATCCGTGTGCACGACCCCCGACACAGCCCAAACGTGATGTCGACGAGGTTGCTGTACGCAGCCACTGGACGGATACGAAAAAGGCCCTCCGGGATGATCCCGGAGGGCCTTTTCCTGCTGTGCGGCCGGAGGTACTCGAAACCCCAACCTTCTGATCCGTAGTGAGAACATGATCGTCCACAGGTGTCCGCGAGCCTCCGCCAACCCAGCTTGCGCACCACCATGGTGGCCTGGTGATCCATGTGCATCCACGAGTGTCCACGGCCGTTGTTAGCATCCGCGTTAGCAAGATCACAGGACCTGGAATCGCGTGGCGTGCCCGAGGCTGGAGCAACGTGAGCTGCCGCACATGCGATAGCGCGCTAGATTCCAACCGAAATGTCGGCCCCGCAGGCCATGATCGGCAACGCATGTGTCCCCGCGTTGTTCAAGGAGTGTCATGACTGCCACCGATGACGGCGGATGGTGGATTGTCGGCTATGGCGAAGACGGATGGGCAGACCTCGAGCTGATCCGCGACCGGCTCGCCGCAGGTGCTGATCCCAACTCCGGCGTGAATGTCTTCGATAAGCCGCTGCATGTCGCGGCTGATCGGGGATCGCCCGAAGTGGTCGCCGAGTGGGCTGCGCGCGTTGACGATGTCGATGCCGAACATCGAGGCCGTACCGCGCTCTGGATGGCCGTCTTCGAAGGGCGCGAGGACAACGCCCGAGCCCTCGTCGCCGCTGGAGCAGACCCGTGGCGCCCCATGATGGACGGCTGGTCTCCCGGCCGTCTCAGCCTGGCCGAACCCACCCCCGGCCTCTTCCAGATCCCCTCACCGGAGATTGGTCTCTCTGAGGCCGAGGCCGCCGCCGCAGCGGAAGCCAAACGGCTGATCCCCGCGCTGGGAGACTTCTATTACGACGGCCTGAGCTTGGCCGGCGTGGCCGGCATCAGCGCAGCCGAAGCCACAGCCCGCCTTGAAGCCACACCGGCCGACGCGGTGAGCAACGACGCCCTGTACGAGGCTGGGTACAACGTCCCGGACGCCGAGCGGATCGTCGGCATCACCGACGTGCCCGGCGGTTGCGTCATCACCCAGCCCTGGGGATACACCGCCGATACTCCCGGCCTGGTCAAGCGTGTTTCGTCGGGCATGGTCTGCTACAGCCTGTACTTCAACCCCAAGGGCGGCATCAGCGGATACATCGCCCGAGGGGGCACGGTCGTGGCTTGGGAGGCGCACACCGCCTACATGACTCCCACTGACGCCCCTGCTGAGGAGATCCTCGCCGCCTACCTCTATCGCAACCATCCGCCAGCGTTTTGCTGCGCTGGTGCAGACCTGCGCCTGGCCGACGCCCGGCCGATCACTGGCCCACCGGGCGCCTGGCTACGACTGCCCGAGCGGGACTGGTGGAACTGATCGAGCGGTAAAGGAGCGCCCGGCGCCACGATCCGGAGCCGAGCCGGTATCTCGGTTGCGCGATGAGGAGATTTCCAGCCTCTGACCCCTTCGATGAGAAGCCACTTAGCAACGGCTTCGGCCAGGCTTCATGTAGGCCCCACCTGGGACAGCAGGCCACCGGGGTCCGTCAAGGTCCGGTACGTCCGCCTCAATCGTCACTCACCTTGTCACTCAGCTCTCGTTGCAGCTCGCCCGTCTTCTGCGGCCTTGTTTCGGCCCGCGTACGGACCCAGCACCATGGAGACGGCGCCGACCACCAGGGGGGCTTCACTGCCGTGCCCAGTGATGATCAAAATCGTGACCAGGGCGGCGACGACCGCAGCTATCACCAGCGGCCCCGCGCCAAGCTGTACCCTCTGCATTGGGTTCTCCTTGCCAGGACGACTCAACGCCCGCCACAGCAACCGCCAAGTTCTCTGTGGCGGGCGACAACATCGCGACGATGGTACAGCTCGCAAGCTTCCCCTGAAGCATTGGGAGCGATTATGAGAAATGCCAGGAGAAGCGACGACATTCGGTAAATAGCCTGCAGTATTGCCTGTTGAGAGCGCTAGCGGCCCGTTGTGAGACATCCATTGAATAGGCGCCCAGGTCAGAGGCCGTCGCTATTGGAATGAGACACCAATCGGTATTTTCAAGCCGGCTTAAGTCAAGAGCAAGATAACGATTTGGACTCGCGACACCCAGGACTCTGACCTGCTCCTCGCCAGCGGAGCCGCCAGCCCAGCACCGCCACCCCTAAGCCTCCTGGCGCTAACTCGAGAGTCGGCACTGCTCGCACGATGCCATCAGGGCGGCATGGCGGGAGCCGTCCACGGCTTGGCCGCGATCCCGGCCCGTTGGACAGAACCCTTGCATGTTCCGCTCCCTGGGAGCGGCGGCCGTGTCCTGCGCTTGACGGACCGGCTCCATCTCGCTCATACGCTGCCGGAATGATGCTGACGGATGACGATCTCGCGGCTAACAACCGCTTCGCCGCAGTGGCCGAGGAGAAGTCGCCCACCGTGCCCACCGGGGAGCAAACGTGGCCGCCGTGGTTGAGTGCTGCTAATTCTTGAGCTCTTCGCGCTCCTCGGGTGTGGTCACGAAACTGCCCATCCCCTGCTCTGTCCGGATCAAGCCGTCCGCCCGCAGAGCGCGCATGACGTTCTGGCCAGTGGCGTTGGCGATGCCGAACTCCTCGACGAGCGCAATGAAGGACGGAGTACGCTAACCCGCCTTGTACTCGCCCGTGCGAATACGATCGGCGATGATCGCATGGACCTGCCGCCATCTCGGCTGATTCGCCTTCAGCTCCACCAACCATGAACCATAGGAAGCTGTTGCGTGCAGTAGCGATGGACAGCGTGCTATAGCGCTATGGCTTCCCAGCTTAAGATGCGCCCGTGGTTCCTCGGGGGACGCCCGGAGTCGCCCTTAATCGGTGCATAAGTCCGCATGTGGCGATGCCGCAGCGTGACCATGTGCGCCTGGATTGGACTCTCTCCGGTCTCCGCGTCCACAGGGCACGATCGCTCGCCTGGACCTGCGACTGCCGCGCTACGGTGTACGACCTGTGCGCTGGCGGCGGTCAAGCCTTCATCCGTCGCACCGTCCAGCTCGACGACGCTCACCAGGTCCACGAGACCCGCCCGTCGTCGATGACGGAAGCCTGGAACCTATGGACGGACCTGCTTTCAGGAGCCGCCCGATAGACGGGGCGTGGCGGCAGAGCTTTCGAGTCCTGGTCGGGAAGCGCCCCTTTGCAGGCTCACGGGAAGAGGTGAAGGCTTGCACGCCGGGCTTGCCCTTGCGTGCCCGCCGCTAGTACCTGTTGCGAGGCTGCATTCATGAACTTTTCCAGAGCGCTGAGCGCTTGGTCACGGCGCGCGTTTAGCTCCGCCTGATCTATCGAGGGATAGATTCTCCACGCGGCATCTAACGCCTGGGTAGCAAGGTGATTCAGCGCCGAGTCTGCTGTGAGGAGCTGGAGTCTGAACAGCGCAGACTTGGCACTCGCTCGCCGCACGAACGAGGCATCGCGTGCCGCCACATCGGCCGGCCCGTCAGGATCCTCCCTGTGCCGATGCCACCGATCGTTTTGACTATAACGATACGACGTTAGGGCATCGGCGAACGCGCCGTAGATAGCTAGTCGTTCCTGCCACAAGCGCTCCTCCCACGCATGCCGCCTAGCCTGCCGGGCGGTACGTAGCTGGAAAGCATGGGTGGCCGAGGCACCCAACAGGGTGCCAGCGATCGCGATCAGGCTTACCAGAGCGTTTCCCATCTCACCAGTGGAGCACGAGTGAGGCTCCACCAGCCGCCCCTCTTCAGGAGTTGAGTGACTACCGGAAAACCCAATGATCAGCACACGATCGGCGCAATCATCAGACTGATCAGTGAGGTCCCCCAGAAGGGAAGAGCGCGGATGAGTGAACAAGCCGTCGCCTACGTGCGAGGACTGCGTCTGGCTGATCCGGACGTCGAAAGAGTGCTTGTCCTGCTGGCCGAGCGGACGACGGTTGAATGCTGGGGCGAAGAGCCGTCAGTGATGGGGGTGGAGCTCGACGACAGTGTCGATATTCCGCAGCTGGCGGCCGCGGCCGGCATGGATGCGCAGCAGTTTCGAAGCCTGCTACGCCAGCTGAAGACCATGGTGCCCATGGACGTCATCGAACACGACGGCGGCGTATGGGAGATCGTCTACGGGCCCTCCTACACCAACCGCGGCACCAACGCCGTGAAGAGCTCCACGTCCGCCCCGATCGGGGGTATCCAACCGTTCACCATGCCAGGCTGGGATCGCTACAGCACCTGGGGCTACGAGGACGGCCTCGGCCACTTCTACGCCCAGCTCTATCGCAACAGCGACAACCCCGATGCGGCACCACGAATCTGGATTACCCCGCCGCAATACGTGGTGACGACCGTCGACGACCTCGCGGAAGCCATCGCCACAGCCATCGCGCCCTACGAGGCGGTCCCACCACCCGCAGAAGTGATCAAAATATGGCTGAAGCATTAGCCGGTACGCACTGACCGCCCGCATGATCCGCGGGGCCGCTGATTCCAGGCTCGTTCACATTCCCGGTCGGTCGCACAGTTGAGCGGCGCTGGGGAGCAGTCCGGATAGGGAGCTGATCTCGAAGCAACACCGGGACTGTCACCATCAATGGCTCAGGGCCGAACAACCCGTTAGGCCAAGGCGCTCGCCCTGATCACCTCGTACGCCGTCGACGCACCGCGGAGCGGCAGCGGGCCGGGGACGGAGTGTCAAGCTCGGCTTCGCGTGTACGTTCGCCTGTCGCCGTTCCTCGATCAGGCGTTGTCCCGCGGCCAGAGCTGGGCTTGATACGGAGGAGCCGGTCTGCTGGGCTTGGCACGGCGTCTCTCACGGAACAGTGATCGCTAACCCGCAACCACGAGACAGCGAACCCCACCTCCGCCCACCGACAGGCGGGGTTCCCGCATGTCCGGGCTACTTTAGAAGCTGCCGAGCCATCCCCCATCCGCTGGATCTGGTTCGTGCCCTCGTAGATCTGGGTGATCTTCGACTAGCGTGACCAACTGCAGGAACACTTCGACCATACGGCTGGGCAGCGGCTACTCCTTCGAGTTTCCCGCATCACTTCTCGCTGGTTCCTGTGCCACCACGGAACCGCGACGGAACAAGGGCAGAGAGTAGACGCAGTCTGCGCAGCTCCTTGGTGAGCGTCTGCTGGCCAACGGGAGACACGTCAAGCGGTTGCCTAGGCAGGCTAGGCCGTGTCTCAAAGGATCGTGAGCCAGTCGTTGATGGCGGCGATGTGGACGGTGGCTTCGTAGCGGACGGCGAGTTTGTCGTACCGGGT
>NZ_JBITLO010000032.1:0-17599 GCF_044465345.1 Nonomuraea sp. NPDC049684 | reverse complement strand
GTGCTCGGCCGAGACCAGCGCGGCCAGCTCGTCCCGATGGGCGTACATCAGCTCACGGAACCGGAACAGCACCCGGGCCCGCTTGATCAGCGAGGCGTCGCGCCAGGCGGGGAAGGCCGCGACCGCCGCGGCGACCGCGGCGTCCACGTCGGCGGCCGAGGCCAGCCGCACGTGGCCGCTGACCTCCCCGGTCGCCGGGTTGAAGATCTCCGCCGTGCGGTTGTCGCCGTCGACCGGAGATCCGTTGATCCAGTGCTTGACCGACTTCACTGAGCTGCTGCCTCTGCGTTGATGACTTCGAGTGCGTTGACGATGATCCCCAGGCCCTCGGCGGCCTCCTCCATCGTCAGGGTGAGGGGCGGGGCCATGCGGATGGCGGTGCCGTACAGGCCGCCCTTGCCGGCGAGCAGGCCCGCCTTCTTGGTCTCCTCCATGAACCGGACGGCCTGGGCGGGGCTCTCCAGCTCGACGGCGAACATCAGGCCCTTGCCGCGCACGTCCTTGACGATCGGCAGGCGCGCGGCCGCCTCCTTGAGGCCGCCGATGATGAGATCGCCGGTGCGCGCCGCGTTGGCCTGGAGGTCGTGGTCGAGGACGTAGTCGAGGGTGGCGTTCGCGGCCGCCATGGAGATGGGGTTGCCGCCGAAGGTGGACAGGCCCACGGCGTGCGGGGCGTCCATCAGGTCGCCGCGGGCGACGATGCCGCCGACCGCGAAGCCGTTGCCCAGGCCCTTGGCGAACGTGATCATGTCGGGGGTCACGCCGTGGTTCTGGATGCCGAAGAACGCGCTGCCCGTACGGCCCCAGCCGGTCTGCACCTCGTCGGAGATGAGCAGGATGCCCTGCTCGTCCAGGACCTCCTTGTAGGCGGCGAACAGGCCGTCGGGGGCCATGGTGAAGCCGCCCACGCCCTGGATCGGCTCGGCGATCAGCGCCGCCACGTCGTTGGAGACCGAGGTGGCCAGCACGTGGCGCAGGTCGTCCACGCACGCCTTGATGTAGTCGGCGTCGGACAGGCCCTTGAACTGGGTGAGGTGCCGGTCGGCGCCGTGCAGGAAGTGCACGTTGAGCGGGGAGAGCGAGTTGTTCTTCCACGCCCGGTTGGAGGTGACGCTGACCGCGCCGAAGCTGCGCCCGTGGTAGCTCTGCCGCATGGCGAGCACCTGGTCGGTCTTCCTGGCGTAGGTCGCGAGGAGGAGGGCGGTCTCGTTGGCCTCCGTCCCGGAGTTGGTGAAGAACACCTTTGCGTCGGGGATGCCGGAGAGCCGGGCGATCTTCTCGGCGAGCTCGACCTGGCCGCGCAGCAGGTAGACGGTGCTGGTGTGGACCACGCCGGTGGCGAGCTGGCGCTCGACGGCGTCCCGCACCTCGGGCACGTCGTACCCGATCATGTTGGTCAGGATCCCGGCGAAGAAGTCCAGGTAGCTCTTGCCGTCGGCGTCGATGACACGATTGCCCTTGCCGCTGACGATCTCGATGGGCTCGTTGTAGTTGAGGGCCAGCCAGTTCGGCATCACTGCCCGGTGGCGCGCGAGAAGCTCCGACATGCTACCGAGTATCCCGGTCCCCCGGGCTTCCTGGCAGCGGCAGGCTGTCGGCAGGGGGTCAAATCCCCTTACAAACTGTAAGTCCTCCCCCTAGGGGATCACCCGTGCGCCTGGGGGCGTACGCGCCGGCCCCCCGGTACGCCGCCAGAGGCATCGCGATTGACCACTCGCGGGCGACGACCCGGCGGGGCCCGCTCGGCCACGATCGGACCATCGACGAACCGAGGAGACCGAGATGACCGTCACCATCGACCTGCGCCCCGGGCGCCCCGAGGCGCCCGCCGGGCCGCCCAGGCTCGACCGCGACCAGCTCCGCCGCGCCCAGCAGGACACCCTGGACACCCCGCGGATGGACTACAGCCTGCTGGCCCGGATGATGTTCAAGCCCGTCGACCTCATGTACGGCCGTAAGGGCTCCTACACGAAGTTCGCCATGCTGGAGATCATCGCGCGGGTGCCGTACCAGGCGTGGGAGCGGATGGGCTACTGGGCCGTCCACCGGCACGCCGGACGGTCGGCCCTGGCCAGGAGGGTCTTCGAGCGCATCGTCGAGGCCCGCGCCGACCAGGACAACGAGCAGTGGCACCTGCTGATCATGCAGGACCTGGTGCAGCGCGCCGGGCAGCGGCAGAACTGGCTGCTGCACAAGGCGGCGCCGTGGCTGATCGCGTTCTTCTACTACCACGTGTCCTGGGTGCTGTTCGTGGTCCGGCCGGACTGGAGCTACCGGCTCAACGCCGAGTTCGAGGACCACGCCGAGCACGAGTACATGACGTTCGTGGCCGAGAACCCCGACCTGGACTTCGTGCCCGACCCCGGCACGTACGCCGACGAGTACGGCCGCTACCGCTCGGTGGCCGACCTGCTCCGGCAGATCGGCCACGACGAGCGCATGCACAAGCTCGACAGCCTGGAGAGCATGCGTGAGCCCCGCGTCCGCTAGACCGTGGCCGGCTCGGGGGCCGCGACGGGCGCGGCCGGGCGCAGCACGACCAGCGCGAGCAGCGCGGCGGCGACGCTGAACCCGGCCCCGACCCACGACCCGAAGTGCACGGCCACGGTGAAGGCGCGGTCGGCGGCCTCGCCGAGCCCGACCTGTTCGGCGACCCCGATCGACTCGCGGGCCGCCGCGGGCGCGTCGAGCGGCATCTGCGCGGTGTAGACGCCGGCCAGCACGCTGCCGAGCACCGCGATGCTCATGGCCAGCCCCACCTGCTGCACGGTGTCGTTGAGCGCGGACCCGACGCCCGCGTGCTCCAGCGGGATGGCCCCCATCAGCGAGGCGTAGGCGGAGGGACCGGCCAGGCCGGCTCCCGCCCCCATCAGCACCAGCCCGCCCATCAGCGGCAGGTAGCCGGTGGTGAGCGCCATCACGACGAACCCGACGGCCATGATCAGCAGCCCGGCCGAGATCAGCACCCGGTTGGACACCTTCTTGCCCAGCGCCGCGCCGACGCCGTTGAACACGACGGCCGCCACCGCCTGGGGCAGCATGGCCAGGCCCGCCTGGAGCTCGCCGTAGCCCAGCACGAACTGCAGGTACTGGGTCAGCATGAGCATCACGGCGCCGGCGCCGAACGACATCAGCAGGATCGAGAAGGACGCGCCGCTGAAGTTGCGGTTGCGGAAGAGCTGCAGCGGCAGCATCGGGTGCTCGGCCCGCCGCTCCCAGACGACGAACGCGCCCAGCGCGACCACCGCCACCGCGATGAGGGCCACGTTCCACTCGCGCTCGATGATCACGTAGACGGCCGAGGTCAGGCCGACGATCGAGAGCACGACGCCCACCGGGTCGATCCGCCGCCCGGCGCTGCGGGTCTCGGGCATCAGCGCGAACGCGGCCACGATGGCCAGCGCCGCGATCGGGATGTTGAGCAGGAAGACCGAGCCCCACCAGTAGTGCTCCAGCAGGAAGCCGCCCAGCGTCGGGCCGGCGATCACGCCGAGCATCGCCACGCTTCCCCAGATGGCCATGGCCTTGCGCCGCTCGTCCTCCGCGAAGACGGTCATGAGGATGGACAGCGTCGAGGGCATCAGGATCGAGCCGCCGACCCCCATCAGGGCCCGCGCGCCGATCACCTGCCAGGGCTCGGCGGCCAGCACGGCCAGCAGCGACGCGCCGCCGAAGAAGGCCAGGCCGATGACGAGGAAGCGGCGGCGGCCGTACCGGTCGGACAGGCTGCCGGCGGTCAGCAGGAGGCCGGCGAAGACCAGCACGTAGGCGTCGAGGATCCACTGGATGTCGGACGGCGTCGCGCCCAGCTCCTCGATCAGCGACGGGATCGCCAGGTTCAGCACGGTTCCGTCCACCGTGAGGACCAGCAGCGAGAGGCAGAGCACGACAAGGACCCACCAGCGACGGGGGTCTCGTACAGCGTTCGAGGTCACTCGCACAGCGTACGACAACTCTCGCACACTGTGCGAGAGGATTTATCCTGGGGGCATGACCGGCAAGCAGTTCACCTCCGTCTGGTTTCGCGAGCCGCGCAAGACCGCCACCCCCGGCCGCAGCCGCGAGGAGATCGTCAGAGCCGCCCTGGAGCTGCTCGACGCGGAGGGGATGGCCGGGCTGAGCATGCGCAAGCTCGGCGCGAAGCTGAGCGCCGGCGCCACCAGCCTCTACTGGTACGTCGCCAACAAGGACGAACTGCTCGAACTCGCCTACGACGAGATCTGGGCCGAGATGACCGTCCCCGACGCCGAGGACGTGGGCTGGCGCGACGCCGCCTCCGCCATGGCCTACGGCATGCGCACGGTCATGCTGCGCCACCCCTGGTCGGCCGACCTCCTGGGCCGGGTGCCCGCGCTCGGCCCGCACGCCCTGTCCGCCTCCGACCGCATGCGCAAGGTCTTCAGGGTCGCCGGCTTCCACGGCCTCGACGTCGACTACGCCGTGGCCGCCGTCACCGCCTTCGTCTACGGCATGACCCTGCCCGAGATCGCCTGGGACGCCACCGCGAAGGACTCCGACTACGACGCCGAGGAGATGCGCGGCATGGTCGCCAGGGCCGCGGCCGACTTCCCCGACATGCTGGAGAGCCTGGCCATGGGGGCGTACCAGGATCCGCGGGTCATCCGGGCCACGGCGTTCGACTTCGGGCTCGTGTCGGTGCTCGACGGCCTTGAGCGGCGGCTGGCGACGTAGCAGGATCCGGGGCATGAGCGATTTCCGCGCGGCCCGCGACCTTCTCCTGAGCGCCGACTACCCCACCGCCCGGCGCGACTTCCGCTGGCCGGAGGCCGAGCAGTTCAACTGGGCGCTCGACTGGTTCGACGGGGTGCTGGCCGCCGAGACGCCGCAGGCCGCGGCCCTGACCATCGTGAACCCCGACGGCCGGGTCTCCCACACCTTCGCCGAGTTGTCGGCCCGCTCCAACCAGGTCGCCAACTGGCTGCACGAGCAGGGCGTGCGCCGGGGCGACCGCGTGCTGCTCATGCTGGGCAACCAGACCGAGCTGTGGGAGTCCCTGCTGGCGGCCATGAAGCTCGGGGCGGTGGTCATCCCGGCCACGACCCTGCTGACGGCCAAGGACATCGGCGAACGCCTCGACCGCGGCCAGGTCGCCCACGTGATCGCCAACGCCGCCGACGCGGGCAAGTTCGGCGCCGGCGAGTTCACCAGGATCGCGGTCGGCGACGCGTACGGGTGGCTGCCGTACCACGAGGCGTACGAGGCCGCCGAGCACTTCACCCCCGACGCCCCCACCCTGGCCGGCGACCCCCTGCTGCTCTACTTCACCTCCGGCACGACCTCCCGCCCCAAGCTGGTCGAGCACACCCACGCCTCCTACCCGGCCGGCCACCTGTCCACGATGTTCTGGATCGGCCTGCGCCCCGGCGACGTGCACCTCAACGTCTCCTCCCCCGGCTGGGCCAAGCACGCCTGGAGCAACGTGTTCGCCCCCTGGAACGCCGGGGCGACCGTGCTCATCCACAACTACGAGCGCTTCGCCGCCCGCGCCCTGCTGGAGGTGCTGCGCGACGAGCGGGTCACCACGTTCTGCGCGCCGCCGACCGTGTGGCGGATGCTCATCCAGGAGGACCTGGCGGCCTGGAAGCTGCCGCTGCGCACCGCCGTGGCCGCGGGCGAGCCGCTCAACCCGGAGATCATCGACCAGGTCGCCAAGGCGTGGGGCATCACCATCCGCGACGGCTACGGCCAGACCGAGACCACCGCCCAGATCGGCAACGTGCCGGACGAGCCGATCAAGCCCGGATCGATGGGACGCCCCCTGCCCGGCTACGACATCGTGCTCATCGACCCCGTCACCGGCGAGCCAGGCGACGACGGCGAGATCTGCCTGCCGCTCGACCCCCGCCCCCTGGGCCTGATGGCCGGGTACGTCGGCGGCTCCGCCGAGGCCATGCGCGACGGCTTCTACCACACCGGCGACGTCGCCACCCGCGACCAGGACGGCTACATCACCTACGTCGGCCGGACCGACGACGTCTTCAAGGCCTCCGACTACCGCATCTCGCCGTTCGAGCTGGAGAGCGTGCTGCTGGAGCATCCCGCGGTGGCCGAGGCCGCCGTCGTGCCCGCCCCCGACCCGGTGCGCCTGGCGGTGCCGAAGGCGTACGTGATGCTGGCCCCCGGGTTCGAGGCCGGCGCCGAGACCGCGCGGTCGATCTTCGAGCACTGCCGCCGGGAGCTGGCGCCGTACAAGCGGGTGCGCCGGCTGGAGTTCGCCGAGCTGCCCAAGACGATCTCGGGCAAGATCCGGCGGGTGGAGTTGCGGGTGCGCGAACCCCGAGGTGAGTACCGCGAGGAGGAGTTCAATCTGTGACAGTGTGTATATGGCTGTATGACCGTTCTTACAGGTTGATCGGCTAGGCTCGCCCCGTGCTACCCACCATCGCCGACGTCCTCGCCCTGGAGACCGTGCGCCGGGGCGGCCCGCGCGTGGTCGCGGGCGCCGACCGGCTCGACACCAAGGTGCGGTGGGTGCACGTCGGCGAGATCGCCGACATCGCCCATCTGCTGCGCGGCGGCGAGCTGGTGCTCACCACGGGCGTCGCGCTGCCCGACGACCCGGAGAAGCTCGCCGACTACGTGGGCGAGCTCGCCTCCGTGGGGGCCTCCGGGCTGATCGTGGAGCTGGGACGCAGGTTCCTGCGCGAGCTGCCGCGGGCGGTGGTCAAGTCCGCCGAGGAGCACGGGCTGCCGGTCATCGTGCTGGCCCGCGAGACGCCGTTCGTGCAGATCACCGAATCGGTGCACGCCCGGATCATCGACATCCAGCTTGAGGAGCTGCGCGCCTCCGAGCAGTTGCACGAGGTGTTCACCGAGCTGTCGGTCGAGGGCGCCTCGCCCGCCGAGGTGCTCACCCAGGTCGCCCGGCTGTCCGGCCGCCCGGTGCTGCTGGAGAACCTCGCCCACCAGGTGCTGGCCTGCGAGTCCGCGGGCCGCGACGCCGGAGCGCTGCTGGCCGGCTGGGAGACCAGGTCGCGGGGCGTGGCCCCGGCCGAGCGCACGGCCTACGACCCCGCCTCCGGCTGGCTGGTCACCACCGTCGGCGCGCGCGGCCAGGACTGGGGGCGGCTGATCCTGATCTGCGAGACGCCCCCGACCCCGCGCGACATGGTGATGGCCGAACGCGCCGCCACCACGCTCGCCCTCGGCCGCCTGCTCGAACGCCACCAGGAGTCCCTGGAACGCCAGGCCCACGGCACGATCATCACCGGCATCCTGACCCACGCCTACGCCGACCCCGACGAGGCCGCCGCCCGCGCCCGCGCGGTCGGCGTGCCGCTGACCGGGCGCAAGCTGATCAGCGTCGTCATCAGGCCGACCGAGCCGGTCGACCAGGCGCTCGACGGCCAGGCGCAGCTCGGCGAGCTGGCCGAGGCCACCGCCGCCGCCTGCCGCGACGCCCGCCTGCCCGCCCTGGTGGGCGCGCTCGACCAGGAGCGGGTCGGCGTCCTGCTGCCGCTGCCGCCGCGTACCGGCGCCGAGCCCGCGCTGACCGCGCTCGCCGAGCGGCTGCGCATGCTGTGGCGGCCCGGCTCGGCGTTCGTGCTGGCCGCGGGGTCGGTGGTGGAGTCCATCCGGGACGTACGGCGCAGCTTCCTCGAAGCCGAGCAGGTCGCCGACGTGGCCGTGCGCCAGCCGGACGGCCGCGCCTTCTACCGCCTGCCCGACCTGCGCCTGCGCGGCCTGCTGCACCTGCTGCGCGACGACGCGCGGCTGCAGACGTTCGCCGAGCGCGAGCTGGGCCCGCTGCTGGCGCACGACGCCCAGCGCGGCGGCGACCTCACCCGGATCCTGCGCACCTACCTCGACGCGGGCCGCAACAAGGCCGTGGCCGCCCAGAAGGCCCACCTGTCCAGGCCCGCCTTCTACGACCGTCTGCGCCGCCTCGAACGCATCCTCGACACCGACCTCGACGACGTCGAGTCATGCCTGTCACTGCACGTCGCGCTGCTGGCGCTGGAGTCGTTCCGCAGGGAGAACCGTTGAGAGCTCGTGATCACGGCATCGTCGTCGGCACCGGCGTCCCCGGTCCGCTGAACGCGATCACCGACGTGCCCGGCGTGCTCGTCGGCCACACCACGCTGACCGAGGGCACCGCCCGTACGGGGGTCACCGTCGTCCGCCCCGGCCCCGGCCCGGCCTACGACTCCCCCGTCTACGCCGGCTACCACTGGCTCAACGGCAACGGCGAGATGACCGGCCTGCCCTACCTGGACGACTTCGGCCTGCTGCACTCGCCCATCGGGCTGACCAACACCTTCTCCGTCGGCGTGGTGCGCGACGCGCTGGTGTCCCTGGAGATCGGTGGCCGGGGCGGGAGCGCGTGGTCGCTGCCGGTGGTCGCCGAGACGTGGGACGGCCGGCTCAACGACATCGACGCCCGGCACGTCCGCCAGGAGCACGTCGAACGGGCCTACCACGGCGCCTCGGCGGGCCCGGTGCCCGAGGGTTCGGTCGGCGGCGGCACCGGCATGATGTGCCACGGCTTCAAGGGCGGCATCGGCACCGCGTCCCGCGTGACCGGCGACTACACGGTCGGCGTGCTCGTGCAGGCCAACCACGGCAGCCGCGACCGGCTCACCGTCAACGGCCGCCCGATCGTCATGGACGACGTCCCCCGCCCCGGCGGCCCCGAGGGCGCGGGATCGATCATCGTCGTGGTCGCCACGGACGCGCCGCTCCTCCCCCACCAGTGCCGCAAGCTCGCCCGGCGCGCCGGCCTCGGCGTGGCCAGGACGGGCGGCGCCGGCGAGAACGGCAGCGGCGACGGCTTCGTCTGCTTCGCCACCGGCAACCGCGGCCTGCCCTCCAACGCCCTCGACGACGAGGGCTCCGGCGTGTTCGAGGTGCGGGTGCTGGCCGACGCCCGTCTCGACCCGCTTTTCCACGCCGTGATCGAGGCCACGGAGGAGGCCATCGTCAACGCGCTGGTCGCCGCCGATACGATGACCGGCGCGAACGGCTTCACCGCCTACGCACTCGACGGCGCCCGCCTCGCCGACCTGGTGAAATGAGCAACATGTCTGACGTCCTGATGCCCGACCTCGAAGACCTCGGCCGCATGATCGCGACCGCCGGCGCGTTCGCCGTGCCCGTGCACGACGTGCGGCTGACCCCCGACGAGCTCGACCCCGAGCAGATCGTCGCCGGCGACCCGGCCACGTCGTCGCTGGAGCTCGGCGACGGCAGGGGCATCTGGGAGATCACCCCGGGCGTCGTCACCGACGTCGAGACCGACGAGATCTTCGTGGTGCTGTCCGGCCGCGCCACGATCGCCGTCGAGGGCGGCACCACCATCGAGGTCGGCCCCGGCGACGTGTGCCTGCTGGCCGAGGGCGCGCGGACGACGTGGATCGTGCACGAGACGCTGCGCAAGGTGTACCAGTCCCGGCAGTCCGGGCAACCCGGCTAGAACCCCATCGCCGCTCGCACCTCCGCCAGCGTGCGGACCGCCCGCTCCCGGGCCCGCTCGTTGCCCTCCGCCAGCACCTGACGGACGTCGGCCTCGGTGTGCTCGCGCCGCCGCCGCCTGATCGGGCGCAGGAACTCGTTGACCGCCTCGGTGGTCAGCGCCTTGAGCGCGGCGGCCCCGCCGTCGCCGATCTCGTCGGCGATCTCCCGGGGCGGGCGGCCGAGGCAGAGCCCGGCCAGCGTGAGCAGGTTCGCGACGCCGGGCCGGTGCACCTCGTCGAAGGTGATCAGGCGGTCGGAGTCGGTGCGGGCCTTGCGGATGAGGGCGGCGGTCTCGTCCTCGGTGGCCGCCAGGGCGATGGCGTTGCCGCGGCTCTTGCTCATCTTGCCGCCGTCCAGGCCCATGAGCAGCGGACGCTCGCCCAACATGGCCTCGGGCAGCGGGAAGACCTCGCCGTACCGCTCGTTGAAGCGCCGCGCGACCAGCCGCGCCACCTCCACGTGCGGGAGCTGGTCGCGGCCCACGGGCACCAGCGTGCCCTTGCAGAACAGGATGTCGGCGGCCTGGTGCACCGGATAGGTGAACAGCAGGCCGCTGACCGCGCGCCGGGCGCTGTGCGCGATCTCGTCCTTCACCGTCGGGTTGCGGCTCAGCTCCGCCACCGACACCAGGCTCAGGAACGGCAGCAGGAGCTGGTTCAGCTCCGGGATCGCGCTGTGCTGGAAGATCGTGACCTTGCCCGGGTCGAGGCCGACGGCCAGGTAGTCGAGGAGCACCTCGGTGATGTTGCGCTGGATCTCGCCGGGCAGGTCGCGGTCGGTGATCACCTGGTAGTCGGCGATCAGCACGTACGTCCGGTAACGGTCCTGCAGCTCCACGCGGTTGGCGAGGGTGCCGAAATAGTGGCCCAGATGCAGGCGTCCGGTCGGACGGTCGCCGGTCAGGACGACGTCGTCGTTCACGATGGGTCTCTCCTTCAGGTGTGCCGCCTGAGGGGAGCCCGCACGCTCGGAAAGGACCGCCACCAGGACGGCCCAGCATGGGAAATCAGCGGCCGTCTGCCGGCCGCCACCACATGCTGATACGGGTCATAGCTCAATGTTATCTGGGCTGGGTGTCAATCTCGTAACCTCTTGAGCAGTTTGGCGCGTTCGGCTGACTCCGGGACCTTGATCTCGTCAGGATGGTTCGGTCCCTTTTCCGCCCTCTGGAGAGTTCATGTCTCGACGCACCCTCGCCGGCGGCCTGGCCATAGCCGCCACGATCACCGTCACCACGCTGCCCGCCTCGGCGGCGCAGCTCTCGGTGAAGTTCCCGTCGGCCGGCTTCCCGCTGGGCGCCCGGCCTGCCGCCACCAAGACGCTGACCGCCGTGACGCAGGGCATCGACCTGTACGACGTGAAGGCGGGCAGCTCCACCGACGGCTACACGGTGACCGTGCTCATGCCGAGCGGCCGCGACTACGGCGCGCTGGAGACCGCCCAGGCCAAGGTCGCCGAGGTCGAGGCGGCCGGGGAGGCGCCGAGCCTGCAGAAGGTGGTCCGGCCGAGCGTGGCCGACGCGCCCTCCCAGACCGTCTACATGGTCCGCGTGGGCCTGTGGTCGTTCAAGGACAAGGCCAAGGCCGACGAGACCGCCAAGGCGCTCAAGGAGGCCGGGCTGAAGGTCAAGGTCGACTACCTCGGCGACGACGGCCTGAAGACCACCGGCCCGTGGGACGCCAAGGTCGTCATGATCGACTCCCGGACGTTCCGCGGCTCGTACGCCGCCTCCCTCGGCGCCAGCGTCGCCGCGCGCGAGACGGTCTCCTCGATGGCCAAGGCGCGCAACGCGGTGGTCGGCGTCAACGGCGGCTTCTTCAACATCCACACCGCCAAGAACCTGCGCGGCGAACCCGTCGGCGCCTCCGTGGTGGCCGGCCGCCTGCTCAGCGAGGCCGTGCCGGGCCGCTCCGCCGTGGTGCTCCAGGGCCGCAGCGTGCGCATCACCGAGCTGAAGACCGCCGTCACCGCCGTCTCCCAGGACGGCGACAAGCTCGTCGTCAACGGCGTCAACCGCGCCGCCGCCACGGACGAGGCCGTGCTCTACACCGAGGAGTACGGCGCCAAGACCCCGACCGGCGGCACCGACATCGTCCTCGACGCCAATGGCAAGGCGGTCACCGTACGCGCGAGCGGCGCCGCCGTGGCCAAGGGCACCCAGGTGCTGCACGGCCAGGGCGCCGCCGCCGAATGGCTCGACGAGCACGCCTGGGAAGGCTGGACGGTCAGGATCGACACGAAGGTCACCGACCTGCGCACCGGCAAGACCCTCAAGCTGACCCCCGACCTGAACGTGATCGCCGGCGGCGTCGGCCTGGTGCGCAACGGCCACGTGAAGATCACCGCCAAGCGCGACGGCCACGACTCCGTGAACATGATCCTGCGCCGCCACCCGCGCACCCTCCTCGGCGTCACCAGGAACGGCAGCCTCATCCTGGCCACCATCGACGGCCGCCAGCCCGGCGTGACCATCGGCGCCAACTTCCACGAGGCCGCCCAGTTCATGCGCTGGCTCGGCGCGGTCCAGGCCATCAACCTGGACGGCGGCGGCTCGACCGCGATGGTGGTGTCGAACAAGCTGGTCAACCGGCCCTCGGACGGCGTGGAGCGCGGCGTCGGCGACGCCCTCCTCGTCCTTCCCCAGTAGCCGCCGGGGCGCGAGGGGCAGGCTCGCCCCCTCCGCCCCGGCTCCCCTCTCAAGCACCGCCCCACGGCAGCGGCCCGGTCCCGCCGGGCACCGCCCCACGCCAGCGGCCCGGTCCCGCCAGGCACCCCCCAACCGCCTAGGCTCTCCCTCCGCCTTGCCCCCACTGCCCCAGCTGTTCTCTCCGCCGGGCATCCCATCCCACCCCCCCGTAGGCGGGCGCGGGCCACGTCTCCTGGCCCGGACTTCACGGGCGGGCGTGGGCCGTCCAGTGGGCGAGTTGTTCCCTGGTCGTCACCGTGGCCGGATGCCCGGCCCCCAGCACACGAGTCCGGACCGGCAGCAGCGCCGCGCAGAGATCGCGAGCCCCCGCCGCGTCCCCCGCCATCCCCGTCCAGTACGCCAGGTTGGCCCTGGCGGTCAGGGTGTCCGGATGCTCGGCCCCCTGCACCCGCGCCCGTACCGGCACCAACGCCGCATACTGATCCCGCGCCGCGGCCGCCTCCCCCAGCTCCCCCGTCCACCGCGCCAGCTCGTGCCGGATCGTCAACGTGTCCGGATGGTCCGGCCCGAGAATGCGCTCCCGGACCGGAAGCAGCGCCGCGTACAGGTCACGGGCGGCCGCCGCGTCCCCCGCCTTCCCCGTCCACTGAGCCAGGCTGGCCTTGGCGGTGAGCGTGTCCGGATGCTCCGGTCCCTGCACCCGCTCCCGTACCGGCACCAACGCCGCGAACTGATCCCGCGCGGCAGCCGCCTCCCCCAGCTCCCCCGTCCACCGCGCCAGCTCGTGCCGGACGGTCAACGTGTCCGGATGATGCGGCCCCGACACCCGCTCCCGTACCAGGAGCAACGCCGCGTACTGGTCGCGGGCGGCCAGCGCGTCCCCCAGCTCGCCGGTCCACCGGGCCAGCTCGTGCCGGTTGATCAGCGTCGAGGGATGCTCGGGCCCCTGCACCCGCTCCCGTACCGGCAGCAGCGCCGCGTACTGGTCGCGGGCCGCGGCCGCGTCCCCGGCCTGCCCGGTCCACTGGGCCAGGTTGGCCTGCGTGGTCAGGGTGTCCGGGTGCTCGGGCCCCGACACCCACTGCCGGACGGGCAGCAGCGCCGCGTACTGGTCCCGGGCGGCCACCGGATCGCCGGCCCGTCCCGTCCACTGGGCCAGGTTGTGCCGGGTCGTCAGGGTGTGCGGGTGTTCGGGGCCGAGCACCCGTTCGTAGACGGGCAGCAGCTCCAGGTACTGGTCACGCGCCGCCGCCGGGTCGCCCGCCTCGCCCGTCCAGAGCGCCAGCTCGTGCCGGGCGGTCAGCGTGGCGACCGCCTCCGGGCCGAGCGCCGCCGCGAGCGCGTCGGCGATCTCCTGGAACAACGACCTCGCCGTACGGTAGTCGCCGCTGGCCCCCAGATACTGGGCCGTCTTGTCCATGCCGGGCGAGGTCGGCCCGAGCACCGTCCGGATGTGCGGCAGCAGCCTGGCGTACCGCGCCCACCGCGCCTTCTGCCCCGGATTGTCGGGCAGCACGGCCTCCACCAGCACCGCCGCCACCTTCCGCCACCGGCGCTGCGCGCGCAGCGGAAGCTGGTCGAGCGTGACGGCCTGCACCAGCCGGTGCACCGTGACCGTCCCGTCCACGGGCGGCCCGATCAGGCTGTGCCCGCGCAACGCGCTCAGCGCCGCGTTGATCCTCAATGTGTCCCGCGGCAGCGCCCGCATCATCAGCAGCACGCTGGGATGCACGTCACGCAGCACCCGCGTGCGCGGCCCTGGGATGCGCCCGTAGGCCCGCCGCCGCTGCACGTCCGCCCGGAACAGCTCCCGCGGCGCCCACCGCGCCAGCGGCGAGAGCAGCAGATGGTACGGGATCGCCTCGTGCGCGTAGCAGGACAGCAGCCGCAGCAGCGCGATGGCCTGCGGACTCGTCCTTGCCAGCCGACGGAACGCGAACTGCCACGTGGAGGCCACCCGCTCGCGATACCCCCACGCCTGCCCCTGCGCCAGCAACTCGGCACGCTGGTGATGCAGCAGATCCAGGTACTCCGACAGCTCCAGCCCCGTCTCCGACATGTAGGCCGCGGCCTGCTCCAGCGCCAGCGGCAGCGCGCCGAGCTCCGCCACCACGGCCGCCGCCGCCACGGCGTCGTCCTGCCCCGTGCTCGCCAGCAGCAGCAGCGCCGCCGACTCCAGGTCGAGCACCGGCAGCTCCAGCCCGCGATCCCGCGGCCAGCTCCCGGACCTGCTCGTGATCAGCACGTGCCCCGGCCCCGCCGGCGGCAGCACGGCCCGCACCGCCTCGGCCTCCGGCACGTTGTCGAAGATCAACAACCAGGGTTCGGTACGCGCCGCCAGCGCGGCGTGCACCTGGTCGACCGGGTCCGCCGCGTTCGCGCCCAGCTCCCGTAGACCCATGAGCGCCGCCAACCGGGCGAACGCCGCCGACAACACCGCAGGATCGGCCGCCGGCAACTGCCAGACGAGCTCGTAGTCGTGCTGGTGGCGATAGGCGTACTCCAGCGCGAGGCTCGTCTTGCCCACGCCGCCCAGCCCGTGCACGGCCACCACCGCCGGCCGCACCTCGCTCGCCAGCAGCCGCTCCCGCAGCTCCGCCACGGCCTCGTCCCGCCCGACGAGCCGCGGCGGCCGCGGCGCAAGCTGCACCGGCCGCGTCGCCACCTGGGGCCGCGCCGGCAGATGCACGTCCCCGATGACCTCGACATGCCCCCCGGTGACCGCCGTGGACCTGTCGCCGGTCATGGCCAGCCCGGACTCCTGCCGCCCGACCACGATCGACCGCTGCCCCTCGCCTCTCCCGATCACACCACCAGCAGCCCCACCGACCGCCCCACCGTCAGCCGCACCCGGACCGCCGCCATCACCGGCGCCCCGCGGCCCACCATCGCGCCCGCCATCGGCCCCATCCGCACCGGCCCCTGTACCACCAGCACCCTGACCAGCCCGTCCGGCCCCCGCGCCCCCCGAACTGCCTTCGCCACCACCGGTGGGCGTCATGGCCGCCCGGAGCTGCGCCCACAACCCGACCCCGGCGATGAACAACCCCGCGACACCCACGAACATGCTGACGACGCTGGCCCGCTTGTCCAGCATCTCCAGCTGTAACGGCTCGGCGAAGAACCCCACGACCCCCGCGGCCACCAACCCGACGGAGATCGACGCGAACGTCCACGCCAGCAGCCGACGGCTCCGACGCGCTGACTGCTTGGAACGGGGAGAAGCGGTCACTCTAATAGAGTTACCCGATTACGCTCGGTATCCTATCGAGATTGTCAGGACCATGAACAACCTCTGACCTTGCCCGACCGCCACCCGGCGCCCGACATCACCGATCACCACCCCGAGCCCCGACCCGCCCCTCAGCCCCAAAACCCCGGCACCACACCACCCGCCGGCTACCTCGCCACACATCCACTCCGGACCAGCCCGCGCCCTGCCCGACGGTGACCGAGACACCCAGCTCGCCCAGCAAGCCCGCCGCGCGGCCGTCCTTCTGCTGAATCTCAACCTTCCGACTCCATCGGCGGCGGCTCGACGAGGTGATGAAGGATCCGCTGCCGCATCGACCGGCGCCCCAACGCCCGCCGCACCTCCTCCACCACCGCCGTCATCGCGTACGGGAGCTCGCCGTCCAGCTCGGCGACCGTCTGGTGGGTGGCACGCCACTCCGCCTCCAGGAACGGCACCAGCGACCGACCGCGCTCGGTCAGGTCGATGCGGCGGGTACGGGCATCGGGCCCCGGCTCGGAGGTGACGAGCCCTTCCTTGCGCATGGCGGCGACGGTCTGGCTGATCGCAGAGTGCGAACGGTTCAGGGACTTCGCTAGCTCGCGAATGGTCAACGGCCCTGTGTGGGCGAGCCGGATGAGCGGATAGGCGAACCGGGTGCGCACCCCGTCGAGGCCACGCTCCAGGTAGACCTGTTCGATCTCAGCGTCCATGGCCGCCAGAAGCTCGTGCAGCGAGTGCCAGGGGTCGGGCGTCGCGGTGGGATCCAAAGATGTCACAGTGCTAATATAACAGCGCTGGAATAACTACTTGGCCTGTATGGAACCGCACAGTGCCCCAGCGCACCCCACCCCTCCAACAGCAGGAGCCCCCTTGTACCCCTCGATCGAACCGTACGAGCACGGCATGCTCGACGTCGGCGACGGCAACCTCATCTACTGGGAGGTCTGCGGCAACCCCGACGGCAAGCCCGCGGTCGTCGTGCACGGCGGGCCCGGCTCTGGCTGTTCGACCGGCTCCCGCCGCAGGTTCGACCCGGACCGTTTCCGCATCGTCCTGTTCGACCAGCGCAACTGCGGCCGCAGCCGCCCGCACGCCGCCGACCCGGCCACCGACCTGACCGCCAACACCACCCCCAACCTGATCGCCGACATGGAACTGCTGCGCGAACACCTCGGCATCGACCGATGGCTGCTGTACGGCGGTTCGTGGGGTTCGACCCTGATCCTGGCCTACGCCGAGGCCCACCCGGAGCGGGTATCTGAAATCGTCATCCCCGCGGTCACCATGACCCGCCGCTCCGAGATCGACTGGCTCTACCGGGGCGTCGGCAGGTTCTTCCCGGAAGCACATGAACGGTTCGTCCAGGGCGTCCCCGACGCCGACAACGACGGCGACGTGTTCAAGCTACTGGCGGCGTACTCCCGCCTGCTGGCCGACCCCGACCCGCAGGTACGAGCGAAAGCCGCCCACGACTGGATCACCTGGGAGGACGCGGTGATCTCCCAGGAGACCAACGGCACCCCCGACGCCTACAGCAACCGTCCGGACGACGCCATCATGGCCATGACCCGCATCTGCGCCCACTACTTCGCCAACGCCGCTTGGCTGGACGAGGACGTACTCCTACGCAACGCGCACCGGCTGGCCGGCATCCCCGGCGTCCTGATCCACGGCCGCCTGGACATGGGCAGCCCTCTCCAGACAGCCTGGGAACTGACCAAGCTCTGGCCCGACGCCGACCTGCACGTGGTGGCGGACTCCGGCCACACCGGCAGCCAAACCCTCACCAACGTCCTGAACGAAGCCATCGAAACCTTCTCACCCCCCAAACACCGCTGACCCCCACCGGTCAGCCTCAGCGGAGTTCACCCATAACGAGGGATGTTGACGGCCGGCCCCCAAGAACAGACCGCAACCCCCTCCTCATCGCATCGCACGCAAGAACCGACGACCGACTCAGATGCGGACCGGGCCCAGGAAGCGCGCCGAACCCACCCCCGGATCGCATCCAAGCCCCGGCCATCCTGAATTACCCCGGAAATGCAAGAAGGGCCCCGACCGCAGCCGGAGCCCTCCCAAACACAGAAAAGGCCCCGACCGAAGTCGAAGCCCACACAAACGCGAAGAGGCCCCACACAATACGTGTGAGGCCTCTTCGAAAGATTGTCCGGCGGTGACCTACTCTCCCACACCCTCCCGAGTGCAGTACCATCGGCGCAGAGAAGCTTAACTTCCGGGTTCGG
>NZ_JBITLO010000031.1:0-29776 GCF_044465345.1 Nonomuraea sp. NPDC049684 | reverse complement strand
CTGTGCCTCAACGTCGAGGTGCTCTCCAGCGACGGCATGTCCATCGAGATGCGCGACACCGACGAGGACGTCTTCCGCGCGGCGGAGGAACTCGGCATCGATCTGTCCCGGCGCGAGCCGAGCAGCGTGGACGAGGTCTGAACGGTCCCGTGCTCCACTGCGGCGCGCCGGGCCGGAGAAGGGTCCGGCGCGCCGCGGTGGAGCAGGACCGCAGGGGCCCGCCGGGGGCTCAGCCCGCGGCCTGCCGCACGAGGGCGGCGATGCGCGCCTCGGTGTCGGGGGTCAGCTCCTTCAGCGCGAAGGCGCTCGGCCACATGGCGCCGTCCTCGAGGGGCGACCCGTCGTTGAAGTCGAGGGTGGCGAAGCGGGACTTGAACTTCGCCGCGGGCTTGAAGAAGCACACGACGCTGCCGTTCCTGGCATAGGCCGGCATGCCGTACCAGGTCTTCGGCGTCAGGTCCGGCGCGGCGGCCCTGATGATGGCGTGCACCGCCTCGGCCAGCACCCGGTCGTCCTCGGCCATCTCGGCGATCTTCTCCAGCACGTCGCGCTCGCCGTCGGCGGCCGACGCCTTCCCGCCGCGCCGGGCGGCCTTCTTCAGCTCGGTGGCGTGCGCCTTCATCGCCGCGCGCTCATCCTCGGTGAAGCCCTCGAAACCCTTGTCGGACGCGGCGGTGTTCTTCGCGGTGCTCATGGTGAAATCTCCTTCTCTGTGGGGTGAATGCTAGTGCTGACCGTTTTATGGATGGTGTCGCTCAGCCCCACGCGCCGGCGATCTGCCGGGTGCTGGCGTTGAGCCGGTTGAACAGGTTCGTCACGCCGATCATCAGCACGATCGCGGCGAGCTGCTTCTCGTCGAAGTAGGTGGCGGCCCGGTCCCAGACCTCGTCGTTGACCGCGTCGGGCCGGTCGGCCAGCCGCGTGGCGGCCTCGGCCAGCTCCAGCGCCGCCCGCTCCTCCTCGGTGAAGTACGGGGCCTCCCGCCAGGCGGCCACCGTGGCCAGCCGGTCCTCGCTCACCCCGGCCTTGCGGCCGCCCTTGACGCCCGCGTCCACGCAGGCGCTGCACCCGTTGATCTGGCTGATCCGCAGGTGCACCAGCTCCAGCGTCGCGGCGTCCACCCCGCCGGCGTGCACCGCCTTGAACAGCTCCTGGATCGACTGCATCGCGCCGGGCAGAACGGAGGCCGGGTTCTTCATTCGGGACTGCATGGTGGTTCTCCCTTTTCCCTGGTCGGCGCCCCGTCCCCCGGGGCGTGACTCCATCTCAGCGCGTCGGGCCCGCCGCCACGATGCCCGTGGGACACCGTGGGACAGCCGGAACGCCGTTGGCCTGCGGCGATTCGTCCCGGTAAGTTTCTTCCGCGACGGGACAGAGAGGCAGGAACGCGTGACTCGACAGCAGACGGCGGACCCCCAGGACGAGCTGGCCACCCGGCTGCGCCTGCTCCAGGAGCTCTCCGGGCACGGCGTACGGGCGCTCGCCCGCGAGACGGGCCTCAGCTCGTCGTCGTTGTCGCGCTACCTCAGCGGCCAGTCGGTGCCGCCGTGGGCCGCGGTGATCGAGCTGTGCCGCCTGGTCAAGCGCGACCCGCGCCCCCTGCGCCCGCTCTGGGACCGGGCGGCCAACCCCCTTCCCGCGCCGCCCAAGGCGAGCCGCCAGGTCCAGCCGCCCTCCGCGCCCGCCGGCGCTCCCCGTCCGCCGCGCAACGACCTGCCGCGCGACGTGCCGGACTTCACCGGGCGCGCGGCCCATCTCGACGCCGTGCTGGCCGCGGTCGCGCAGAGCCGGGTGGTCGCCGTGGACGGCATGGCGGGCGTCGGCAAGACGTGCCTGGCCGTGCACGCCGCGCACCGGCTCGCCGCCGACTACCCCGACGCCCAGCTCTACCTGGACCTGCACGGGTTCACCGACGGCCGGGAACCGCTCGACCCCGACCCCGCGCTGCGCTCGCTGCTCGCCGCGCTCGACGTGCCCTCGGAGAAGATCCCGCAGGAGGGCGGCATCGAGCCGCTGGCCGCCTGCTGGCGGGCCGAGCTGGCCGGACGGCGGGCCGTCGTGGTCCTCGACAACGCGGCGAGCGCCGACCAGGTCCGCATGCTGCTGCCCGGCGCGGGCGAGTCCGTCGCGCTGATCACCAGCCGCAACCGGCTGCTGGGCCTGGAGGAGGTGCCGCCCGTCTCGCTGGACGTGCTCACCCCGCAGGAGAGCGCCGAGCTGCTGGCCCGCGCCAGCGGCGACCCCAGCGGGCCCGACGGGCGGCTGGCCCAGGACCCGCAGGCGGCGGCCGAGGTGCTGCGGCTGTGCGGCCACCTGCCGCTGGCCCTGCGGCTGGCCGGGGCCCGGCTGCGCCACCGTCCCGGCTGGACCGTCGGCATCCTGGTCGAGCGCATGGCCGAGGGGCCGAGCGAGTTCGACACCGCCTTCGCCATGTCCGTACGGCAGCTCGACCGGGCCCAGCGCCGCCTGTTCCGGCTGCTGGGCCTGCTGTCCGGGTCCTCCTTCGACGACTACGTGGCCGCCGCCCTGGCCGGGGTGCCGCTGCGCGAGGCGCGGACGATGCTGGAGGACCTGCTCGACGCCCACCTCGTCCAGCAGCCCTCGCCCGGCCGGTACACGCTGCACGACCTCGTCCACCAGCACGCGCGCCGGGCCGCCGAGGAGCAGGACACGCCGGCCGAGCGGGAGCAGGCGCTGGGCCGGGTGCTCGACTACTACGTGCACGCGGCCGCCGCCGCCGACGCCGCGATGCCGTACGAGTCGGGCAGCCGCGCCGCGTCGGCGGGCACCCCGCCGGCGGCTCTGCCGGCCTTTCGCAGCAAGCACGCGGCGCTGGGCTGGTTCGGCGCGGAGTACACCAACCTCATGGGCGCCTTCGAGGTGGCGGTCGCCACCGGCGCCGACGCCCACGCGTGCGAGCTGCCCCGCTTCATGCGCGCGTTCTTCGCCCGGCGCTGCGGCACCACCCACCTCAACGTGCTCTTCGAACGGTCGCTGGCGGCGGCCGAACGCCTGGGCGACCCCTGGCAGCTCGCCGAGGCGCACAGCGACCTGGGCTTCGCCCGCTACAACGCGGGCCGCATGGCCGAGGCCGGGGCCGCGTACGAGGCGGCGGCCCCCCTGGTGTCCCAGGCCGGCGACGCCCGCTCCGCGGCGGACCTGATGATGCGCCGCGGCTACCTGAGCTGGGACGAGGGCCACGTCGAGGAGCCGCTCGACCTGTTCAGGCAGGCGGCCCGGCTGTACGCCGACGCCGGCTGCCCGACGGGCGCGGCCCACGCCGCCGCCGACGAGGCGTGGGCGATGCTGCAACTGGGACGCCGGGAGGAGGCCGCCCGGCTGGCCCGCGACGTGCTGGAGCAGACGCACGGCGAGCCCGGCTGGCCGGCCACGCTGACCGCCCGGATCACCCTCGGCATGGCGATCGTCCACGAGGAGCCCGGCGAGGCAGCGCAGCACCTGAGCCAGGCCCTGGAGCTGGCCCGCGAGGACGGCCACAAGCACAACGAGGCGTGGTGCCTCAACTGCCTGGGCGTCGCCCTGCGCCAGATGGGCCGCCACGAGGAGGCGCTGGAGAGCCACCGGCAGGCGTTCGCCCTCCTGGACGAGCTGTTCGAGGAGCACTGGAAGGTGCACTTCCTCTACGGCTACGCCGAGACCTGCCGCCTGGCCGGCCTGCCGGAGGAGGCGCTGCGCCTGCACCGCCAGGCCCTCGACCTGGCGCCCAAGGTGGGCGCGCGGCACAAGGAGGCCCTGGCCCACGAGGGCATCGCGGCCGTGCTCGACGAGAGCGACCCGGCCGCCGCGGCCGAGCACCGCGCGGCGAGCCAGGCCATCCGCCGCGAACTCAACCCGGACGCCTGACGCCCTCCTCGTCGGTGGCGGGCCGGGCGGCGGCCGCGCGGGCCAGCTCGGTGCGGTTGGCGACCTGGAGCTTGGCGTAGACGTGCGCCAGGTGGGTCTTGACCGTGCCCCGGCTGACGAACAGGCGGGCGGCGATCTCCGGGTTGGACAGCCCTTCGGCGGCCAGCCCGGCCACCGACCGCTCGGCCGGGGTCAGGCTCTCCCACCCGGACTCGGGCCGGCGGCGCGGCCCCCGCGCGCGGGTGGCGTGGGCGAGCGCCGTGTCCAGGTCCATCGCGCGTCCCCGCTCGACGGCCGCGCGCAGTTCGCGGCCCTGCTCGCCGTCTACGGGCGGGAGGGGGCGGGGCGCGGCCCCGAGGTCCGCGCGTGCCCGCTCGGCGGCTCCGGCCAGCACCCCGGCCGCCTTGACGGCCCCGCGGCGCAGGTCGAGCAGCGCCAGCGACTCCAGGCCGGCCACCTGGCCGAGCACGAGGCCGTGGTCGACGTGGATGCGCAGGGCCTCGTGGTGCAGCCGCAGCGCGCGTTCGGGGTCGCTGTCGTGGGACAGCAGCGCCAGCTCGTCCAGCACTCCGGCGCGCACCCGCGGCATGCGCCCGGTGACCGGCGAGCGCGACAGGGCCTCCAGCAGCCGCGCCGCCGCCGCGTGCGCGCCCGACCGGCGCAGCGCCGCCGCCAGGACGAGCTGGGTGTCGGGGGCCAGCCACGCCGCGTCCGGCTCCTGCTGCCAGCGGCCCTCCCGCCAGCACCATTCCACCGCCTCGTCCGGCCGGTCGTGCCCGAGGGCGAGCATCGCCTTGCAGCGCTCCCAGCCGGTGATGAACGGCAGCCGTCCGAGCCCGTCGATCAGCCGGTCCACGGGCTCCAGGGCGGCGGCGGCCTCCTCCAGGCGGCCCTGCAGGATGCGGATCTCGGCCAGGACGACCCGGGCCGAGCCGGTCCAGTGCAGGTCACGCAGCGGTTCCGCGGTCGCGACGGCCCGTCCGGCCAGCTCGGCGGCCCGCTCCGGCGCGCCCGACCGGGCGGCGGCCAGCGCCCACCAGCCCAGCGCGAAGGAGGCCACGCCGCGGTCGCCGCGCGCCACCAGCCGCTCCGCGGCCCGCTCGAAGCACTCGATCGCCCGCCGGTAGTCGTCGCCGAGCACGTGCACCAGGCCGGCGATCGCCTCGGCGCTGTCGGCGACGAACCCGTCCCCGGCCCGGACGGCCTCGTCCCGCACCGTGCGGGCCTCGGCCAGCGCCTCGGGCAGGCCCGTCGCCAGCAGGCCGAGCGCGATCAGCGGCCCGGCCGGCCGGGCGGCCTCCGGGACGCCGGCCGCCTCGGCCAGGTCCCGCGCCGCCCGCGCCACCTCGAACGCCTCGATCCCCGGCTCGGCGGTGTTGAGCACGAGCGCCAGCGCCGCCAGGACGCGGGCCTGGAGCGGGCCGCGCTCGTCCGCGCCGAGCGCCGCGGCCCGGCGCAGCAGCGCGGCCCCCTCGGCGCCGCGCCCCTCCAGGTGCCACAGCCACGCGCAGTCCGCGGCCAGCCGCCGCCCCCGCGCCGGGTCCGGCCGTGACAGCCCCCACTCGATCGCCGCCCGCACGTTGGGATAGGCGGCGCCCAGCCGCGCCCGCCAGGCGTCCTTGTCGGTCTCCAGCAGCGGCGCCAGCTCCGCGGGCAACGCCGCGTGCACCTCCAGGTGCAGGTCGCGCGCGGCGGTCTCCTCCGCCGCCGCCGCCAGGCGGTCCAGCGCGTACGCCCGCACCACCCCGAGCATCCGGTACCGGGCCACCGGGCCGGTCGTGTCGGCCACGACCAGCGACTTGTCGATCAGCCCCCGCAGCGCCCTGAGCAGGCGCCCGGCGTCCGGCCCGCCGAGCTCGGCCAGGCGGGTGACGGCGTCGGCGGTGAAGCCCGGCTCGAACACCCCGGCGCGCCGGAACAGCACCCGCTCGTCGTCGTCCAGCAGGTCGTGGCTCCAGCTCATCGACGCCTGCAGGGTGCGCTGGCGGAAGGGGGTGGTCCGCGCGCCGCCGTCCAGGAGGGCGTAGGGGGCGCTCAGGGAGTCGGCGATCTGGGCCAGCGACAGCGCGCCCGCCCAGCCGGCCGCCAGCTCCAGCGCGAGGGGCAGCCGGTCGAGCCGGTCGCAGATCCGTCTGGCCTGCGATTCGGCCGCCCTGGCGGCGGCGGGGCCGGTCGCGTCCGGGGCGCCGGAGCGGGCGCGTTCGAGGAACAGCTCCAGCGCGTCGGCCAGCCTCATCGGCGGCACCGGCCACACCCGCTCGCCGGGCACGCCGAGCCTGGACCGGCTGGTGGCGACCACCGCCACCCGCGGGCACTCGGCCAGGACGGCCGCCACGACCCCGGCGGCGCCGTCCAGCACGTGCTCGCAGTTGTCGACCACGACGAGGAGTTCGCGCTCGCGCAGCGCGGCGGCCAGCACCGGCACCGGGTCCCGGTCGGCGGGCAGCGGGACGTCCAGCGCGGCGGCCATCCGGCGGCCGACCTGGCCGCCGTCCGTCTCCTGCTCCAGGCCGACCCAGAACACGCCGTCCGGCCACGCCCCGGACGCCGCCCGGCACAGGCGCATCGCCAGCCGGGTCTTGCCGCACCCGCCGGGCCCGGTCAGGGTCAGGAGCCGCCCGGCCGCCACCGCCTCGCCGGCCGCCGCCAGCTCCTCGGCCCGGCCCACGAACGACGACAACTCTGCCGGAACATGACGGACATCAGACATCGCCCGAAGTATGCCAGCAAATACGCCAGGGGTTCGGCGGCATCTCTGCCAGGTGGCCGATGTTCCCGGCCCGCCAGGACGGCAGGATCGTGCCCATCGGAACAAGCACCCCACCAGGAGAACCCGACATGACGCAGCACGACACCATCCAGGGCCGCAGGGTCGTCGGCAACATCTCGCTGTCCCTCGACGGCCGGGTCAGCGGCCCGGGCGGCGAGTACGACATGAGCTGGATCGTCCCGCACGCCCTCAGCGACGGAGCCCGCGACCACATGATCCGGGTGACCGGCGCCGCCACCACCGTCCTGCTCGGCCGCAGGAACTACGAGGGCTTCGGCTCCTTCTGGCCGGCCGTGGCCAAGGACGCGGACGCCGACCCCCGCGACCGGGCCTTCGCCCAGTGGCTCGACGAGACCGAGAAGATCGTCTTCTCCTCGACCCTGACGGAGGCGACGTGGCAGAACTCCCGCCTGGCCGAGACCGGCCCCGCCGCGGAGGTCGAGCGGCTGCGGGGACAGGCCGGCGGGGACGTCGTCGTCCTGGCCAGCGGCAGCGTCATCAGGGCCCTGCTGGCGGCGGACGCGCTCGACCGGCTCAGCATCACGCTCTGCCCCGAGGTGGCCGGCGGCGGCGCCCGGCTGTTCGAGGACGGCCTGCCCGCCGCGCACTGGTCGCTGACCGACCTGACGACCACCGGATCGGGCGCGATCTGCCTGCTCTACGACCGCCTCCGCCAGGGCTGAGCCCGAACCGGCGGGTCAGGCGGGGATCGGGGCGGCGGTGGCTCGGCGGCGGGCGAAGGTGAGGGCGACGACCGTCCCGAGCAGCATGCCCGCGGCCGCGACGAGCACCGCCGTGCGCATCCCCGAGGCGAGCGCGGGCCCGGTGGCCTCGCCCACCCCGCCGGCCGCGACCAGCACCGCGAGCCCGAGCGCCGCGCCGACCTGGAGCGCGGTGGAGGCCATGCCGGAGGCGATCCCCTGCTCGCCCGCCGCCACGCCGGTGGCCGAGGCGATCCACATCCCGGTCCAGGTGAGGCCCTGGCTGACGCCCGACACGACGATGCCGGGCAGCACGGCCCAGTACGAGCCGTCGGCGCTGATCCCCATCGCCAGCAGCGCGGTGCCCGCCGCCCCGCCGACGGTTCCCAGGAGCAGCGTCACCCGCATCCCGATCCGCCCGGCCAGCCGCCCGCCGAGCTGGGTGCCCAGCGCGATCAGCAGGGACGGCACCAGGAACGCCAGCCCGGTCGCCACGGCGCCGTACCCGAGCACGGTCTGGAAGTAGACGGTCAGGAAGTACGGCAGCGCGTTGAACGTGGCGCCGAAGACCAGGATGACCGCGACGGCCGAGCTGAGGCTGCGGTTGCCGAGCAGCCGCAGCGGCATGAGCGGGTCGGCGCCCGCCTTCTCGACCGCGACGAAGGCGGCCAGCAGCACGGCGGCCAGCACGAACCCGCCGGTGATCAGCGGCGAGCTCCATCCGGACTCGGGGCCCTGGATGAGCGCGTAGGCGAGCAGGCTGACGCCGCCGGTGGCCAGCACCGCGCCCGGGACGTCGAACCGGCGGCCCCGCGCGCGGGCCCCGTCGGCGGGCAGCAGCAGCCAGGCTCCGGCGATCGCGACGACGGCGAGCGGCACGTTGACGTAGAAGACCGCCTCCCAGCCCCAGGCGCCGGTGAGCAGGCCGCCGAGCAGGGATCCGAGCGCCAGCCCGCCGGCTCCGGCGCCGCTCCACACCGCCAGCGCCCCGTTGCGCGCCGTCCCCTCGGCGAAACCGGTGTTGACCAGCGCCAACGTGGCCGGGAACAGCAGCGCGCCGCCCAGTCCCTGCGCGGCCCGCGCGGCGATCAGCGCCCCGGGGCTCTGCGCCAGGCCGCCGGCCAGGGAGGCGAGCGCGAACAGCGCCAGCGCGCCGACGAACATCCGGCGGGGGCCGAGCAGGTCGGCCGCCCGGCCGCCGAGCAGGAGGAATCCGCCGTACGCGACGGCGTAGGCGCTGGCCACCCATTGCAGGGTCTGCGGGGAGAAGTCGAGGTCGGCGCCGATCCTGGGGAGGGCGACGAAGACGATGTTGAAGTCGAGGGAGGTGATGAGCTGGGAAAGGGCCAGCAGGGCGAGGATCAGGCCGGGTCGGCGTCTCATGCGCACCTTCATACGATTGTCCGGGAAAAACGTACAGTTCGGGATACTCGTACAATGGGCGGGCGTCCGTCAAATCGCCGTCCGGACATCAAGAACGGGCCCTCGCGAGATCGCGGGGCCCGTGGTTCGTGCGCGGATTCGACCGGCGCGGGGGTTACTCCTGGTCCTGCGCCTTCTTCGCGGGAAGGGCGTGGGTGAGGGCCGCGCCGAGGCAGAGCGACAGCGCGAGCCCCAGCGGGATGTTGTGCAGGGCGACGCCGAGGCCCGTGCCGATCGCGATGCCGGCGGCCAGGCCGAGGGTCCAGCGGGGGGCGCTGCGCTGCGTGTCGTTCGTCATGGTCCGGGCCTGGCGGAGCCGGCGGATCCGGCGTAGACGCCGCAGTCACCGGTGGGCGATGACAGAAGTCGTCGCTCTCGCCGTACGTCTCTCATGGCCGGTCCAACCGGTCAGGATTCGAGAAGCGCCCGGACGGGCGGCCTCCGTAGCGTTGCCCTCATCGTCGCAAACGTCTGAAGCGCCAAGGAGAAACGGCATGAAAGCGCACGTCAGCTCCATCCTCCTCGCCGTCCGCGACATGGAGGCGGCCAAGCGGTTCTACACCGAGGGCCTGGGCTGGAAGATCCAGAACGACTACGGCATCTCGGTGTTCTTCGAGTCCGACGGCGCCTCGCCTGTCGGCTTCTACGGCCGCGAGGGCCTGGCCGGCCAGATCGGGCTGAGCCCGGAGGGCAGCGGGTTCAGCGGGGTCGTGCTCACCTACGTCGTCCGCAGCGAGGCGCGGGTGGACGAGATCATGGAGGAGGCCGAGAAGGCCGGCGCCACGATCCTCAAGCCCGCCGGCGCCCTGCCGTGGGGCGGCTACGGCGGCACCTTCGCCGACCCCGACGGCTACGTCTGGAGCCTGGGTTACAGCGACCAGGGCGAGGACCAGCCCTACGCCGAGTAGCCGCGGCGGGCGCCTCCGCGGGAGGCGGTGAGGTCCGGCGCCGGCGCACGGTCGTGCCGACGCCGGACCACCGCGGACGCAGCCTGGAGGTTTGTCGGCTTTGCGAAAAATATCTTGATGAAGTAACGTCGCCCCCGTGACTGCCGGGTCGGCCTTGGGCCACGCACCAGAGAGCAGCCCGGCCCTGGCGTGACCGCCCGGCGGGCGCGCGGCCCGCCGCTTCCTCTTCTCCTCCTCAGCACGTCAGAGCAGAGACCATCACCCATGGAGAAGAGTGGATTTCAACAAGCAGGTCATCGACGAGTTCCGCGCCAACAACGGCCAGGTCGGCGGCTTTTTCGAGGGAGCGCGACTGCTCCTGCTCACCACGACCGGCGCCCGTTCGGGCAGGCCGCACACCACCCCGCTCGGCTACCTGCCGGACGGCGGCGAGCGCATGCTGGTCATCGCCTCCGCCGGCGGGGCGCCGAGGAACCCCGCCTGGTACCACAACCTGCGCGCCGACCCCCGTGCCACCGTCGAGAGCGGCGTCTTCGTCTTCGACGTCGAGGCGGAGGTCCTGGAAGGGGCCGAACGGGACGCCGCCTTCGCCCGCGCCGTGGAGAGCGACCCCGGCTGGGCCGACTACCAGGCGAAGACGACCCGGATCATTCCCGTCGTCGCGCTGAAGGTCGTGCCGGGGCCGCCCCGGTCGACCGCGCCCTCCGGCGGGGCGTACCTCAAGCTGGTGCACGACGGCTTCCGCCGCGAGCTCGCGCTCATCCGCAAGGAACTGGCCGACACCGGACGTGCCGGCCTGGGCGTGCAGCTGCGCGTCAACTGCCTGACCATGTGCCAGGGGCTGCGCCACCATCACACCGGCGAGGACACGATGTTGTTCCCGGCGCTGGCCGAGCGGCATCCCGCGCTCGCCCCGGTGATCGAGCGGCTGGCCGTGGAGCACGAGCGGGTGAGCGTGCTGGTTGCGGAGCTGAAGGAGGCCCTGTCGGGTGACGACCCGGTGCGGGTGCGCGCGGAGGTCGAGCGGCTGACCGACGAGCTCGAAGCGCATCTGGCGTACGAGGAGGAGCAGCTCGTGCCGATCCTCGACCTCCCCTGAGCCCGTTCAGGCCGAGGCGGACGCGGGTGCCGCCGGCGCGGCGGTGAGCCGCCGGGTCGAGACGGCGACGACGAGCCCGAGCGCGGCGTAGGCCGCGCCGAGCAGGCAGGCGGCCGGCCATCCCGCGAGGCTGTAGGCCCAGGCGGTGGTGATCGCGCCGAGCGCGGAGCCGAGGGAGTAGCAGGCCATGTACGCGCCGATGACCCCGCTGCTCCGGTCGGGACGCGCGGTGGTGAGCAGGTGCTGGCTGCTGACGTGCACGGCCTGCACGGCGAAGTCGAGCACGACGACGCCCGCGATCAGCAGCCACAACGACCACCCCGCCTGCGCGGTCAGCAGCCACGAGGCGGCGAGCAGCGCCAGCGACCAGCCGGTGACCGAGGACGCCAGGCCCCGGTCGGCCCAGCGGCCGGCCCGGGCCGCGCCCAGCGCGCCGGTGAGCCCGGCGAGCCCGAACAGCCCGATCTCGGTGGTGCCGAGGTGCCACGGCGTGGCGCCGAGCGGCAGCGCCAGCCCGCTCCACAACGTGCCGAAGGAGGCGAACAGGAAGAACGCGATCAGCCCCCGGCTGAGCAGCAGCCGGTCGCCGGCCGCCAGCCTGCCCAGCGACGACAGCGACCGGCCGTAGGAGACCCGCGGGCGCCGGACGTCGGCGTCGAGGACCAGGCGGGCGGCGAGCGCGAGCAGCACGCACGACGCGGCGATGACCAGGTAGACCGCCCGCCAGTCGGCCAGCTCGCCCAGCAGGCCCGCGACCATCCGGACCCCGAGGATCCCGGCCACCACGCCCGAGGTGACCGTGCCGATGTTGCGGCCGCGCTCGCCGGGCGGTGAGACGGCGGCGACGTAGGCCACCGTGACCTGGACGACCACGGCGAACAGCCCGGCCAGGGCCAGGCCCGCCATCGCCAGGCCGCCCCCGGGCGCGACGGCGGCCACCCCGGCGCCCGCCGCCGTCAGCAGCAGGTGGGCCGTGATGAGCCGGCGCCGGTCGAACAGGTCGCCGAGCGGGACGAGCAGCACCAGCCCCGCCAGGTAGCCGATCTGGCCGGCGGCGACCAGCCAGCCCAGCGATCCGTCCGCCAGCCCGAGGTCCCGGCCGGCGGCCTGGAGGACGGGCTGGATGCCGTAGACGGGCGACACGGCCACCGCGCACACCAGTGCGAGCACGATCCGTTTCCTGCCGGTCAGTCCTGGCGACATGTCACTCCCCCATCAGTTTCAATATGCAACCGATCGGAGGCTAGGGCATAATGGTTTCGAATTGCAACTGATCGGAGGGTCCGATGGACGTCACACTCGCCGCGGGAAGCGCCTGGACCGACCCGGCCTGCCCGGTCGCGCGCGCCGTCGACCTGGTCGGCGACCGGTGGAGCCTGCTGATCGTCCGCGACGCGATGGACGGCGCCACCACCTTCACCGACTTCCACCAGCGGCTGGGGATCGCCCGCAACATCCTCACCGACCGGCTCCGCAAGCTGGTCGAGCACGGCATCCTCGACAGGAGCGCCGACGGCGGCAGGCGGCACGCCTACCGGCTCACCGAGGCCGGGCAGGACCTGTTCACCGCCGTCGTCGCCCTGCGCCAGTGGGGTGAGCGCCACGCCTTCGCCCCGGACGAGCCGCACTCCGTCCTGGTCGACGGCCAGGGGCGCGAGCTGCCCACGCTGCACCCGCTCGGCCAGGACGGCAGGCCGCTGTCCGCCGGGACCTCCCGCGTGCGCAAGACCGCCGCGTCCGGCTAGACCTGTTCTCGGCACATATGGATCTTTGTGGTCGATCGGTGCGTCAGGTTGGTCCTGGGCTCGTGGGGCGGCCTGCTCATCTTGCCGGAAGACTCCTTCTGAGCGCCCTCGCCACCATGAAGCCCGTCCCCGCCAACGGCCAGGACCCACCGGCCGTCCCCCGGCCGACACCCCTCCGACTCCAGCTCCTGGACCTACTCGACATCGACCCCGGCAACTCCGCTGACGACCATTGGCCTGCCGTCAGGACGTGATCACGGCGGGGTTTCCCTCGCTCCAGACGCTGATGATCCTGCGGTGGGTGAACCGCCAGCCGTCCGGGGTGCGGCGCAGCCGGTCGTCGTAGCGACCTCCGGCAAGGAACTTCTCGCCATCGGGCAGACCAAGGCGGACATGCTGGGCCTGGTAGTAGCAAGTGTGCTCCGCATCGTCACCGTGCACTGCGGCGACATGGTTGCCGTTCAGGTGATGGGTGGCGTCGAATCGCTCCATGCTGGTGCTGATCCTGGCAATGATCGCCTCAGGCCCGCGGAGCCGTTCGCCCGAACCGCTGTACTCCCAGCAGGCGTCGTCGGTGAACAGCGCGCCCAGGGTCTCCCAGTCCCTGGTGTCCAGGGCTGTCGCGTAGGCGATGACGGTGTCCACGATCGCGGTGCGGTCCGCGAGGTCCTGGATCATGGGGGCCACCTTCCGGTTTGGTGCACGATTTGATACGGAGTACATGATTGGTGACTGTCGAGCCCGGTGGAAGAAGGCACTTTCATGTCCCAGAGTCACATCGATGTGTCAGCCCTGGCCCGCGAGGCGTGCCCGGTCTCGGAGGTCCTCGATCACGTCTCCGGGAAGTGGAGCATCGGCATCCTGGTGGCCGCCGCGCAGGGTCCGGTCCGGTTCACGGAGCTGGAACGCTCGATCAAGGGAATCAGCCGGCGCATGCTCACGCTCAAGCTGCGCAAGCTGGAGCGGGACGGCTTGCTCGTACGCACCGTCCATCCGGTCGTTCCGCCCAAGGTCGAGTACACGCTGACGGAGATGGCCCGGGAACTCCACAAGTCGCTGCTGGAGCTCACCGACTGGGCCAAGCGACACGGCGCCGCCGTCGCCGCGGCCCAGGCCGCCTACGATCACGAACGCAAGGGTTGACGGCAGCCACCGCCCAGAAGACTCCGTACCTGTGAAGGCCGGACGATCGTCCAGGTGCGGAAACGGGGCTAGAGGTCGAGGATCAGGGCGCGGTGGTCGGACACCTCTGGGGCGGCCGCCACCTCGAACTCCTTGACGGCGGCGGGGTCGGAGACGAGCAGGTAGCTCGCGTGCCGCACGGGCTTGCGATAGCGGGAGGTCCTGGTGTCGGCGTCGCGGACCAGGTCGCGCAGGCCCAGCCCGGCCAGGATCCGGAACGTCTCGCTGCCGGGCAGGAGGTTGAGGTCGCCGCACACCACGGTCAGGTCGCCCTCCTCGCGCGCGCCGGCGACGAGGGCGGCGAGCCGTCCGGCCTGGGCGCGGCGGGCCGGGGTGTCGGCCTTGCCGCCGGCGTCCCGCAGGCCGTGGAGGTTCACGACGGTGACGAACCGCCGTGCCGGGCGGTCGAAGACGCGCACGGCCAGGGCGGCGCGCGGCCGGTCGCCGGCCGGCCACCCGTCGTGGTGCTCGACGTAGCCGCCGTGCACGAACGCGGACCGCACGCCGACGACGGGCAGCGTCTCGGCGACGAACGTGGCGACCCCGAAGTCCTGCCGGTGCGAGCCGCCTTCCTGGTCCTGGACCGGGCCGGAGTCGCTGACGGCGAAAAGCGGCTGGTGGCGGGGGAGGCGCGAGCCGACGTCGGCCAGCAGGTCGGCCCGCTGCGGCAGGGACCGCTCGGCGTCGTCGAACCTGGTCCAGCCGCGCAGGCCGGGCGTGCGCGTTACCTCCTGCAGGCACAGCACGTCGGCGCCGCACCCCTCCACCCAGGGCGCCAGCTCACCGAACATGGCCCCACCCCACGCGTTCACCGAAACCACTCGCACCCGCCCAAACTTAGACCAACCGCGCAGTCGCCTGTTCTGCGGTGAGCGCGCCACCTGTGAACCCGCCCCGGGCATTTGGCCGGGGCGGGGGTGTGGGGGCCTGCTGTCCCGCCGCCGCTGGGTCCAGCGTTCCGTCGGTCGCGACCGTCCGTGCGGGGGCGGTCGTTCCGGTTCAGGGGGCTTGGAGCGCTGCTTCGAGGAGGGCGTCGAGGAGCGGTATCCGGCGATCGGTGTCGTCGCGGGTGGCGATGAGCGCGACGCTCACGTCCAGGTCGGGGACGCGGGCCTGCAGGGCGCGCAGTCCGGTCCAGCCTCCGCCGTGGCGGTAGGCGACATGTCCGGCATGTGACCGTACGCCCATTCCCCACGCGTAGTCGATCGGCGTCCCGTCGTCGAGCCGTCCCGGGGTTTGCATGAGCGGTGAGACACCGAGCTCGTCCGCGTTCAGTGCCTGGCTCCAGCGCAGCAGGTCGCCGAGGGTCGTCCACGCGCCCCCGTCCCCGAGCGACAGAGGCGCGGGACGAAGGCGGACGAGCGGCGCGGCGCCCGCCGGCATGGGGCCCGGGCCCGGCCAGAAGCGGGTGCCGGTCATCCCCAGGGGAGCGAAGAGCCGGCGGCGGGCGAGATCGGGCAAGGGCAGCCCGGACGCTCGTTCCAGCACCGCCGCCAGACAGACGTACCCGGCGTTGGAGTAGACGTGCGCGGTGCCCGGCGGGCGGTCCAGGGCCGGGAAGCGGGTGAGGGCCGCGAGGATGCCCGGCGTGGTGCGGTCGGCGGAGCCCTGGAGCGCGTCGATCTCGGCGTCCGCCGGAAGGGCCGCCGTGTGGTGGACGAGGTGCCGGATCCGGACCGCGCGGGCCCACCCCGGCAACCCGGGCAACCACCCCGACAGAGGCGACTCCACGTCCAGCACCCCATCCCTGACCAGCAGCGCCGCGCACGCCGCGGTCATCTGCTTGGACAGCGACGCGGCATAGAGGACGGTCGTGGCGCTCATCGGTGCACCGGAGGCGGTCATCCCGCGCGCCACGAGGACGGGCGGCGCGCTACGCCGATGGATCCCGGCCACGATCGGTTCGTCGTCGCGGTAGCCGGCTTCGGAGACGAGGGCCGCTGTTCGCCGGTGCAGTTCGGACATGGCCCGATCCTCCCCGTGCGGTCCAGGCGCACGTCTCCGGGAGTTTAGGAATGAACGTTCTTGACTGAACGTTCCTTTACTGTATACGATCGAGGCATGGGACGACCAAGAGGATTCGACGAGGCCACCGTGATACGGGCGGCGGCGGAGCTGTTCTCGACCCGGTCCTACGACGGCATCTCCATGGACGAGCTGGTGACCCACCTCGGCGTCCACCGCAACAGCCTGTACAAGACCTTCGGCAGCAAGCGCGGTCTCTACCAGGCCGCGCTGAGCTGGTCCCTGGAGCACGACGTCAACCCGCTGATCGACCGGATCGCCGCCGCCGGCGACCTGGCCGGGGCGTTGCGCGTGGCCGCCGCAGAACCGGCCGCCGAGGTCGGCCTCAACCTACTGCTGCTGGCCGCGGTCGAACGCGCGCCGGTCGATCGCGAGGTCGCCGACCGGCTCGCCGCCGTGCTGGCCGCGTTCGACCGGGCCGCCAGGGCGGCGACCGGGAGCGAGGGCGAGGACGACCTGGCCTTCGCGCTCACCGCGGCCGTCCTCGGCCTGCGGATGCGGGCCAGGGCGGGGACCGCGAACACCGACATCGACCGGGCCGGCGCCGCGCTGGCAAGCCGGCTCACCCACCACCACCAAGGAGCATGACATGGCGAGGATCAGCATTGACGGACAGACGCTGGTCGTGGAGATCGAGGGCCTGGACAAACTGTGGGCGTTGAAGAGCCGGCTGGTCATCCCGCTGGCCAACGTCCGCGGCGCCACCGCCGACCCGGGGATCGTCGGCGACCCCAAGGGGGTGCGCGCGCCCGGCGCCCACCTGCCCGGCGTCATCACGGCCGGAACGTTCCACCTCAACGGCGAGAAGGTCTTCTGGGACGTGCACGACGCCGCCAAGGCCGTGGTCATCGAGCTGGCCGACGAACGTTACGCCCGGCTGGTGATCGAGGTCGCCGACCCGCGCGCCGCCGTGGCGCTCGTCGAGGAGGCCATCGCCGTCCGCTGACGGCCGCCCGCACCACAGACGGTGGGGGGCGAATACGGGACAGGCGCCGTAGTTCCCTCCCCTCTCCCCGGAGGACCCCACGTCGGTGGCCGGGTACCCGCTCCGCGCCCGGCTGGGGGAGGGCGGCATGGGCCGGGTCCCCCTGTCCGTCTCGCCGGGCGGCCGCCTCCTGGCCCTGAGGTCGTCAAGCCCGAGTACGCCGCCGACCCGGAGTTCCGCCGCCGGTTCCGCCAGGAGGTGCAGGCGGCGCAGCGGGTGCAGGGCGCCTTCACGCCCCCGTGGTGGACGCCGACCCCGACGCGGCCATCCCCTGGCTGGCCACGGCCTACATCTGCGGGCCCTCGCTGCACCAGGCCGTGGCCGAGCGCGGTCCGCCGCCGCCGGCCACCGTCCGGCGGCTGGTCGCGGGGGTCGCCGAGGCGCTGATCGGCATCCACGCGGCCGGGCTGGTCCACCAGGACCTCAAGCCCTCGAACGTGCTGCCCTGGACGGCGACCGCCTGGGCCTAGGGCTGACCCGGAAGCGCTCAGTGCTGACCCGGAAGCGCTCAGTGCTGACCCAGAAGCGCTCAGTGCTGACCCGAAGCGCTCAAGGCTCACCCAGAAGCGCTACCGGGACGCCGCCACAGCGCGGTCTGCCTCCGCGAGCCGCCGAACGGCCTCGGCCAGCTCGGCGTGCCCGGCGGTCGCGGCGAAGCCGAGGCGCAGGAAGGCGCCCGGGAGCTCGGTGGCGAAGTAGCGGTTGCCGGCGCTGACGGCGACGCCGTCGCGGCGGGCCGCGTCGGCGACCACGGCGTCGTCGGCGCCGCCGGGCAGGCGCACCCACAGGTGCAGGCCGCCGGCGGGCGCCCGGTCGAGGGTCCAGCCGGGCAGCTCGGCCAGGACGGCGGCGGCCAGCGTCGCGCACCGCTCACGCAGCGCCGCGCCCAGCGACCGGACGTGCCGCTCCCAGGCGGGGGAGGTGAGCAGGTCGAGCGCCGCCTCCTGGAGCGGGCGGCCGACGAAGAAGTCGTCGACCAGCCGCACGGCGCGCAGGCGTTCCATGACCGGGCCCCGGGCGGTCAGGGCGCCGATGCGCAGGCTGGGCGCGGCCGGCTTGGTGAGGGAGGTCAGGTGCACCACCGTGCCGTCGCGGTCGTCGGCCAGCAGCGGCGGCGGCACCGGCGCGCCGTGGCCGAGGTGGCGCGCGAAGTCGTCCTCGATCACGAAGGCGCCGGCCGCGCGGGCGGTGTCCAGGACCTGCCGCCGGCGGCCCGGCGCCAGCACCGCGCCGGTCGGGTTGTGGTAGGTCGGCTGGCAGTAGAGCAGGCGGGCGCGGGTCAGGGCGAAGGCGTCGGCCAGCAGGTCGGGCTTGAGGCCGTCGGCGTCCGTCGGCACCGGCACCGGGCGCAGGCCGGCCGCGCGGGCGGCGGCGATCGCCCCGGGGTAGGTGGGCGACTCCATCAGGACGGGATCGCCCGGCCCGCCGATCGCCCGGAACGCCATGGAAAGGCCGCTCTGCCCGCCGGCCGTGACCAGGACGTCCTCGGCGCTCACCCCGCCGCCCGCCATCGCGGCGAACACGGCCCGCAGGGAGGCCAGGCCGGCGGCCGGGGCGCGGTCCCAGGCGTCGGGACGGCGGGCCGCGCGGGCCAGCGCGGCGGTCAGGGCGCGGGTGGGCTGGAGCGAGCGGTGCAGGTAGCCGCCGTCCAGCAGGATCGTGCCCTCGGGGAGCGCGCCGACCGCGCCGGTGAGGCTGCGGGTGTCCACGGCCCGGTCGGCGAGGGTGACGCTCTGCCACGCAGTGTCGGGAACCCCGGCGCGCCGCCGCGCCGGGGCCGCGACGTAGGTGCCGCTGCCGGGACGGGTGACCACCACGCCCTCGGCGGCCAGCGCGGCGATCGCCTGCGACACGGTGGCGGGCCCGACCTTGTAGCGGCGGATCAGCTCCCTGCTGCTCGGCAGCCGGTCGCCCGGCGCGAGCCGGTCGATCATCGCGCGCATCCTGGTCGCCAGCTCGGCCGAACTGCTACTGTCGGACATGAAAACCGATGATAGCGCTTCCAGCACTTCGCCAGAATCGCTTCTGGACGTCGCGGCCCTGCGCGCCGACACCCCGGGCGCGGAGGAGGTCGTGCACTTCAACAACGCCGGATGCGGCCTGCTGCCCGCTCCGGTGCTCGCCGCGATGGTCGACCACCTGCGGCTGGAGGCGCACCTCGGCGGCTACGAGGCCGCCGCCGCCCGCGCGGCGCAGGTCGCCGGCTTCTACGCCGAGACCGCCGCCCTGATCAACTGCGCTCCCCGCAACATCGCCTTCGCCGGCAGCGCCACCCACGCCTTCTCCACCGCGCTGTCGGCGATCCCGTTCGCGGCCGGGGACGTCGTCCTGACCACCCGCAACGACTTCATCTCCAACCAGATCGCCTTCCTCTCGCTGGCCAGGAGGTTCGGGGTACGGGTCGTGCACGCGCCCGACCTGCCCGAGGGCGGCGTGGACGTGCCCGCCATGGCCGCGCTGATGCGCCGGCACCGCCCGCGCCTGGTGGCCGCCACCCACATCCCCACCAACTCCGGCCTGGTCCAGCCGGTCGCCGAGATCGGCCGGCACTGCCGCGAGCTGGACCTGCTCTACCTGGTGGACGCCTGCCAGTCGGTCGGCCAGTACCCGGTCGACGTCGAGGAGATCGGCTGCGACCTGCTCACCGCCACGTGCCGCAAGTTCCTGCGCGGCCCGCGCGGCTCCGGGTTCCTCTACGTCGCCGACCGCGTCCTGGACGCCGGGTACGAGCCGCTGTTCATCGACATGCACGGCGCGCGCTGGACCGAGCCGGGCCGCTACGAGCCGGTCGCGACGGCGGCCAGGTTCGAGGACTGGGAGTTCCCCTACTCCGTCGTGCTCGGCTGCGCGGCCGCCGCCCGCTACGCCCGGCGGGTGGGCGTGGACGCCGTCGCCCGGCGCACCCCGGCCCTGGCCGCCGGCCTGCGCGACGGGCTGGCCGCGCTGCCCGGGGTGCGGGTGCTCGACCGGGGGCGGCGGCTGGGCGCGCTGGTCACCTTCGCCGTCGAGGGCTGGCGGGCGGAGCCGTTCAAGGCGGCGCTGGACGCGCGCGGCGTCAACTCGGCGCTCAGCTTCCGGCACTTCGCCCAGTTCGACTTCGGGGACAAGGACGTCGACTGGTGCCTGAGCCTTTCGCCGCACTACTACAACACCGAGCAGGAGGTGGACCTGGTCGTCGCGGCGGTCGCCGAACTCGCCGCCGCACCCCGGTGACGGGTTCCGCGAGCGGCTGACGGCGGTTCCTTCCAGACGTGTCCCAACTTATGGCGAATTTCGCCAGAAGATCTAGACGTACGGCATTACGCGGGTGACAATCCGTTCGTCAATCGAAGATCGCCTGGTCCCGCGCGGACCTCTGGTCGACATGCGAGGACCGATGCGGGTTGTGCGTGGGCTGGTCGCGGCCGTCTTGGCCTTCACGATCCCGGCGGTGCCGCCCGCCGGCGCGGAGCCGCCGGAGGCAGGCGCGCCTCCGGCGGCGAGCGCGCCCCCAGCGCCCCCAGCGCCCCCCGCGCCCCTCGCCTCCCTCGCGCCGGAGACGGCCGCGATCGCCGCGGCCAGGCGCGCCGGCCGCCCGGTCGAGATCGAGTCGATGCGCAGCGAGACCCGCCAGGTCTTCGCCCGTCCGGACGGCACCTTCACCCTCGAACAGCACGCCCGCCCCGTCCGCGTCCGCCAGGCCGCCGGCTGGGTGCCCGTGGACACCACGCTGCGCCTGCGTCCCGACGGCGCGGTGGAACCGGTGGCGACGGCGGCCGGGCTGACCTTCTCCGGCGGGGGCGGCGGCCCGCTCGCCCGCCTGTACCGCGGCGGCAAGGCCCTGGAGCTGACCTGGCCGGGCACGCTGCCCAGGCCCTCGCTCGACGGCGACACCGCCACCTACCCCGAGGTGCTGCCCGGCGTGGACCTGCGGGTCACCGCCGACGTGGACGGGTTCTCCCACGTCCTGGTGGTCAAGACGCGGGCCGCCGCGCGAGCCCTGCCCGACCTGGACTTCCCGCTGTCGGTCAGCGGCCTGTCGCTCACCGCCGACAAGGCGGGCAACCTGGAGGCGGTCGACCGCACCGGCGGCACGATCTTCATCGCGCCCACCCCCACGATGTGGGACTCGACCGGCGCCGGCCAGGCCGCGGTCAAGGAGGGCCGCGCGCCCGAGGCCCGCCAGGCCACCATGGGCGTCTCGCTCGAAGGCAGGAAGCTGCGGCTGCGGCCGGACCGCGCGATGATGAGCGACCCGAAGACCCGCTACCCGGTGTTCCTGGACCCGTACTTCTCGGCCGCCCGCGGCGCCTGGACCGCCGTGTGGAGCAACTGGCCCAGCTCCAACTACCTCAACTCCAGCGACGTCGCCCGCGTCGGGCACGTCAACTCGCAGACCAACCGCTCGTTCTTCCAGATGAACACCGGCTCCACGATCCACGGCAAGCAGATCATCAAGGGCACGCTGCGCACGTACGAGACGTGGTCGTACTCGTGCAGCGCCCGCGCGGTCGAGGCGTGGTCCACCAACACGATCAGCAAGAGCACCACCTGGAGCAACCAGCCCAAGTGGGTCAAGAAGCTGTCCACGGTGAACGTGGCCAAGGGCTGGGGCTCGGCCTGCCTGCCCGGCGGCGTCGAGTTCGACGTCACCTCCCAGGTCGCCGACGCCGCCGCCAACAAGTGGGCCAACATCACCGTCGGCCTCCGCGCCACCAGCGAGACCGACCAGTACGCCTGGAAGAAGTTCCGCAACAACCCGAGCCTGGTCATCGAGTACAACTCGCTGCCCGCCGACCCGGTGGCGGCCGACGCCTGGTCCGACCCGGGCGGCCCGTGCGTCTCCGGCGACGACCGGCCGGTCATCAGCACGCCCGCGCCCAAGCTCTGGGCCCGGCTCAAGGACGCCGACAACTCCGTCAGGGGCCGCTTCGAGTGGTACCGGGCCGACGGGACCAAGGCGGGGGAGTACCTGACCCCCGTGGGCTCGACCGGCACGGCCTTCTCCGCCCTCGTCCCGCAGAGCCTGTACGCCGACGGCGCGCTGGTCCGCTGGCGGGTCCGCGCCGAGGACGGCAAGGCCAACAGCGCCTGGAGCCCCTGGTGCGAGGCCACCGTGGACGCCACCGCCCCCGGCCGGGAGCCCGAGGTGTCCTCCGACCGGTTCGCCGAGAACGGCTGGAGCGACGGCGTCGGCCTGGCCGGCCGGTTCACCTTCGCCCCCAACGGCGTCACCGACGTCGCCGCCTACGTCTACGGCCTGGACACCACCCCCAAGACCGAGGTCCCGCCCGCCCAGGACGGCACGGCCGCGATCACCCTCACCCCGCGCCACGACGGCCCGAACGTCCTGTCGGTGCGCAGCAAGGACCGCGCCGGGCAGCTCGGCCCGATCCGCACGTACGTCTTCAACGTCAACGCCGGACAGGGACCGGCCGGCCACTGGCCCATGGACGAGGGCCAGGGCGGCACCGCCGCCGACGCCGCCGGCGCCCACCCCGCCACCCTGTACGGCGCCACCTGGACCGCGGGCCGGACCGGCGGCGCGGTGCGGCTGGCGGGCGCCTACGCCCAGACCGGCGGCCCGGTCGCCGACACCGGGCGCAACTTCGCCGTCGCCGCCTGGGTCCGCCTGACCGGCACCGCCGCCTCCGCCACCGCCGTCACCCAGGAGGGCGGCCGGACCGGCGCGTTCTCGCTCCAGTACAGCAAGGCCGACAACCGCTGGGCGCTGGCCGTCACCGGCGCCGACGCCGACGCCGCGACGACCGTGCGCGCGCTGTCGGCCGCCGCGCCCCGGCTGAACGAGTGGACCCACCTGACCGGCGTCTACGACTCGGCGGCCGGCCAGATCTCCCTCTACGTCAACGGCCGGGCGGAGTCCTCGGTCGCCGTCCCCGCGCCGTGGAACGCCACCGGCCCGCTGACCATCGGCCGCGGCAAGGCGAGTGGCGCGGCGGCCGACTTCTGGCCCGGCGACGTGGACGACGTGCGCATCTACGGCCGCGCCATGTTCGCCGACGAGGTCGCCGACCTGGTCAACAGCGCCGCCACGCTGGTCGGCCACTGGAAGCTGGACGAGGACGGCGGCCTGTCGGCCGCCGACTCCTCCGGCCGGGCCACGCCCGCCGCGCTGGCCGGCGCCGCCACCTGGACCGACGGCTGGCTGGACGGCGCCCTCGCGCTCGACGGCGCCACCGGCCATGCCCAGACCGCCGCGCCCGCCGTCGCCACCGGCTCCGGGTTCACCGTCGCCGTCTGGACCCAGCTCGACTACCTGCCCGCCAAGGACACCGCCGCCGTCGCCCAGCCGGGCGCCAGGGCGGCCGGGTTCCAGCTCGGCTTCGACAAGGAACAGGGGCGGTGGGCCCTCGGCATGGCCGCCGCCGACACCGACACCGCCGCCCTCGTCCGCACCCGCTCGGACGCCGTCCCCGCCCCCCTGGAATGGACGCACGTCGCCGGCGTGTACGACGCCCTGGCCGGCGAGCTGCGCGTCTACGTCAACGGCCGCCTGTCGGCCACCACCGTCACCCCCCACGTGAGCACCTGGACCGCCACCGGCCCCCTGCAGTTGGGCCGGACCAAGACCGCGGGCGTCTTCACCGGCTACTGGCCGGGGACCGTCGACGACGTCCGCACGTACGACGGCGTGCTCAGCGCCGAGCAGATAGCCCAGCTAGCAGCCCAGTAGCCCCCTCCCTGGGAGAATCCGTGGACAGTGAGTTAGACCTGCCAGAGCCCAACTGGAATCGTTTTCAGCAGCCCGCCGCCGAACCCGACGCCCCCGACCCCCGCTGGAACCGTTTCGAGGGCGTCAAGCCTCAGACCGCCTGGCCGCGCAGGCTGGCGACCGTGCTCACGGTCGTGCTCCTGGCGCCCATGGCGTACGCGATGCCCGCCTCCGCCGCGCCCCGCAAGGCGCCCGCGGTGCAGAAGGAGACGCCGGTCAAGGGCGGGAAGGTGCCCGTCCTGCCGCCCCTCGCCGATCCCGCCTCCGCACAGGCGTGGAAGGCCCCGCCCAAGGTCGCCTGGCCCGCCGCCGGCACCGCCGAGCTGGGCGGTGCCGCCGAGCGGGGCGCCTCCGCACTGGCCGCCGGGTTCCCGGTGCGGCTGGCCCCCGCCGCCAAGGGGGTGGCCGCGGCCGAGGCCGTCCCGGTCAAGGTCGAGCTGCTCAGGACCGACCTGCTCGGCGTCGCGATGCGCGTCTCGCCCGGACAGGGCGTCTCGGCGGCCAAGGCGTCCGGGAAGACCCGGCTGGAGATCGACTACTCCGGCTTCCGGTACGCCTTCGGCGGCGACTACGGCGCCCGGCTGCGCATGGTCAAGCTCGACGAGTGCGCGCTCGACGCCCAGGCCGCCGCCACCTGCGCCGCGCCGCAGCCGGTCAAAAGCGACAACGACGCCAAGGCGGGCAAGCTGACCGCCGAGGTCGAGACCACCGGCCTGTACGCCGTGACCGCTGCCGCCTCCGGCCCGTCGGGCGACCACGCCGCCACCTCGCTGGCCGCCTCGGCGAGCTGGAGCGTCGGCAACCAGTCCGGCGACTTCTCCTGGAGCTACGACCTGCGCACCCCGCCCGCCCTGGGCGGCGACGAGCCGGACCTGTCGCTCGACTACTCCTCCCAGAGCGTGGACGGCCGCACCGTCTCCACCAACAACCAGCCGTCCTGGGTGGGCGAGGGCTTCGAGCTGAACCCCAGCGGCTACGTCGAACGCCGCTACAAGGCGTGCATGATCGACGGCAAGAAGACCGGCGACCTGTGCTGGGACCAGGACAACGCCACCCTGTCGCTCGGCAACTCCGCCGTCGAGCTGGTCAAGGACGCCACCACCAAGCAGTGGCGGCCCAAGCGCGACGACGGCACCCGCATCGAGTACCTCACCGGCGCCACCAACGGCGACAACAACGGCGAGTACTGGCGGGTCACCACCGCCGACGGCACCCAGTACAGCTTCGGCCTGAACCGCCTGCCCGGCTGGGTCACCGGCAAGCCGGAGACCAAGTCGGTGCAGACCGTGCCGGTGTTCGGCAACAACAGCGGCGAGCCGTGCTACTCCAGCACCCCCGCCAACGCCTGGTGCCAGCAGGCATACCGGTGGAACCTCGACTACGCGGTCGACACCCACGGCAACGCCACCACGTACTGGTACGAGACCGAGAAGAACTACTACGGCCGCAGCATGAAGCCCGAGCAGGGCACCGTGTACGTGCGCGGCGCGTACCTCACCCGCGTCGACTACGGCTACCTGCAGAGCGAGCTGTTCACCAAGGCCCCGGCCGCCCGGGTGGTCTTCGACGTGGCCGAGCGCTGCCTGCCCTCCGGCACCGTCACCTGCGCCGCCGACCAGCTCAAGAAGGAGACCGCGGCGTCCTGGCCGGACGTGCCGTTCGACCAGATCTGCGACGCCGGGGTCAAGTGCACCGACCGGCTGTCGCCGACGTTCTTCTCGCGCAAGCGCCTGGCCAAGGTCACCACGCAGGTGCTCAACGCCTCCGGCCAGTACAGCCCGGTGGACTCCTGGACGCTGACCCACCAGTTCCCCGCCACGGGCGACGGCCTCAGCCCGTCGTTGTGGCTGGCCTCGGTGCAGCAGAGCGGCCACGTGGGCGGCACCCTCACCATGCCGAAGATCACCTTCAGCGGCGTGCAGCTGCCCAACCGGGTGGACGCCAACGAAGGACGCGCGCCGCTGGTCAAGTGGCGGGTCCAGGCCGTGAACAACGAGACCGGCGGCGAGCTGCGGGTCAACTACGCCGCGGCCGACTGCAAGCCCGGCGACGTGCCCGCCGCGGCCGACAAGAACAACCGGCTGTGCTTCCCGCAGCGCTGGGCGCCGCCCGACGAGGGCGAGGTCACCGACTGGTTCCACAAGTACGTCGTCACCCAGACCGTCGAGGTGGACCGCGTCGCCGGCTCGCCGAACGTGGTCACCGACTACGAGTACCTCGACGGCGCTGCCTGGCACTACGCCGACAACATCCTCGTCAAGCCCGAGCAGCGCACCTGGTCGGACTGGCGCGGGTTCGGCCGCGTCCGGGTGCGCGAGGGCGACGGGCAGGACACCCGGCGCACGCTCACCGAGTTCAGGTACTTCCGCGGCATGCACGGCGACAGGCAGGCCGACGGCTCCAAGCGCGTCGCGCAGGTCGTCGACACCGAGGGCGGCAAGCTGGACGACCTCGACCAGCTGTCCGGCTTCGAACGCGAGGAGATCCTCTACGACGGCGACAGCGCGACGGTGCTCACCGCCACCGTCGAGGAGCCGTGGTCGCTCAAGACCGCCGAGTCCACGCAGGGCGGCGTCACCAAGACCGCCTACGTGGTCGAGCCCAAGTCGATGGTGACCCGCACCGCGCTGGCGGGCGGAACGTGGCGGCGTACCGGCGAGGAGCGCTCGTACGACGCCAAGGGCCTGCTCACCCAGGTGGAGGAGAAGGGCGACCTGGCCACCGCCGACGACGACCAGTGCACCCGCTACACCTACGCCCGCAACGACACCGCCTGGATGCTCGACTACGCCAGCAGGATCCAGAAGGTCGCCGCGGGCTGCGGCACCGCCGTCTCGGCCCTGGCCGCCGGCGAGGTCATCTCCGACGAACGGGTCCAGTACGACAACAAGGCCTACGGCCAGGCGCCCACCAAGGGCGACGTGACCACCGTCCAGCAGCTCGCCGCGGCCGACGGATCGACCCTCACCGACAGCACCCACACCTACGACGTCTACGGCCGCGAGACCAGCGAGACCGGCCCGGTCGGCACGAAGTCCACCATCACCTACAGCCCGGCCACCGGCGCCCAGGCCACGGAGATCGTCGAGACCAACCAGCTCGGCCACGTCGAGCGCACCCTCGTCGAGCCGGCCTGGGGCGAGCCGGTCGCCGAGGTCGACGCCAACGGCCGGCGCACCGACATGGAGCACGACGCGCTCGGCCGCCTGGTCAAGGTCTGGCAGCCGGACCGCAGCAAGGCCGCCGGCCAGTCGCCCAGCACCGAGTACGCCTACACCATGCGCACCGACGGCCCCAGCGTCGTCACCACCAAGACGCTGCGCGCCGACGGCGGCTACACCGTCAGCCACGAGCTGTACGACGGCCTGATGCGCGAGCGCCAGACCCAGGAACCCGCACCCCGCGACGACCAGACGCAGGACCCGGCGCTGCGCGACGGGCGCACGATCACCGACACCTTCTACAACTCGCTCGGCGAGGTGAGCAAGTCCAACACCGGCTACTTCGCCACCGGCACGCCCGCCACCGAGCTGCTCGCGGTCGCCGACACCGACGTGCCCACGCAGGTCGTGTCGGTCTTCGACGGCGCCGGCGAGGTCAACGCCCAGATCCTCAAGGCCAAGGGCGTGGAGAAGTACCGCGTCTCGGCCACCCAGCAGGGCGACCGCGTCACCATCACGCCGCCGGCGGGCGGCACCGCGACGACCCGCATCGGCGACGCCGACGACCGGCTCGTCGAGCTGCGCCAGTACAAGGGCGCCACCCCGACGGGCCCGTACGAGTCCACCAAGTACACCTACGACCCCGCCGGCCGCCTGTCCACGGTGACCGACGCCGCGGGCAACGTGTGGCGCCACCACTACGACGTGCGCGGCCGGGAGATCAGGACGGAGGACCCGGACAAGGGCGTCACCACGATGACGTACAACGACGCCGACGAGCTGGTGAGCACCACCGACGCCCGCGGCAAGACCCTCTGGTACGTCTACGACGAGCTCGGCCGCAAGAAGGAGCTGCGCGACGGCTCGGCCACCGGCACGCTGCTGGCCGAGTGGAAGTACGACGCGCTGGCCAAGGGCCACATGAACGCCAGCATCCGGTACGCGGGCGGGCAGGCGTACAAGGCGGAGATCAACGCCATCGACTCCGACTACCGCACGCTGCGCGAGACGGTGACCGTCCCCGAGCGGGAGGGCAAGCTGGCCGGCTCGTACGTGCTCAACACCCGCTACACCCTTGACGACCAGGTGCAGTCGGTCAGCTTCCCGGCCGGGGGCGGGCTGGAGGCCGAGTCGGTGGTCTACTCCTACGACGAGCTCAGCCAGCCGACCAAGGTCAGCGGGCTGTCGTCGTACGTGACCGCGACCCGCTACTCCAAGCTCGGCGAGACCCTGCAGTACGAGCTGGGCTCCGGCGGCAAGAAGACCTGGCTCACCTACACCCATGACGAGTCCACCCGCAGGCTGACCAGGATGCGGCTGGACCGGGAGGGCGCCGCCGCCACCGACCTCGACCTCAACTACGCCTACGACGCCGCCGGCAACATCACCAAGATCGCCGAACGGGCGGGCGGCCAGGACACGCAGTGCTTCACCTACGACCACCTGCGCCGGATGACCTCGGCGTGGACGGCCACCGACGACTGCGCGAGCGGCACGCCGGCCTCGGACAAGATCGGCGGCGTGGCGCCGTACGCGGTCAGCTACGCCTACGACGCCACCGGCAACCGGGTCAAGGAGACCAAGCACGCCTGGGGCGGCGCGCCCGAGACCGTGCGCACCTCGGTCTACCCGGCGGCCGGCGGCAAGCAGCCGCACGCGGTGCAGAGCATCGGGGCCGACCTGTTCGCCTACGACGAGGCCGGCAACACCACCAGGCGCAAGGTCGGCACGTCCGACCAGACCCTCGTCTGGGACGCCGAGGGCAACCTGGAGTCGGTCACGGAGGCCGGGAAGACGACGTCGTTCCTCTACGACGCCGACGGCGACCGGCTGCTGCGCAAGACCGCCACGGACGCCACCCTGTACGTGGACGACATGGAGCTGCGCTTCGACTTCGCCAAGGACGCCGTCGAGCAGACCCGCTACTACACCATCAACGGCGAGCCGATCGCGGTCCGCACGCCCGACAACCAGGTCTACTTCCTGGCCGCCGACCACCAGGGCACCGCGCAGGCCGCGGTGAACGGCGGCACCGGTGAGCTGGCCGTGCGGCGGATGACGCCGTTCGGGGAGGACCGGGGGTCGCCGCCGCCATGGTGGCCGGGTCAGCGGTCCTTCGTCGGCGGCACCAAGGATCCGACGACCGGGCTCGTCCACCTGGGCGCCCGCGAGTACGACCCGAAGAACGGCCGCTTCCTGTCGGTCGACCCCATCATCGACGAGGAGGACCCGCAGCAGCTCAACGCCTACGCCTACGCCAACAACAGCCCCGTCAGCATGAGCGACCCCGACGGCCAGCTGTTCTGGATCGCCGTCGGCATCGCGGCGCGCATCGCGGCGCGGATCATCGCCAGGAAGCTGGCGCAGGCGGCGGCCCGGCGGGCGGCGCTCGCGGCGGCCAGGGCGGCGGCGCGGCGCGCGGCCATCGCGGCGGCCAAGCGGCGGGCGGCGGCGCTGGCCAGGAAGAAGGCGCTGGAGGCGGCCAAGAAGAAGGCCGCGGCGGCGGCCAAGCGCAGGGCGCTGGCCGCCGCCAGGAAGAAGGCGGCGGAGAAGGCCAGGAAGGCGGCCGCGGCGGCGGCCAAGAGACGGGCCGCCGCGGCGGCCAAGAGGGAGGCACGCAGGAAGGCCGCCGAGGCGGCGGCCAAGCGGCGGGCCACGCAGGCGGCGCGGGCGCGCAACCGCTACCGGGCGGCCCAGGCCCGGCGCGCCCAGGCGGCGCGGCGCCCGGCACAGCGTCCGACCAGCCATCGGGCGGTGCAACGGCAGTCGCCGCCGAAGGCCGCCAGGCAGCCGGCGCAGCCGAGACCGAGCCAGGTCTACCGGAACGACGGCACCACGCAGCCGACCCAGTCCTACACCGTCTACCGCGACGGCAAGATATACCCGGACGGGCCGCCGCCACCCAGCCTGACCAGGCCCCAGGGCTCCGGGCAGGCGGAGAAGCAGATCTTCAAGCCGGAGAAGATCGAGCCGGAGAACACCCGGACGGGCACGATCGCCGAGACCGGCGCCCGGGTCACCCGATGGATCGACCAGAGCGGCCTGGACGACTTCCTCGGCGGCTTCTTCTGATCCCCGGCCCCGGGCGCGCGGACCGACCCCCGGCCCCCCGCCCCGGGCTCCACCCGTTGCCGCGCCCCGGGCGCCACCCGTGCCCCCGGGCGGGGCTCCATGTCCTCCAGCCAGGGGGCGTGCCCGGTGC
>NZ_JBITLO010000030.1:0-46470 GCF_044465345.1 Nonomuraea sp. NPDC049684 | reverse complement strand
CCAGTCCTCCACCTTGATCACCCTCCAGAGTGAACTGCAAGGGGGTCAGATTTCGGCTGTCGCCTGGGGGTCAGTATTCACGCGTCGTCGACACACCAGGGCCAATCCCGGCCTCCTGACGCACGACGCCGCAACGACGCACGCCAGACTGGCCGACAGCAGCACCTGTCACCCATGTCTTGGGATCGACGTGTCAAGCATGTCCCGGGACAGGACAGATGCGTGATCCACGATTGGATGAGAACTTTCTCCACGGCTTCAAGGGCAGCCCGCCTCCGGCGGGCTGCCGCGCGTCGGGCGGTCGCTGGCCGCGCTGCGGCTCTTCGGCCGGTCGCGGCCAGCACCACCCACGCGCTGTCAGCCATACGGGGAACAGCTGAACGGCGAAAGGCGTACCGCGGCCAAGCCTTGACCGTTCGGACCCGTGGTCTCACATCAGACCTCTGAGGACACACAGCCTCAAGCTTGCCGAGTTGTGCTCAGAGGACATAAAGCGGCGGTGCGGCGCGCCGCCGCATCCTCGGTTCTCCGCCCGCACGCCCCGCACAGATGCAGCCCTTACGATCGCCAGGCGATGGCCGATCGCTGTTCGTGGTTGGGGGCGATCGACGATCCGATGCTTCGTTCCTCAGCACCGGCTCACCGAGCAGCGGCCGTATTGAGTCATTCGGCTAGGGAGTCTGGGGATCACTTCAAGACGCTGGCGAGCGTCGGGTCTACGCCCTCTATACATGAGGCCATTGCTTCGGGATCATCTGGTTATGACTTGGGAGGCGTTCAGCACTACTGTTCTCCCCCTGTTAGGCGTGCTGCTGGGCACAGGCGGCACCCTCTTGGGCCAGTACCTAGCGACGCGCGTTGACAACAAGCGCCTGGAACTTGACCAACTCACCACCATGCGGGCTGAGCGGAAAGCGGCCATCCTATCCTTTCTCGATGCGGCTCAGCGCATCGAACTTATCCTTGACAGCCGATCGGTATCCAAGAACCAGTCGGATGAGATAGCCGCACACGAAAATCTTCACAAGCTCTGGCTGGCCAAGAAGAGCGTTGAACTTGTCTGCTCATCCGAATTGGCACAGTGTGCACATAACTATACCCAAGTATTACATGTCACACTAAGAGACTCCGATCGCATTTTAGACTCTGACACCAGGCGACAGTCACGCTATTCAATGATGGAATCCGCGAGAAAAGATCTCGGAATAACCGGGAACCCTCTTACGCGCGACTCCTCTCCGGGGCAGCTCAGTAATGACTGAACGCTTCGCGCCCGCGCTAAGGCTTGCATAGTCAGCCCCCTCTCCCACTAGCCCGGAGATCGACGGGCGGACGCCCACCCGCCTTCGACCTGAACTCTACCGACTGCGCCACGCCGTGGAGTGCTGGATCGATCTGCTCAAACGCAAACGAGGCATGGCCACCCCCTATGACAAGCTCGCCGTGCACTGGGAAGCCATTGTCCGCATCGCCGCAATCGACGAGCGGCTCAAATCCTTATGAAACACGGCCTAGAATAGGGTGGGGGCTTAAGCTCGCCCCGATTCGGCTGTGGAGCCACGTCATCAACCTCTTCATCGGAGAACTGGAGAAAGTCCACGGTCCGCAAGGTGTCATCAGGCTCAGAAAGATACCGGTTCATGGCTCGATGTTGTGGACCGGGCCAGGAGCGACAGCCTGCAGCTAACCAGTAAGGGTGGCCTGCAGCAACTGACCAAACGCGTGCTGGAGTCGGCGCTGGAGGGCGGGATCACCGATCATCTTGGCTATGACCGTCACGAGCCAGCCAGCAGGAACAGCAGCAACAGTCGCACTAGCAGCCGCGCCAAGGCGGTGGTGACCGACGTGTTGCTGGTGGGGTGCCGGTGCCACGCGATGTGGCTGGCACCATTTGAACCTCAGCTGGTGCGCCAGCGCCGACCTGGGCGATCGTGACCGGCACGGCCACCGCTCGGCTTCATCTTCACACATCCATAGTCATGCCGGTGGCCGTCTCACGTCTTGCACTCCACGAACCCGCCGCCCCAAGTGCTCTGGAGCACTAAGCAGCTGGCAGGTAGGACTTCATCGAAAAGAGCCTCATCGCCAGTGATCAAATCAGTCACCAATGAGATCATCAAGGCTGGTGACCGGAACATTCTCGGACGTACTGTCGTCGTCCTCAGCGATCAACGCGTTATTGTCGTAGGAAGCCTCGTCAGCAGTAAGAGTTGCCGGGGCTTTTGCAAGCGATGAGAGCCAGGATTCGTACGTGTCCTCAGACAGGTAGAACCAGTCCCGCAGCGCCCGCTTTATCGAATTGCTTGCCGCCTGCTGAGCTTCGACACGGAGCTTTGGCTCGGCAGAGCCTGGCTTGCTGATCTTCAGAGCCTTGAGTTGCTGGTCGGTACACAGCTTCAAGTACAGCTCACGGGCAGCACTGATCATCCGATCAAAGCCGGATCGATCGGGGAACCACGGCGCGATGTGCGCCCAGGCAGCCGGAGTGTCGAGTGCCTGCATCCAGAAGTACCGGAAGAACACCGACTGCGCAGTGTCCATATTCCCAATCTGGTTCAGCGGGTGGTTGACCTCAGCCTTGTTGAACGCGAGCCTGCGGTCCTTCGCCTTTCCCTGATCCTGGGAGAAGTACGTGTTCCAGCCCTTCACCAACGCGTCGGCAAATGCGGGCAGATCCTTGGTGTCCGCGCCGCCAGGCTGCTCCTTACGAAGTTGCCACAGCGTGCCCAGGGTCAGCACCAAACCGAGCTGGCAGGCATGTGTGTTGAACACCGCGTAGGCGGCCTTCGACTTCTTGAGTGCCTCAGGCTTACCGGATTCCAGGAACTCCACCGCTCGGTAAGTCTCGAAGTTCTCCTCGCGGACTTTCAGGGCCTCCCAAGCCCTGATCACGTCCGACTTGGTGGTCTTCGCGCCGAGCGCCTTCTTTTCCTGGTAGTGCTCATAGCTGTCCCGCAACGTCCAGAAGACGCCGACACCACTGAAGAGCGCATCGTGAGCGAGGGTCAACCCGGTGTCGTCGACATGCCAGTCGTCCTTCAAGCGGGTCAGCGCTGTCGCGTGGGCGGCGTACGGGGCGGTCCTCGATAGAACCGTGAGAATGCCGCGTCCCCACGTCTCGGCGAACCGATCGCTGATCGTGTCCACCTGGCCGATGGGGAACTCGGAGTTACCGAGGCTTTCCCGCTGGTAGGTGAAGCCACCATCCTCGAACTGGGCGGGGAAAAGGCTGGTCAAATCCAGCTGTTCGCGCATGAATGCGTCCTGCTCAGCAGGGCTCTGACGACTTCCGAATCTCAAGGTCACATCCTTGAGATACTTAGGCGGACCAAACACGCAACGCTCCACCGTCGTCTTCAGAAGGTTGATGTTCGTCAGCACCGACCAGCGAGCTGGGCGGCTGGAGTTGACCTCCGGGTTGTCATACTCGACCGCATAGAGCGGCAGATAAGACTCGTCCTGTCCATTCCGGAGCTCGCTAAGCAGCCGCCGCGTCAGCACATTGCTCAACTCGGCATCGGACAGCAGGATGATGCGCGACTCGGATGGAGGGCGCGCCTCCTTGTTGACGTCTACGAAAAGCTTGCGTGCGGCCTCGTGCGGCTTGGCGTCCTCGCCGGCCTGGTCAGGGAACCAGCAGACCGTCACCGGTACCTCAACCTTGCTCAGGTCCAATTCGCCATGACTGATGTCCTGCAGCGCCTGCTTGACCTGGTTCTCGTAGAACGACCTGAATCTCGCGCCGGCGGAGTTCTGCCAGCTATTCGTTGTCGTGCGCTCGACAGCGAGCAGCGCCATCGCACGATGCTGGCCGTCCAAAACGACTAGCTGCGACTCGGTCCTGTTCCACCACAGCTTACCGACGTTCGCAGGATGCAGCCGATCATTTCCGCCGAGGAGTCGTTGCACCTGGAACGAGGTCCCCGCCTGTTCCTGCTCCCACCTGGCGCCGTCGTCTTCGACCACCGTCGGCGCGTCCAAGACCGGAAAGCGCGATGGGCGCTTGTTGCGGAACGGCAGCAACACCGCCACGATCGGAGGGAAGAACGCAGGTCCGGTCGCTTGGGGCTTCAGCAAGTACGGGATCAGACTGACTGCAACTCGGTGGTCATCCAAGTCGCGTTGCAGGAGCTGGTTGAAGTCCAGGTCCCCGGCCTCCATGACTTCCCGGACCGGGGACAAGCTCTTGGTGAGCTGACGTTCCGGGTCGTCGGCGTCGTCTCCGAGCCGGGCCTTGGTCATGATGTAGTCCACCCGGCCGGCCGGCGTGGAGAAGCTCCCCCACGTGCCCTGCACACAGTCACGGAACGTGAGCTTGGTACCTGTGCCGAACATCACTTACTGCCTTCCCAGAATCGGTGAGTACAGCCGATGCAGGAGCCACTCGGCTGACTCGGCCGTGTTCCGCAGGTGCTTCTTCGTTGCTTCGTCGTTCTCCTCGTCGGCCAGGTCAATGATCCAGGCTTCGAGGTGTTCCATCGCAATGTTCCGGGCCGCGGCACGCTGGCCGAAGTTCTTCCCCCGGCCTCGGATGGTCTCCGCGTCCTCAGGGTGCTCACGCAGCCAGTCATGGGTCCGTGTGTAATCCAGTCGGTGCTTGCGAAGCCGTTCCTGCAGGTTCGTTGCGACCCCGATGTAGAGAGGGGCGGAGAACACGGGAGACGCCTTCTGGAGGATGGTTGACATCACCCGGCGCCGCTCCTCGGTGTCGAGGGAACTCATCAGCATTTCGAGGCGCTGTAGTGAGTCGTCATCCCCGACCTGAACTCCTTCCGCAGGCTCACGAAGAGGGTAGTCCAGCTCCAGAGAGCCCTCCCATTTTGCTCCGTACGATCCTCTGCCGCTCAGATCGATTGGCAGGGGCTCATAGTAGCCAGCGTACTTGCGGAGCAGGTTCAGGAAACCCTCAATAGCCTGGTCTCCATCGGCACTGGGCTTAATCTTCCAGTCGTGCGGGCCGGCACGAAAGCTGACATACCAAGCGTAGAGTCCAGGACTCTCCGGAGCCTGGTCTACGTCCAGCATGGAAAAATGGTTCAAAAAGGAACTGTCCGTCACTGGGCGTCGCCTCGCCCTGGCCTCGACTCCAAGCTGACCAGGGGGCCGTACGTCTTGTGTGCATACCCCAACAGCGTTGGTCTCCCGACTACGTGTGGACCGTTACAGATGCAGATCATCCGAAGATATTGTCAGATCGATGCCGAGTGTAGGGGACAGGGCTAACAATCCGGGCAATTTCTTCGCTCACGCTGCTGATCAGCGTATTCGTGGCGGGGCCAACCCCAGCAGTCACCGAAGAGGTCGGGGTATATCCGACAATGCCCTCGGATACCCCGACCTCCTCCGACTGCGCCTACTCCACTACCGCCGAGGAGGTCACCAGCTCTTGGATCGATCCCATGTCTTTGTTCCCTGCCAGATAACCGATGCCTCGGTGAAGGTGGATCACAGGCGTGAGCCGCTCACCGACTCGCCCGTGAGCGGCTCACCGTCGGCACGGTCGCGTCCGTGGTGGCAACATTCGTGATCAGTTTGGGGGCCACGATCGTCTTGCCGTTCGTGTCCGCGGCGGTGTGGCAGGACTCGCTGATGTGCAGCTTGCAGCGTTTCAGAACAAGTCGTCGTCTTTGGCCGCCCATCAGGCGTCGACATCGTAGGGGCGGTCAGCCGTACTCTGCTCAGCGGCAGTCCTTCTCCATCGTCTTCGAGGGAGCGCCACCGCTGGACTATCTCCCGCCCCTTGCGGTCGGTGACGCGCAGGGCGTCGCGGGCGGTGGTTTGATGAGCGGTTGGTGCCTTCGGAGCCGGCGTGGGTAGTGTCGGTGCGGATGAAGGCCAGGATTTCGGGCCACCAGGTGTCGATCGTGGTGGCCAGGCGTTGGAGTTCGGGCAGGCCAGAGGCGGCGTAGCGGTCGTAGAAGCGAAACAGCCGGTCGGCGATCACCGTGCGGTCGGGGTGGATGCGGGCCAGGGCGAGCAGGTCCAGCAGGTCCTCCTTAGCGTTCCAGGCAGCCAGGATCGGCGCGCCGAGCCGTGCGGGCAGGGCGTGCAGGTCATCGACCATGGGATCGAGCTGGGCGCCGTGCATCCGGGCCGCGCAGCGGGGACAGCCGGTTGCGTAGTTCCCACTCCCGGTCGCCTTGCGGCCACGCCGACCGCGCACCTGTACGGTGAGGCGGCGGCGGACCTCGGTAAGGGCCTGGTTGGCCAGTTGCACGACGTGGAAGTGGTCGACCACCAGCGTAGCGTGCGGCAACGCGGCGTGCGGCAACGCGGCGCGTACGGCGGCTTTGAAGATGGCACACATGTCGATCGCGACGAAGGCCACCTGCTCGCGCCACGCGGTGTCACGTTCGTTGAACCAGCCGGTGACGGCGGCGGTGGTGCGGCCCTCGACCTGGCCGAGCAGCCCCTGATGGCCGGACAGGTCCACGAAGCCGGTGTGCCAGTGATCCACCGCCGTGGTCCAGATGCGGGTGCTCTCCTCCAGCACCCAGCGAGGCGGGCCGCGGCGGACCTCATTGATGCCCAGCACGGCGACCGGTTGGGGCTGGGCGGGCAGCACCCGGCGGGCGTGCTCAGTGAACGCCGCCGACACGATCGGCCAGGACACCCCGTGATCACGCGCCGACTGGATCACCGCCGCCCGCCACCACCCACGCCGGAACCGGTCGCCTGGCGTAATCCCACCGTCAGCCGCGAGCGGGCGGGGATCTGCGGCACCTCTTCGGTGAACGTCTGCCGAGGGCAGGAGGCCTGGTCGCAGCACCAGCGGCGCTTGCGCAGCACACACCGTCGGCCTGCCACGGGCAGGTCACGCGGCCGGGTGGTCACCCATTCCTTCATCCGGACAGCGGCGACCCCGCACTGCGGGCAGCATCTGGCTCGTTCATCGGCGGTGGCCAGGTGCAACACCGTCTCGTCTTCCACCCCGTCCAGGCCGAGCAGCAGCGTCGTATCGTTGACCATGCTCGTGGCTTCTCTGCTGTGATTTTCTTGCATCGACAACAAGAAGGATCACCGAGAGCCACGAGCCCTCAAGCCCCTTGAGTCCGGCTGGACCTCAAACCCCGATCAAGTTCGAAGAGCCCCGATCGGTCAGGTTCTCCACCCACTGCAACACCTTGCTCAACACCAGCCTGCCCGGTGACAGCCGGGTTACCCTCCGCTGCGAACGCAGCCGCGAACTCCGCATCGGCGAACAGCTCACCCAGCTCATCACTGACCCGCACGGGTAGTGGTGTCGGACCATGCTTGTTGGCAGGGACACCGGACCGTCCCGGCACGAGCTCTACCTGGTTAGTCTTCTGAGTGTGGAATTCTGTTCAAATATCCGGCGAACCGCTCGAGAATCTCGGCAGCGGTCTTGGTTCACACAAAGGGCCCTCTGATCGCCAGTCCAGGCTACTTCCTAGCCCAGGGACGAACACCTCCTGCCTTCCCAACAAATGAAGGAGGGTCGTAGACCACTGCCCTTCATGAGCTAGGGGACAACAGCCTTTATCAGATCGTCCACAGAATTTAGGTCACGCCGTCCTGCAAGATACCCAATGCCGCGATGCAAGTGAGTGACGACAGTCCTGCCACAAGCTTCTTCAGTCGGTTCGCTGCCATCACGGACACAGCGGGATCTAATCAACGCCATATAGATATCCCCGTAAGCTCCAGCGAAAGTTCGCCAAGACATCTCGATGTTGGAGTCGGTGACAACGTCGCGCACCAACGGGGGCGTTTCGTCCTGCAAGGACACAGCTAGGGCCCAGCGGCACAGAACGTTCCAGTTCTTTATACCGGTGACTCGCTTAAGTTTGATCAACTGATCCTTGGCCGGTTGAGACAGGCGGACTGTGTCAAGCGACATATCGAGTCTTCCCCCATCCGTAGCCGCGTTCGATCGTGGTTGTGAACGTCGTGTCATTGTGGATCAGCGTGTATGTCTGCGCGATCGACGGAATGAGACGCTGCAGCAGCTCATCATCGATCTCTTCGTCTGTCGACAGCAGAAGCACCTGGTGACTCGCTTGCGGGAAATAACGCTCAACAAGATTCTGTCTGTGCCGGCTATCCAGCCGGCCCAGCGGAGTATCGATGACGCTCGGGAGCCTGTTGCCCGCTACACGAGCTAGACCCCAAAGGAGAGATACCGCCAGAAGCTGGCGCTCACCTGCGCTCAGACGTGCCGGGTTGAGGTCCTCGCCGTCCGCACCAATCATGGTCAAGGTGAACTTACTAGTGTCGATACGCAGGTCCTTGACCAGACCATCCTTACGCATTAGGCGATTGAAGCTGTCTAGTACAGCGACTTCCAAACGACTGATATGACGTTGCAGCAGGAGCTCTCCAAACTTGTTCAAGGTATTACGAGCGCGGTCGGAGTATGAAACCACGCGGGCTCGGTGCTCGATCTCGGCCAATCCCTTAGCTCGTTTGGCATATGCCTTTTCGCGGGCTGATTGAATCTGCGCGTGTTCACGGACACGCGCGGCGTGAGCTTCCTCCGTTGCGCGCAGTTCCCTCTCGACGTCTTCCACGCGCTGACGGACCTTGTCCTGTCGGGCGATCAGGTCAGCGATCGCGTCTTCTGCTGGAACGCCGGCCAACTGCCGATCCAGCGCGTCGAGCTGCGCTCTAAGCTCTCCAGACTCAGTAAGCAGCTCTTGCGCATGCTGTGATTCGCTCTTAAGGACTTGATCAAGAGAGTTGAGTTGCTGAATGCCCGCCGCAGACATCTGAATCAGCCTAGGAACGCCCGCCTCAGCTGCACGTTGGGCACGGTCCTCTTCCATGAATTGAGTAATCTGCTCGAGCTGAACACCCGGCATGCCGTTACTCAGTAGCGAGAGAAGCTCCTTGTCCCGCATGTGCAGGACGTCGAGTAGCTGCTCCGCGCGGACCGCATCTTCCTCTCGAGCCACCTGCGCACGCAAAGCGTCCAGCTGATCCTTGAGGAGGAGAAGTGGGAGCGGTCCTGACGCGACGGTGTTGGCAAGGGTCGCGCTTACAGCTTCGAGCCGACCTTTCGCGTGCGCACTCTGTGCTTCTAGCTCCGCCCGACGGCGGAAGAGGTCTCCCCCCTCCTTGGCGAACGCAGCCTCGACAGCTTTCAGCTCCTTCTTCTCGCGTAGGAGACCAGCCTTTGCGGAAGCGACCCGCTGAAGCGCATCTGCTCTGGCCACCTCGTTTTCCTCAAGCTGAGCTTCGAGGGTGGCGATCAGCTCGAGTGCGGCTTTGTCCTCTTGACTCACCTTCTGGCGCCGTTGAAGAGCAAGTAGGTCGGTTCGCAGCTGTTCAACCGTGCTGACCCCTAGGAGCGATTGAACCGCCGACTCGATGACGGGAGCCGCCCGTTCAGGATCAGCAAGCGATTCGATCTTCTCGCCATCAAAGAAGAAGAGGGAGGCGACTTCCAACGGCAGAAGATCCTCTACATAGTCCGCCCATGTGTCACTGACGGCCTTGTCGTGTTCGCCGTTGACAAAGACTGCCAGCGACTCACGGAGAGTCTTTCCCGCGATGGACCAGTTTCGCTCAATCCGATAATGACGTTGCTCCCCTTCGACCGTGGTCGAGAACCAGAGCTTCACTCCCGCCTGCTTAGGCACTGCCTGACGGTTCACGCTGTCACGGAGAAACGCGTCGTAGGAACGGTTTCCCCTACCACTGCATCGTGCCCGAGAGCCATACAACGCGAGCTGGATAGCATCTAGCAGCGTCGTCTTCCCGCAGCCGTTGAGGCCACCGATCAGGATGATCGGCTTACCAGGCTTGGGATTCAGAGAGAGGACCTGCTTTCCGCGGTACGCTCCGAAGTTTTCGAGAGTAATCTCATGCAGGAGCATCGGCGCTCTCTTCATCCAATCCCAGAAGGGTAGGGGCGATCTTATTCTGCTGATTGCGTTTGGCTAGCTCGACCGCGTCCTCCTCATTCGTGTAGTAGCCCCTCTTGATTGCCTTCTCGAGTGCTTCGAAGAGCCCGGAGCGGCGAGTCATCGTACGGAATTTCCGCTCGACTGCAAGTAGCTCACGCATCGTCTCAAAGTGCAGGTCATCTCCGTCGCAGACCTCACGAAGCAGCTCCACCTCATCCGCGGCCACTGCAAGGTGCTGGTCAAGCGGACCACCGGGGAAGTCCTCCCCCGTCTCCTGCTTGTAGATCTGGGGTAGCGAATCCTCGACCTCATGCTTCTCGAAGACCCAGATGCGTCGGATTTCATGCAGCTCGTCCATCGTGATGAGTTCGATGTTCCGCACATGCTCTGGAGCATTCTGCCGAATCCAGGTCTGGGCATTAAGAAGTTTCCGGAGCCACTCCTCGCGAGCCTTTTGTGTGTACGGTCCAGGAACGTTGCGATCGTGGAAGAGCTGAATCGTGCCGTTCATCTTCCGGAAGTCACGCAGGTGGCTGTCGTCGGGAGCGTCGAGCTCGTCGCGCAGCTCCAGGAGCGGAAGCATCCACTCCTTCTCCTCGTCGTTCTGGATCATCGCCGACATGGACTTGTCCTTGTCGACAAGGGTGCACGTCCAGCACCCAAAGCGGCTGTCGCCGCAGGAAGGAGTGGTGTTGTCCACTACGAGTGGGCATTCTCCGTCGCTCGAGGCTCCTTGATACATGGTGAGGAGATCCTTGTTCGGATGCCCCCAGGGGTTGGGCTGCTGCATCAAGAACGTCCAGACCTCGTCGGTGCTCCATGCCTCAACAGGGCTATAGACGAGGGAGTTGGGGAGGTTACCGTTTGGCGACAGTCGATCACGGACACGTCGCTTCTCGTGGCGCTCCATCACTCGGGCGCGAGCCTGGCTCTCGGCCTTGCGGATGCCCAGGACCAGAATTGCTTCACCGTGGTCGTGCACGACTCGGCGAATGAAAGAGTTAGACGGCTTAATCTTCAAGCGTTCAGTGCACCAGCGGAACTTCGGTCTCGGAGCGGGGTATCCCTTACCAATCAGGCCGACCCAGAAAGTGTCCTTCACATCAGGCACCAGCCGATTCGGCTGGATAGGAAGCCGCTGCTTCTCCGCCGCCTTACGCATGGTCTCCAGCGATTGGGTGACCCAAGCAGCAACGACCGGATTCTCAACGAGGGTGTCCGTACTGATGACGTAGACCGGTTTGGTCCGCTGATGGGGCTCTAGGTCTTGTAGCGCCATCCACACAAGTTGAAGCACCGCGGTGGAGTCTTTGCCACCGCTGTAGCCCACGACCCAAGGGACCTGATCGGCCAGGTATAGCTCACGGATCTCCGCGGTCAGCTCATTCAGCACGGCGGCGAGCCCGCCTTGGCTCTCAAAGGGGACGGCGCGCCGGGTGGGCGTGTTCAGCATGATGGCACTGCGCGTCGGGGTGCTCATCGCTCTCCTCGCTGGTAGGCGTCTTCTGCCTGCTGCTCATCGGCAGTCAGTTCGAGACTGAGCTGCTTGCGTAGATAGTTCACGGTAAGTACGACATTTTGGTGATTTTTCGAGACGCGGCCACCGATGATCGCACGTCCCTCCCAATCAGGATTGGTGCGTGACCAGTCCACGTCCCGAAGCCGCGCCAGCCGCGGCTTCCATGCCTCTGGATCAAGAGAATCGCGGAGCAGTGTGTTCCCGAGTAGCCCCAGCGCATGGAGTGCGATCCCATGCGTGTGTAGGTACTGCTTACGTATCTCGGAGGCGGACAGAGATCGCCTCCGCACCTCTCCCCAGTCTGGGATGAGATCGTCTACAGCTTCCCAATATTCCCACGACAGGCGTTCAGTGTCCTTGCCGCCAGTCAGCTCCAGCCCTTGAAGAAGGGCACTCATCGCCGAGTACAGGGCGCTGAGCGTGAAGAGCTTGCGCGATCGAGCTGAGAGGTTGCTGCTCTCCATCTCAACGAAGTTGCGGAACACTGGGCACTTCAGCGCAAGGAGCCGTGTTAGCTGTGAGAGCTCATCCCGGTGGTCATAGAGGACGCCAATGGAACGCGCTGGCCGCACGGCATGGCGGTTCAGGTCAGCGAACATCTGCTGGCTGCGCTCAAGGCCGGCGTCGTGGAAGAAGACGACGGCGATGGTCTCATCACCCAGCGAGGGGTTCTCTTTGAGGGCCGCCTCGATGGCCGCACGTCGGTGCTGACCATCATTGATCAGGAAGCGCGAGGCCATCGGGATGTGCAACTGACCGACCCGCAACCCTGGCCCTTGGTCCGCCACCCCCACGAAGCGCATGGTGCCATCGACGGAGGCAGTTAGCGCAGAAAAGACGTAATCGTCGGGGTTCTCCAGGATGTACCTCGCCAGCGCTGGGACTCGCCCCTTGTTCAGGACCCGCTGTGCCCGCACCTCCGGTGCGAGCTCGTCCTCATCAAACAAGAAGATCTTGGGGATGAGGCGCAACGGACACATCGATACGTAGTACTCACGCCCTGCCTGCACACCGCGGATGGCTGGGAAGATGTACTCGAAGCCCGCCGTTGTAGCGTCTCCGCCGTGTTGCGCCAGCGCGTGTGTTCGCACGCGGTCCACGGTACCGTAAGTACGTGTGTGTTTTAACGTACACACGTGACCTGGGACAACAAAGATGAGAGATGGTGTGCACGTGGTCGCCTACCTGGATGCCGCTGCAACGACGAGAGTACTCCCAGAGGTCGCCGAGGTCGTCCTGCACTGGATGTCCCAAGATTTCGGCAACGCGGGCTCGCGTACCCATGAGTACGGAACTCGCGCTAAGAGGGCAGTAGCCCGCGCTCGTGAAGGCATCGCAGCCCACCTCTCCGCCCGTCCGGACGAGTTGATCTTCACCAGTGGTGCAACCGAGAGCAACAACATTGCCATCCTGGGCCTAGCTCCCTTCGGCGCTAAGAGTGAACGCCGTCACATCATCAGCACCGCGATTGAGCACAAGGCAGTCCTGGAGCCACTGGAGCACCTCGAGTCACAGGGTTTCGACATCGAGCTGATCGAGCCGGGTCCCTCCGGTCGCGTGATTGCGGAGGCCGTACTGGAACGGCTACGTCCCGACACGCTGCTCGTGTCTGTCATGCAGGTCAACAACGAGACTGGCGTCATCCAGCCAGTCGCCGAGCTGGCGGAGCATCTCCGCTCCACTGCCACGTTTCTTCATGTTGACGCGGCTCAGGGCTTCGGCAAGCTGCCAGACGACCTTCGTGCACCAATCGATCTCATCAGCTTCAGCGGGCACAAGATTGGAGCACCCAAGGGGGTGGGCGGCCTGCTCATCAGACGCCGCGGGCGGGACTCCGTGCCTCTGACTCCCCTGATGTACGGAGGCGGCCAGGAACGCAAGCTCCGCCCCGGCACGCTTCCAGTTCCGCTCATCATGGGCCTGTCCCGAGCTCTTGAGATGTTCGAAAATGAACGTACGCAATGGTTCCATGCGGCCAGCGAGTTCCGCGCTCGTCTGCTGGAGGGACTCGACAAGACCCGGTTCAATCTCCACGGCGACCAGGAGCACGTGGTCCCGCACATCCTCAACCTGTCGTTCGAAGGTGTGGACACTGAGGCCTTGATCTTGCAGTTGAAGAACTACGCCGCGGTGGCCACCGGATCCGCCTGTACGAGTGCGTCATACACCCCAAGCCATGTCCTCGCGGCGATGGGATTGCCTGCAGAACAGGCCAGCAATGGACTGCGCCTCTCTTGGTTCCCCGACCAAGCTCAGATACTGGACGTCGACGAGTTCGTCAGTATCATCGCCGAGTACCAAGCCGGCATCGCACCGATCAGTTCCTCTTGATCAGGCGGTGGCCACGGAGCTGGCGGCCACAGCGGACCAGCTCGGCCTCCCAGCCCTGCTCGGTCCCAATGAGATGGGGATTGGCGTACAAGCCTGCTCGCAGCTCGCTGTCGGTAAGTCGCCGATACTTCGGAACATCGGGATCAGCTGGGTGAAGAAACTCATGCTTGCGATGGAGTAGAGGTCTGTTCTGCGACGGCTCGTAGGACATGTGCGAGGTCTTGAGCGTGGTGAGATCGACCATGTAGGACGATCGCAGCCGCGGGTGCGGATCCGTGTCGAACTCCGGATAGTCCAGCCAACTAACTCCCCTACCCTGATGGCGCAGCTTTGCCAGGGTCCACTCCTGTGGTCGTCCTGCCGCGAGGGAAGCGCAGTGCTCGTACAGGCGCAGGACAACCGGCATGTGATCAATGGCCCGGCGATGCACGTACAGGGCTGTCGGCGTTATCTTGCCCACCTTTGCTCCGTTCATCGCGCCACGGACGTAGGCGTCATCACGCAGCTTGAGCAGCAGACGATCAGATCGCATGCATGCTTCCTTGTAGGAGCTAAAGAACGCTCTCACATCGAGCTGCACGAAAAGAGGGAGGCATCCGAAGGGGCCACGCCCGTTGAACAGCTCCACACCGAGGAACAGCAGCGTGGTCAAGGTGGATCTCTTTGCACCTTCGGCCACCTTTTCTGGATCAGCCGACACCCGGACGATCCGCTGCAGTTCTGCAGTGTTCAGATGGGCTAGGAGCTCCGCCATCTGCGTCGGCATCTCTTCTACGCGCGGCACTCGCCCGCGTCGCTCTGTGTAGTCGACTACGGAAGCGATCGCCGATGCCGCGTCATCAGAGGTCAACCAGATGGCCGAGGGTGCGATCCGACGAGCAAGATAGCTCAGGCGCGCCTCATCACGCTTGAATGCGTAGACGATTCCGGGGGCTGCAGAGACGCACCGGACGCCTGTGGCGTCCTCAACGTAGCTTCGGAGCTCGCCAGCGCTGAACAGGTGCTGAAACGTCCGTCGGCTGGTAAGGACTCCGTCGCGGAAACCCGTGCCCTTGAGCTTGGACTTCTCCCAGACGAGTCGAGTGGCGACGACTAACGTCTCCTTAGTCAACTCCCAGGCCCTAAGGAGGGTACGGCATCGCTCGTCCGGATCCTCAATGACGTTGAGCACATAGGTCAACAGCACTACATCTGAAAGCCTGCGGTTGCCGTCAGGCAGGTAATGAGGATCCCAGCCTTCGACGTTACTGGTCACTTCTCGTAGAGCTCGGACATCACCGCCTCGCCCGCATCCGTAGTCCAGGACAGACGAGTTAGGCCTGATTTGCTGATCAACGATAGCTTGGCGTGCTGGTACAGAAAGGCTAGTCCTGCCGATGGCGGTAAGGCGTCGCTCGCTCTCCCACAACTCGTCCGCCCGATCTGTAAGGCTCATATGTCTATGATGGAGTATCCGGCTCTAACATGCTCCAGCGCCGTGTCAGACCACGAAAGAACTACGCCGGCCCTGCGAGTCGTTCAACCTAGAAGCGAGCCTACCCACCCAAATAGCTCCTCCGAAGCGAACCTCGCCTGGATTTTAACGAAGGGCTCGCTAGTATGGGGGTTTAATGCGACACGACTGACCACAGGACAATAGAAGTCAGTCTCATTCATCATATTAATGACGCAGTATTGAGTCATGGCTTCGACCGCCTCTCTGTAGTCCGCAACCCTTGTTGTAAATTCAGCCCGGGGCGGCAACTTGAAGGCGGCAAACTCGATAGGACCAAGCTCTATCTCGTCGTAGCCGAAGGTGTCCGCCACTCGCTTGCGCAGAGTACTAGCGGTAGTATTACTCAGATGCTGCGCGAGCCTGCCGCTCGCACCTAACTCGGAAATAGTCTGCCCGATATATAGCACCGGAAACTCCAGCGCAATAATGCCGTAGATATACGGGCACCTTGCCCCTATTTCTCCGCTATTTAAAGAGGCCCTCAGTAACATTCAGTCACCGGAAGAGAAATCGCCTAGATCCAGCTTACGAACAACATCGGTAAGTTGCCCCCCTGTCCGCTCACGGAACTCCTCCATGATCGCTTCAATCACTTGAGGCTCATGGTCGGACTTATAGACTACAGCGTATTCGCCAAATGCGAGTCCAAAGAATAGGATATCTAGCACCTTCAGAAGAAGCTCGTTATCTTGATTGGGCTCAACGATTTCCCTGATTAGGCGGTGTGAACGATTGACCCTAACTATTAGCCCATTTTCGGGATCATGCGCTCGTTCCCAGAGTTGATTATTTGGGAGCATCGACACGTATTGCACGCGTTGCGATGCGGAGCGCAGACGCTCGCTCTCCTCAGCGGTGGCCTTGTTGCGCTCAGACGTTCCCTCTCTTCGGGCACGGAGACGCCTTCGCTCCGGCTCGGGAGACATCTCCTCATCTAGTTCATCGTTCTTCGACTCTATATCGCTGATCGAATCTAGAACCAAATTGATGTCCTCATGAGGCGACTTTTCGAGGATGCTCTGGAGATCTCGCTTCGCTTTGTCCCATGCCATCCGGCTCTTCTTAAGCGCTTCTCTCAGGAGTGGCGAAAGTTGGCCATAGGCGATGTCTGATAGCTGGATCCGGCTCTTGGTTACGTCGATGTTCAAGATCTCATCGGCGTCGGACTTGATTTCTACGCGGCCTCGGAACGAATAGAGACTCTGGTCCAATGGAACCAGTCCCAGCGAGTCTGCCCAGGAAATCAATCTACCGTTGCGATAGATATAGAACCCATAATTCTTAGCCGCGATCATATAGTGTCGCCGAGCATGGGCTCGTGTCATTACGCCCGCCTTCTCCAAAGTCGGCGGATGCGGCAGCTGTGTCATAGCTACGCGAGCTGTCACCTTTTCGTCAAGACTCAGTTGTATCGTTTGGGGGGTGACAATCCATTTTACGGATGTTCCATCCCAGGAATACTCCTCCAGGTTTCCATCGGCGGAAGTTTCGAAAAGAGGATCGAAGGCCTTAACCTGATTCTCGCCTATATGCATGACCAGTGGTTCGCTACGCCCCCCCTCCCCCGCGAGAGGGAAGTAGTATACAATGCCGGCCTTCTCCTTGAGGGTCTCTATCGCTTCAGCAGGCGATGGCATGTTTTCATGGGCGATACTACTGATCTCAACGAGCGTACCGGTTCCTCCCTGCGCGACTTCGTCCAGTCGAGCGGCTTCGCCCTGTGACGCCATTTCTAGGGTGTAGACAAATTCGTTGAGCTCGCGGATGACCCTATAGTCGAGAACGAGCGTACGGGCAATAGAATCGCTACCGCGACTAGTGATACTCAGCCGCTGGCCCAGGGATGCTGACGCCGACTTGAGTCCTAGGCCGAACTTTGAAAGACTTTCCTCAAGATAGCCTTCCGATGGTGATCCGAGAGTTATCGCCTCTTCTAACTTGCCCTCATTCATGCCAGTGCCATTATCACGAATACTGATGCCCGTGATGAGCGTTCTGCGCCTGCCGGGCCCGTCACGCACTTCCTGCTCTGTGATGATGTCGACTCTGACGCGACTTGCGCGATTTGATACTGAATTGTCGACTATATCGAGGATCGCGGACACTGGATCGTACCCAATGCGACCGAGAGCCGGGACAACGCGGGCGGGATTCCAACGCCCAATACGATAGTTAGGCTTGTCCACGATCCAGATGCCTTCCATATAGGCCGCTTTGCTGTAAGACAATAAAGGGTACTCCATCACGCCAACAATGACTAGACGTTTAGAGTGGGCATCTTCTAATGGCGTCACGTGAGGGATCCGGTAGCGCAGCAAGTGCGGAGGCGATGTGGTTCAGGAAGGTTCAGTGCAGCACTGTTAGACCGCAATGCTGGTGTTACGGTCGGGCTCTCAACGCCGCCGGTCTTCTGGACCGGCGTGCCTGCCATCCCAGAAAGCCTTTTATCCTAAGTATCGGTCTTCTTCAATCAGCTACCGGGCGAGGACTGCACAAGTGCGGTGGCTCGACACGGGTAGCATCGCAGCTAGGCCAGCACCTTCCAGTCCTTCGAGGCCGAGACGGCAGGCTCGCCGATGGCGCAGATACGGACATAAGCGTGGTTGACGTCTCGCCGGCTGCGGGGCAGCCAGGACAGATGGTGATACCACTCGAACGGTGTCGTATCGTGGCGCCCGCTCCACGGTTGCCCTTGCCCGCGGCGATCTTGGAGCTGCTCCTGAATGGGACGTCGATAGGGTCGGCTACCAAGACTGTTGTGACGTCGTGCACTGCCTCATGGCAGCCCGTTGCAGGCTTAAACTGGCCAGCCTGCCTGGTCGGCTGGCAGTTGCGGGTTGACCGAACGCTGCCTCTTCTTGCCGCAGTAGTACGGCCCGCTCGTTCGTGAGGATGTTGAGTGGGATGTGGGCGCCGTCCCATGATGACGAAGGGGCCGCCGAACCACGCGCACCGCAGCGGTGCCTACTTCGTCAGCCAAAGCTCCGGCCAGCAAATCCACGCTCGCTTGGACGTAGCGCCAGGGGCGCGTAAGTCGCCGTTGCGCAGGTGGACCAGGACCAGCAGCGCTGGCCCAGCTTCCGCCACCGACAGCGATGCAGCCCCAAGCAAGGGCAAGATCGGCCAGGCAGGTGGTGGCGTGGGTGGACAGAGCAATCGGACCAGTATGACAGCAACAAGGTCCTAATGGAGCATGGGGTCCGGGTCGACTGCTGTCTCGCCGAGACTCCTGTCCGCTGCCGCTCCGCGCACACTCGTTGCGACAAGCATCGTCAGGATGAAGGTTCAGCGCCCCAGTCAGATACTGAGGGTGACCGTCCCGGTACAGATAGGAACATAGGTCATCGGGCCTAAACTGGTGCACGAAAGAGGTAGCGCCCGTTGGTTGTCTGCGCAAGCCTGGATCATGTGAGCAAGGCACACTCGAAGAAGCCGGGCCTGTACGACGGCTTCGAAGGCTACCGGACCGCGAGCGAACGGGACTTCAAGCATGTCCTCACGGATGGCCTCGTGGTACTCGATGCCAACGTACTCCTCAATCTTTATCGCTACACGAGCAGTACCCGGGCCGACTTCATAGAGGTGCTCAATAAGATTGGGGACCAGCTATGGATTCCCCATCAAGCACTTGAAGAGTTCTGGCGGAACAGAGAGAACACAATTCGCGACCCTTCGAATGCCCGCGATACAATCAAGCAACTAGAAGCAAAGCTGAACGATTCCTTGGGCATCATAAGGGGTTGGTCGAAGCGAATCGCGCTCACCGAATCCGTGGCCGCCGAGTTGGCAAACAAACTTGATAGCGCTTTCGTCGACGTCACCGCGACCATAAAGCAGGTCGCCGATCGGGAAGCCTCTAAGCTATCACGAGCCACCCATGAGGATCCGGTTGTTAACGACCTAGAGCAGCTAATCGCGGGAAGGCGAGGCGAGCCCTTTTCCGATGGAGTGAGAGCAGAGCTGATCCAGCAGGCGATGGAACGGATGGAGAATTCCATACCGCCGGGCTTCAAGGATAGGAGCAAAAACAAGGGTGACGAAGGAGCAGCTAGGGCTGCCGGCGACTACTTGCTGTGGATGCAGGTTATCGAAGAGGTAAAAGTCCGCAAGGTCGACGTTCTTCTGGTCACCGGAGATGTCAAGGAAGACTGGTGGAGGAAGGAAGAAGGGGAGATTCGTGGCCCTCGCCTCGAACTTGTCCAAGAGATGAAGGTACTCACTGGTCGCCAGCTTCTGATGTTGCGTCCAGAAAGTCTCCTGATGCATGCTAAAAAGCTCCTCGCCATCGAGGTCAGTGATACCTCAGTCCAGGACATCAACCGCGTTGGCAAGTACCTATCCAAAGAGAACAGCGAAGACTGGCAGGAGGGTGAGAGTGAGGATCCCATCGACTCCCCCAAAGGCCCCGGTGATCGGTATCTTCTCGATAAGCTTCCGGAAGGGCGCAGCGGCGACTATCTCGAGATCGTTATTGACATGGCTGCACTGGTGCAGCATTCATCGGACCTCGACGCCTATCTTGACGCTTTTCAAGAACGCTTCCCTGGCATCACTCTTCGTAGCGTCGCGCGCCGCCGTATGCGCGTCCTTGTTTCCCTCGGCCTGGCCGATATCAAGGGTAAACAAGTTCGGCTGACCGACCTCGGGGAGAAATTCGTTCAGGATAGATCAATCTCCATCATTCAACAAAGTCTTATTGAGCGCATCGCTGGGGCGGCCGAGATTGTTGACCTTGCCAAGCAGCATAAACCCGAAAAGGTCCGCTCCCTTCTCCATACGATGCCGCCCGCGAGTCTCAGCGCAACACAGGCTAGACTCGTCTATCGGTGGCTTCAGAAATTTGACGTGATCCAATAATCCGACCCGAATTTTGTCGACCGTGGCTCGGTCGACTGACGGGTTTGACTAGAGGTCGATTGCGCTGCGGTCAGCGTGAAAACCCGGATGTGCGGGAGGGCAGGGTTCCACGGGCCGTGGGTTCCTTCCCCGATCGTAGGGCGGGCTGGTGCTGGTCAGGTGCCAGTAGAGCGTCCAAGCATGCCAAGGCGGTGGTGATCTAACGGATCAAGGGTCATCGCGTGGGAACGCGGTGATTCAAGTGACGGCGGCCGTGTATCAGCTGGCCAGCGGGAGCTACTAGCGAAGCGCCGGCGTTTGACCTCGTAGAGACCGGCGTCGGTGCGATGCAGGGCGAATAGTTGCATGCAGGCGAGTACTAGCTAGTTCGCAGGCCCGGGCGACGATCTCAAGCGAGGTCTGATTTTGACTGTAGGTGTTGTGCAGTGGAGGTTGCGCAGTGCGCTGTCCTTAGCGCGACGCTGGCCTGCGGTCTTTGGCGCGAGCGTGATTGCGTAGCTCCAGTTCGGCGAGCTGGCCTCTGGCCGGCGACGAAGCAGGTGAAGTGTTATCCGTCGAGGTCGGTGAAGCGCAGTCGGGCGCCGGGGCTCAGGAACTCATGTGTCCCCCCCGGTGCTGATGAGTACGTTGCGCGCAGAGCTCGTGGCCCGAAGGGTATGGGGGCATGCGTGAGACGATCTTCCTCTTGGCGCAGCCCGCTGGACACTTCTGCGCAGGTGGGAGGGTACGCGCCACCCATACAACTACCGCCCTCCTACAGCGGGCGTCAAACCGCTCGCAACCTGGGATCCCCCGGCGCCCCAGACGCGCCCGGAACCATACACGTGTCCCCGCCGGTCAGAGGAATCCGCTGGCGCGGCGGGATCGTCCATCGGCGCCGAAGCCACCAGGAAGCGCTCCGCTCCTTCGGTGGATCCGCCTCCAAATGCCCGTCGTCTCACTGGAGAAAACTAGGATAGGCACTGCACCCAGAGCCCTGGCCGGCTTCCGCAACCTGGCGATCAGCATCATCCGCCTGGCGCAGACGGCCAACATCGGCTATGCCGCCGCGACATCCTCCAACTACAGCGACGCCTTCGAGGTCATACAATCTGATCAATTCGGATGAAATGAGATATAGCGGATCCATACCGGGACCCTGGTTATGGTGGTTAAGAAACGATGGGCGGCAGGTCGTTCTGGCTGAACGGGAATGGCAGCAGGTCACCGATGCTGAAGTACACGATGTTCGAGAGCGTTAGATCGGCACACAGCTCCAGCGCATTGCTTCCCATGACGTCAAAGATGCGCTGCCTACAGCCACGGCAAGGTGTAACCGGCCGACCGGGACAACCCGATCGCGGATCGCCCCCCACGATAGCAAGGGCTTCAAAATCTCGTGCTCCATCCGACAGCGCCGCCCACAGCGTAGCCGATTCGGCGCAGATGCCTGATGGAAAGGATCACGACTCGAAGAACGTCCCTTGGTAGATCCGCCCACCCACTGTGCGGAGGGCCGCGCCTAAATACAGACATGAGACCGGGTTCAGCGCTCGCGGCGTGACCTCGATCGCCTTGTGCAAGAGAAAGGCGTTCGGGGCGGACAGGTCACCGATCGAGACACTCATCGCGCCGATCGAGACTCTAATGCGCTGACGATAATCCCTTCCGAAGCCACCCGCTCTATACTCTCCCACACTGTTCCGCACTCCGGCCGGACCACAGACAGCGGCAGTATCTGCGTGCCGACCAGCACCGGAGGGTCAACTTTCCGCCCTTTGCTGTAAACGCGAACCCCATGCGGAAAATCCCCAACGACGACCTTTCGCATCCGTCTGATCTCGGCGAGGCTCACATCGAGGCCATAAGTCTCGTCGACAAGTAGTTTGGCTAGGACCGCATCGTCGGTGGACAGGAGATCGGACTCGGTCAGCACTTTCGTCTCAAGGGCCCGTCTGATGAGCTTGGCGAACGCGTCGTGTACGAACAATTCCAACGGGTTCATGAAGACGTCCCGCACCAGATGCGCGTACCATGCCACAAAATTCACGGCCATTTCTACGTCCCGTGAGACCACCATGTTGTCGCGGAAGGTCAACTGCCGCACGAAAGCACGGGCCTGGCCGGCCGCGATATCGCCCAACCGAACGAGATCCCGCAGCGTATAGTCGATGCGGTCCGCACAGAGCAGCGGAGCCGAGACATCGACGCGGAGGAGATTGTCCTTGGTGAAGAGCGTTCCCCAGTCCAGACCGTGTCTCTCCAAGATTTCCGGTACATCGCTGCGCTCGATGACGTACTGGAAGATCCGCTCATGGAACTCCTCTCCACGGTCATCGAACACATAATCAATGGTGTGAGAGAAGGCGGTGTGCGAGAGATCCTGCAACAACCCCGCAGCCTGTTCCACCTCGTTGCCGCCGAGCAGCCTGGTAAGGGTCATGACGCCCAGGCTGTGCTCGTAGCGGTTGTTGTTCCTTCCGGCCCGTACAAATGAGGATGCCCCGGCTTGACTGACGTTGCGTAGGCGGCGCACCGCTTCACTACGGACAAGGTCATGAAGCAAACCGCCAGGCACCATGCTTAAACCGTAGACATCGTCGTAGTACTGCAAAGTCGACACCTCTCCGAATATGCTGCGGACGAGTTCGAAATCAGATAAGCACGTAGTCGTCATCACCTACGGCACCGTCGAGCCGTTTCAGCATTGGTGCGATCCAGGCGATATTTTCGATCTTTGGCCCGAACTCGGGAAGCTCGTCCAGAGACACCCAGGCGGCCTCCGAATATTCCTCATTCAGAACCGGGACGCCTGCTACATGGCGCGCGTAATGGTGCGGGAGAATCATGTGATTGCCGTCCGCCTTCACGAACAGTACATTCACTGTGAAGTGCAGCAGAATCCGAACCTTGAAAGCATCTCCAACTTCCTCAGTCTTCTCACGCCGCAGCGCTTCTTCGATTGAGATATCGGAGTGTTCCATCTTGCCGCCGATCAGCGAGAATGTGCCATCGTAGTCCGCCTCGTCTTTTCTCCGACACAGCAGGACGCTGCTGCCGTCTCGACTGAAGACAGTAATCTTCGGGCAGTACTGGAAGATCAGTTGAGTCATGTCGCTTCCCTCGGTCAGCCTATCCGCTGCGCGAGTTTTTCTAACTCGATACTGTATTTGTCGTACTTGTTCCGCGAGCAAATATCAAGCGCTCTCTCGAGCTTCGCGGCAGTGTCACCGACGTTGCCACTATAGTGCAGGGCGAGCTCGATTTCCGCTTGACTTCGTACGAGCTGAACGAAGCGGAGGGAAGAGGTCGCCTCCGAGTCCTCGGAGCTATTGCGCGTACGCCAGGCTGTATCGAGCACCTCGAGGGCCCGGCGTGGTTCGACGCCGGCCCACCCCCGGGCGAGGCCCTCAAGGACGAACGCATGTGTCCCCGGCGGCAGGTCGTCCCGCTCGTCGAGGAGAACCTTCAATGCGCGTTCGGTTGCCTGCAATGTCTCCACATCGGACAGTTTGCCGGAGTTGATGGCACATGCCCGCACCACCTCTGGCAGCCATTCGGGGGGGATGTCCTCCGACTTCGTGAGAAGCTGTCTGCTCAGTTCGTGAGCATCGCCGATATTCCCCGAGACATAAGCCACGCCTTCCTTCGCAATTGCATGGAACAGCGTCGCCAGGGGACGGGCGGCGCCGCTGGCTGCGATGGCCTGGGCCCTAATGGTATGGGACAGGCACCCGGCGCGAACGGCCGGTTGTGGCAGGTAGTCGAGTCCTGCCTTACATTCTTCAAGCAGCAGTTCGGAAAGGCGGCTCAGCGCCTCTGGGTGATCTATGCGCCACGGGTGCGACCGTAGAAAGTCGAGGCCGTACAACGCGTCCCTATGACCAAGCATGAGGGCCGTGCGCGGCTGGCCGCTCTTGCGTAGCGCGCGCACGGACTCCACCGACAGTTGAATCGACTCCACCCAGTCAACTTTGGGGAGCCAGGCCAGAGCGACCTCATCGCCGTGTGAGACATCCCGCTCTCTCCGCCAGGCGTAGCGAAGCCGCTCGACGTTCTCCTCGTCGAGGGACAGTGCGCGGCAGATCTGGTCGACGTCTTTTCCCGTCGGCAGCACCGCGCCAGTTTCCCAGCGACTGACCAGGCTGTGGTCCACGGGAATCTCAACGGCGAGTTCGATCTGCCGCCAGCCGCGTTCACTTCTGAGTTGCCGAAGTATGGCTCCGAAGCGATCGTCGAAATCTTTCGACACTGCTCGTAACGGGTTCACAGCCCCTCCCAGCTACCGCAGAATCGGTCAGGATACTTGCGGATTTCGGCTGCCGACGCGATAGACAGAAATGGCCTTGAGGCCAGCGTCCCACGCTGCTTGAAATATATCGCTGATAGACTCGGGCGTCGCGTGAGGCGGGAGATTGATCGTTTTCGAGACGCCGTCGTCCACGACTCCCGCGGCTATCCTGAGGAGGCTTAGATGTTCTTCTGGAGCGATTTCCGCAGCCGTCCGGAAGACGTCTTCCGGCCTCCCGGCACCGTTGTCGGCGATCTTTCCTAAGTTATCTGCAAGCCGTACCTGACCAGTCGAGAGCAGCATCTGCACTGGCATGACGAAGTCGTTGTCGTCCCGGAAAGACAGGTACGGCTCGATGCTGGGGTTGACTCCGAGTAGCAACGCGCTGCGACCCGACGGCGGCAGTGCGGTCGTCATAACGTTACGCAACCCGTGCCGGGAGACCTTTTTGGCGAGGGCGTTCCAGGTCGACGGGCCGATGACCGATTCGACCTTGCCAAAACGGCTGAGAAAGTCGGTGTTGTGCTGGTATTCCGACAGATGGAAGCTGAGGAAGGGCCCGCGTCGCTCAGCCAACTGCAGCGACGCCTCCTTGGAACGGTAGTTGAGTGTGGCCAGCACGTCCGCGAGTAGCCGTGCGCTCTCCGGACTTGCATATGGGACACCCAGCCAAAGCAGTGCGTCCGCCAGCCCGCACAGCCCGATGCCGATCTTCCGCTTGGCCGCTACCACTGACGTGCTGGCTGCGGTCGGAAAGGCGTTGAGGTTGGCTTCGACTGCGTCATCAAGTACACGAGTGAGGCAGGCCGCGACGTCGCCTACAAGTTCAAGGTCGACGCCAAGCCGCGGGGTCGCACGCAGACACGCCGCGAGGTTGATGTAGGCGAACACACAGGTCTCTCCCGGCGATAGCCCGACCTCAGCGCATGGGGCGGTGGTCACGTAGGGCGCGTGGGCACGGAGCGCGTTGCCCTGATTGTAGCGCTCCAAGGCGATGATTCCAGGGTCGCCACACTCCCATGCTCCAGCCACGATCGCGTCCCAGATATCCCGGCTGGCCAGCTCTGTGCCGTCGCTCATGCGGACGTACGCTCCCGCGAAGAGCGCCCTCATGAACTCCTTGGTGACGTCGACGGAAATATTGAAGTGAACGATGTCCTCGCGGCCCCTCTTCACCTCGATGAACTCGAGCACTCGGGGGTGATGCACGCTCAAATGCGCGATGTTGCCAACGTAGCGTTCGCAGCTGCCGGAGTTCTCGACGCGTGTCGCGTGCCTGTTCAACCGCAACAGCGTGTCGCATGGGTCCGGAGAGTCGGTGAGGTCGTATCCGGAACCCATATTCAGGTTGTAATACGCCTCAGCAAGGTCTAGGTCGGAAGCTGACAGCGCCCCCACGTCGATCGGTACCGCCGAGCACGAGCCGAGCGTCTGACGTCCGGCGGCGATGTTCGTCAGTAACGGCGATCCGAGCGTGCACAGCCCCCGTCGCGTGAAGTCGTAGAAGGCAGCGAGCACCGAGTCGGTGTTACGGTGCGCCTCACCCAGCTGTTTCTCGGCGCGAGCCAGCCGTGCGATCAGGTTCACCATGAGGGTGTCCGGCGAGCCGCCCGGCTGCAGGATCAGTTCCCTTTCCATCAGCTCGATGGTCTTGGACGAGAAGAAGACGTTGACGTAGTGCTCTGACGGATTGGCGTTCATGAGATCCCTCCGCTGTCTGTTGTGCCGTTCTTCACGACGTTAGGCAGAAGCTAACAGGTTCGCTTGCAGACCTATTCAAGCCCGGCGCTGAGGGAAGCGAGCGGCCTCCGGGAATTAACAAGCGGGCACATACAGACCCGATTCAGAGTTGCTTCAACGCGCCGTGCGAGACGGCCATCGATCTCGGAAAGGCGATCTCAGATGCCACCGATTCAACCTGACCGCGACGAATCAAGTACGACGGCTGCTACTTTATTCGCGGCAGTGACGCAGTCGCTCGCGGATAGTTGCTCCGGAGACGACACCACTGTGCGGTATCTCATAATTGTGCTCATCATGCTGCTAGTGCTGTGACCGGCGGGGAACCAGGGGCTGCCTCAGGGGCCACGGCGGTCAGGAACTGGTCGCGTGAACGGGCGCGATAGAGGCGTGGATCTGTCTGGGCCGGCCGGGCCAGGGGACAGCTGTGTTGGCGATCAACGCCTTCAGCCGGGCCCAGACGTGTTCGACCGGTTGTCGTGCGGGCTATAGCGCACCCCGTACAGCAGTTCCAGGCGAGGGTGCTCCGCCAGGGAGGCAATGACGGTCTTGACGTGGTGGATGCTGTCGTTATCGCAGATCACCACGATCGCCCAGGCGGCCGGGAACGCGGCGAGCACCGCATCGAGCAGGAGCAGGAAGTAGGCGGCGCGCCGGTGACCGAGCCGGTACACCCACCGGCCGGTAGTCATCTCCAACACACCGAATACGGTGACCGGCCGGTTCTTGCCCCGGCGTTGTGATCTCGGGCCGGTGCCGTGCAACATCCAACTCGCCCGGACGTGCGGCAGCCAGTGCATGTGGGTCTCATCGGCGGCCCACACCGGCCGCCCCGCACGGGAGTGCACGGAGCCGGCGGTGAGGTCGAGCAAGACCGGCCAGCGATGCGGACCATGCTTGGCGGTCAGCTTGGGCCGCCAGCTGGCTATCGGCTTGCCGAGGCATCTTGATCCGGTGCGTCAGAGTTCTTTCGTCACCGCAGTGGTCACCGCGGAGAACCAGGCGTCCGCGTGAAGACAGGCATTCCTCATGGTGTTAATGCCGATCTCAGCTATAACGAGCGGGCCGTCAGAGGTCTTGCGATACCGGGGATATAGGCGAAGTAGACGCTTGGATGGTGCTGTCCTGACCTCGTCGTACCAGTTCGGCACCTTGGGCCTGCGCCACAATCGCTTCGACGGCCTGGGCGAGTGCGTCATCGCCGGTGAGCTCGCGTGCCTCATGGCCCAGCAGAACCCATGCTTCCAGCTCGTGAAGTATCAGGTGTGGTAAGAAGCGAGGGCCGTTAATAGTGGCAGCCATGGCACGCTCGACGTGAGTGACCGAATCGCCCCGATTTCGGTGGAGACTTTGGTCTCTTGAGAGGATCGAGTCCTTACTAGGTAAGTCTGCCTATCCCGCCGAGCTGCGCCGCCGAGCGGTGCGGATGGTCGCCGAAGTGCGGCCGGATTACCCAACCGAGTGGGCCACGATCAAGGCAGTGGCGACCAATCTCGGCATTGGCACTGCGGAGACACTGCGTACCTAGGTCCGCCAGGCCCAGATAGATGAGGGAAGCAGGCCCGGCCGCACCACGGACGAGTCGGCCGAGCTGAAGCGGCTGCGCAGAGAGAACGCCGGTTTCCGGCGCGCCAATGAGATCCTCAAGGCCGCGTCCTTAGATTCAAACGATCAACGCAACACTGCTCGTGGATGGGTGGATCGTGGCTCGGATGGGTCGGCCGGGGATGTCGGACGTGATGAAAGAAGACCTGTGGCGGCGCTGGCGTGCCGGTGAGTCCATCAGCGTGATCTCCCGGGCACTGGGCAAGCCCCCGGGCTCGGTTTTCACGGTGCTGAAGCACCATGGCGGTATTGCGCCGGCCGAGCGGGTGCGCCGGGCCGACCGGTTGAGCGCTGAGGAGCGGGAATCGATCTCTCGCGGTCTCGAGGCCGGAGCCTCCCTCCGTTCGATCGCCGTGTCGATCGGCCGCCCGGCATCCACGGTGAGCCGGGAGGCGGCCCGCAACGGCGGCCGGGTGAAGTACCGTGCGCTCGCCGCCGAGCAACGTGCTCAGGAGCGGGCACGTCGCCCAAAACCGTCCGCGCTGCAGGACAACCCGGTGCTGCGCCGGCTGGTGATCGAGCTGCTCGACAACGAGTGGTCCCCGGAGCAGATCGTGGGACATCTGCGGCTGATGCACGCTGGCAACCCGCTCATGCGGATCAGCCACGAGAGCATCTACCGAGCGATCTACACGACCCGGTGGAAGCTGATCCCGCGTGAACTGTGCACCAAGCTGCGCACCCGCCGTCCCATCCGCAAGAACAAGAAGAACACGGTCAAGGGCCAGTGGCGTTCCCAGATCACCGGGGCACGACCGATCGAGGAACGGTCTGAGGCAGCCAACGCCCGAACCGAGCTCGGCCACCTCGAAGGCGATCTCATCATCGGAGCCAAGAACAGCCAGATCGCGACGCTGGTCGACCGCAAGTCCCGCTACTTGACCATGGTCGCGCTCCCCAGCCGTCACACCACGACCGTCATTCCTGCCCTGCAGCAGGCGTTCTCACGGATGGATGCTCGCCTGCGCAGCACTCTGACCTGGGACCGCGGTATGGAACTCGCCGGCCACCAGCTGCTGACCGCAGCGACCAGCGTCGACGTCTTCTTCGCGGCACCGCGCAGCCCGTGGCAGCGGGGCACCAACGAGAACACGAACAAACTGATCCGGCAGTACTTACCGAAGGGCACCGATCTGAGCCTGTACAGCCAAGCCGACCTTGATGCCCTGGCCGCCCGACTGAACAACCGTCCCCGCAAGTGCCTCGGCTACCGAACCCCGGCCCAATGTGTTGCCTTGACTCTTTGAATCTAAGTCGGCTTTCTTCGCGGCCGAGCTCGACCTGCCACACACGCACTCGTGAGCTTCATCGACCAGCACGTCGGCGTGTTCGGTGTCGAGCCGGTCTGCCGTGTCCTGACCCAGCACGGCTGCCCCATCTCCATCAGCACCAACTACGCCGCCAAGAACCGACCGCCCTCGGCCCGCGTCCTGCGCGATGCCGAGCTCGACGAGCACATCTCTCGCATCCACACCAACAACTACGGCGTCTACGGCGCCCGCAGGGCTGGCAGCACCTGCTGCGCGAGGGGCATCAGGTGGCGCGCTGCACCGTCGAGCGGCGCATGCGCGCGCTCGGCATGCAAGGCGCCCGGCGGGGCAGGAAGATCCGCACCACGACACCCGATCCGGGACATGCACGGGCGGCCGGCCGGCTGCGGCGCGACTTCACCGCCCAGTGGCCGAACGCAACCTGGGTGGCCGACTTCACCCACGTGACGGCCTGGTTCGGAGTGGTCTATGTCGCGTTCGTGGTCGACATCTACTCACGGGCGATCGTCGGCTGGGCCGCCTCGCTGAGCAAGCACACCACCCTCGTGCTGGACGGCCTAGACATGGCCCTGTCGCGGCGCGAGCGCACCGGCCACCCGGTCAGGCCGGGACTGATTCATCACTCGGACGCGGGCAGTCGGTACACGTCGTTCCGGTTCCCCACCCATCTGCTGGCGGCCGGGATCGACGCTTCCATCGGCACGGTCGGCGACGCGCTTGACAATGCCCTGATGGAATCGCAGATCGGCCTCTACAAGACCGAGCTGATCAAGCCCCGCGGCCCGTGGCACAGCCTGGCCGACGTGGAACTGGCCACCGCCGAATGGGTGGCCTGGTTCAACACCACCCGCCTGCACTCAGCCATCGGACACCTCCCGCCCGAGAAGTTGGAGGCGAACCACTACGCTGAACACCGTCCCAACGAAGCCCCAGCAATCAACCGCTGAGGCCTCCATCGAAGCCGGGGCGGTTCATGCACGCATCCCCCGCGGCCTGGAGGGCGTCTAACCGAAGTCGCCAGCCTCGCATGGCTGGACACCCTTGAGAACGAGGAATCGCCGTGCGCTCAACCAGACATGTCTAGGACAAGTAGCCCGCCCCATGGCGTCGTACTCGCCGATCGCGGCAAGAATCATTTCACGACGGACCGGAGAGTCCCACAGCGGCAGCTATGGGCGGATTAGCGGGAAGACACAGCCCCAGGCTCTCCATACTGCCTGCTTCCACCTAGCAAGATCGCTCTAGGTCGTATCCGAAGGAGCATTGAACGTAGACCCATCTATCCGCCCGGCTTGGACGACCACAGCAGACCGTACCGGCCCGCTGATGTGGTTGTAGACCGTGCCCGTCGCCGGAGCCGGAAGACTCTGCAGGGCATCGGCCGAGCCTGGGACCTCCAGGAGCAACCTCAGCAGGCGGGCGCGCCACTCGGCCTCGATCGCAGCCGTTCTCCCTCCGTCACCTCGCGTAAGAGCGTCCACCAGGTCGGCGCGGGAGGCTTCCAGTTCCTCCAGCACGTCATCCTCATTTCCAGGTCTGGCAAGAATGCCTGCGAGTTTCTCCTTCGTCTGCGCCCATACGTCGGAGATCATCAGTGTGATCAGTGTGGTCGCGCCGGAGGTTGCCAGCGCCACGAGCTCTGCTTCCATGTCCTCAGATCCCCTCGTCCCACCCGTTTTGATGGAAACCGTCTGGGTCGTCCGGACCTTCATCCTGCGGAGCCTTCGCGCTGTCAGGAGGCTCTGGATCGGACAGCCCGAACCTGCTGAGGATCTCATCGGCCACGTCTGGCCGGCCGTACGTGCCGACCAGCAGAGCTACCTGGTGAGTGAACAGGTCCTTCTCTCGTAGATCCGTGATCTGCACGAAGGCGGCCAGGTGGTCCACCGGCGAGTTGCCATTCGGCGACGGTGTCTCTGCAAACGGCTCGAAGGGCGTGCTCCCGTGGCCGTTCGACTCGAGCAGCTCTCTGTTGTTGGCAGCCGAGGTGAGTCTGGCAAGCAGGCCGAGGTCGTTCACCGTTCTCTCAATGTGGTCGTCGTTCTTTGCAAGCCACCACACCACGGCGCTGCCGGTGTCCTTGAGCACGTCCTCGCCGAGGTACTCCCGCTTGCTTTGCTCATACTTGCGGTCGTGTTCCCAGACCACCTTGTCCTTCCGCACAGCAGCCAGCTTGTTAAGGCGTTCCTGGTCCTCCGTGGAGAGAGTGAGCTGGATGGCCTGAGCCATCACCTGGACACAGCCGGTGTTGTCCGGCTCCATCGAGCCCAGGACTTCGCCCAGTTCGTGCATGACGAGCGAGGCGCGGCCCGGTTCCCACTGTTCCGTGATCTTTCGTGCGCGCTTGAGGATCGCGTTCACGGCCAGCGCCTCGGGATTGATGCGCCGGTCGTCCCATGGCCGCTTCAACGGTGCCCAAAGGATGGTGGCGGACAGCAGGAAGTCGTAGTCATCCTCCCGGCTCGGCAGCGGGACCCTCTCTACCCGGTGTTCACGAGGCTCTACTGGTGGCGGTGGCGGAGGTACGTACAGGGTCGTGGGTTCTCTTTGCGTACGTGACCGGCGTCGAATCACAGCCCTGATGGGCGGAGCCGCGCCCGCGGCCAGTGCCATCACGAGGGCCGGCAGCCATATCTGGCGTGGAGCAAAGGCGATGAGGCCCGCCAGCAGGAGGACGCCGACGGCGTAAAGGTAGATCATGACCGTGTTGCGGCCCGAACTCATGGTGCCCTCCACGAAGGTTGATCAGCTGACCTGAATGCCTTGGGCGGTGCAGATTTTCCACAGGACCACGTTGAGAAGGGTGGCGCTGCGCGCCCGGTCATCCGGCGTGAATCGCGACAGGCTACGGGCCGCGGTGTAGAGGCCGCCCAGGACGTCGCCACGGCGCTCACTTCCCTCGATGAGGATGTCAACGAGCAGGTCACGATGGCGATCGTCATGAAGAGCCGTGATGAGCCACTCCCGCGCCCTGTCGTACCAGGCCAGCGCGGCAGTCTCGCGGAAGGCGCGCTTCCACCCCTCGGTCAGCAAGGCTCGTATCTCTGCTTCCGCGACAAGCGGCCGATCTCGATCGCCGGGAGCGGTGAAAACGGTGGGTTCGGCGACGTCGAGGAAGAGCTCGACGTCTCTTCGCCACTCCCTGCCATTTATGGCGAGCCGGGTGAGCCGGACGAGCAGCAGTCGGCGGAGCCACGGGTCCGCGGCGACCATTTCTAGCAGTGCTGTACGAGCATTCGTGCTGCGGCTCTCGCGCCGGGCCCGGTGGTGGAGACGCACCACAGCCTGATCAGGGTGGGTGACAGCGATGACCTCGGTACACATCCTAATGATCACCTGCGCCAGCGACTCGGACAGGTGATCGTCGCGCGCCCAGTTGTAGATCTGCTTGCGGAAGGACATGCCGTGTTCCTCGGCTGTGAGCGCGCGGCGCAACGCTTGGTCAGCAGCCATCTGCCTGCGGTAGGTCTTCGGTCCCTTGGTCCACTCCGCCACCGACTCGACCAGGACATGTCTGTATCTCAGGTTCAGGCACTGCTCCGCGAAGCGCTTCGCCAGCTGGTAGCGATCGTCATCAGGAAGGCACGGGTCGTCGATCATCCTTCCGACCCATCTCTGGATGCCGTCGCGTAAGCCCGGCATGTGATGCCAGAAGAGTGCGCGGACGGCAGCGTCGTATCCGAGTTCCTTGAACCGTACGTGGCCGTTGGCGTCGGGGACGGCGCCGATTTCGCCGAGGCTGGTGAGGAGATCGGAACGTTCCAGTGAATGTCGTTCGTCCGCGTAGCCGACGATGTCAAGCAGCGCCACGGCGGCATCGTGGACATGGTCGACATGCGCGTTGTGCAGCATCGCCGTGGCCAGGAGCAAGGCGCGCTGGGGGCCGTGACGCAGCTCTTTGACAGCCTCGGCAACCCCTGTTCCAAAGCCGCTGTACGCACTTTCTGCGGATTTGTACCAAGCATGGTGCGGGGCTTCAGGTGCGTTCTTGTACGCCGAGACAACGAGATCGGCGAACTTGGCGATCTCCCTGACGGGCCGCTCGGTCTTCAGGAACTCGGGCGGAGGAATGGTCACAGCGCCTGGTACGCCCGCCAGCCGCAGGTAACGGCGAAGGACCTCTTGAGCTGGAGGATGGCCGATCGTCCAGTGGAACTGCCCGAACTCGGGCGAGAGCCCCTCGCGTCCGTTACCGGGCAGGACGATCACCAGGAACGCGGCGTGCTCGACCACCATTTTGCGTAGCGAGGACAACTCGTCTTGGAAGCAGCGCCAGGCCCGCTCGTCGGCTCGCGACAGGTCCAACCACACGCGGTCGTCATCGCCGATCGAGGCCGGTTCCAGTAGGTATCGCCCGTTCTTCTCCTCCCATGTCAACTCGTGGAACCGTTCCGCTCCAGAGGACAGCTCGCGCAACAGGACCCTTGCAGTGGCTATCCGACCATTCCCTGGTGCGCCGTCCAGGAGCAACGTTCGGCAAGCCTTGAGGATGTCGCTCGCCTGCCCATGGCCGGGCGGGTGGACATAATGTCGCCACAGCCAGTCCAGTTCCTCGATGAAGGTCGGTCGGGGGCCTCGGCCCCGCGCCGCCTCCATGAAGTAGAGATCTCCGGTCCCTGTATGCACAGGCCCGTGAACGTCTGAGACCTCGGTCAACTGTCGTCCCCCTCATGCCGGCGGGCTCCACCGAAATCGTGCCGCACGCCGCCCTGGTTGTCGCCGGCGATGTATGTTCCGCCGGTCCCGGAAACGTGGGGGGAATGATGGTAGAGGTCGCCTTTGCCGGTGTGGACGGGTCCTTGATTGCCTTTGATGACTGTGCCGACGTCGCCGGTGATGTCACGGCTCTGGATGGCGGTCCCCTGGACTTCGTCGACCGAGTTGCTCACGCTGCCGCCCCTTGGCTCTTGCTGGACGGACCGATCCACTGCCTTCAACTGGGGCAGCTTTGTGGCCAGCATGTTGCCTATGCGGATGAGACCTGACTGCAGATCCTGGAAGTCGAGTCGTTCCGACTGCACGTTCGCGAGGCGCTTCAGCGCTTCGGGCAGATCGGCCGGGTTCAGGCGCTCGGTCTTCCTACCGTCCAGGACGGGGATCACCTCAATGCCGCAGGTGAACGCCTCCAGTATTTCCCTGCGCACCCAGTCGTCCTCATCGTGCAGTTCTGGACGCCTCGACCAGTTCTCTCCCACCACGACGAGCACGACGTAGCTGCGATGTACCGCGCTGATCAGCTCGCGAGGGTACGCAGACCCGGGCGGAATGGACTTAGAGGCGCGGAAGACGTGCTCGTCTCCGAAACGGTGCGAGAGATCCCGCTCAAGCAGTGCGGCGACCTTCTCGCCATCTCCTGTGCGATAGTTGATGAACACCTCGTGCATTACTGGCTGCCCTTTCTCTAGGTCTGCAGGTTGACCGCTTGCGCGGCTGCGGCCATTTCCTGCGCCAGTTCGCGTGCTGCCGGATTTCTAGGGTGTCGAGCGAGCGTCCGCGCAAGAGCGCGTATGTCCTGGGCGATGGTGGCGGAGCTCACGGTGACAGCGCCGGCCAGCAGTTCGGCGGACAGGCGGCAGGCGTGTTCGATCTCGCCCGCCACGGCGTAGGCGAGTGCGTGACGAATACCGAAGCGAGCGCGGGTGCGCAGCGCTTGCGGCGGTACAAGCGCCAAGTGCGTACCGATGACTTGAGCCGCCTCCTGCGGTCGCCCCAGATCATGCAGGCACCAGCCGGTGATCATGCCGACCGGGTCGGACAGATTCGTCGTGCCGATGACGGGCGACTGCGAGTTGGGCGCGTGCTGATCCAGCAGCGCGCGAGCTTGGTCAAGGCTACGCATGCAGGAGTCATAGTCGCCCGCGAGGGCGTGCCCCTGGGCCTCGCGCTGTGCGGCCAGGCCGCGGATGCGGGGCGGCAATCCGGCGCCCTGCGCGCGCTTCGCCAGCTCAATTGTCTGTGATGGATCGCCGCGGTACAGCGTGACCAGCGCGTGGCGAACGTGCCCGTACGCGGCCAAGTCGCGATCTCCGCCGGCGGCCGCGAGATCGATTGCCCGCCGAGTCCACCACAAGGCAGCCTCATCGTTGCCGAACTCCTGCATCATCCATCCGGCGTATTCGGCGTACCGCGAGGCGAGCCGCAAGAGCGCGTTTCTGGTGGTTGACCCCATACGGGAGGAAAGCTCCTGAAGCGAGTGAACCTGGGCGATGAGCGCGGGTAGCACCAGCTCCGGGCCGGCCACCTGCCCAAGCTGCCGGTAGTGCTCGAATAATGCGCGGGACATCCCCAGCAGAGTGCCGTTCTCAACAGGAAAGGCCGTGTCTTGGCGGCCAATGCTCATGCCAGCAACCGTCGCTACGCCCATCGTCATCGCCTGTCGCCGACTCAACGGCTGAAACCAGCTCTGCCCGTCGCCAGACAACTGCATCAGCCACACCTCCTCCACGTCATCGTTTGTCGCCTCGGAAACTCGCGTTCCAGCGGGCCGCATGGGGATGAGGGCAGCGAGACTGCCCCCACCGCCGAGCGCGGTGTCACACAAACGGGCCAGCTCCTGGCTGGGCGCTTTCAAGCCCCTCTCGACCTTGCTCAACTGAGCCTTGCTGTAGTGGACGAGCTTGGACAGGCTGGTGAGAGTGAGGCCGGCGGCGAGGCGTCGCCTGCGCAATTCTCGACCGAAGCGGACCTGCCCCTGGACCACCATGGACCTCCAGCATGTCCGCGGCACCGAGAGTTACTGTCTGTAAGAGTGCGCCACCGGTGCGGCGCGGGCAAGGCCAGTCGCCACGTTTCCCGTTTCCAGCCGGAGGATGGCTGCGGTAGGGAAGCCATGCGTGAAGTCAACGGGCTTCCCTCTGCGATGCTGGAAGCGAAGCTGAGGGGAGACGGCCGCCCGGAAGCCTGTTCAGGGGGCAGGTGAGCCACACGACGAACCGGATAAGGACATACACGACCGACTGCCGACCATGGCCAAACGGGCTCTACCACACCAGTGCCCGTGTGTTCGCCCCATGCCAGCGAGCCACCACTGATCGCAGATGGGAGGGCGGGACGGCGGTGTCAGGCAGTTGATGAGCTCGACCGCCAACGAAGGCCCCTAGACTTGACGATCCGAAAGACTGAACGCGCTGCCTCAGACCAGTCTGGGCGCCTAACTAGTGCATATGCTCCGGCGATCTGAGCTGGTTAGGAGTCCAAGGGACGTCATCACCAGCGGGACCCTCAGAGATATGGACTGAGGCGCTTGGCGATCTCTTCGGTCTCATCGAGGTCGAGACAAGGGACCTCGCCCGACTGCGTGCCACCCTCGGGGAGAGTGCCGGCCACATGGAAGTGAACATGGGGGACGGCTTGGCGCGCAGATACCCCGTTGTTCTGCCAGACAGCGATGCCCTCAGGGTCGTAGGCCGCTGTGATGGCACGGGCCGCGCGCCGCACGGCGCTCATCAATTGCTGCTCTTCTGCCGGGGCCACGTCCATAACGGTAGGACGGTGAGCCACCGGGATCACCAGCACGTGTCCCTGCCCACGTTGCCAACGCGTGACAAGGATCGCGACCTGCTCCCCTCGTTCCAGGATGGTGGAAGAGTGAAACCCGGTGAGATAATCGCAGAAGGGACATCGGTCGACGGATGGCATGGATATTGGCATATTTCCGATCTTCCCGCATCTCGTGAGGCTCGTATATGGGAGCATAAGGATCCGTCAGGAGCGGCCGATCGCAGCGCCACGGAAGTCGTATGATCCGAGCGCGCCATCCCAGGCATGCCCTCGGGCACAAACGAAGGTCTCAGCCCACCCCTCCATGACCAATCTAGTTCGCGCGCCGCAACCTGGTTACGCCCTCTTTCCTTACCTGCTTCAATTCACACGCTCTAATTTGCGCACGCATTGGCACGACCTTGAAGGCAGAAGCTCCACCTATTTAGAGCTGCATTTGACCATCCGCCGAACCACTGGGCCCGAGAGCGTGATGCTCGCGATGGTAGCGGAGAAAGTCACGATCAACGTCATGCTTCAGCACAAGTTTTCCGATTGTCTCGCCATCCGTACGATCAATTATGCTGTAATCATCCTCAATGGTGATCGCACCGTATCTAAAAAGATCTCGATGGTTAGGGCACAGGCAAAGCATGTTGTCTTTGCTGTCAGGGCCCATGTGAGGCTGTTCTCGCCCACGGATATGCACGGTAGCAGCAATTCGTAGGCCCCCTGGCACCTCTAGCACAGTGCCACATACCTGACATGCATGGTCGTACACTTGCTTTAGTTCCGCCGCGAGCAGCCTGTCCGCATAAACTCCTGGAGCGACCTCTTCCCTACGTCCAGGGGAAAGCTTGCGACTCAGATGGAGCGCCCCAGCCTTCTTAGGCGTCCCGTCATCTATCTGCTCAAGTCGAAACTGGAGGACTATAGGCCCATCGACGCTGCGTTTGGTCCAGTAATCAGCTACCGTGAATATCCCGTCATAGCTATAGCCAGCTGGCGGCGAAAATTCCTTGACACCCCCAGCGCCACGAACGACCCGAACTGGCAGCCCAGTCATAATGCTCTTGATGAGAGCAGCATTGCCCGAGTCGTCTGCCGACTGGTCTTTGACCTGCACGCCAGTATTAGGATCACGCCCACCATGTCCGGTGTAGATGATCACATCCCCGTAATCCTCATCGTCCTTGTAACCCCCCGAAACGACGATGGACTCGGCGCCGCCCCGCTCAGCAGTGCCGCAGATGCCTGCCTGCAACGGCCGGTGAACACCTGCGTCGTGCAGAGCTCTACGGCTCTCGAAAATGGTCCCTGGCCGAATCCCCTCGATGACACCGTAAAACTCTTTTGTCGTAATACGTTGCTGGCTTTTATGTGCGCGGTTACGCACCAAGGTGAGGCGCGCGGCAAAGTGTGACTCGCGCTTCTGTGGGATAGGAAGGCCCTTATCTCGCAACGACTCGCGCGCATGTTGGAAGATTGTATCCAGCTCGAGAAACTCAGGCTGTTCCGGGATTCCCGTACTAATGAGATGTATGAGCTCGCCAGTGAAGGCAGTATAGGTGTCGAGACCGCCGAGCGCCGTCTTATTCTCGGCCGTCGCAGTCATCAAGTATGTGCCAGTGACACGGGCATTGTTAGCGACACGTTCTGTACCGTCTTCGGCGCCCATCAGCCCTAGCGCAAGTCCACTGTAGCAACAGTCTAGGATTACGATTTTTCGCTGCGCGCGACTCGCTCGAAGCTCGTTTCGTACCGTGTCATAGGCCACCGCACTGTACATGCGGTCCTTATGCGAGTCTACTAGAGTGAGATACAGATCGCTCTCCACGGAATGCATCAATCCATGGCCAGCGAAGTACACGATAAGAGTGTCTTTTGCCTCTTCTCTAGCCTGCCACAGTGGATCCATCATCGCATCTACCGTGGTGGGATTATGGACAATCGTGCAGTGTTCTGCCGGCAGTCCCCACAGGTCAGATCTTTGAAGGAGACCGCCCAAGGTCGTCAGGTTGTTTTCAACGGCAGGGAGAGACGCTAGATAGGTGTACTTGCTCGTGCCAATCAGCACGGCACGCGAGGTTAAGGGATCAGGGAGACTCAATCGTTCCCCTCCAACGCCTTGAGAATCTGAACCACGAGTTCCGACTCCGCCTCGGATACCACGACGGTGGTTCCCCCACGTTCAATGGTTACCTGTGGGCGATGCCGCCGCGTTCTACGCCACTGCGCCACTGTCTCGATGAAAGCGGGCCATTGCAATGCGCTCGTCACGGCCAGAGCGATGAGATCGAGAGTGTCGCCCATCTCACCGGGCTCCGGGTCCTTAGACTGCAGGCGCACATCCATATAGTCAAGGGCATCGAGGTCCCTCAACAACCAATCGTAGAGCGACCGGAGCTCCTGCTCGGCAAAACCTCCACTCATCCGAAGGTTCACTGTTTCATCCACCACAACCTCCACCAATCCACGACGAATCTACATCCGGGATGCTACCGGCACCCACCTCACATGAGCATCCAAATACACGAAAAACGGGCACCTCTCGCACCCCTTCCTCGCCAGCCATCCCCACCGTCAATCTTCCTCGGACACGAGCATGATAGGAAGATCGATCTAGAAGGGCCTCAGCTACAGGGAGCACCACTAGTAACGCACTGGACGTTGTCCCGGCCACGGACCACGATGAGGCTGCCTCTTTGATGCCAACGGATCCGAGCGCCGTGCACTCTTGACCGCAAGCTCCGTCACAACACGCTGAACGTGGCAGCAGGTGTCCCCGTGGCCCCTGCCAACCGGTAGACGGCAACCAAAGACCGCTGCTTGGCGAGATCCACCGTGACCATCAAGTCGGAGCACATCTGCGCGAACACCTGACTCGTCATCAACGCACACGGGGCACACTGAACTCCTCTACTGACTGCCGTGGGCCGCCTGTATGTGTTGGGACACATGCGGGATGATCCCGGCTGACTTCCACGCTTGGGCTGTTGGCCCAGCTCAAGCCACCCCACGGGACGGATTAACCGCTTCCTCCTACAGTGGGATTGGATCTACCCTTTGGCGTGGCCCTTCGGGGCCTGCAGCGAGGCGGTCGACCAACGCGGCTACCGCGATTGCCAGATCGGTGGGCCCTTGGCTGAGATCCAGACCATGCACGTACACCCTGATATCCGACTTCTTGATCCGGTACGGCTCTGCTGACGGCGTTCCGGAGGCATAGACGAGGTGCCCCTCGGCAAGGCCGAGAGCGGTGCAGTAGGAGATCAGCTGGAACAGATGCCCCGTTGGCGGAGCCCCGTCCAGAGTCCGGTACTTCGCGTCCACGACCGCGGTGGGTCGCCCGTCGCGGTAGATGAGGATGTCGGGCTGGATCAGCACCCGCCTCTGCTGATCCAGCCGGTGCCCCTGCTGGGCGACGCAGCGCAAGCCGTACGGCAAAAGCCCAGTGGTCAACTGCCGGGTGAGGAAGCGTTCGAAGATCTGGGCCATGTTCAGGATGAAGCCGTCGATCTGTATCGCCTGCGCACCCTCCTGTTGCAGTGAGGCCCCAGCAAGGATCAATTCCGCTAGTCGGAGCGCGGGGACATAGCGTTCGTTGAGCCGGGTCGGCCGCCACGTCGGCAGCGCCCCTGGTCGGGCGGAGACAACGCCGACGAGCCGCCCGGCCAGGTGCCGCAGCAGCGCAATCGTGGTGTCCGCGACGCCCGGCAGGGTCTGGGCGAGCTCGATCGCGCCGAGCAGTATCTGGTTCTCGGGAATGTCGGCCAGGTAGTCGTCGTAGGCGACCTCGATCACAGTGGGCAGCCCCATCCGGCGGCTCAGCTGAGCGCTGGTCCGGATGCGGCCCCGGATGACGGCGAGAGCGTCCTCGCGGTAGACATAGCCGTGCAGAACCCCGCCGCGGAGCGCACGCTCTGCCGCGCGGGCGAACACAGTGGCCAGTGCGGGCACGAGCAGATCGTCGGTCGATGCGGTGATCTGGCGGTGTTGCCAGACGTCGTCGTAGTCACCTAGCAGGCCAAAGAGCCGCCGGACGGGCAATTTCGGCTGGATGCTTAGCTCGATGGCGCCGTCCTTGTGACCAAGCCGTACGGTCCCGACGCGCTGGCGTCCCGCGAGCCGCCACCGTCCGCCTGCAGTCGGGGTAATGGTGACCAGTTCTGGGACGGTGGCCAGCGTGGCGACCTGCGCCGGAGTCAGGGGCTGAGGCAGGCTGGCGGTGGCCTCGGCGAGGTGGAGATGCAGGGTCACGGCAGAGTGTGACCGAGCGCGGCGAGCAGGGCCGGCAGGCCGTACTCGGCCTCGATGTCGTCGACTTTGCCGTAGAGCTGATCTTCCAGCAGGGGCAGGATCTCCGCCGCCCAGATGAGTTCCAGTCCGCGGCGGGTGGCCGCGTTGGGCGTCATCAGGTACGAGGGGCCGACGGCCCGGTCCGGGTCATTCAGGCGGCGGTTGACTTCCTCCAGCAGGAGCGCGGGCAGAACGGAGAGTCCCTCGCGCTCCAGCCAGCGGCGTAGCAGTCCGTCGACCGGGAGCCGGTCTGGGATCAGCGCGCGGAAGACGAACCGGCGGCGCATGGCCGCGTCGATCAATGCCACTGAGCGGTCAATGGTGTTCATGGTGCCGATGACGAAAACGTTCTTGGGTAGCTTGAACGGCTCATCCGGCGAGTACTGCAGAGTGATCTCGTGGTTGCGGTACTCCAGCAAGAAGTACAACTCGCCGAACACCTTGGCCAGATTGGCGCGGTTGATCTCATCGATGACCAGGACATACGGCCGGTCGGGCTCCTTCTCGGCCGCCTCCACCGCGTTCTTGAACGGGCCGGGCACCAGGTCAAAGCCGACCGTGCCGTTCTCGCCGAGCCGGGGGCGGAAGCCTTCGATGAAATCCTCGTACCCGTAAGAAGGGTGGAACTGCACCAGCTTGGTGCGATCGGGGCCTGCCAGCGCTTCACCGAGCTTGGTTGCCAGGTAGGTCTTGCCGGTCCCGGGTGGGCCGTAGAGGATCATCTGCCGCTTGGCGGTCAGCAGGTCGGCGGTCTCCTGCAGCCAGCTGAGCGGCATGAGCAGGTCGTCGGCGAACGCCTGGGTGAGTGTGGGCACGATCAGGCCGCGGGTCTCGTCCTGGGCCAACACCTCGTCGGTGAGTTTTTCTTCCAGCCCTGCGCTGGTGGCCAGCGCCGCGATCACACTGGTCAGCTCACCGATCGTCATCGCGGTCTTAAGCTTGGCCTGGGCTTCCTCGGGGAGGGTCTGGCGGCTCATGGCGGTGGGCTGCCACTCGACCGAGCGACGGCGAGCCAGTCCACGGCCGGCTGAATCGTCGTAATACGCGTCGCTGGTGATGGTGCCGACATAGACGGCATCGCCGTCGACGGTCGCGATGAGATCACCGGGTTGGAAGCCGCTAAGGAAACGCCACAGCTGACCGGCCGTGACGTCCCTTTTGCCTTGTTTGGCGTCGGGAAGCGCCACGGCAACAGCGTCCTTGACCTGCTGCCGGGACGCGCCGGCGGGCAGTTGTTCGATTTCAGAGAAGCTGACTGAGCAGAAGCCGTCGGCCAGCCACTGCGGGATCGCGTTGACGCTGTCGACGTTGGCTCCGCGTACCAGCCAGCCCTTCTGCGACCGCGGTGGCGGAGGCGGCTCCCAGCGAGACCGCCAGGGCTCGTCATAGAAACTGAACCGTCCGCCGTGTTCTGCTTCGATCAGCTGGCGGATGGCGTGTATGTCTCGATCGAGATCCCCAGTCGGCTCGGCCAGCCGGTCTGCAAAGGCATCCCGGATGAGCTGCTTGTTGCGCTCGACCGAGACCGGGGCGAACACATCAGGGAACAGTAAGAACAGCAGCACGTGGAACTGGGCACGGGCCCGCGACTTGCCGTCGTAGTCCGTGAGCACCGATTCGGCCAGGTCCCGGAAGCACCACGGATCCCGCAGAGCCGATTCCCGTTCGTGGAGCGGTAGCTTCACCAGCAGCTGCGTGAGGCGGATGAGGAAGGCGAACTGGGCCCAGCGGTAGTTGAGGAACGCTTGGCCACCCTTCATGTAGCCCGGTGAGGCTGCCGCGGCCAAATCGTCGGGCACCTTCGCCTCGAAGGAAGCCCACGACAACACGCTGCCTAGGATCTCGAATTTGCGATTGACGCCAATGGTGGCAGGGCTGAGCGGCATGACGTTGAGGTAGAGCAGTTCTGCGGCAAGCACGATCGCCTCGTCGCTACCCTCGGCGATCTGCCGTTTGAGCTTGACCAGGAACTCGTCAGACGACTCGTCGAAGTTCTCAACGAACCGGCGGAACAACTCGTCCGCGGCATCCACTGTCCAGGTGCGCCGGCCAGGAACAAACGACGACTCCCCGGTCAGAACACCAGCTTCGACTACCTGGCGTGCCGCGCGGCACACGATCACGCCCTGGTCCCAATCCACCATGAGTCCCTTCCACCTGAAGTCTTCTATACATCCTCAGGAATCCTGCATGACGTTACGCAGGTTGATCACAAGGCGACCTGACCCATGGACGATCTGGCGGGCCGGAACGTGGTCGAGATGTCATCCGCGCCTGGCCGGCCCGCCACCAATGTCGCACGCTCTAGCGGATCCCGCGAGGACGATCGATTGCGGGACATAAACGGGATAACCAGGAAAGAGCGGACATCGGTCTAGGGCGCTTGCCCAAGTCAGGTTGCGTAACTGAATGGTACAGCCCGCGCTCTCCTATAATGGGTGCCACAGGTTTGACCCTTCGGCCCCAAAAAAGATCCAGCCTCGGGCTGGATCAGGCGCTAGTTTTGGCCGAACCATGGCAAGCCCAGACTACCTAGACGCGGCAATCAATGACGTGAAATACGCCTGCGTCTCCGGGTCCGTCGAGTAAATTACGGTGCCCACCATTGCGCGCGTCAGTAGAACCCTATACGTGTTGCGAATCAACCTATCGGCATGGGCTCCCCCAATACTCCTAATCGCGGGATCCCTGCTCGCCGCCGGCACTGTAACCAATCGCCCTTCCCTATAGACTAGGTCGGGGCCGAAGATTACGCCATTCCAGTCGTACTCGAACCCCTGCGCCGTATAGACGGTACCGACTTGATCGAACCCACCTGGCAGAGCTGCCCAAAGAGCGCTTGCTGGAGCGTCGCCAATCGGACGGTCACCCTTGACAGTCCAAGGTCGGGCCCAATCTCCGATACGAACATCAGCTACAAGCGTGTCCCCAACTGGAGCGCTCCACTCCCAGCAGAACCCTGCTGTCATCCGCGCCGAGAAACCCTCAGCCAACTTCGCCCGAAGCAGCGACTCCAGTTCATGCGGAGACTGGGCGGCAGTAACAGTGAAGCTGTCGCCGCCCGACCACAGTCGGGGCGCCAACTCCTCCTTGTCGAGACCAAGCAGCCTCAGGACCCACTCCGTATAAGCATCGCTCCCGCCAAAACGGAACTGTGCGTCTAGGTCGACCTGCTGTACAGCTAGGCCGAGTGCGGAAGCGCGCTCCCGAATCCGATGCACAGTTCCCGTCTCGCCTGGCCGTACCGCCTGGTGCTCGTCGAGCAGGAACACCGGCACACGAGCTGCGGCGATTAGCTCATCGAGCTGGAGACGGCCAGTCCGATCTGCCGACCTGCTGAAGCGGTTAGCCGACGTCTCTCGAATTCGATGCGCCTCGTCACAGAGCAATACGTCAATTTCATTTGGCTTGGCGGTCATGAAGTTGTTGAAGTATGTGAACATTGACTTAGTCTGAGCTGAGCCCTTTGCCACTACCCGACGCATGACCTCCGTGAATGCCTTAGAGCCCGTCGCATGCAAGGTTCGATAACCTTGACTAGACAACTCGGCAAGAAGAGAGAGAGCAATCACGCTCTTGCCAGATCCTGGCCCACCAGATATCACAACGACCTTCTTGCGGTCGCTGTTCATCGCCTCGCGAACGGCCTGTAGGACCAACTCATAGGCCAGCCGCTGCCGATCAATGAGGACGAACTGACCGCGATTCCTAATCTCCGTTCCGGCCACCTTGAGCAGCGACTTTGACGCCCGCACCGGGCTCTTCAACAGGCGCTCGGCTGCCGGTTTCCCTGGCACAGAGGCAAACTGAGTCCGAAGATAGTCGAGGAACTGCACGCGCCGACTCTTGCTGAATAGCTGTACGCGATCATCCTCCATGGCATAAAGATCTAGAATTTCCGAATCAGTGGCGTTGTACAGGTAGACCACGCCATGAACAGCGCCAGATTGGTCGTTAACAGCGCCCAGAAAGTCGGCCAGATATTCGCAATATCCACGAGCTTGAATCACTGGGTGAAGCTTGGGACGACTGCCCATGCCGGCTACCTGGACCACACTCTGGTCCTCTCCACACACCGTGGCTTGTGTCCATTGCTTCAACTCGACTACGACGAGCTGGTCACGGCCGGTATTGGGATTAATCCCGGCCAGGACCACATCAGCCCGCCTGCTCGTCAGCGGCATCTGATATTCGACCAACATCTCGACCCCGCCAAGCCCTGCATCGACCAAATCCCGCGCAAGAAGTGGCAGGCTCTGGGCCCAGAGACGCTGCTCAGCCTGACTGGCAGTGATCCCAGCGCTGGCCCGTAGGTGCTCGGCGATCTCTTGACCCAAAGTACGTTCGGATGCCAACTCCGACGTCAGCCGAACCAGACTCTCCGCCGAATGCTGAAGGGGTCCAGACGGCAGGCTGGCCGGTACCCCCATGGACTCACTGAGATTTTTAGCCGAAGGGCTACCCCCCGAAACCGTTTTCTTCGCCTCGACAGACCTACGGACCATCATTGCAGCCTCCCCTCGAAGGACGTCATCTGGGACATCACTTATACCTCTGCAGAGCTCTGTTCCCAGTCAGGGAATTACTGAGCTGTCAACGCGCGGAGCCAGCTCAGGAACGTGACCAAGCGGTCGACTTCGCCATCATTTGGGGGTGAGAGCACCGCACCTCGATGATGCGCGAACCCGTTTCGGATCTGACGGACGGCCGAGACCTCTTCGATGAACGCATCCTGGTCTACCTGCCACCCTAGGCGGTGCCAGCAGTCGGCACGTCGCAGAACATGCTCGATGCCGCCCAGGTCCAGGTCCTCCACCGAGTGAATACGAGATCGGCCAGTCACGTCCCGCAACTCAGCGATGGTATGGAACGCCTGGTTCACGATCCCGCGCAGACGACGTTCGATTTCCCCCAGGGGCAGGTGGGTACCGCTGAACCGCTCCAGCAGTGACAAGGCACCCTTCAGGGTAACGATCCCGGATACGTGTGACTGCTCATCCTGAACATAGGCGAAGCCGTGATAAGTCAAGATCGGCATGACGTTCTCCAACTCGGCCTCGATACTCACCACGTGGGCCTGTTGCACCGCAGCGAGGAGATCTGCCGACCGGGCGCTCATACGAACGATGGAGATCGACCGGAGCGTTGCGACGCCCAACAGGGTCGAGGCGTCTACGAGGACAGGAAGCCGATCGAACTTGTGGAGCGTCAGGAGGGTCTCAGCTCGAGCCAGCGTATCGGCCGGTGAAAGGCTTACGAGCTTGGCGATACGAGCGGTTGGAAGATCACCTACACGCAGCACGATACTGCCGTCGTTGATCATTAAAGGGCCCTGAGTGGGGCGATGTGCGAACAAGGCCACGCTGACGCGGCCATGCGCTTGGGCAGCATGAGCTACTCCTACGGATTGGGGGCTTTCCTAAACCGCGTCGCGGCGGAAGCCCGGCGTGCCGTAACTGATGTTGAGACGATAGCTGTTCGAGGGGCCGGGTGGAACACATTCGTTCGAATGTCTTCCCCCGGCTCGGCCATGCAAGGAAGAGTGCACCGCCCGAGGACAGCATCCGCATGCCCAAGCCGCATCAGCCGCTCTCTCGCTATGGCGGGATGGGGGATATGTGCGGGATGATCTTGCGCGGGCTAGGCCGTGTCTCAAAGGATCGTGAGCCAGTCGTTGATGGCGGCGATGTGGACGGTGGCTTCGTAGCGGACGGCGAGTTTGTCGTACCGGGTGG
>NZ_JBITLO010000029.1:0-58718 GCF_044465345.1 Nonomuraea sp. NPDC049684 | reverse complement strand
CCGACCCGATCCGAGCACGAGCAGTAGTCAACGACAACATCAGGGGGTCAAGATTCAACCGTCGTTAGGGGGTCAGAATTCGGCCGTCGTTGACACTGGTGGATATGTCCGTTGTCGAGCAGCGGTATCGGGCTGTGCTGGCGGTCCTGGCCGGCGCGTCGGTGACCGAGGTCTCCCGGGAGGTCGGGGTGGCGCGGCAGACGTTGTCGGGCTGGGTGTCGCGTTATCGGGAGTCGGGGCTGGGCGGGCTGGTGGATCGCTCGCGGCGGCCGCATTCGTCTCCGTCACAGATGCGGGCGGAGGTGGAGGTGCTGGTATGTGAGCTTCGGCGGCAGCATCCGCGGTGGGGTCCGGTCCGGCTGGCGCACGAGGCCGGGCGGCGCGGGATCGATCCGCCGCCGTCGCGGATGGGGGTGTATCGGGCGCTGGTGCGTCATGGGCTGATCGAGCCTGGTGCGGGGCGGCGTAAGCGGGTCTATCGGCGCTGGCAGCGTGCGGCGCCGATGGAGTTATGGCAGATGGACATCGTCGGCGGCGTGTTCTTGGCCGATGGGCGTGAGGTCAAGGTGGTGACCGGCGTCGACGACCACTCCCGCTTCTGCGTGATCGCCAAAGCGGTGGTGCGGGCCACCGGCCGGGCTGTCTGCCTGGCCTTCACCGAGGCGCTGTGGGCGTTCGGAGCGCCGGGTGAGGTGCTGACGGACAACGGCAAGCAGTTCACCGCGCGGTTCGGCCATGGCGGTGAGGTGCTGTTCGACCGGATCTGCCGGGACAACGCCATCGTGCACCGGCTCACCCAGCCGCGCTCGCCCACCACGACCGGGAAGGTGGAGCGCTTCCATCAGAGCATGCGCCGCGAGCTGCTGGATGACGCCGGCCCGTTCGAGGACCTGGCCGCGTTCCAGGCCGAGCTGGACGCGTGGGTGGCCCATTACAACACCGCCAGACCGCATCAGAGCCTGGACATGGCCGTCCCGGCCGACCGGTTCACGCCGGTGGGCGAGGCCGAGCGGGAGCTGCTGCCGCTGCGCCTGCCGACCATCCTGACCGCCCAACCAGACCCGGCACCTGCCACGGACGATGCAGCCGACGCCGCTGCTGCCGGGCCGAAGCGCCCCAAACCCAGCAACGAGGACACGCAGGTGGCCAGGCGTCCGACGAGGTCGGCGGCGTCCTGGTCGGGCGGCCCTATCGAGTTCGACCGGGTAGTGCCGGGTAGCGGCAATCTGGGCGTGGCCGGCAAGCAGTTCTGGCTCGGCCCGGCCCGCGCCGGTCAGGTGATCACCTTCTGGGCGGACGTGAACGTGATCCATTTGCTGGTCGGCGGAGCGCGGCTCAAAAGCCTGCGCTCACACCTGTCGACCAACGACCTGGCCCGCCTGTTCGCCGATGGTGGCCGCCCGGCCGGGCCGTCGCCGCTGCCGCAGGCCGAGAACGACGCCGTGGTGGAGGTGGAGCGGACGGTGAACAAGTACGGCATGGTCAGCCTGGCCGGCCGCTACCTGCTGGCCGCCGAGATCCTGGGCGGGCGTCGGGTCACCATCCGGATCGAGGAGAAGACCCTGATGTTCCTCGACCCTGACACCCGGCAGCTGCTGCGCACGCGGCCGAACCCGTTGATCTGGCAGAGGTGCCTGATGCTGCGTGGTGCTCGCCCTGCCGGCCCGCCGCCTGTCCCGGAGCGGTCGCCGATCACGGTGCAGCGGCGTGCGAGCTCCTTCGGCGTCATCATGGTCACCCGGCAGACCGTCTCCCTGGGCCGGCTGTATGTCGGCCGGGTCGTCACGGTGCACGTCAGCGACACCACTCTGACCATCGATCTGGACGAGGGGCCGCGTACCGTGCACCGCACCACCGACCTTCCGGTCCGCAACGTCAAAGTGCATCGGCCCCGCAAGGTCGACCATGTTTCCTAGATCACCTGTCGCCTATGTCCTGGGACAGAAACGTCAGGCATCTCATGGGACTAGACACGTGGATCACGCATCGTGGATCACGCATCTGACCTGCGAGCCTGTCTGATCGCCATCGTGCTCGGCTGTGGCTCCATGCCGGTTGTCTCAGGTCTCAGCCGATGTACGGGTCGGCTGCTTCGAGGTAGTGGTTGATGCGCATGCGCATTGACTGATCCATCGGGTGGCTCTTGATGTCCTGTCGCGCTACCCATCGGACCTCGCGGGACTCTGAGCTCGGAGTCGGCTCGCCCCCAGTCAGGCGTGCCGTGAGCACGATGGAGAACTCTTGCCGCGCCTCCCCGTTGCTGGTGTAGAGGATGACGTGCCTAGGGTCGCTGTACGTGCCGACGATCCCGGTGATCTCGCAGGTGATTCCTGTCTCTTCCAGGGTCTCACGGATGGCTGCGGCAGGGATGGACTCGCCGAGGTCGATGGCACCTCCGGGGAGGGCCCAGTTGTCGTTGTCGCTACGGCGGATTAGGAGCAGGGCGCCGGCCTCGTTGGTGACGGCCACATTGACCGAGGGCACGAGGCTGTTCGGCAGAGGGGCGTCTGGGTTGTCGTAGTAGTCGATCCGGCGGTTCATGCTCGGGGAGAGTACTCCGCCAACGTGCCGCGGCTCAGCTCTTCGTGGATTCGGCTTCGCCGGGTGGGCTGACGAAGCTGCCGAGGTTCGGCACGGTGTAGATCAGCCCTTCGTCGCGCAGCTGGCGGATCGCCTTGCGGATGGTGTCGCGGGCTACGCCGAACTCCTGGACGAGGCGGACTTCCGAGACGAGGTACTTTGGCGGGTATTCGCCGCTGCTGATGCGTCCGCGGAGGACGTCGGCGACCTGCTGCCAGCGGGGGCGATCCGGCTCGAATTCGATCACGAGGCCCAAGCGTAGAAAGGGGACTTCAAGGGTCGTCACTTGCCTATAGGGATCTATCGGTACCTCTCGGTATCCCTAGGGGTAGGCTCCGCGCGCAGCTTCTACGCTCGTGACATGGCGACCAAGAGTCACTGCCTGTAGCGCTTCGCGCCTGCTTCCCCGGCTGGTCCTTCTTCCAGAGTGACGCAGGCGCCTTCTATGGGAGTCGGAGCGGCGTACGGCTCAGCGACAAAGACGTTGACGCTGGGATGCGGCAGACGGTGAGCGCGGATGACCTGGAGACCTTCGTCAGGCTGCTTCTCGCGCAGGCGCAGTTGGGGGCCGAGACATGACCGTACCGTCGTGGCGCTTCGACCATCACAGCCATCACTTGGCAGTTCCTCAGGAGGATGTGCTTCAAGTGGCCTGGCAAGACGTTGTGCGGCGATGCGATCGGATCAGGGTCCATGAGCATACGTGCACCTGCATGCCTCCGATGTACGAGCTGTGCGCGGCCGGCGGGTTGTCGTTCATCCGACGCTTGTCATCGGACGGCCGTCCGCGCGTCGTTCAGACTGAATGGATGTCTGCTCGGGCTGCTCGGCGGCTGTGGATGCAGATCCTCACCGGCTACGCGCGTTGATCCATCGGCACCACTTCGCGGCCGTGGTAGGCGCTTGCGATTTGCTGCGCTATCTCTTCCGGCGCGATCAGGTCGGTTCGGTGTCGGTGATGGAAAGTGATCTCACCATGGGTGTGCAGGTCGGCGAATGCCTCGTCCCATGCTGCCAAGCGGTGTGGGGTGTCTATGTCGAGGCGCTGTCGCGAGCGTTCCTCGCAGACCGCCCGCGGCACCCACAGCAGGACGACCAGCCAGGCTGTTGCCTCGGTCAGCCGGCGGATGTCGGCGATGGTGCCCAGATGGACGATCGGTACCTGGCCGGACGAGACCAGTTCGTCGATCTGGTGGCGGTCGATGGCGTACGTGTTGCCGTAGCGGCGCGTCTCCAGGAGGAGGCGGCCGGCGGCTCGCAGCCTGGCCAGCTCCTCGACGGTGACGAAGTCGTACTCTGTGCCGCGCTGGTTGCCGGCTTTGAGCTTGCGCACCAGAACGAACCGCGGGTCGAGTCGGCCGAGGGCGGCGGTGATGGTGCTCTTGCCGCTGGCGGGTGGCCCGTACAGGACGATGCCCCTCATGTGAGGATCCGCTTCAGGGTCTCGCGGGTCTGGTCGGCAAGGCTGATGGCGGCGCCGAGGCGGTTGTCGACGGTGATGTGGGCGGTGGGCGGGCTGGTCTCGGAGTTGAGGCCGCTGACATACGTCTGCCAGTTGGCGAGCTTCCAGGCGTCTCGGGGCGCGCCGCGGAACTCGATGTACTCGCGCATGGAGTCGGCGTCGCAGCGCACCCAGACTACGGCCACGTCGATGCCCTTGGCCGCGCATCGGTTGGTGAGGCGGGAGATCCAGTCGGGGGATTGGAGTTCGGCAATGAATGGCGCCGCGAGGATGGCCGAGGTGCCGACTTTGAGGTTGTCGAACGCGTTTTCCATCAGGCACCGGTACTCCAGTGGGCGGACCTCGCTCAGGTACAGCTCGGTGTGCCGGTCGTGGGGGTCGCCGCCGAGGGAGACCAGTAGGCGCTCGACCATGGGCGGTCAGGGAGTCCTTGTCCAGGAAGGCCCAGCCGGTGATGTCGGACAGGAAGCGGGAGAACTCTGTCTTCCCGGATCCGGCGTAGCCGCCGACGAGGGTGAGGATGGGCTTGGGGCTGCCCTGGCCGTGGCGGCGTCGCCAGGCGTCCACGACTCGGTTGAGGAGGGCGTTCTGCTCACCGTTGGTGGGAGCACCGGAGACTTTGACGAGGGCTTGTTCGATCACCTCGGCGGCGGCGTTGTCCACGGCGGGTCGGTGGGCTGGGGCAAATCCGAGATGGAATTTTCCACTTCGGATATTTCGCCAGGAAGCGGCAGTCGGAAACCCAGTGTGGGTTCGTTTGCCTGGTATAGGAGACAATAGGCTCGTCGGTAGTGAGGCCCGGGATATACCGATCCCTGTTCGTGTGCCCAGAGTGTCTGGAAATTCGCGGCCGGCGCGGTGAGCCCGTGCCGGGCGGCGACCTGGCGTAGCTGGTCACCTGCGGCTTCGAGGGTGAGGCCGTGTGCTTCGCGGTACTGGCGCAGCAGCAGAGGTTGCCATCCGGGGCGGTGAATTGTCTTCATCGCATCCTTTTGCGCGCTTGGAGGGGCGGACATGTGTAAGCGCATGTGTAACCGCCGTGCAGGCAGCAATGCAGAAGCTTAGCTAACGCTCCGTGATACTCAACAGCGGCGATACGCGATGAACTAACGGCATCCCGCAGGGGATTACGAACCACCAGAAAGGGGGTGCCGAGAGTGAGGCCATTCGGTCGGAGGTGGAAGAGTTGGCCTGTCGGGTCAGCGAGATCGCTTCCGCTCTTGGAACACGGCCTTCTCCAGGTCGGCGATCCGCTCGCCGAGAGTCGCCAGAGTGCTCCGCATCTGAGAGAGCTGGTCCATGACGTCCGACGAGGCCGGCTCTTGGAGCGACTCCGCCGCGCCCTCCCGTACGAACACGCCCTTGCCCTGCTGGCCGACGATCAGTCCCTCGGTGCGGAGCACGCTGATCGCGGCCTTGACCACGCTGGCGGACACGTCGTAGCGCTGGCCGAGCTGGGCGGTCGAGGGCAGCGCAGCGCCGGGCGCGAGTGAGCCCGTTCTGATCTGCGTACGAAGGTCGTCCGCTATCTGGAGGTAGCCGGGGCGACCGCTCTTCTCGACCATGCCGCGCCTTCCGTGAGGTCGTCTGGCCTCTACTTCAGCACACCCCGCACGACATGCCAACCGAGTCTTCGTGGAATCCCTTGACAACTTAGAACGCCAAGTGTTCCATGAATACTAAGAGTCACAACGTCGCTACGTAAGGAACTCACGCCATGCGCACCGTCCCCATCCCTGTGGACACCAGCAAGCTCGCGATCACCTGCGTGAAGGCGCCGCGCCCGCGGCTGCTCAACAAGGACACCGGCGAGATCAAGACCGACAAGAACGGCAACACCGTCTACGAGGTGACCGTGTCGGTGGAGGACGAGTTCGGCCGCATCGAGCTCGTGAAGATCGGTATCAGCGGAGAACCGCCCATCAAGGCCGGTGACGCCGTCAACGCAGTCGGCCTTCTCGGTTACGTCTGGGAGATCGCCGGCCGTTGGGGGATCGCCTACCGGGCCGCCGCCCTGCTCCCGCAGCAGGAGGCGGCCAGTGTCTGATCAGCTCTACACGCTGCTCGGAGTCCTGGCCGCTGTCGCGGCCGGGCTCTGGGCCTGGCGCCGCTGGCACCACCCGTCGTTCTGGCTCGTCGTCGGCTATCCGCTGACCGCGATCAGCGTCCGGGCGTCCTGGCGCAAGGTCGCCCTCGGCTGCGGGCTGACCAAGAAACGGCAGCGGTTCTGGTTCACCACCGTTCCGGGCATGGTGGCCTCGACCGGCGTCGTCCGCGTGAGGCGCAAGTTCCAGCGCGTCGCCGTGGACACCAAGCCGTTCATGTGGCTGCCGCTGCCGACCCGTTACGGCTGGCGGGTCACGCTGCACACCCTTGAAGGCCAGATCCCCGCCGACTACTCCGACGCCGCCGAACGGCTGGCGCACTCCTGGGGCGTGCACGCCGTGCGCGTCTCCTCCGACAAGCCTGGTCGGGTACGGATCGCCGTCACCCTGCGCGATCCGCTGGTCCAGGTCGATGACCTGCCGCCCTCGACGGAGCTGCTCAAGGTCACCGTCGGTCGGCTGGAGACCGGTAAGCCATGGACCGTCGACTTCCGGACGGTCCCGCACTGGCTGAACGCCGGCGCCACCCAGTCCGGCAAGTCCAACCTGGCCAACGCGCTCATCGTCGGCCTGGCCCCGCAACCCGTCGCCCTGGTCGGTTTCGACCTCAAGGGCGGAGTCGAGTTCACGCCGTACGCGCCGCGGCTGTCCGCGCTGGCCACGAGCCGCGCCGAGTGCGGGGGACTGCTCGACGACCTGGTGGAGCTCATGACCGACCGGATGGGCTTGTGCCGGATGGCCTCGGCCCGCAACATCTGGCAGCTCCCGCCGGGCATGCGTCCGGTCCCGGTCGTGGTCCTGGTCGACGAGCTGGCCGAGCTCTACCTGATGGCCGACAAGTCGGAGAAGGACGAGATCGCCAAGACCTCGACCGCGCTGCTGCGGGTGGCGCAGCTTGGCAGGGCGTTCGGCATCTATCTGTTCTGTTGCGGTCAGCGCATCGGCTCTGACCTCGGTCCCGGTGTCACCGCCCTTCGGGCTCAGTGCTCCGGGCGGATCTGCCACCGGGTGAACGATCCCGAGACCGCCACCATGACCCTCGGCGATCTCGACCCGGCGGCGCTCGACTCGGCTCGCGCCATCGCCGCCGAGACGCCGGGTGTCGCCATCGTCGCCGGTCAGGACGGTCAGTGGTACCGGGCCCGGTCCTTCTACGTCAGCGAGCAAGTCGCCGAACACGCCGCCCACACCTACGCCGACAGAGCGCCGAAGTGGGCGGATGTCATGGCCGCACAACCTCACCAGACACCCGACTCCCAGACCGCCTGACTCGCCGGAGAGGAGGAGCAAGATGCGACGCTTCGCCGCCTGGCTGCTCGACACCGGCCCTGTCGTCGTCCTGGCCCTCATCGCCGGAGCTGGATCCTTCACCCACATCCGCGACACCGCTACCGAGAACGGCCAGCAGGGCTGGATGGCGTGGGCCATCGCCGTCTGCATCGACCTCACCTGCGTCATGGCCGCTCGCGAACGCCAGCGCGACAAGAAGACGGGCAAAGTTCGGCGCGGTCTCGTCTCCTGGCCCGTCCTCGTTCTGTCCGGCGGCGTCGTCCTGTCCTTGGCCGCGAACCTGCAACAAGCCGCTCCGACCGTCTGGGGCTGGATCACCGCCGCCACTCCGGCCGGCGCCTTCCTTGTCGCAGTCTCCATGCTCGAACGCCGCGCCACCACTGCCCGTACCGAACCGTCCCAGGACGTCCTACAGCCGTCCTCGTCCTGGGCAGAAGCGTCCCCGTCCGTCCCTGAGACGTCCCAAGCCGTCGCGTACGAGGACCGTCCCGCGCTCGTCCCTGCTGACGACGACGGTCCCGCTCCCGCACCTGCCCTGGTCGACTACGCCCGCCGCGTGGCCGCAGAACACCAGACCAAGCACGGCAAGCCCATCACCTGCGACCTGCTGCGCGCCCGCCTGGGCGTGTCCAACCAACTTGCCTCAGCCCTGCTCCGCACCCTGCGGGCCACACCAGAAATCCCTTGAGAGGAACGTCATGCCCGACTACCGCCGAGAACTGATCAACGGCCTGCTCAGCCTGGCCATCTTCCTGGAGACCCACCCCGACGTACCGGCTCCGCCCGACCCGACCCTCCACTACTTCTCCGCCCACGAAGCCGACGAGGACATGCGCGCCGAGATCGACCAGATCGCCGCCCGGATCGGATCACCCATCGAATTCGACAACTCGCCGTACGGCCACTACGCGACCTCCGTGCACTTCGGGCCGGTCGAATACCGGGCCGTGGCCATCCTCGCCGCCGCCCAAGCCCGCCACGACGCGGTGAACAGCTACCGCGACTCCATCCAGCACGACGAGATCTAGGAGATCACTAACATGCGTATCCGCCTCGAAGGAAACCGCGCGGAGATCACCCTCGGTCTGATCCATCTACGTGAGGTCTTCACCATCACCGCGATGTCACGGGCGTACCCGGACCGCGTCCACCCGCGCAAGTACCGCGTGTACGTCCGCATCGTCCCTCGGGACAACCGGTGACCATCCCGATCCCGCGCTACTGCTGCTGCACCTGCAACGGCACTGGCATCACCGACGACCAGACCTGCGCCGACTGCCACGGCAGCGGCATCGACAACCACGGCGCATAACGCGCAGCGCCCCCCGCCTGGCCACACATCCGCCAAGATCCGCGCCAGGCCGGGGGCCATCCACACCAGCGTCACTGGATAGGACGGAACCCATCTTGCCCCACCTTGCCCGCTCTCACGCGGTAGCCGGGATGATCGACCGGCTCCACCAACCCGACTACGACCGCTGGGCCCACCAGATCAAGCGCACTGGCGGCTGCCGACAGCCCATCCATCTGCGTGGCAAGGTCGAGCACTTCGACCAGGCCACCGGCCAACTGCTCCACCGCTACAGCACCAACCGGGAACCGGGCGGCGTCCTGCGCGTTCCGTGTAAGACTCGCCGCGCCTCCCGTTGCCCGGCCTGCGCCGAGGTCTACCGCGCCGACACCTACCAACTCGTCCGCGCCGGCCTCGTCGGTGGCAAGGGCGTCCCGGCGACGGTCAGCTCGCATCCGTGCCTGTTCGTCACCCTTACCGCGCCGTCCTTCGGGGCGGTTCACGTGCGGCGGGAGAAGAACGGCAAGGTCCAGCCCTGTCACGCCCGCCGCAACGCCCAGACCTGCCCGCACGGACAGCTCATGTCCTGCACCGACTGGCACCACGCCGACGACCCGCGTCTCGGCGAACCGCTGTGCCCCGACTGCTACGACTACGACGGCTCCGTCCTGTTCAACGCCATCAGCCCCGAACTCTGGCGCCGCTTCACCCTCGCCCTACGTCGCCGCTTCGCCCGCCTCAACGGCCTGACCGTCAAAGCCCTGCGCGACCAGGCGACCATCGCCTTCGCCAAAGTCGCCGAATACCAGCGCCGCGGCGTCGTCCACTTCCACGCCGTCATCCGCCTCGACGGACCCGACGGCCCCCACTCGCCGCCACCGGCCTGGGCCACCGCCGACGCCCTGGCCGACGCCGTCCAGCACGCGACAGCCGCCGTGACCGCCGAGATCAAGCCGCTGGGCCGAACGTTCCGATGGGGCAAGCAGCTCGACGTCCGCCGCATCACCATGAACGGCGACCTCACCGAACAAGCCGTCGCCGCCTACATCGCCAAGTACGCCACCAAGGCTGCTGAATGCGTGGGGACGTTGGACCGCCGCATCCAACCTCTCGACAACCTAGAAACACTGCCCGTTCGCGACCACGCCCGCCGCCTGATCGCCGCCTGCATGCGACTGGGCAGCGACGAGGACCTGGCCGACCTGCGGCTGACCCACTGGGCCCACATGCTCGGCTTCCGCGGCCACTTCTCCACCAAGAGCCGCCACTACTCCACCACCCTCGGCGACCTCCGCGCCGCCCGCGAAGAACACATACGAACAGAAGAGATCAGCCTCGGGCGGGTGCCGCTCTTCGACGAAGACACCGTCCTCGTCGTCGCTCACTGGGAGTACGCCGGACAAGGCCTCTCCCTCGGAGACCAACTCCTCGCGGCTGCACTCACTGGCACACCACTCGCCACGCAGTTGGTGACCGCCGATGAGTAGGCGCGACGAACTGCTGACCGTCCCGCAGGTTCTCGCCGAACTGGGCGGCGTCTCCCGGCGCACCTTCTACCGCTGGCGCGAGCTTGGCCGCGCGCCGGTCTGCGTCCAACTGCCCAACCTCGAACTCCGCGTCTGGCGGAGCGACCTCACAGCCTGGCTCGACTCGCGACGGGGGGCCGTATGAACACTACTTACGACGTGAAACTCGGCGAGATCCAGCACCGTACGGACCGTGAGACTCCTACATTCATCGCCCGCTGGCGGGTCGCGGGCAAGCCCAAGTCCAAGAGCTTCAGGACCAAGGGCCTGGCCAACGCATTCGTCTCTGACCTGCGCCAGGCTGCCAAGGCGGGGGAGGAGTTCGACATCGCCACCGGCCTGCCGGTGTCGATGCTCGCCGCCGGGTCCTCCGGGCCGTCCTTCCTGGAGTTCGCTCAGGCGTACGTTCTCCGGCGCTGGAACACCTCAGCGGCCCGGACCCGTGAGACGGACGCGTACGCACTCCTAACTCTGATTCCGGCCCTGGTGACCGACACACCTCGCCGTCCCGCCGCAGAAGAACTGCGGGAGGTCCTCAGGATTCACGGACTGCTTCCAGAGGGCAGACGTGCAGCCCTAACGACGGCCCAAGCAGCAGCATTGGCCTGGCTGCAGAGGGCATCACTCCCGCTCTCGGCACTGGGAGAGGCACACGTTCTGCGTACGGCCCTCGACGCCATCTCGGTCACCTTCGCCGACACTCCAGCGGGGGCGAACACGGTACGGCGCAAGCGCGCCATACTGCATCACCTGCTGGAACACGCAGTAGAGCAGAAGGTGTTCAACACCAACCCGCTGGACGAGATCAAGTGGACAGCCCCGAGGGCCGTCACAGTCATCGACCCTCGTACGGTGGTGAATCCCGCCCAAGCACGGCAACTTCTCAACGCCCTGCCCAAGGTGGGCCGCAAGCGAGGCGCCCGACTACAAGCCCTGTTCGCCTGCATCTATTACGCCGCTCTCCGGCCAGAGGAGGCGGCCGACCTCCGGCTGAAGAACTGCACGCTGCCCGAAACGGGCTGGGGCCTGATCGTCCTGGAGAAGGCCCGGCCCCAAGGCACAAAACGCTGGACCAACTCCGGCGAGACCCACGAGTCCCGCAGCCTGAAGCACCGCGCGGACAAGGAGACACGAGATATCCCCATTCCGCCCACCCTGGTCACGTTGCTCCGGGACCATGTCGCCGAGTACGGCACGGCCAAGGACGGCAGGATCTTCAGCACGGGCACAGGCGGCACCTACTCCAGTTCAGCGCACTCCTACGTCTGGCAGGAAGCCCGCAAGCGGGCTCTCACCCCAGAACAGGCCGCCTCCTCACTGGCAGCACGACCGTACGACCTCCGTCACGCAGCGGTCTCCCTCTGGCTGAACGCCGGCGTGCCGGCCCCCGAGGTAGCCAAACGAGCCGGCCACAGCGTCGACGTGCTCCTGCGGGTCTACGCCAAATGCATCGACGGGCAGCAAGAGCAGATCAACAGCAAAATCAACAACGCCCTCGACACATAACTAACTCTTGTCCCCTTTCGGCCCCGGATCTGCCGGGGCCCTTTCGTTTCACGCTGCTCGCCATGCCGCGTCGTTCCCACAGAAACCCATCACGCTGCGCCACCCTGTCATGCACGCGCAGCGAGAGGAGGACCATGCACACCGACCCCGACCACCCAGCGCTGCTCCCCGCAGAGCCACCCTCGCCGCGGCAACCGCCATACGGCCGGTCGCTTCGAAACCTTCCTCGGGTCCTCAACACGTCCGACGCCATCGACTGGCGAACATATTCACCCCCCGCCTCCCCCAAGCGATCAGGTATGCGAAGGCGAGGCCGCTTGATCCAGTCGGCGCTCATCGCCGGCCTCTTGGCCTGCGGCAGCTTCAGCCTCTGGTCGAGGGCATGGGGCAATGACAACGCGTCGCCTCGAACGACGGCTACCTCGACGCCGACACCCCACCCGAGCCTTGCTGACCGCCCTGCGGTGCTCACCCCGCCAGCGACGCACGCACGCGCATCCCATGCACCTCCACCTTCGACAGTGCCGCGGGCAGACCGCAAGCAGTCGAAGAACAAGATGAGGCGGCCCGGGAGTCACCATCAACCACAGGACTCGGCTGTGCCACCTCAGCGCTTTGAAGCCATCCCCCGGACATCGCACACGACGGCTGCGACGCCCCCTCGTCGTCTGAGGAGGCTCAGACCCATGATTCCTGAGGAACGCGACAGGACGAGCCCGGCTCCCTGGATCGCCACGAAGTGTGACGAGCTGTTTCCGCCTTCCCGATCAGAGTTCCTCATCCGCAATCGGGCATGTCACTTTCTCTACGGATAGCGCCTCATCCCCGATTGGAGCTGAGGAGGAGGGGGCGGAGTTGCCGGGCGAACTCGATGGCGTCTGCACGGTGATCTCGGCCCGGTGCCCCGCGGACTATTTGGATCTCAAGCATCTTGGAACCGTTACGCGTCCATGCGAGCGCCTTTGCTCCAGTCGGGTTTCCATCCGTGTCTTTTATGACTGCGCTATAGCCCGGCCCCGAGTCGATCGGCAAGTCGGTTCCCTTGTCGACGAACTTGGTGTTTTCTAGGCTCCCCAACGTGGAAGTGAAGGGGCTGTGCAGCTCGATAAACAGTAGCGCCTTGTCTCGAATGCTTGGGGATCTGGTAACAATGCAGCGAGAGGAGTCTTTTGGCGAGTCGGTGCCGCTTGCGTAGAAAGTGTCCAGGCCAATGGTGCGAGATATGGCCCCACTGGAAATAAAACCGCACTCTAAGGGTGGCGTTGTAACACTGCCTAGTGGCCGCCTGTCAGTAGGGGGAGATGGCGACGACGAACATGCTGCCGCAGTGACAAGAGCGGCTGACAGTATTGCCGCTGAACGCCGTGCTCTCATTCCTCCGCCTCTGGATAGTCGTCGCTAGGTCGTTGGAACCCCTCCCAGACAGAACTGTCAGTCTTGCGCCAGAGGCCTGACGCTGGTGAAAGTCTTAGCCATTCATCGTAGGCGAACGCCTGTTCGGAGGTCATCTCGCTTCGCGGTATTATCTGGCCATTGGCGATGAAGTCTCCTGCAGAATTCTTCTTATAGTTATCAAAGGCGTGAGGATGAATGGCACCTGGAGTTTTTTCATCGCCGAACAGGCCATGTCGCATCATCGCATCGACGGTGAGATCTTTGAATAGGTTCTGGCTCTCGACGAGCGTATCTACTGCCTTGCTTCGGGCCGCCTTCCCTTCAGCGAACTTGACGCTGTCGCTGGCATATGCTTCCGCGAATTCATACCCCGAGACGACCCAGTCCCCGGCGGGCGTGAGCGCTAGCTTGAGCGTTCTGGTGAACGCATCTTTGAGTGCGTTGTTGGCCTCATCTCTGCGGTCGGCTTCCTTGATGTTCGCAAGGTTTCCGGCGTCGACTATGAGATGCAGCGACTTGCTCAGGCCATAAACTCTGGCATTGAAGAGGTCTCCCATTTTTCCTGTCATACCATCAGACAGCAACTTCTGACGGTATGCGCGCTGTTCGGCGTCCGTAGCGTTTGGATGACTACTGCGCCATGCGCTGAATGCCAAACTGATTTCTCTTCCGATGTTGACTCCTTGGTAATCGAAGACCTTCACGCTGTACTCTCCGTGTGCCTCGGCGGCCGCCTTGAGCGCTTGGGGATCTTTGAAGGCCCATGTCATCACGTTCTTGACCGCGTCCTGATTGAACAGAGCTCCATAGGGCTGAATTCCGGGAAGGCTCGGGTCTGGGTCCGGTAACTCTGTTACACCCATCGACTCCTTGTTGCTACTACCAGAGATGCGATGAACGTCGCCCATGTAGGCCGAGAAAACACGGCCTGCGCTCATGCGTGTGTCAGGGAGGTTGGCCTGAGCTCGAGGGTCTGACCAGAAGTGGACAGCCCAGGACGCGATCAAGGCTGACTTGTACCCTCGTGAACTGCCGGGAGGTTGGCCGTGGTCGCGGAACCTCGTGGTGGCCGCCTCAATGGCCCGGCCGAGGTCGCCGCTGCTGTGGCCCCAGCGGTTGTCCCGCATCAAGAAGGACAGGGGCTTACGGGCGGGATCGGTGAAGAAATCCTGCGCAACTCTGGCGTTGTTAGCCAAAGCCGCTGCCAGGCCGGCACCGAACCGGATGATGTCCTCCTGTTGGGATGGTGGCTTCTTGGCGTTGTCGAAGACCTTGTTGGCGATCTCGCGCAGGAACGCGTCGTCGAATGTGCCGTACCGTAGGAGTTCATCAACCACGGTATCGCTCAGCAGATCGTCGGTCGACAACAGCTCGTCGACGTAGCTCTTGGGTAGCTTCATCTCGCCGACTCCACGCGAGGCCGTTCCCAAGGTGACGCTCAAAGCGCGTGCCACACCGTCCATGACGGGGGAGGACAACGACGCTTTCCCCCAGGGCTTTTCCGCAGAGCTGCGGTGCTTCAGGTAGAGGTTCGTCAGGAGCACCTTCAACTCCTTGGGAGGCATCTCCTTGAAGAAGGCGACCGCGAAGTAGGGATCGTGCTGGTGCTTCTCCAGCAAATCCAATGTTTCCTTGGTGAGGCCGCCCCTAGCGCTGAGAGCGTCTTTCATGGCCTTGCGAAGCTGGTCGGCTACGGACTTGGCGGCTGCGGCGCCGCTTGCCGGCGAGTTAGAAGCCCACAGCGTTTCATCCGCCCAGACAACACCCTTGTCGAGCGCGATCTTCTGAGTGGCGATGATCAGGTCCAGGCGGCGCTGAAGGTCGGGAATCTGCTGGGCGATCTGAGATGCGACGTCTGCCAGTGTGCCCGGCCCAGTCATGCTGGCGCCGATCGAGCCCAAGGCTCTACCGATCTGCGCATCCGCCTCCGGCCATGACTGTTTCAGGCGCTTGATCTCGCCGATCAGCTGAGTCATCAGCGCCGGGTCGATGCCGATCCGGTTCGCAGATGGGCTCATCAGCCAACCCTTCCCGGCAGATTGAACGGCGGGGTCCAGCCTTGGCCCAATGCGGTCGTCGGCTCGGCAGGGTCGGGATGTGCGGACTCGACCAGTGCCAAGGCTCGGTTGAAGGCGCCTCTATAGGCTGCCTCCCACGCCTGGCAGTCCTTGAGCAGCTTGTCGGCGGCCTTGCCCTTCATCGCGCCGTCTTCGAGCAGCCTGACGAGTTTGCGCACGTCGTTAGCGTGCTGGTCGCGTAACTGCTCGATCGTCCGCCGGGCGGCGGCGATCTGTTCCTGGGACGCCATCATCCTGGATCCTTCGGATCTTGAGGACGACTATCTGTGGGATCAATGTGACGATAAAGGGCGGTCGTAGTGCCGTCGAGCCGAATGACTCATACGGCATAATCTCAACGTTTATCTCGGCTGATGCGTATCACGCATAATGGCAATCGCCTCGGCTACGTCCGCCACCACGTGATCGGCCCGATGCTCGTGCCCCGACCACGTACCTCGATCGACCCAGATCCCGCGCAAACCCGCAGCGTGAGCACCTGCGATGTCCGCGATGAGGTTGTCACCCACCATCCAACCGCCATCGATGAGGCTGGCTCCGCACCGCTCGGCGGCGATCTGGAACAGGCGAGTATCCGGCTTCCGGACGCCCTCAACCCCCGACACGGCGTAGCCGTCAACCGCGTCGGCCAGCCCGGTTCGGTGGAGCTTGCCGAGCTGGTTGTCCGCCATGCCGTTCGTGACGATTCCTACTCGCCACCCCGCGCCCCGTAGGTCAGCCAACCCCGCCAGGACGCCGGGGTAGCACTCCACGAGGTACGGCATCCGCTGACGGTAGCCGGTCCACAGCGCTTCGACCGGGTCCGGCAGCGCGAAGTGCTCGCGCACCTTGGTGAAGAAGACGTCTCGGTGAGGGTGTACGCCTTGATCCAGGGACGTGAGCCAGGAGATGTCTTCCGGCTTCAAGTGATGGTGCTCAGCGAACTCCTCGGCCCACCGCAGGAACGCGCTGCTGAGGTCAATGAGCGTCCTGTCGAGGTCGAAGAGGGCAAGGCGCTGCACGATGACACCCTAGGCGTGAACATCCCACGACAACAGCCCATCTTGTGGCCGCTGAGTACCTCGGCCAGTGCCCTCCGATTCATCACGTCGCATCAACTGGCCTGGCGCCCGCGAAATGCGGAGAGGTGATGCCGGCTGCTCCGCTCAAGGCTTTCGTCGGCTTATCCGGGAGTGGATCCAGGCAAGATCCCGCTAATCTTTGACACATCGGTGATGCGGCCCGACGGGCTTCCGCCCCAGTTGCGGACACGCCCCCATACCGCACGAGTCTTTCGTGCTGCCTGGGGGTACATCCGTGGCCGTTTTCCGGCACTCGGCGGAAAGCCTTGTCCAGTTGGTGTCTGAGTCGGTGCCCGAACGCGTCCTCAGCGAAGTGATCGCCGAGAACATGCGCGCCACCCAGGGCATCAATCCAGGCAAGAGCGAGCGTAGGTCCTGGGACCGGAGCATCCCGATCTTGGCCCGCGATCTGATGGAAGCCGGGCTCGGTGGCGTCGAGATGCTGATTGAGTACCAGCTGCCGTTAACCAGCAAGCGGGCGGACGTCATTCTCGCCGGACGCGACCGGCGCACAGGAGCCGACTCCTACCTGATCGTCGAGCTCAAGCAGTGGAGCCAGGCCGAGCTGTACGAAGACGACGCTGAAATGGTGCTGGTGTCTGGCATGGGGCCGCGACCCAAGCTTCACCCGGTCGTGCAAGTGCGGGGCTACTGCGAATATCTGGCCGACTTCGTCGGAGCCCTGGACCAGCACCACAACGCCGTGCGTGGAGTGGCCTACCTGCACAACGCCAGCGACCCGGACATCCACGATCTCTACGACCACGTCGAGGACGAACGCACCCGGCTCTTCAGCAAGACACGCCGCGGTCAGTTCGTCGACTACCTCCAGGCGCAGTTCGCGCCTGAGCCTGGGGCTGCTGCGGCCGACCGCCTGCTGTCCAGTTCCATCCGGCCGTCCAAGCAACTGCTCAAGGTCGCTGCCGGCGAGATCAAGAATCGGGATCAGTTCGTCCTGCTGGCCGAGCAGCGGTTGGCCTACGAGATGGTCCTGCACGCGGTGGAGAAGGCTCGAGCGAGCAATTCGAAGCAAGTGGTGATCATCACCGGAGGGCCGGGTTCCGGCAAGAGCGTCATCGCGCTGTCCCTGCTCGGTGAGCTCTCCGGCCGTGGGTACTCGGCTCTGCACGCCACCGGTTCACGGTCCTTCACCGAGACGATGAGGCGCGTCGTCGCCAAGGGGTCGACTCGGCTGAAGGGGATGTTCAAGTACTTCAACAACTTCATGACCGCCAACCCCAATGACGTGGATGTCCTGATCTGCGACGAGGCCCACCGCATTCGCGAGACCTCGGCCAACAGGTTCACCAGATCAGACCAGCGAACAGGCCGGCCGCAGCTGGATGAGCTGATCAACGCAGCGAGAGTGCCGGTCTTCCTGCTGGATGAGCATCAGGTGGTACGGCCCGGCGAGATGGGGCGCGTCGCCGACATCACCAGCTACGCCGAATCGCTCGGCCTCGCCGTGCACCAGGTCGATCTGGACGCACAATTCCGCTGCGGTGGGAGCCGCAAGTACGAGGAGTGGGTGCTGCGCCTGCTGGGCTTGGACGGCGACTCGCCAGAGGTGTGGAAGGGGGACGACCACTTCGCTGTCTCCCTGACTGAGTCTCTGTACGAGTTGGAGGCCACGCTGCGAGCCAGGCTTCAAGCGGGCTACTCGGCGCGGATGACAGCCGGGTTCTGCTGGCCCTGGAGCGCGCCGAATGGGGATGACAGCCTGGTCGCCGACGTGCGGATCGGTGACTGGGCGCGGCCATGGAACGTCAAGGGTGACAGGGCCGTGGGGAACGCGCCGGCCAGCGCCTTGTGGGCCTCGGCGGCTGGTGGCTTCGAGCAGGTGGGGTGCGTCTACACGGCGCAGGGCTTCGAGTACGACTGGAACGGCGTGATCTTCGGTCCGGACCTCGTCTACCGCGACGGCAGGTTGGTCACTGTTCGCAGCGCCAGCAAGGATCCAGCGCTCATGCGGAAGGGAGTCAGCGACGAACAGGCGGACCGGTTGATCCGCAACACCTACAAGGTGCTGCTGACCCGCGGCATGATGGGCACCGCCGTGTACTCGGTCGATCCGGCGACGCAAGAATTCCTCTCGGGACTTCTGGAATCGCAGGTATGAGCGATCGGGCAGAGTTAGAACCTCTCTCTGTCAGACTCTCGTGAGATCTGGGAACGAAGCAGTCTTCTGTGAATCAGGCAGGGCGACATGTTCACCTGAGCCAACGGTGGATCACAGCGAGGGCGCTGTGATCCCTTCGATGTGTCACCCGACATGGTATGAAGATGCCGCTGTTGATCCATCTGGGGGAAGCGAGCCGATGTGAGCGAGGCACTTGCTGGTTTAGTAGGGGTTCTGGTGGGCTCCATCATCACGGCGATCGTAACGATCTACGGGGAGCGTCAGAAGGGTAAGCGCGAGGCAGCCCAAAACGATCGACAGTACGAGCGCGAGCGTCGGTCAGTACGCGATGCGCTCCAGCGAGACAGCATTCTCGCCCTCCAAGCCGCTGTGGCCGATCTGATCACGGCGGCATATGCCGAACTTGACCGACTCATCGCCATCGCAAAAGAGGCAGGTGAGTGGCCGGCCCGGCAATGGGAGACACCTACAGCAGTCGGATGGTCGCCTGCCCTGCTGCTACTGAAGTCATCCCGAGCTCGGGTCTTTAACGAAGACATCCGCTCGCTGGCCACCGAGCTAGAGAAGGTGGCAGGGGACTCGATATGGGCTAAGAGCCTGGACGAGGCGCAGCAGCACAGCAAGCGCCTCGAACCATTGCTTGACCGCTTCAACGATGAAGTCGCACGGGCGCTTCCTTCGCACTATTAGCGTCTTGCGGCCCGTGCACGTCCTGGCGAAAGATCGCGTCTTACCGTAGCTCGTCTACCGGATCCTGCTCGTAAAGCTCATCCTCTACGCGCGGGGCAGCCGGGGGCACAGCTTGGATTGGGCACGGGTCAGCCTTGAGTGAGCCCGCACGCACCTCCAAGATCATCCCCCGTATGCCCCCGGAGCGCTGTCCTACGGCTGCATTCGGGTGCGCTCGGCGACCTACCACGGGTGGGGTGAGCAAAGGCCTGCGCACGAGAAGCCGCAGGTCAGAGGCTGAAATGCCTGGTGGAGAAGAGTGCCCCCGGCAGGATTCGAACCTGCGGCACCCGCTTTAGGAGAGCGGTGCTCTATCCCCTGAGCTACGGAGGCGGACTCTCGTAAGCCTAGCGAAAGTTGGGCAGTGCGTGGGCCGCTGGGCCGGGGTCAGTTTGGTGAGGTTGGTTATGGGTGCTCTGAGCTGCGGTAAAGGCATGGCAAGCGGTCGGATTCCGGTGCTTCGTGCGTGGCTAGGTTCTGCCTGTGACCATGAGGCGATCCACGCAAGCTCGTAGGCGGCCCGTTGTGTTGTTCGGGGCGTTGCTGGCGCCGGCGATTCTTGCCGGTGGGCTGTTGGCGGGGGAGATGCGGGGGTTCGAGGGAGTTGGTGCGCCGGTGGGGATGGAGGAGCGGAGGGCGGTGCGGGTGGCGTTCGAGCCTGTGTGGATGCCCGCGCCTGCGCATCCTGATCGGCGGTACGAAGGGGTGATTCCGGCGCCTGTGCGGAAGGTCCCCAAGGTGTCTGAGGCGTTGGAGGTGCGGTCGTCGGTGCCCGCGCCAGAGCCCGGGCCGGATCCTGTGGTTGAGGAAGATCCGTACGAGCCTGAGGCTTCGCGGTCCTCGCCTGGGTGTGCGGGGGAGTGGGAGGACACCTGGCTGTGGGACATGTGCCGGGAACGGGAGCAGGAGGCGGCACAGAATGCCCGGTATGGCTGGTTGTCTGGCTTGTGAAGTCGGTGAGGGGCGTGGGCTGAGGAGGGTGTGGTCACGGGGTGCGGCGGTGCCCAGGCCGCCGACGGCCGGCTAGGCCAATGACCTGTCTGACTACCGTGTCGCTGTGTCTCGGAGCGGTTGGGCGGCGGGAGGTGCTTGGGGATCCTGATGTCCGTTGCGGGTGGGGCTTCCGATCAGGGGCACTGCGCTGCCGGGGCAGGGGCTTCGGCTTCGGTGGCACTTGGAGGCAGACCTGCGTGCGATCGCGCGGCTGGTGTGAAGGCTCTGAAACAGAGGGTTGGGTTGAGGTCCTGAGTGACCCGGCGACGATGCGCTTCGTGTGGAGGGCTGTAGGTCGGGTGGCGCAGCTCTTGGGATGGACCTTCCGCGACAGGCTCGGAGGTGGGGGGACGCTGTCGGCGGTGATCTCAGGAGGAACTGGCCGCAAGGGAGTAGAGCACTGTTCCGGAGGAGACCGAGCCGCCGAAGATCAGACGACGGAGGTTCCGTAGAGGGGGCTTCGCGGGCCTCGTAAGCGGTCGCGGGTTCTCGTGACAAGAGGGACGCCGAAGGCTTCGGAGAGGTGAGCAAGGGTGCTGTAGCGGACATCGGACACGAACCGCCGCAAGGAAGCTCAGAGTGGCGTCATGCGTGGAGCTATGCCATGCCAGGGCGCCTGCAGGTCAGGGTGTGCGCGGGGCGGCGATGTATGAGGGGCGCAGCGTGTATGTCAGGCAAGGGTGCAGTTGGCCCGTTTGGCCAGTGTGCGCTCTCGCAGCCGTCTCCGGGCTGTGCGGTGACAGCGCGTTGCGGGCCGCCGGAACCCTGGCAGAAGAGGCCAGGACGGGGGCGAGACGGAGGTAGGGATGCGATGCCGCTGGTGGGGAGGGGGAGCCGTACATAGTGCGCTTTTTGTCTCATAGCAGCTCTTCGGAGTTCGGTCCGGACACTCGGGGGGCTGTAGTAACGTGCGTGCCTGACCCGGGTAACGAGTGTGCAAACGGAGGAGTCGAACGTGCCATCCCCTCGATCAGCGGGTCTGATCGCGGTCGTCATGGCGATGGCTTCTCTCTTCGTGCCATCAGCGGTTCAGGCGCAGGCGCGGACCCAGGTGGAGCGGCGGGATCCGAGCAATCTGGCGGAGCTGCGCAAGGAGGCCGAGAAGTCGGCCAAGGAGCTTGAGGACGCGACCAAGGCGCTGGAGAAGCGGCGTGCCACGATCGCGGCGTCCGAGAAGGAGCTCAAGACCAAGCTGAACGGGCTGCAGGATCTGGAGCGCAGGCTCGCGGTGATCCGGCAGCCGGTCTCGCAGCTCGCGGAGCTGCTCTACGAGCAGCCCGTCGGGGCGGACGGCGTGGTGCCGTTCCTGTCGGGGGACGCCGGGATCGGCACCCTGCGGGCGCTCTCGGACTCGACCGAGATGGTCCGGGTGCGGCAGCAGGCCGTGGAGCAGACCAGCACCCTGTACAAGGAGGCGGAACGGCTGGCCGCCGAGGCTCAGGAGCTGAGGGCGGGCAACCTGCTGGCCGAGGCCCAGATGGCGGCCGAGATCGACACGCTCAGGCAGCGTTCGGACAAGATCGTGAAGTCGCTCACCGCGGCGCTGGTGAAGCTGGGCATCAAGATCGACAAGGTCGGACGGGCGGCGCTGGGCTGCAACCCCCTCCAGGCCGCCACGGCCAACAGCTACCCCAACGGGCTCATCCCCAAGAGCATGCTCTGTCCGCTGCAGCAGAAGGGGTTCAGTCTGCGGGCGGACGCCACCATCGCCTTCGTCAGCCTCAACGAGGCCTACCGGAGGCGGTTCGGCAAGGCGATCTGCGTGACGGACGCCTACCGGAGCCTGGCCGAGCAGCAGTCCGTCTACTACCGGCGGCCGGGGTTCGCGGCAGTGCCGGGGCGGAGCAACCACGGTCTCGGGCTGGCTGTGGACCTGTGCGGCGGCGTGGAGCGGTTCCGGTCCACGGAGTTCGTGTGGATGGAGAAGAACTCCAAGAGGTACGGGTGGTTCCATCCTGCCTGGGCCTACAGCAGCCCGTTCGAGCCGTGGCACTGGGAGTACGACCCGAAGATCGACTCGCAGCTCTAGGCGGGCACGACCTCGGCGCTGCAGAAGGCGCAGCGGGAGGCGGCCTTCGGGATCTCCGACAGGCATTCGGGGCAGTCGCGGGTCTTGGCCTCGACCTGGGCCGCCGCACGCTCCTTGAAATGCGTGTACGGCTTGACGACCAGGAAGTAGATCACCGCCGCGATCATCAGGAACGAGATCACCGCGTTGACGAACTTGCCGTACATGAAGTTGGACGCGCCGACGGTGATCTTCAGCGAGGAGAAGTCGGGCAGGCCGCCGAAGGCCGAGATCAGTGGGGTCAGCAGGTCGGCGACGAACGACTGCACGATCGAGTTGAAGGCCGCCCCGATGACCACCGCGACGGCCAGGTCGAGGACGTTGCCCTGCATGAGGAACTTCTTGAATCCGTTCATGGGCAAGAATCGTAGTCGAACGATTACTCTCAGTTAACTCTTGAAGGTGATGGAGAGGCGGCCCGCTGTCTGGGCCCCCGCCAGCTGGGCCGCCTGCTGCGGGGTGGCCGCCAGCACCACCAGCGCGCCGCCGGTACGGGAGTCGTCGGCCGGACGCGGGATGGTGATCACGCGCACGTCGTCGGCGATGAGCTGGGCCGGCTGACCGCTCTCCCCGGCGGCCAGGACGCCGACGGTCGAGCCGGGGGAGATGAGGGCGACGGCGTCGGGATCGGCGATGCGCACGGGGGCGGCCACCGTGCCCGGCGGCAGCGGCACGGGATGGAGCAGCCGCGCGTCGGTCAGTGGCTCGCCCCGGCGCATGGGCCCGGCGAGGTAGCGGCCCGCCGCGTACGACCGGACGGCCCCGTCGGGCGGATGGGCGAGCGGCGCCGGACGGAGGTCGCCCGGACGCAGGAGGCCGGGGGCGAGGTCGCGCACGGCGACCAGGACCTCGGGGCCCGCGGCGGGACGGAGGGCGACATAGGCCGACAGGACGCCCACCGCGGCCAGGGCCGCCGCGATCAGACGCCGCCGCCGGGCCCACGGCCGCAGCCAGGCCGGCTGCCTGCTCACGGCAGCTCGAAGGGCAGCTTGATGCCGTCGAGGGCCGAGCCGCAGGAACACGTGCGGTCGGTGGGCAGGGCCTGGACGGTCTCGGCGATCAGCGTGCGCATGCGGGTGACGTTGCGGGCGAAGAACTCCAGCACCTCGTCGTGGGTCACGCCCTGACCGGCCTCGACCCCGGCGTCGTGGTCGGTCACCAGGGAGAGCGAGGTGTAGCACAGGGCCAGCTCGCGGGCCAGCACGGACTCGGGGTAGCCGGTCATGCCCACGATCGACCACCCGTTGGCGGCGAACCATTGAGATTCGGCCCGGCTGGAGAAGCGGGGGCCCTCGATGACCACCAGCGTGCCGCCGTCGACGACGTCGCCCCAGCCGGTGGAGCGGGCCGTGGCCACGGCCGCGGCTCTGCCGGACGGGCAGTAGGGGTCGGCGAAGGAGACGTGGACGGCCCCCGAGGCGTCGTAGTACGTCTGCGGCCGGCCCGAGGTGCGGTCGACGATCTGGTCGGGCACGACGATGGCGCCGGGGCCGTACTCGGCCTTGAGCGAACCGACGGCGCTGGGGGCGAGCACCTGGGTCACGCCGAGCGAGCGCAGCGCCCACAGGTTGGCGCGGTAGGGGATGCGGTGGGGAGGGAAGCGGTGATCCCGGCCGTGCCGGGGGATGAACGCGACCGAACGCGAGCCGATGCGGCCGACGGTGACGACGTCGCTGGGCGGCCCGTAGGGGGTGGAGAGCTCGATCTCCTCCGCGTCGTCGAGGAGGGAGTAGAAGCCCGAGCCGCCGAGGACGCCGATGTCTGCGCGAGTGACCATGGCGCCGAGAGTAGCCGGACGGCCGGGGGCCCCGAGAACGCCGAACGCCGTTCTGTGGACAACCGCACGGGCGCCGGTCGCACCGCTCGAACGCGGAGCGTACGCACACCAGTACGAAGAGTAGGATCGCCGCATGCGGCAAAAAGGGCTGGGCCTCATCATTCTCGCGCTGATGCTCGGGATGCTGCTGGCCTCGCTCGACCAGACCATAGTCTCCACGGCCCTGCCGACGATCGTGAGCGACCTGGGCGGGCTGGAGCAGCTCTCCTGGGTCGTGACGGGCTACATGCTCGCCTCGACCGTCTCCACGCCGTTGTGGGGCAAACTGGGCGACCAGTACGGCCGCAAGAAGCTCTTCATCGCCGCGATCATCATCTTCCTCATCGGATCGGCCCTGTGCGGGCTGAGCCGGAACATGGGGGAGCTGATCGGGTTCCGGTCGATCCAGGGGCTGGGCGGCGGCGGGCTCATGGTGCTCGCGCAGGCGATCGTGGGCGACGTGGTCTCGGCCCGCGAACGAGGGCGCTACCAGGGCTTCTTCGGCGCCGTCTTCGCCGTCAGCAGCATCGTGGGGCCGCTGCTCGGCGGGTTGTTCGTCGACCATCTGTCCTGGCACTGGGTGTTCTACGTCAACCTCCCCCTGGGCGCGATCGCCCTGGCCGTGATCGCGGCGGCGCTGCCCGGCGACGACACGCGCACCAGTCATCGCATCGACTACGCCGGGGTGGTGCTGCTCGGCGGCGCGACCTCGTGCCTGGTGCTCATCACGACGTGGGGCGGCGCCGTCCATCCCTGGGCGAGCCCGGTCATCGCCGGCCTGGCGCTGGGGGCGGCGGCGCTGGTCGCGGCGTGGGTGGCCGTCGAGCGACGGGCCCCCGAGCCGGTGCTGCCCCTAGGGCTGTTCCGGGTGCGGGCGTTCGCGATGTCGTCCGCGGTGGGGTTCGTGGTGGGGTTCGCGATGTTCGGGGCGCTCACGTACCTGCCGCTGTTCCTGCAGGTCGTGCACGGGGTGAGTCCCACCTTGTCCGGGGTGTACCTGCTGCCGATGATGGCCGGGATGCTCACGATGTCGATCGTCAGCGGGCTGGTGATCTCCAAGACCGGCAGATACCGCTTCCTGCCCATCGCGGGCACGGCCGTGGCGACGGCAGGGCTGTTCCTGCTGTCCGGGCTGAGCGAGCGCAGCAGCCTGCTGACGATGGGCGGCTACCTGCTGGTGCTCGGCGTCGGGCTCGGGATGACCATGCAGGTGCTGGTGATCGTCGTGCAGAACGCCGTCGACTTCAAGGACCTCGGCGTCGCCACGTCGGGGGCGACGTTCTTCCGGTCGATCGGCGGGTCCTTCGGGGTTGCCACGCTGGGGGCGGTCTTCACCGGCACGCTCAACGGCGACCTGCGGGAGGTGCTGGCCAGGGCCCGGTTGCCGGCGGGGTTCGACCCGTCCAGGATCCAGCGCGACCCGACCGTCATCCAGCGGCTGCCTCCCGCGCTGGCCGGTCAGTTCCTCCACGTGTACGCCGACGCCATCGCCACCGTCTTCCGGGTGGCCGCGCTGGTGATGTTCGGCGCGTTCGCGCTGAGCTGGTTCATCCCGCAGACGCGGCTCAGGGAGACCACCAAGGCGGCGGACCTGGGCGAGGGGCTGGGCGCCACGTCGGCCGAGCGGTCGTCGCTGGAGGAGGTCGAACGGGGGCTCATGCGGCTCGCCGACGCCGACCTGCGCAGGGGCTACTACGAAAGGCTCGGGGCGCTGGCCGGGCTGAGCGGCCTCGCGCCGCAAGGGGTGTGGGTGCTCGCCAGGCTCAACGGCAAGGGCTGGGTCGGTGCGGACGAGCTGGCCGAGTGCGCCAAGGTGAGCAGGGCACACGGACGGCCCCACGTCGACCGGCTGGTGGACGAGGGGCTGGTGGAGCGTTCTGACGACGGCGAGCGGCTGCGGCTCACGCCGAAGGGGGACCGGGCGGCCCTGGGGCTCGTGCGCTGCTCACGCGAAGGGTTGAGCAGGCTCGTGGCCGACTGGGGGCCCGATCCACAGCTGAGGCGGCTCGTCGATCGCATCGCGCCGGAACTGCTCGGCGCGTACGCCGACCGGCCTCGATGAGGCCCCCGCCCGTGCGGGCGGGGTGACGCGCCTAGTTGGAAGCCGCGGCGGGCGCCGGCGCCGGGGTGGACGACGACGAGGACGACGCGGACGACGACTCGCTCGACTTGCTCTCGGCCGGCTTCGACGGGGTGGTCGAAGAGGCGGAGGACGTCGAGGACGAGCGGTTGTCGGTGCGGTAGAAGCCCGAACCCTTGAACACGATGCCGACGGCGGAGAACACCTTCCGCAGGTTGCCCTGACAGTTGGGGCACACCGTCAGCGCATCGTCGGTGAACTTCTGCACGACTTCGAGCTGCTCGCCGCAGTCGTTGCAGGCGTACTGGTAGGTCGGCACGCGCTCCTCCTTATACGTTCTGGCACTCGAGCGATGCGACTGCTAATGCTAACCGATTGGGCCAAACACCTATTCCAACCCCCGCTCCCCGTACCAACCGGCCAGCTTGCCGCTGCGGCTCACCGCGCGCAGGCGGCGTTCGACCTGGTCACGGCAGGCGGCCGTGGTGACCACCAGGAGCTGGTCGTCGGCCCGGACGCGGGTGCTGTTGTCCGGCACGAACGATTTGCCGTCGCGGACCACGAGCGTGACGGCCGCTCCGGCGGGCAGGCGCAGCTCGAAGACCTCCACGCCGTGCAGACGCGACCCGACGGGCACCTTGACCTGGAGCAGGTCCGCCTTGAGCTCCTCCAGCGGCGCGGACTCCACCTCCAATTCGTGCGCCTCGCCCGGCGCGCTCACCCCGAGCAGCCGGGCCGCGTACGGCAGTGTGGGCCCCTGCAGCAGCGTGAACACGATCACGATCACGAAGACCTGGTTGAAGATCTCCTTCGAGCCCTGCACGCCGGACGCCCACGGGATGGTCGCCAGCACGATGGGGATCGCGCCGCGCAGCCCGGCCCACGACAGGAACGCCTGGTCGCGCCAGCTCACCCGATCCAGCCGCAACACCCGGGCCACGGTCGAGCTGACCAGCACCGACAGCGGGCGGGCCACCATCACCAGCACGGACCCGGCGATCACGCCCGGCACGATGGCCGACGGCAGCTCGTCGGGCGTGGCCAGCAGGCCGAGCATGACGAACAGCCCGATCTGCGCCAGCCATGCCGCGCCTTCGGCGAACCCCCTGGTCGCGGCGCGGTGCGGCAGGCGTGAATTGCCCAGGATGAGGGCCGTGAGGTAGACGGCCAGGAAGCCGGAGCCGTGCAGCAGCACCGCGCCGCCGTAGGAGACGAAGGTGAGGGCGAGCACGGCGATCGGGTAGAGGCCGGAGGCGGGCAGGGCGACGCGGCGCAGCGCGTACGCGCCCGCCGGTCCGACCGCGAGGCCCACGGCCGCGCCGATGACCAGCTCGATGGCCGTCTCCAGCAGGAACGTTCCCACGGACGCCGGCCGCCGGGACGCCCCGCTGAGCAGCACGACGGCGATGACCGTGGGTGCGTCGTTGAACCCGGACTCCGCCTCCAGGACCCCCGCCAACCGGGTCGGAAGCGGCAATCTGCGCAGCACCGAGAAGACGGCGGCCGCGTCCGTCGAGGCCAGCACGGCGCCGAGGACGAGCGCCGCGGTCGGATCCATGCCGAGCAGCCCCTGGACGGCCAGCGCCACGACCACGATGCTCACCGTCACGCCGACGGTGGCCAGGATCAGGGCGAGGGGCACCGATTTGCGGACGTGCGACCAGGTCGTGGTCAGACCGCCCTCGGCCAGGATCACCGCCAGCGCGATCAGGCCGATCTGCTGGACGGCCTGCGGGCTCTCCAGCTTGGCGCCGAACCCCGAGGCCCCCAGAACCAGACCGAGGGCCAGGAAGAGGAGAAGACTGGGCAGACCGCTGCGATGTGTGATGCGTACGGACGCGATGGCCGCGATGACAATTCCGGCGCCGATCAGGAGCCAGACATCAAGCGTCATCCAGCCCCCTCTCGTCCCTTCGGTCACATAAGCCTAGTGAGTCCGCGCGGCGTCATCGCAAAACGGACCCGGTGGTCGTGCGGCTCGGCGGGCACGTCGTCGATCAGCTCGCCGTCGTGCAGCAGGGCCACCGTGGGGACGTTGGGCCCCACCCTGGCCAGCGCGCGGTCGTACGAACCGCCGCCGCGTCCGAGCCGCACCCCCGTGCGGCGGTCGACCGCGAGGGCGGGCACGATCACCAGCGCGGCCGTGCGGACGGCGTCGACGCCCCGGCGCGTGTCGACCGGTTCCATGATGCCGAAGCGGCCAGGGGCGAGCGTGTCCGGGCCGTCGTAGACCGCCCAATCCAGGTCATTGTCCTCTTTCAGCACCGGAAGGATCACCGTCGCGCCGTGTTTCCACAGAGCGAACACGAGACCGTGCGTCTCCGGCTCCGACCCCGCCGACCAGTAGCAGGCCACCAGACCGGCCATCTGGACCCACGGCTGCTCGAGCAGCGTCTCGCGGACCTTGGTGGCGTTTGCCCGCAGTTGTTCGGGGGACAGAGCGGTACGCGCCGCGAGCAGTCGGCGACGCAGGTTCAGCTTGTCCACAGGTACCTCCACTAGGGTCTACTCATGGCTGACTTCGACCCTGTGACGAAAGCCGTCGTGCCCGCCGCGGGTCTGGGCACCCGGTTCCTCCCGGCGACCAAGGCGACACCCAAAGAGATGTTGCCCATCGTCGACAAGCCCGCGATCCAGTATGTCGTCGAGGAGGCGGCCTCCGCCGGGCTCCTCGACGTCCTCATGGTCACCGGCAAGAACAAGCGGTCCATCGAAGACCACTTCGACCGCGCGTTCGAGCTGGAAGAGGCCCTGGAGGCCAAGGGCGACGAGCAACGGTTGTCCCAGGTCCGCGAGCCCGCCTCGCTCGCCACGCTGCACTACGTGCGGCAGGGCGAGCCGAAGGGGCTCGGGCACGCGGTGCTGTGCGCCAAGCAGCACGTCGGCGACCACCCGTTCGCCTGCCTGCTCGGTGACGACCTGATCGACTACCGCGACCAGCTGCTCAAGCGCATGATCGAGGTGCGTGACACGTTCGGCGGAAGCGTGGTGGCGCTGATGGAGGTGCCGCGGGAGCAGGTCTCGCTCTACGGCGTGGCCACCATCGCCGGCACCGTCGAGGACGACGTCGTGCGCGTGACCGACCTGGTGGAGAAGCCGCCGGTGGACGAGGCGCCCTCCACGTGGGCGGTCATCGGGCGATACGTGCTCGATCCCGCCGTTTTCGAGGTCCTGGAGAACACCCCGCCGGGGCGCGGCAACGAGATCCAGCTCACCGACGCGCTGCGCACGCTGGCCGGCCGCGGCTCCGAGCAGGGCGGCCCGGTGCACGGCGTGCTGTTCCGCGGGCGGCGGTACGACACCGGCGACAAGCTCGACTATCTGCGGACGGTGGTGAAGTTCGCCGCCGATCGCGAGGATCTGGCGCCGGAGTTCGTGCCGTGGCTGCGGGAGTTCCTCGATGAGATCGGTTGACGCGCATCTGGCCGAGATCCTGGCCACTGTGCGTCCGCTGGCGCCCCTGGAGCTGGAGCTGGAGCGGGCGCTCGGCACGACCCTGGCCGAGGACGTCTCCTCGCCGGTGCCGCTGCCGCCGTTCGACAACTCCGCGATGGACGGCTACGCGGTCAGGGCCGAGGACGTCCCCGGCACGCTGCCGGTGATCGACGACGTCGCCGCCGGCTCCGACGAGCTGCGGGCGGTGGGCCCCGGGCACGCCGTCCGCATCATGACCGGGGCGCCGATGCCGGCCGGGGCGGACTCCGTCGTGCCGGTGGAGTGGACGGACGGCGGCACGGTCTCCGTCCGGATCAATCGTGATGTCCCGGTTGGCAACGCGATTCGCCGGGCGGGCGAGGACGTCCAGGCGGGCGAGGTGGTGCTCAAGGCCGGCACGGTGATCGGGCCGGCCCAGCTCGGGATCATCGCCGGTGTGGGCCGGCGGCGCGTGTGGGTGCGTCCGCAGCCGCGCGTCGTCGTCATCTCGACCGGCGCCGAGCTGGTCGAGCCGGGGGCGCCGCTGGGCCGCGGGCAGATCTGGGACTCCAACAGCTTCGCCCTGACGGCCGCGGTGCGGCAGGCGGGCGCCGAGGGGTTCCGGGCGGGGTCCGTCGGCGACGACCCCGCCGTCCTGCTCGACCAGCTCGACACCCATCTGGTACGCGCCGACGCGATCATCACCAGCGGCGGCGTCTCCATGGGGGCCTACGAGCCCGTCAAGGAGGCGCTGTCGCCGCTCGGCACGGTCCGGTTCGAGAAGGTCGCGATGCAGCCCGGCATGCCGCAGGGGTTCGGCGTCCTGGGCGACGACCGGGTGCCGATCTTCGCCCTGCCGGGCAACCCGGTGTCGTCCTTCGTGTCGTTCATGCTGTTCGTCCGTCCCGCGCTGGACAAGATGCGTGGTCTGCCCACCGAGACCGCTCCGGTGACCGCCTACGTCACCGCGGCGCTGCGCTCGCCGTCGGGCCGGCGCTCGTACCTGCGCGGCGTGCTGTCCTCCGACGGCACGGTCGCGCCGGTCCACGGGCAGGGCTCCCACCAGCTCGCGGCCCTGGCCTCGGCGAACGCGCTGATCGTGGTGCCGGAGGACGTGACCGAGGTGCCCGGCGGGTCCGAGGTGGAGGTGATCCGGCTGTGAGCGAGTTCACGCACCTCGACGAGACGGGCGCGGCGCGCATGATCGACGTCTCGGCCAAGGACGTCTCCGCCCGTACCGCGACGGCGACCGGGCGGGTGCTGCTGTCGTCCGAGGTGGTGGCGCTGCTGCGGTCGGGCGAGGTGCCCAAGGGCGACGCGCTGGGGGTGGCCCGGATCGCCGGGATCATGGGGGCGAAACGTACGCCCGACCTCGTCCCGCTCTGCCACCCGATCGCGTTGCACGGCGTCAAGGTCGTGCTCGACGTCGAGGACTGGGGGGTGGCGATCACCGCCCGGGTGAAGACGGCCGACCGCACCGGGGTGGAGATGGAGGCGCTGACCGCCGTCACCGTGGCCGCGCTGGCGCTGATCGACATGGTCAAGGCGGTCGACCCGGCCGCCGTGATCACCGACGTCCGGGTGGAGGAGAAGGTGGGCGGCAAGACCGGCCTGTGGACCAGGGAAGCCACGTGATCAGGGCGCTCGTGGTGACCGTGTCGAACCGCGCGTCCGCCGGCATTTATGCCGACAAGTCAGGGCCGTTGCTGGCCGAGTTGCTGGCCTCCGACGCCGGTTGCGAGGTCTCCGGGCCCGTGGTCGTCCCCGACGGCGACGCGGTCGAGACGGCCCTGCGGGACGGCGTCGCGCAGGGGTACGACGTGATCGTCACCACCGGCGGCACCGGGCTCACGCCCCTCGACCTGACGCCGGAGATGACCGCCCGCGTGATCACCAGGGAAATTCCCGGTATAGCGGAGGCCATTCGCCTGGCGAATCGCGACAAGGTGCCCACGTCGGTCCTGTCCCGCGGGCTGGCCGGTCAGGCGGGTGACACGTTGATCGTGAATCTGCCTGGCTCGTCCGGTGGCGTCCGGGATGGGGTGGCGGTGCTCGCACCCGTCCTGCGGCACGCCGTCGAGCAGATGAAGGGCGGCGACCACCCCCGCTGACCAGGTTTCGGTCTGCCGATCGATGATCCGTGGCGACATCGAGCCCGATGGGGGGATGATGAGAGGCGTGGATCGACTTCGTGGCTGGCCGGCGATTCTGAACGAGGGCCCGGTAGGACTGCGGCCGCTGCGGCTGAGCGACGTACGCGTCTGGCGCGAGACCAGGTTGCGCAACGCCGACTGGCTGCGTCCCTGGGAACCGAGCAACCCCGAGACCCCGCTGTTCAGAACGGGGCTCGGCCCGTACATCTCCATGGTCGGCACCCTGCGCCGCGAGGCCAGGCAGGGGCTGGCGCTGCCCTGGGTGGTCACCTACGGCGGCCGTTTCGCGGGGCAGCTCACCGTGGGGGCCATCGTGTGGGGATCTGCCCGTTCTGCCCAGGTCGGTTACTGGGTGGACGGCGCGCTGGCCGGGCGGGCCATCATCCCCACCGCCCTGGCCCTGGCCGTCGATCATTGCTTTTTCACCACCGGATTGCATCGGCTAGAGGCGAACATCCGTCCTGAGAACCAGGCCAGCCGTAGGGTGGTGGAGAAGCTCGGGTTCAGGGAAGAAGGCATTCGGCGTCGCCAACTCCACATCGACGGGGCCTGGCGCGACCACATCTGCTACGCGCTGACCGTCGAGGACGTCCCCGGCGGCCTGCTCGTACAGTGGCGGCGCGCCCGTGAGGCGGCCGCTCACGGCGGTTCTCCGATCGAAGAGGTTTGACGATCTCGCGACACACCGCACCGAATGCTCGTCAATCAGTGACACACGGTCTTACGGTGCGTGACGTGAGCACAATGAAGGCGCGACGAGCACAGACGCGCTTTCGTGCTGCCCGGAGGTGGTCGTGAGCAGCGCCTTCCTCTATGTCGCCATTGTGGTGATGTGGCTGTGCGTCCTGATCCCGATGTGGTTGCGCCGGGACAAGACGAACCTCCAGGAGCTGGCCGAACTCGAAGAGCACTACACCGGCGAGCACGCGCTGCCCGACCTGGACAACCTGGACGCCACCCTCGGCGACGAGGACGCGCCGGAGGTCGAGAAGGTCGATGTCCGGCAGTTCCGGCTTCGGCGTAGGGCGATCATCGTAGCGCGCCGCCGGAGGTTGTTGTTCTTCACCGCGCTGCTCGTGCTCGCCTCGGTGGTCACGGCCGGGGTCGAGATGATCCCGTGGTGGGGTGTGGCGCCGTCCGTGGTCGTCATGCTGTCGTACATGGCCTTTCTGCGGATCGCCGTACAGGTGGATCGCGAACGCCGCGAGCGGGCGCTCCAGGCGCGCTCTGAGCGGCTGCGACGGGCCCGCGAGCGGCGGCGGGCGGCGGCCGAGGTCGAGGCCGAGGTGATCGACCTGACCGCGCTGCACGCCGACGTCCTGTTCGACCAGTACGCCGAACCACCCAAACGGGCGGTGGGGGACTGAGAGGATGGCGCGAGGACCCTCGGGAGTTTGCTAATCTGGTCGAGTCCTTGGGGATGTAGCGCAGTCCGGTAGCGCACTTCGTTCGCATCGAAGGGGTCAGGGGTTCGAATCCCCTCATCTCCACCAGGAAGATGCAGGTGAGAAGGGTCTTTGGAGAAATCCGGAGGCCCTTTTCTCATGTCTGGAAGTCGATGGGAGCCAATCGGGGAGCCATCTCATTCGGACTCTCAACCCGTGGGCTTCTCGCCGAAGATGGTGTTCATGGTCTGGGCACCCTTGGTGATCACCGGCCGTAGCTGGTGCCGGTAGACCGCCTCTGTGACGCTGGTGCCGGCGTGGCCGACGAGATCGGCGATGGTCTCGATCGGTACGCCCTGGTCACTCATGATGGAGACGAACGAGTGACGGAGTTCTCTGGGACTCCAGGTGGTGCCGAGTCCTGCTCGATTGGTGATCCTGCGGAATGCCCGCCGTACGTTCGATGCGTCGAGTGGGGTTCCGACGCTTGTACAGAAGAGCAGGTTGTGGTCTTGCCACGCCTCGCCGGCCTTGAGCTTCTGGGCGGCTTGGCGGGTGTGGTGCTGCCGTAGTGCTTGAGCTGCGAGGGTGGGCAGTTCCAGCGTTCGGCGTGACTTGCGGGTCTTGGTGTCTCCTCCTACTCGGTCGGCTCGCCACACGTAGATGGCGAACTTCTTGTGCTTGAAGCCGGCCTCGGTGACTGGATGCCACTGCTTGAGGCTCGGGATCCAGGCCACGACGTGATCCCAGCGCAGGGCGCGGGCTTCTTCGGTACGGATGCCCGTCGTGAGGCTCAGCACCACGTAAGCGTGGAGTTCGGAGAACTCGGCGGCCTTGAGTACGGCCTCTGCTTGCTGTCGGTTGAGTGCCTTGCTGGGGCGTCCGTTCGTGCCCTTGGGCGTGGTGACCAGCTCGGCGACGTTCCTGAGCACCATGTCACGGGCTTGAGCTTGCCGGATGGCTCGCTTCAATACGCCGTGGATCTCGCGCAAGGTGGTAGTGGCCAGTTCTTCGGCGAGTTGGTCCAGCCACGCGTCCACGTGATCGGCACGTAGCTGCTTGAGCTTGATCTTCCCTAGGTTCGGGATGACGTGCGTTTCAGCGAGGATGCGGAGCTTGCTCACGGTGTTCTCGGATCGGCCCTTGAGACCTTTGGTGAGCCAGTCGTTGACGGCATCGCGCACGGTGTAGGTCTCCGATGCGCTGACGCCTGCCTCAAGGTCTTTGACCGCCTTGATCAGCTTGTCCTTAACCGCTGTCTTGGTCTTGGCCTTGCGCTTGAGGCGCTGGCGTCTGCCGTCCGGGCCGAACCCGAGGGAGATGGCTCCGGTGTAGCCATCTCCCTCGGGATAGATGGTCGCTTCGTACTTGCCGATCAGGATCTTGGCCAAGGGATCACCCCTTCTCGTGACGGTTGAGGTACTCCTCGATCGCCTTCCTGATCACCCACGACACATCTCGCTCCTGCGACTCGGCGTACCTGCGGAGACGGTCCTTCAGTTCCGTGTCCACCCGTACGGGAGGCAGGGTCGTTCGGTCGCTCGTCATAGACGGCTTCCTTTCGTGTCATGCAGTTATCAAGAGGCGCTCTGCCGGTTGTGCGGCGAGTGCCGCACAACCGGCTCTGTAGAACCTTGTAGCACGGTGCTCTACGCCTCGTCTGTCGCTTCGAGGTAAGAGACGAAGTCGCTGAGTTGCCGATCGGTGATCCGACGAAGCTTGCCGATCTTGATGCTCTTGAGCTGACCGGTACGGAGAAGGAAGTAGATCTTGTCGCGCCCGATGCTCAGCATCTCCGCAACTTGTTCGACCGTGTATGCCTGCATGCGGCATCCCTCCTCTCGCTTGTCGCTGCGGGAGTTACGGATTGTGATCGTCCGCCCGTTTGTCCGTCCGCGTCCGTCGCGCTCTCTAAACGCGCAGACGTGCGAACGGACGCGGACGGCGGACGTGGACGATTACGAGCCGTCATCTTCAGCAAGGGCTCGCCAGCGCCCTCGTGAGACCTGTGCGACCTGGTCTGCACGGCTCAACTCCTGGAGGCGTTGGTAGACCCACGTGCGGCGCATGCCGGTTTCGCGCATGAGGTCGCCGATGCTGGCTCCGTTGCTCGACGCCTGTCGCAATGACGCTGTCAACGCCTCTTCGGCTCTTCGTGCCGCGTTGTCGCGTGCGTGGCGGGGCGATGGTCGGAAGACAGATTCAAGCGGTGCAGCGGGTCTTTCAGACGCTTCTTGCAGGGCTTGAGCCGACACCTCATCCAGGGGCGGGCGATGTTGCCCATGCCGTTCGGCAGTGGCTTGTACCCCTTGGTCGTCGAGGAGGTAGGTGCGGGCTCGGCGGGGGATGTCGTGTTCCGGGGAGCTGATGAGGAACTTGCCGGGGGCGTCGAGCTTGTGGGCGTGCCAGCCGGCCTTCACCATGCCTTGTCCCAGGATGAGATCCCCGTCGCGGGGTTCGCGGACTCGGAAGCACAGCCGGACATCCATCTGGGACCGGACCGCGCTCTTGCCCATCGCATCCTTGGACGGGCGTTGCGTGGCGGCGATCAGATTGACCGCTGGTGCGCGGCCTCGCCTGGCGATCGAGTCGGCGTGGTCGATGGCTCGTGGTGCCTCGCTGGCCAGCTCGGCGTACTCGTCGATGATGATGAGCAGGGCGGGCCGGTCGGGGGAGGGTTCCCAGACACGTTCGCCGCGTCTGGTGAGGTCGTCGGCGCGTCCGTCGAGGATGACCACGGCATCGGCCAGCAGGGCCTCTGCCTCCTGCGGGGTGGTGGCCAACCGGTCGATGCACGACGCCCACGGCTGTAGCTCCATGCCGCGCTTGAGGTCGATCGCCCAGAGGATCACGTCCTGGCAGGCGGTCAGCTCGCCGAGCAGGACGTTCACCCCTCCGGACTTGCCTGCCCCCGACATGCCGGCGAACAGTCCGTGTCTCCGCAGGAGGGGAACGCGGACCGGCGTACCGTCCTCGAAGAGCCCTAGCTTGACGGGCTGGGTGATCGAGGTGATGGACGGGCCGGGCCAGGCGATGGCGTCGGCGTGCGGGTCTGTCTCTATGACTCGTATGTCGGCGCGGTTGGCCTTCTTGCTCGCCACTGGTTGGACGCGGATGCCGCCGCGGGTGGTGCCGAGCGCCGATTCCAGGCGAGGGACGGCGTTGACCGCGTCTTCGACGGTCTGACCGATGCCCAGCCCGAGGCGGAACCGGTAGCCCCACAGGTCGACCATGGCCGATTGGACACGGGAACCGGCCAGTCCGACGGCCTTGGCGATGTCGGGCCAGGCGGCCAGGGTGCGTTCGACGCGGACTCGGGCACGTCTGCGGCGGTGGGCCCACCAGGGCAGGGCCAGCACGAGTGTGCCGATGCCGAGTGTGGCGGGCAAGAGAGTCGTGAACGGCCCGAGACAGGTTGCCAGGGTAAGCCATGTTCCGGCGAACGCTGTGGCGGTGGCGGCGTAGCCGCGTTCGATGGGACGGGGAAGGTTCACCCATCGTCCCCAGATGATCAGTGCGATAGCCGCCGTGATCGTGCAGGCGATCACGGTCGGCCACCACTCCGGACACCAGCGCCGCAGGATCACGCCCGCCAGCAGGACGGTCATGGCCAGGCTGAACGGCGCGAGTTCGGACCGGTAACGCCAAGCCAGACGGGTGATGCCGGCGATCGCCAGAGGTGCCAGCTCCAGGTCGTCGATCATCGCGACGGGCTGGACCCCGTAACGACGCATCCGGCGCGCGTTGCGGCGCATCTCGTAGCGCGTCGCCCGGTGCCTGTTCATCGTCCCTCGCCGGACGCCTGGGCATGCAGCTCGTCGCGCACGTAGTACAGGGGGTCTTCGTCGCCGTCGTGGTGGGCCGCGAGGGTGGCGCGGACGGAGGCCAGAAGGTTGGCCCGCTGATGGCGGATGAGTGCCAGTTCCGCGCGGAGGCCGGTGACCTCGTCGATCAGGGTGTCGATGTCGTCGAGGGCGGCGATCAGATACGCCCAGACGGGCAGCATGGGCAGAGGGTCTCGGGTGAGCGCCGTCAGGAGTTGAGCGGCGGTGACGTTGCGGTGAGCGACCTCCTGGAGATCAGTGTGCGGGTACGGGTGGCGGTGGGTCATCAGGCATCACATCCTTCGCTGGGGGACATGGGTCAGTGGCTGGAGATCCAGCGCAGAGCGCCGTGCAGAAGGGCGCGGATCTCGGGTGCGAGCGTGGTGGCGGCCAGTAGGAAGCCGAACAACAGCGTGATCAGCGCATGCCACAAGCGCAGTCCCAGGTAGCGCCAGGCGATGAACACCATCGCGCCGAACACGAGCACCAGCGGGACGGTCACGGTCATGGGGCTTCACCTCCTCTCGGGGGGCGATCGGTGGGCGGATCAGATGCCGTCGTGTCGGGACTTGCGGCGGAGCCAGCGCCGGCGGGCGCGGCACTTGCGGCACAGACGGCTTCCGGACGTGGCGTCGGCGCCGCAAAGGCACCGGAGCGGGACGAGGCGGGTCATGCGCATCTGAGGTTCACCTCCTCCCTGCACAGGCGGCGGGCGGGCAGTGGTGGGCGTAGGTGCCCAGGAGGCGACGGCTCAGGGTTCCCGTGGGGGCGTGGCGACGGTCCTCGGTACGGATCACGGTGACCAGCACCACGAAGAGCGCGAGCGTGACGGCCGACAGCGCCAGGGCCAGGAAGACGACGAAGAGTCCGAAGTCCATGGGTCACGCCCCTTCGATCTCGTCGAGGGCGATCGCGTCGCGGTAGGAGTCGAGCGCTTCGCGCCGGACCATCGCCGCCTGCGTGATCAGGACGGCCTCAAAGCGGACGGTGCCGAAGTCGATACCGGCGACGTGGTGTCCGTTCTCGACGATGGGAGTCGTGCCGAGCAGAGCGGCGATTCGCTGAACTTCGGCGATCGCTTCGGCTTCCGTGGTGGCGTCGGTGTCGTAGTTGGTGTGGACCGACACGCGCACGGTGCCGTACCTGGGAACGGGCACCCGCGGGTGGCTGTCCAGGAAGGTGGCCAGGGCCCGCAGTCCGGTGATCAGTTCGCGGCGGTGGTGGTGCTGAGCTGCGCTCATAGAGATCACATCCCTTCCGTCTCCGGTGACCTACGAGGCGAAGGTAGGTTTCGGGGAAGGGGTGGCCCCATCGCGCGATGTGATCATGTGGTGAGATCAAGAACATCCACCGATGAGATGGATCAGATCCTGTGGTGAGATAAGCCCCAGCTCACGACCCATGCCATACAAGAGACCCCCGACAGGGTCCTTTGGGAACTGGCACTCTCGCGAGCGCAGAAGGACCCTGCCGGGGGCGTTGACGCGACGGCGCGGGACGCGGTGGCAAGGTGTGAGCGAGCCGCGGGCCATGCACCGTCGCGGGTCAAGGCGGCCAGGGAACAGGCGAGCGTGCCTCTCCGGTCACGTTCGGTCCCGCCGGGGATCCTGGCCAAGGTCAATCGGTGTCGGGTGAGTCATCAGGCGCTTTTCGGGAGCCGTTTGTCAGTCGTGTTCCAGAGCAGGCGCGTTCGCGCACGGGAAGTCAGATACAGGTGGTAGAGCGCTGGGGCGGTGTAGCCCTCACAGCAGTCATCGACGTTCAGGTCGAAGTGGTCGAAGAACGCCGTGCGCGAGAGTGCGCCGTGCGCCGCGTCTCGTTCTCCCAGCAGGGCTGCTCTATGCGCGGTCGGATGGGCCTGACTCCACTTGTCCTGAGTCATGTCCCTACACCTCACCGGGTGCGGGCGCTGTGCGGAGGTCCCGGTACCGGGCGACGATTCGGCGCCCGGCCCTCGCGGGATCCGCTGTGGAGTGCCAGGCGTAGACGGGGCGGTGCCGGCGGTCGTTCCAGCCGGCCCGCCACCAGAACCGGTCCCCGTTCGTCCACACGACGAGATCGCGCCACACCGACACCGCAGCCAGGCCGTAGCCGTCGTTCACGTCGGTCGTGATCCCGTACAGAGCCAGCTCCCGTTGTAGCCGGTCAGCCGCGGCGACAACGGAGCTGAGGCGATATGCCGCTCGCTGTCCGGTCATGCGCTGGCTTCCCTCCCGCAACTCTGCTTTCTCAGGCAACAAATTGGCGGAAGTCAGACAAACGCGAATCTTTGACTTGCCTCAGATCAGCTCTGACGTGCTCCGCGAACTGATGCGAGGTTTCCAAGCAAAGCGGTTCCGTAGAATCTCACCGTGATATCTCACGGTGTGATGGACTAGGAGCGCTTCACTTCTTCTCGAACGGCGCGCTACCAGGGGAACGGAACGCCGCCATGACAATGGATCAAGAGCGAGTTCTTCATGTTCTTGAGACTGTTTTCGCACGTCAGGACATGGAAGACGTGTGCAAGCAGCGCGATCTCGGCGGGGTCATCCGCATCCTCACCAAGTACGGAATCACCCAGGGGCAGATAGCCAACCTCACCGGAATCCCCCAGGGGCGCGTCAGCGAGTACAAGAGCGGAAAGCGCCTCCCGACCGCGAAGCATACATTTGAGTCGTTCGCTGATGGTTTGAGCATGCCTGGCCACTTGCGTCGCCATTTGGGGTTAGCGTCCCCAGGTGGCCGAGGTGGCGGTGCACAGGTCATCAGCGATGGGGTTCAGATCCCCACGGACACATTTGACTTGCAGCTCTTCGCTGAAGCGATCGGGAAAAGGGGCGAGCCGTTGAAGCGCCGCGAACTGCTGGCAATGATCGGACAACTGGGTGCCCAGTCAGCTCTGGCCCAGAATGAGGCATGGGAGAAGGTCGCCTACGCACTGTCGAAGCCGAAGGCGCTAGACGAAGCGGTGGTGCGAGAGATGGAAGCGAGGGCGGCCGGCTTCCATCGCCTGGAAGAGATGCTGCCCGCACAGACCATCTTCAAGGGCCTGGCCGCCCACCTGAACGAGGTCGGCACCCTCCTGAACAGCACAGCCACCGACCCCAAGGACGAGCTCCGTAGACGCTTGATCGTGGTCGCCGGCGAGAGCAGCGTCCTCGCCGGCTGGATCGCGACTGACCTGGGGAACGTCTCGGCGGCTCGCAACTTCTACGACACAGCGGAGAAAGCCTCCAAAGAGGCGGACGATCCCGCCATCATCGCGTGCGCGTTCGGATACAGAAGCTACATTCCCAGCGGCAAGGGAAACCACGGGCGAGCCCGCTCCCTGTTGACCACCGCACTCCAGCACCTGCCCAGGGACGTATCACCTGGCACCACATCCTGGCTTGCGGCCCGGCATGCGGAAGAGAGCGCCGCGCTGGGAGAGCGGGAAGCTGCCATTCGGTCATGGGCCGAGGCAAGCGAAGCATTCAACATCGCAGATCCAGAAGAGGACCGGGTGTGGACCAGATTCCTGGACCGTGACCGCTTCGACTCCTTCCTAATCTCGACCTACGCGCAAATCGGCCGACTGGACGAAGCTGAAGGTGTAGCTCGTGCGGTCATCGCACGACTGCCTGAGGTGGAACGAAAGCGAGCAGGCATCATCCTCGGAGATATTGCCACGGCTCACCTCATGCATGGATCGGTGGCGGAAGCGGCCAGAGCGGCGAGAGAAGGTCTCGCGATCATACGTGAGACAGAGTCAGGCATCTGGCTACCACGGTTCATTGTCCTCGGTGAATCGCTCAGGCGCTGGCAGACTCAACCGCCGGTCCGCGCGTTCCTGGAAGAACTGGCAGTCACGAAGCGTCAGTTCTCTGCGTCTCCGTACTGATCCAGTTCAGATAGGCGCCGCTGCCTTCGAGTATCTCGGTGGCGATAACTTCGGGGACTTCATAGCTGTGGCCGGCTTTGATGTGTTCTTCAAGTTCTGCGAATAAAGTCCGCGTAGTTTTGATAACCAGCTGCCATTCCTGTTCATCTCGAAGAGAGCCCTTCCACCAGTAAAGAGAGCGGATCGGGCCGATGATCTGAACGCCAGCAGCGAGGCGTTTTATAGTAATGCTACGTGCTAGAGCAGCGCCTGCGTCCACATCCGGGACGGTCGTCAGTACCTGAATGTAATCCGTCACAACCCCGGCACCTCGTTGACTCCGAACAATCAGATGTTGCCTACCTTAGATTCCGGGCAACTTAGGTGCGAGTGTAAGGAGCACCGAACAGGAGGAAGCCCCCGCATGTGCGGGGCCGACCGGACGAGCGTGTGGGTGTTGGCCTGGCCGCGCGGAACATCCCCGCGTCCGCGGGGTCGACTGGGACGCAAACGACGCCAACCCCTACGACGCCGGAACATCCCCGCGTCCGCGGGGCCGGCCGACTGCCTGGCGGACGACCTCGCGACCGTACAGAGAGGAACATCCCCGCGTCCGCGGGACCGACCTTGAGCTCGTCCTGTTCGGCCTTCAGCTCGGCGGAACATCCCCGCTTCCGCAGGGGCCGACCTGGTGATGGTGGCACCCGGATTGTCCTTGTATGGAACATCCCCGTGTCCGCGGGCCCGACGCCAGCGTCGGGGTGCATGATCGGGATGCCGGTGGAACATCCCCGCGTCCGCGGGGCCGACCCCACGTGCTCGGCAAGCGCCGGGCCGACACGAGGAACATCCCCGCGTCCGCGGGCCGACGCTGCCTCCACCACCTGCTCACGCAGGCGCGCGGGAACATCCCCGCGTCCGCGGGGCCGACGCGGGAGCGGCCGGGGCTTCTCCGGGGATGAGCGGAACATCCCCGCGTCCGCGGGGCCGACGCCGGACGGCTGTGAGCTTGTTCCTAGCGTCGAGGAACATCCCCGCGTCCGCGGGGCCAACAGCTCCAAGTCGCGTGAGGCGTCGGCGTTCATCGGAACATCCCCGCGTCCGCGGGGCCGACACCCCGAGCGAGCGCCAGAGGGCGTGGGAGGCGGGAACATTCCCGCGTCCGCGGGGCCGACGTTCGGTGGGTTGCACCTCGAATCTCCGGCCAGGGAACATCCCCGCGTCCGCGGGGCCGACATGCTGGCCAGCTCCGGAACCGTGTACAAGCCCGGAACATCCCCGCGTCCGCGGGGCCGACGCCTACACCCCGGGCACCCAGACACAGGTCCGGGGAACATCCCCGCGTCCGCGGGGCCGACGAACCGGGACGGCTCGTCCGCCCCGGAGGGAAGGGAACATCCCCGCGTCCGCGGGGCCGACGAACCGGGACGGCTCGTCCGCCCCGGAGGGAAGGGAACATCCCCGCGTCCGCGGGGCCGACACGAAGCTGCTGGCGAGGCGTCAGGGGCGACTCGGAACATCCCCGCGTCCGCGGGGCCGACCGGGGTGAGGTCGGGGCGCTTCGGGGTGAGGCCGGAACATCCCCGCGTCCGCGGGGCCGACCCTCCGTGAACAGGGACATCTTGGCCAGGGACGGGAACATCCCCGCGTCCGCGGGGCCGACGGCAGGTCCTCCCATTCCAGGGGCGCCGGGGCCGGAACATCCCCGCGTCCGCGAGGCCGACCGCGCCATGGCCCGGCCGGTCGACGTAGCCAAGGGAACATCCCCGCGTCCGCGGGGCCGACCCCAAGGGTGTCCCCGTGTGGCTCGCCGAGAGGGGAACATCCCCGCGTCCGCGGGGCCGACACGTCATACCGAGGCACATCGGCCCCGGCCTCGGGAACATCCCCCCGTCCGCGGGGCCGAGTCCAGGCGCAGCGCCCAGAACCCGGAACATCCCCGCGTCCGCGGGGCCGACATGTGGTCGGTCATGACCCGTGGCACCCCGGGCGGAACATCCCCGCGTCCGCGGGGCCGACGGTCGCAAGCCCGCGGATCAGGACCAGCACGGAGGAACATCCCCGCGTCCGCGGGGCCGACGCTCGTGTTCCCGAACACACGAGCTGGCCAACCGGAACATCCCCGCGTCCGCGGGGCCGACACTGAGAGCGGTCGCGCCGAGCGCGTCACTCAGGGAACATCCCCGCGTCCGCGGGGCCGACGCGAGCGCGGTCACGAGCTCGCGGATCGTCGCGGGAACATCCCCGCGTCCGCGGGGCCGACTGAGCTCGATATTCGCCTTGCTCCTACCAGGGCGGAACATCCCCGCGTCCGCGGGGCCGACGGCGACGACAGGATGGAGCTCACCGCCACCCAGGGAACATCCCCGCGTCCGCGGGGCCGACACGGCCGGCGGCGTAGTCGTCACTGGCACCGCCGGAACATCCCCGCGTCCGCGGGGCCGACCGGCATCTACACCTACGCCGCGTCCGGGCAGCCGGAACATCCCCGCGTCCGCGGGGCCGACGAAAAGATCCCGGTGGGGCCGCAACCCGAAAGGGGAACATCCCCGCGTCCGCGGGGCCGACTGAGCTCGATATTCGCCTTGCTCCTACCAGGGCGGAACATCCCCGCGTCCGCGGGGCCGACTGTACGAGCTGTACCCGGACACCGCCGACATGGGGAACATCCCCGCGTCCGCGGGGCCGACACGTCGAGCCCGCAGGGCTCACCATGAGAAGAGGGAACATCCCCGCGTCCGCGGGGCCGACTGCGCGGCGGTTCATCGGCCGCCTTCGTCATGCGGAACATCCCCGTGTCCGCGGGGCCGACTGTCGGTAGCGTCTGCGGGCACCGTCACTGCCAGGAACATCCCCGCGTCCGCGGGGCCGACTCCTACGACCGGCAGTACTACGACCCGGCCGACGGAACATCCCCGCGTCCGCGGGGCCAACTGGGGCACGAATCTCGAAGGCACGCGGCAGGTAGGAACATCCCCGCGTCCGCGGGGCCGACGCCACCTCGACGGCGAACCCGAGCTGGAAGACGGGAACATCCCCGCGTCCGCGGGGCCGACGAGTGCCCCGCCCAGCACCGGAGGCCATCCGGCGGAACATCCCCGCGTCCGCGGGGCCGACACCGCTACCGTGACCGGCGCCGCGACCGGTGACGGAACATCCCCGCGTCCGCGGGGCCGACTGTGGAACGCTGAGACGTTCAGCCGGGCGCTGCGGAACATCCCCGCGTCCGCGGGGCCGACTTGCCCGCCGGGCCGTAGCCCCCTCTCGGCGAGGGAACATCCCCGCGTCCGCGGGGCCGACGCGACCGGGTCGAGTTCCTCGGCGACCTCCACGGGAACATCCCCGCGTCCGCGGGGCCGACCTCTACACAGGGTGATCGAAGCTGGACAATGCAGGAACATCCCCGCGTCCGCGGGGCCGACACGGTGGGAAGATGTTCATGAGACTCGCGTCCCGGAACATCCCCGCGTCCGCGGGGCCGACCGGTAGAACTCGGCCCGGTCCGCCGCCGCGAGCGGAACATCCCCGCGTCCGCGGGGCCGACTGGTGGTGGCGCTGGCCGGACTCCTGGCGGCCAGGAACATCCCCGCGTCCGCGGGGCCGACAAGTTGTGACCGTAAGGAAGCTTGCGCACTGCCGGAACATCCCCGCGTCCGCGGGGCGGACCCTACGGGCGCTCCGGCCAACGCGGGTACCGACGGAACATCCCCGCGTCCGCGGGGCCGACGACGTGCCCAAGAGCGCGTGCGTCGGGTGTCCAGGAACATCCCCGCGTCCGCGGGGCCGACCCACCGGCTCCAGCTCACCCCTGGCCATGCGGGGGAACATCCCCGCGTCCGCGGGGCCGACACGTTGAGCCGCATGGTGATCTGGCAGGCCCGCGGAACATCCCCGCGTCCGCGGGGCCGACAGAGCCCCCCTCCGGGGGACGACTACGAGACGCGGAACATCCCCGCGTCCGCGGGGCCGACTGCGAACTGTGCTTCCTCAGGGGCGAGGAACAAGGAACATCCCCGCGTCCGCGGGGCTGACGACAGGTCCCGCAGCCGGTCGGGGCCGGACAGCGGAACATCCCCGCGTCCGCGGGGCCGACCACGTGTAGTAGCCGTCGTCGCCGCGGAACACCGGAACATCCCCGCGTCCGCGGGGCCGACTCGACCAGGACGCTGACCGGCTTCCACTTCGGGGGAACATCCCCGCGTCCGCGGGGCCGACCCAGCGATGAAGCCACTCACACGAGCGCGAAGGGGAACATCCCCGCGTCCGCGGGGCCGACGTAGGCCGGAACGTCGACCAACGGAAGACGACCGGAACATCCCCGCGTCCGCGGGGCCGACGAGACGGGCGTGGCCATCACGCAGGACGGGTGGGGAACATCCCCGCGTCCGCGGGGCCGACGCTCCGGTAGAAGTTGCGCGGGTCGTCAAGCATGGAACATCCCCGCGTCCGCGGGGCCGACGCCTCGGCCTTGGCCAGAGCGGCGAGGTATGGCGGAACGTCCCCGCGTCCGCGGGGCCGACCATGCCAGCGCTCCCCGGTCAAGCTGAAGTCGTGGAACATCCCCGCGTCCGCGGGGCCGACGGTGTTCATCTGCATGGTTTCCTCCAGGGAAGGGGAACATCCCCGCGTCCGCGGGGCCGACGTGATCGCCGGGTCCATGAGCGGGTCGAAGATGGGAACATCCCCGCGTCCGCGGGGCCGACTGGGACGACATGTACGACCCGTCCATGTCCAGCGGAACATCCCCGCGTCCGCGGGGCCGACGCGGTGACGTTCCAGACCGACTCGGGTGGCTGGGGAACATCCCCGCGTCCGCGGGGCCGACTGCTGGTTCCGCCGCTTGCTGCTGGTGTGGAGCGGAACATCCCCGCGTCCGCGGGGCCGACGCGATCAGCTTGTCGATCAGACCGGTCAGCGCGGGAACATCCCCGCGTCCGCGGGGCCGACCCCGTGACGGACCGGGTCGCCGTTTCGAGTTCCGGAACATCCCCGCGTCCGCGGGGCCGACGACCACCACGTAACTGGAGATCGAGCATGAGCAGGAACATCCCCGCGTCCGCGGGGCCGACCAGGGGCACACTGACCGGGGCGGAGCCTCCGTGGGAACATCCCCGCGTCCGCGGGGCCGACGTCAGCAAGAGCACCACAACCGTAATGCTCGCGGGAACATCCCCGCGTCCGCGGGGCCGACGTCGGCGGTGGATTGTTCGAGGCGCTGGACAGCGGAACATCCCCGCGTCCGCGGGGCCGACGGCCTGGGCCCAGTCCTCCGTGGAGAACCGGGCGGAACATCCCCGCGTCCGCGGGGCCGACCCCTGGGAGATCGCCCAGGCAACCCAGGTGGCCGGAACATCCCCGCGTCCGCGGGGCCGACTGCGGGTCCAGGGCGGCGAAGCAAAGCAGGATGGGAACATCCCCGCGTCCGCGGGGCCGACGGTCGCTGAGCACCGCGCACATCTCCATGAAGGGGAACATCCCCGCGTCCGCGGGGCCGACTCGATCGAGGCGGAGGGCGAGTTCAAGGTCGCCGGAACATCCCCGCGTCCGCGGGGCCGACGGATCTTGGGTCCCCTTGATTGGGGAGGAGTGGGGAACATCCCCGCGTCCGCGGGGCCGACTCGAAGTTGACCAGCTCGATCGGGGTGTAAGGGGGAACATCCCCGCGTCCGCGGGGCCGACGGATATGCCTGCCTACGGTCGTGCTGTGAATGAGGAACATCCCCGCGTCCGCGGGGCCGACGCGCGCGCCATCTGCATGGCGAACGTCTGGCCGGGAACATCCCCGCGTCTGCGGGGCCGACTGCGGCGGCCCGTGCCCGGCCCGGGAAGTCCAGGGAACATCCCCGCGTCCGCGGGGCCGACGAACGGTAGGGGTGCGCGACGCCGGACGGCAGGGGAACATCCCCGCGTCCGCGGGGCCGACTGGTCTCTCTCGGAATCCTGTAGGCCATCTAGCGGAACATCCCCGCGTCCGCGGGGCCGACGTCCCGCCGGAGATGCCCAGCCCGCCCGCGTCGGGAACATCCCCGCGTCCGCGGGGCCGACGATGCCCGGCTCTACCGCGCGACGCATGAGACGGGAACATCCCCGCGTCCGCGGGGCCGACTCGCCGTAGAGGATCGTCGGCCCTGACGCGACGGGAACATCCCCGCGTCCGCGGGGCCGACCCCTCGGGGGCGGTCACGTTCCAGCCAGGCCGGGGAACATCCCCGCGTCCGCGGGGCCGACCCGTACCGGTCCATGGCCTCGGCGAACGCGCCGTGGAACATCCCCGCGTCCGCGGGGCCGACGGGTCCGGCAACGGCGACGCCATCACCGGCCTGGGAACATCCCCGCGTCCGCGGGGCCGACCTTACGACACCGGCCCCGGAAGCTGTATCGCCAGGAACATCCCCGCGTCCGCGGGGCCGACTCGTCGATCAGGGCGAGGGCGCGGCTGATGCGGGGAACATCCCCGCGTCCGCGGGGCCGACGTTTCCGGGGGTGGCGGGCGGGTTGGGTGGCGGGGAACATCCCCGCGTCCGCGGGGCCGACGGCCGGGTGTCGGTCGGCGGGTCCGTCATCGGCGGAACATCCCCGCGTCCGCGGGGCCGACGCGACGGCCTCAAGCCCGCCATGGACGCCGGAGGGAACATCCCCGCGTCCGCGGGGCCGACTGTCGATGGCGCAGAACGCCTACCGAGCTGTGGTGGAACATCCCCGCGTCCGCGGGGCCGACTTCGTGACTACCGTGCTCGCACACCACTGCTGAGGAACATCCCCGCGTCCGCGGGGCCGACTACCCCAAGCTCGGCACGACCGCCGACCACGTGGGAACATCCCCGCGTCCGCGGGGCCGACGGCATCGCCGCGATGCGGTTCGGGGCCCAGTGGGGAACATCCCCGCGTCCGCGGGGCCGACCAGGCGGGCGGCGCGGGCGATGCGCCGGATGAGGGAACATCCCCGCGTCCGCGGGGCCGACGGCAAGACCGGCAAGAACATCACGACCACGGCGGGAACATCCCCGCGTCCGCGGGGCCGACCCCTCCCAGCGACCGACCACCAGACCGTGCCTCGGAACATCCCCGCGTCCGCGGGGCCGACATCACGACGGGCACCCCGGGGAGCAGCCGCCGGTGGAACATCCCCGCGTCCGCGGGGCCGACTGGTCGGCCGCTGCCCGGAGCCGTCGTCCTCTCGGAACATCCCCGCGTCCGCGGGGCCGACAGCTGGGTGCCCTGCGCGGTGCTGACGGGCAGGGGAACATCCCCGCGTCCGCGGGGCCGACAGCCTCCCGCTCTCCCTGGCCCAGTCGATGATCGGAACATCCCCGCGTCCGCGGGGCCGACCCGTCCCATTCCACAGTTTGTAGTCCAGACGCAGGAACATCCCCGCGTCCGCGGGGCCGACACTTGCTGACCTGGGGCGTTACCGGGCGGGCCGGCCGATTTCCTTCGGGTGTGTAACAGCAGCCTGCTCAGTCACCAGTCTGTGCCCCTCCTCGACAGTCGCTACCTGCTAACGCTGGGGTGTAGCCGAACGATATCGCGGATGTGTCCGCCCACTCTGTTTTGTCGGTGGCGCTGTCTAGGCTGCGGGCTTGATGGAAGGAGGTGCGATGACGTGGTATCACGCGCTTGGATACAACCAGACCCTGATTGGGCAACTTGGGGCGCTTTGGGGGAAATCGCGCCTTAAGGCAGGTGGTAGGACGAATCTTCTACTCTCGCACCTCTTGGACACGGCGGCGGTGGCGGAGCGGATTTGGGATGGCTATCTGGCGCCATCAACGAAGCATGTCTTGAACGAGCTTTCGGGCGAGCGAGGAAAGCTGTTTTTCGCCTGGATATGCGGTGTGCATGACTGCGGCAAGGCGACGCCGGCGTTCCAGCGAGTGGACGCTGAGGGAGCGGCAGCCGTCCGGCAGGCCGGGCTGCGCTGGGACGAGGCGAGGGTGCAGCGGGCTCGATGGCGGCACGACAAAGCTGGGGGCACCCTCGTGCGACGTCTGTTGCGGGAAGCAGGCTGGGCGTCTGAGCAGATCGATTGGCTGTGGCCACTGGTTGCCGGTCATCACGGCACGGTGCCTTCGGTGGGCACGCTGGAGGGACTGCGGACCGCGCGAGGTGAACCTCAAGGCAAGGGGCCGGCCTGGACGCAGGTGCAGTCGGCGGTGGTGGACGTCTTCACGCGGTTGGTCGGGTTCGCCGATCTGGCCGACGTGCAGCCGCAGCGGGCCCCCAGCCGAGCGGTGCAGTTGCAGCTCAGCGGCCTCGTGGTGATGGCTGACTGGATCGCCAGCGACGAGAGGCACTTCCCTGGCGTTGACGATCTGGCCGACGTGACGATGCATGGGGCCAGAGACCGCGCGGCGAAGGCGTGGGAACGCCTTGGACTACGGGGTGGCTGGGGAAAACTGGCGCTGCCTGCCCCCGAAGCGTTCGCCCACCGATTCGGCCAATCGCCTCGCCGGTCGCAAGAGCTCGTCCTGGACGTAGCGCGACGGATGCCGAGGCCCGGCTTGCTCGTTGTCGAAGCGCCGATGGGCGAGGGCAAGACCAAGGCGGCGCTGGGCGCGGCCGAGGTGCTGGCCGCGCGGTTCGGCGCCGACGGTGTGTTCATGGGGATGCCGACGCAGGCGACCAGCGATCCGATGTTCAGCCAGGTCCGCGCCTGGTTGAACAAAATCGACCCGGAGCTGGCCGGTCAGGTGGCGCTGTTGCACGGCAAGCGGATGTTCAACAAGGAATGGCAGAGCCTGCTGGACGGTTCGGACTCCGACCCGGACAGCTACTTCGACGGGATTGAGGAAGACGACCTGTACGGCCTGGCCGACTCGCCCTTCGGCGGCGAGCGGATGGCGGAGCGGCAGGCGCCGGCGGAGTGGTTCTTGGGCCGTAAGCGCGGACTGCTCAGCCCGTTCGTGGTGGGCACCATCGACCAGCTGCTGTTCGCGGCGACACGGACCAAACACGTGATGCTGCGTGCCGCCGGGCTGATGGGCAAGGTCGTGGTCCTGGACGAGGTGCACGCGGCCGATGTGTACATGTCGCAGTTCCTGCTGGAGGGCCTGCGCTGGTTGGGGCAGGCAGGGGTACCGGCGGTGCTGCTGTCGGCGACGCTGCCACCTGCCCAACGCCGCTCCTTGGTCGCGGCTTATCTCGCCGGGGCGGCATCGGCGGAGACGTTCGACATCGAGAAGTTGCCGACGCCACAGGGGTATCCCAGTGTCACCGCTGCCTGCCTTGTCGATGGGCAGGCGGTCTACGACGTAGCCGACACGAAGCAGTGGCGACCGGATCTGCATGTGAAGGTGACGGTCCACCCAGAGATGCCCAGTACGAAGCAGGAAGAGGCGAGCGGGCAGGCCGAGGCTGCGATCGCCGATCTGTTGCAGGACCGACTCGCGCAGGGCGGATGCGCTCTAGTCATCCGGAACACCGTTCCGCGGGCGCAACGTCTCTACAAGGCGTTGCGCGACCGGTTCGGCGACCATGAGGTGCGCTTGCTGCATGGGCGCATGACCGCGCGCGACCGGGCGGAGGGCACAGAGCAGTGCCTGCAACTTCTGGGCCCGCCGGGCAAGGACGGACCGAGGCGGCCTGATCGCCTGATCCTGGTCGCGACGCAACTGGCGGAGCAATCCTTCGACGTGGACGCAGACGTGCTGGTCACCGACCTGACGACAATCGACCTGCTGTTGCAACGGCTCGGTCGGATCCATCGTCATGACGGAGTGCCCCGCCCGTCGCGCGTACGTCAGCCAGAAGTGATCGTGACAGGGTTCGCGCCGAGAGGCGAGGACGCGCCGTGGATTCTCAATGCGAGTGAAGCCATCTACCGTCGCTACCTGCTGCTGCGTACGGCCGCCTTGGTCTGCGCAGCCGACGGTGGTGAATGGTCGGTGCCGAGCCAGGTGCCGCAGCTGGTTGAGCGGGTGTATGGCGAGGCTCCTGACGTGGTCCCGCCCGCCTGGAACAAGGACGAGCAGCAGGCCCGCGAAGAGTGGGTGTCCGAGCAAGAGAACAGGGCCCGAAGCGCAGAGCACTTCTTGCTCACCCAGGCCGGTGAGCACACGAAGGCCACGCTGGACGGTCTGCACCATGGCGCAGCTCCCGGCAGCCTGGCCGAGCACAAGCTTGAAGCGGTGGTACGGGACGGCGAGCGCAGCGCCGAGGTGATCCTCGTGCGCCAGGACCAGCGGGGGTATCACACCATGGCCGGCAGATGGCTAGGGATCAACGGCGAGGTCGTTTCAGACGACGTCGTGGAAGAGGTACTCGGCGCCACGGTCCGGCTCCCCTCCAAGCTGACCGAGCCGGCCGAGCGGGACCTCGCACCGCTGGACGGCTGGCGAAGCCACCCCTGGCTGAAACACAGCAAGGCGCTGATCCTGGCAGCAGAGACTCCCACCACCCTCGGGGAGTACGAGGTGCAGTATGACGACGAATTGGGACTACTCGTGGACGGTGGCCCTCGACGCCCCACCCGAAAACATGCGTGACCCATGGGCGCGCCGGACGCCTTGAGACAGGGCGCAATGAAGGCCGCCCGGCTGGTGGAGGCTTGATCCCCGCATGGCGGGGCCGATATGTGCCCGAAACACGACCACGGGCCATCCCCACGCCATGAAGGTCGAAGGGCCAAGCGACTCCACTCTACGGATTCGCCAGACGGAATGACGTCAGATGTGGCACGCTCCAATCCGCACCCTCTAAACACGACCAATTAGAGGAGCTAGGAATGTCCGGTTATGACTTGATTGATTCACCATGGTTGCTTCCACGGCCATGCGGCGAGGCTGCTCAAAAGCCTTACTCATTGCGTGAGACGCTGCTCCAAGCTCATCTTCTCGATGCACTGGAAGTGGACGTTCCTACGCAAAATCCCGCACTCATGCGTCAGGTACTTCTGCCCGTTGTCGTGGATGCTTTGGGACGCCCTTCTGACCGCAAGGAATGGGCACGCCGTTTCGCAAACGGACGTTTCACCGATATCGAGCAAAAGGCGATCGGCGCCTACCTGGACGAGCATCGATCCCGCTTCGACCTGTTCGATCAAGAGGCCCCATTCGCCCAGGCCGCCGGGCTGCACACAGCCAAGCAGGAGACGAAGGGGACGGCCCTGCTGGTCGCCACCCAGGCGTCCGGGAACAACGTGCCGCTCTTCTCGTCCCGCACCGAGGGAGACCCACTGCCCTTGACGCCTGCCGAAGCAGCCCGGTGGTTGCTGCACGCGCAGTGCTGGGACACCGCCGGCATCAAGTCCGGTGCGGCTGACGACGGCATGGCGAAGGCGGGCAAGACCACGGGCAACGTCACTGGCCCGTTGGGTGCGCTCGGAGTGGTCGTCCCGATGGGCCGCACCTTGTTCGAGACGCTGATGCTCAACATCCCGATCGGTACGCAGGCGGCCGACGATCTGCCGCAGTGGCGGCGTGCCCCGACGTCAGGACAATGGACGACTCGGCACGCCACCGGACTACTCGACCTGTGGACCTGGCAGGCACGCCGGATTCGCTTGATCCCCGAAGACACCGAGCACGGCCTTCGAGTCTGTCGAGTGGTGCTGTGCGCAGGTGACAGGCTGCAGGCTCTCCCGGAATGGGAGCCGCACACCGCGTGGTCCTTCGTTAAAGATCCGAAGAGTCCCACAGGCACGCAGCGTCGGCCGCGTCGCCACCTCCCCGGCAAGGCCGCCTGGCGTGGCATGGAAGCGCTGCTGGTCGCGGAACGGCAGGACGGTGACGACGGAACCGAGACTTCGCGGCTGCTGAGCCAGCTCGCCGATCTCCAGGCCGAGGGCGCTCTTCCCTTCGACTACCCGCTTCAGGTGCAGACGATCGGCATGGTCTACGGCACCCAGTCCGCCGTCGTGGAGGATGTGCTGTTCGATTCGATCCCGCTGCCGATCGCCGGGCTACGAACCGAGACCGACACCTACACCACGCTGGTCGAGGTGACCGAGCAGGCAGAAGACCTGGCCAAGGCGGTCAACGGCCTGTCGGCCGACCTGCGACGCGCGCGGGGAGCCGACCCGATCCCCTGGAACAAGGGGCAGCGTCCCGGCGAGTTCGTGCTGCACGCGTTGGACCCCCTGGTGCGACGCTTCCTGGTCGGGGTTCGGGCCAGTGCCGATGACCCGGACCAGTTGGAGCGGGGGCACACCGCCTGGGAGCAACTCGCGTACTGGAAGACCCAGGACGTGGCGGAGAGGCTGCTCGCCACGGCCACCGGCAGCGAGTTCGCCGGGCGTGCGCTGAAGAAGGACAAGACGGAGTACGTCTACCGGCTCGCCTCCGCCGAACAGAACTTCCGCCAGCAGCTACGTGCCGCCCTCCCCCGATGGGCCCAGTCCGTACGCGATCGGCCGGACGACGAGCCCGGAGAACTATCCGCCTGACGGGCCCCAGCCAGTCTGAAGACGAGGACAACATGACCTCTCCCAACGATCACATCGTCCGATACTGGACCCGCTACGTGGCCGCTGATGGCACCTGGCGCAAACAGGGCCCGCCACCAGGGGAGGACCTGGCCGCCTTTCGTGCGGGGCTGGGCCGTCCAGCCGGTACGGTGCCGGCCCTCTGGCCGTACTACACCACGCCCATCGACGACCGGCTTGCCAAGCAGGGCAGGGTGTCACACGAGCTGGCCGCCGAACACGCCGCGCTCGCCCTGTTCGGCCTGCACCAGCAGTCCCGCTCCGACCCCATGCATCGTCCCGACGTGCGGCTGGGGCAGGCTCTTCGGCGGCTCCACAAGCAGTCGGAGCAGGACAAGGGGTTCGTCCGGGAGGCAGTGGATCGGCGGGTCAACGCCGCCGCCTCGGCCACCCAGGTGTCGGCCTTTCTCACCCACTTGCGTGGCCTGATCTCTCAGCTACGTACCGTCGGTGTGCCGCTCGACTACGACTGGCTGCTTCGTGACATCCGCGCCTGGCAGCGGCCCGACACCCGGCAACTCGCCCGCCGTCGGATCGGGCTCGATTACCACGGCTGGCAGCCGCCCGCGAAGACGCCTGCGGATCCGACAACCGCCCCCGCATCCAGCCCGCAGTAACCAACACCCGATTCATCCCCTGATTCGATCCGGAGCCCTCCATGGACAAGCGTCTCTACGTCGATGTGCACATCATCCAGACCGTCCCGCCCGCGAACCTGAACCGAGACGATCAAGGTAACCCGAAGGAGGCCTACTACGGCGGGCATCGCAGGGCCCGGGTCTCGTCACAGGCGTGGAAGCGCGCCACCCGCACCAGCTTCGCCGAGCACACTGACGAACAGGATCATGCGACGCGGACCAAGCGGATAGCGGCCGAACTCGCCACCCGGCTGGCGAAACGTACCGGCCTGGAGATCGAACAGGCCACTCGCCTGGCCACCGCCCTGCTGCAGCCGTTGGGCATCAAGCCCGGCAAGAAGGCCGGTGACACCGCCTACCTGCTGTTCTTCGGCTACCGGCAGCTGGAGGACATCATCGACCTGGTCGCCGACCAAGCCACCGACCTGATCGCCCTGGAGGACGAGGAACTGGCCAAGTCGGTGAAGGACCTCCCGGTCGCCGCGAAGCTCCAGCAGGGCCACCCGATGGACGTCGCGCTGTTCGGACGGATGGTCGCCGACATCCCCGCCCTCAACGTCGACGCCGCCGTCCAGGTCGCGCATGCCCTGTCCACCCACGCCGTGGATCTGGAATTCGACTACTACACCGCCGTGGACGACGAGAATCTCAGAGAAGAGACCGGCGCCGGCATGATCGGGCAGATCGGCTTCAACTCCGCCACCCTGTACCGGTACGCCACGGTCAACGTCCCCAAGCTGATCGAGAATCTCGGCGACGACGAGGCGGCCCTGACCACGGTCCACTCCTTCGTCGAGCACTTCGCCCGCTCCATCCCCTCCGGGCACCAGAACTCCTTCGCCCACCGCACTCTGCCCAGCCTTGTCGCCGTGGTGGTGCGCGAGGACCAGCCGGTCAACCTCGTCTCCGCCTTCGAAAAGCCGCTCCTGCCCGAGGAGGACGGCGAGGGCCTGGCCGCGGACTCGGCCGTCCGCCTGGCAGTGGAACACGACCGCGCCATCCGGCAGTGGGGCGACACTCCAGCTCACGTCGCCGTCTGCCATACGTTCGACCCCGACCAGCACACCGGGGAGCGGCTCACCACGATCTTCGGCGCCAACACTTCCTTCCCCACACTGGTCGCGGACCTTCGCGCCAAGCTGGCCGAGCGCATTCAGCAGGCCCGATGACCGCCACTCAAGCCACGCTGGTCCTGCGCCTGGCGGGCCCGCTGCAGTCCTGGGGCGACCGCAGTACGTTCAACCGGCGTGAGACCCGCCCCGAACCCACCAAGAGCGGAATCCTGGGGCTACTCGCAGCCGCTGCCGGTCGGGCGCGAGAAGATCGCCTGGACGACCTGCTCGGCCTCCAACTGGCCGTGCGCGTCGACCAACCGGGCAGCCTGCTGCGCGACTACCACACCGTCAGCGACTACAGAGGACGCCCCCTTCCACAGGCAGGGGTGTCGGCGAAGGGCGTGCAAAAGCCCACGTCGCCGGCCAAGCACACGCACGTCACTCAGCGCTTCTACTTGCAGGACGCGGTGTTCCTCGCGGTGGTGCACGGCCCTGCCGGTCTTGTGGAGACGTTGGCCGAGGCCGTCCAACGTCCGGCCTTCCCTCTCGCGCTGGGGCGCCGTTCCTGCGTCCCCGCCCAACCGCTCTTTCTCGATGTACGGCCGGACCCCATGCTGGACGTACTGAACACGGTCCCCTGGCAGGCCACGGACACCGCCCGACAGATCTACGCCCGCGACCGGGGACGACCTTCCACCATCGATCTGGCCGCCACCTGGGACGATCCTGCCGGAGAAGATTCGCTCACCGACGTCCCGTACTCCTTCGCCCCACGCGAGCGCCGCTTCAGCAGCCGCCGCGTCCGGCACCAGTGGATCACCGTCCCGACCGGATTCGCCAAGGCCGACCGTGCTGGGGACGACCCCCGAAACCACGACCCGTTCGCTCTCCTGGGTTGGTGACCTGAGACATGACCTACCTGTCCCGTATCAGGATCAACCCGCTCCGCGAGAAGAGCCGGTTGCTGCTGGCCAGCCCGCACGCCATGCACGGCGCTGTCATGTACGGCATCCCTGATGCGCCGACCGAGCAGCGCATTCTGTGGCGGCTGGATGCCGACGATCCCCGTCGGCCGATGCTGTTCGTCCTGACCGGCACCCGACCCGACTGGAGCCATCTCGTCGAGCAGGCCGGCTGGCCCGACGCCGACGGCACGCACGCCGCCATCCGTGACTACACGCCACTTCTCGCCCAGATCGCAGTCGGCCGCGAATTCGCCTTCCGGCTCACCGCGAACCCGGTGCAGAACACCTCCAACCCCGTCAAACCCACGGAGACCCAGCTCGAACGAGCTGTGGAGGCCAAACGGCGTTCCTTCCGGATCGGTCATCGCACGGCGGACCAGCAGCTCGGCTGGTTCCTCTCCCGTACCGAACGGTGGGGTTTCGAGGTTCCCCCTTCGCGCACCGACCCGCCGGGACTTGGCCTGGAGCCTGGAGAGGGAGAGCCGGCGACGCCACGCGAAGTACGCATCACCGCTCGCGCACGTCGCTCCTTCCGAAAGAAGAACAACGGCGGCAACCCGGTCGTCCTGCACACCGCCACTTTCGAGGGGCGGCTGCGCATCACGGACACCGCCGCGTTCACGGACCGGCTTCTGCACGGGATCGGGCCGGCCAAGTCCTACGGCTGTGGCCTGCTCACCCTCGCGCCTCTCCCCGGTCTCCGGCAGGAGAGGTGATGGCTGACATCTGGTGGAAGGCACACCCTCACGATTTGCATCGCATCGCCGACCGCGTCTCCAGCGTCTACATCGAACGCAGTCACATCGACCGGGAGGAGAACGCCGTCGTCGTCATCAACAAGAGGGACACCGTCCGCATCCCTGCCGCGATGGTTGCCGTCATGCTCATCGGGCCCGGCACCCGCATCACCCACGGGGCGGTCCAGCTTCTGGGGGACTCCGGCACGGCGGTGTGCTGGGTCGGCGAGCAAGGCGTCCGCCTGTATGCATCTGGACTGGGTCCCAGCCGCGGCGCTGGCCTTCTCTACCGTCAGGCCTGGCTCGTCACCCGTCCCAAGGAACGTCTCGCCGTCGCCCGCGCCATGTACGGCATGCGTTTTCCCGGCGAAGACGTCTCCGCGATGACGATGCAGCAACTGCGCGGTCGGGAGGGCGCCCGCGTCCGCAAGCAGTATCAGCACCACTCCCGCCGCACCGGCGTTGCCTGGAACGGCCGCGACTACCGCCCTGGGGATCCCTTCGCGACCGGTGACGATCTCAACCGCCTGCTTTCGGCCGCGAACACAGCCCTGTACGGCATCTGCCACGCCGTCATCGTCGGTCTCGGCGCCAGCCCTGGTCTAGGCTTCGTCCACACCGGCGCGGCCACTTCCTTCGTGATGGACATCGCGGACCTCTACAAGGCCGAGTACACCATCCCTCTCGCGTTCGACCTCGCCGCCAGGGGGTTGACCGAAGAGCGTGACGCTCGCCTCGGCCTCCGGGACCGAATCGCGGAAACCAAGCTGCTCGGCCGCATTGTCCGCGACATCAAGGCCCTACTTTCTCCAGATGGCTCCGAAATTCCAGAGATCGAGGTCAACGAACTCTGGGACGAGAAGGTGGGCGCCGTAGCTGGAGGCGTCAACTGGGCCGGGACCGAGGAGTTCCCGGAGGATCCTCTCTTCGTCGAGTTCGCGCAGGCCACCATGGGCTACGAACATATCGCCGTCATCGGCCCAGAGTTCGACGACGAAGCCCACGACCGTCCTCGACGTCGTAACGGAGCGGCCGACACATGACCGTCATCGTTCTCGTCGCGGCTCCGGAAGGCCTCCGCGGTCACCTCACTCGCTGGATGGTCGAGGTCAACGCCGGGGTGTTCGTCGGCAACCCCAGCAGACGCATCCGCGACCGCATCTGGACACTCCTCGCCAACCGCATCGGCGACGGACAGGCCGTACTCGTCGAACCGGCTGCGAATGAACAGGGCTGGGCGATACGTACTGCCGGCAAGGATCGCTGGTACCCGGTCGACTTCGACGGACTGATTCTCTCGGCCCGTAATCGGCGATAAAACCGCAGTTCAGCAAGTGTCGGCCCCGCACGCGCGGGGATCGTCCCTGCCGGCCGTGCGGCGGCACAGGCCAGGTCCCGTCGGCCCCGCACGCGCGGGGATCGTCCCACCCGCTTGTGCCACATGTCGGCCGTGGGCACGTCGGCCCCGCACGCGCGGGGATCGTCCCGCGAAAGCGGCCCTCCGCTGGTCCCGGAGAGCGTCGGCCCCGCACGCGCGGGGATCGTCCTCAGCCAGTAGGGGTATCTGCCAGCGAGTATCTGTCGGCCCCGCACGCGCGGGGATCGTCCCCGCCACCCGAACGGCCCGCAACCCTGGGAAATGTCGGCCCCGCACGCGCGGGGATCGTCCTCATGAGCGCCCCTCCCCCCGGTCGATGCCCCGGTCGGCCCCGCACGCGCGGGGATCGTCCGGTGTGACGTGGCGTGTCGGTACGGCCAGACGCGTCGGCCCCGCACGCGCGGGGATCGTCCCAGCACACGTTCCAGCTCCTCACGAAGCGGCATGTCGGCCCCGCACGCGCGGGGATCGTCCGTCGCCAATGATGATGACTTCGTCAGGCTGCCAGTCGGCCCCGCACGCGCGGGGATCGTCCGCGGCCGTGCAGCGGGTCCGGCAGGCCGCAGACGTCGGCCCCGCACGCGCGGGGATCGTCCCGGGGATTCGGGCATCTTCAAGTGGACGGATGCGTCGGCCCCGCACGCGCGGGGATCGTCCACGGTCCGGTCCACTACGGCCGTGGTCGAGAAGGTTGTCGACGACGCGTGAATACTGACCCCCAGGCGACAGCCGAAATCTGACCCCCTTGCAGTTCACTCTGGAGGGTGATCAAGGTGGAGGACTGGGC
>NZ_JBITLO010000028.1:66324-76542 GCF_044465345.1 Nonomuraea sp. NPDC049684 | reverse complement strand
GCGGTTTCACACAGAGACTCACGCGATGGCCCCCTGTCGTTGAAGGCGACGCGCCGTACAAGGCCGGATCTACACCACCCGACGGGACGCAACCCAAAGAAGTGGCTGTGCCGTAGAGGGCCACCTTCTCCTTACGTTGTGAACGTCCGCCCTTGTCTTGGTTGCCGACCCGGTTCATCCCGTGGTCCCGGCTGTCTGAGGCCGTGCCCGTAAGGAGACCATGTGATCAGCATCGGCAAGCTCATGCCATCCGACCGGGATGCGTGGGAGAGCTTGTTCCGGGCGTACATCGACTTCTATCAGCGAGTCGAACCCGTCGAGATGTACGGACGGGCCTGGCAGGAGTTCCAGGCAGACGCTCGGATGCACGCCTTCGGCGCGAGACTGGACGGGCGGCTCGTCGGCATCACCCACTTCCTGGTCCATGCCAGCACCTCGGCCCCTGACGCCGACGTCTGCTATCTCCAGGACCTGTTCACGGCTCCCGATGTCCGGGGCAAGGGGGTGGGACGCAAACTGATCGAGGCTGTCGCGGACTGGGCTCGGGATGGCGGCTGCTCCCGTGTCTACTGGAACACCCACGAATCGAACACCACCGCGCGCCGCCTGTATGACAAGGTGGCCGAGAACAGAGGTTTCATCAGGTACCAGATCGAACTGTCCCGGTAGAGGGCGCCGGAGGGTGGCTGATCTTCCTTCTGTGGCCCCGCCCGGGGAAAGGTAGGTGCGGGCGGATATGATGGGGACTCGGCTGCCGGCGAGGTGATCGCGTGCGGAGTAGATCGGGTTACCCCATGCGATGATCCTTGTCACCTTGCTCCTCCAAATGCCTGCGAATGAGGGCAAATGGCTGCGTCCGGCAGGCAAAGCGGGGTGGCGACGTCCAACGTTTTTCCGAATCCAGGTAGCGTTCGCACTATGGCATCGCCAACTGGAACCGCCGAAGCGCCCTTCGGTCGCATGCTGACCGCGATGGTCACGCCGTTCACCTCTGACGGCGACGTCGACTACGAAGGCGTACGACGCCTGGCCACCTACCTGGTGGACGAGCAGCGCAACGATGGCCTGATCGTCAATGGGACGACAGGCGAGTCGCCCACCACCTCGGACGATGAGAAGCGACGGATCGTCAGCGCCGTCCTTGAGGTCGTTGGCGACCGCGCCGCCGTAGTGGCGGGAGTGGGGACGAATGACACACGCCACACCGTCAAGCTCGCGAAGCAGGCGGCGGAGGTGGGCGCCCACGGGCTGCTGGTGGTGACTCCCTACTACAGCAAGCCCCCGCAAGAGGGGCTCTATCAGCACTTCACCCTCGTGGCCGACGCCACCGAGCTGCCGGTGATGCTCTACGACATCCCTGGGCGCAGCGGCGTGCCGATCAAGACCGAGACGTTGATCCGTCTGGCGCAGCACGACCGTATCGTCGCCGTGAAGGACGCAAAGGGCGACCTGTTCGCCGCGAGCCAGGTCATGACGGCGACCGATCTCGTCTTCTACTCCGGCGACGACCTGCTCAACCTCGCCTGGCTGTCGCTCGGCGCCGCAGGGTTCGTCAGCGTCGTCGGACATGTCGTTGGCTCTGAACTGGCTCGCATGATCGAGTTGCACAAGAGCGGTGACGTGAAGCAAGCGCTGGAGGTACACGGCCAGGTGGCCCCTGTAGTGGACGGGATCATGCTGAAGGCCGGTGGCGCGATCATGGCAAAGGCGGCGCTGAGCTTGGTGGGTGTGCCGGTGGGACCGGTACGTCTGCCGCTCGTGGCCGCGACAGAGAAGCAAATCGCCGAGCTGCGTGCTTGCCTGGTAGCCGGCGGGGTGAAGTTGACAGACGCATAGGAACGGGGAGGAACCGGGAGTTTTGAGAACACGATTTGACCATGGGGGCCGGGCATGAGCCATCCGCATCCTGAGCTTGGCCCCCCGCCGGAGCTGCCTTACGGCGGCCTGCGCATCGTCGCGCTCGGCGGGTTGGGGGAGATCGGCAGGAACATGGCCGTCTTCGAATACGACGGCCGGCTGCTGATCGTCGACTGCGGGGTGTTGTTCCCCGAGCCCGATCAGCCGGGCGTCGATCTGATCCTGCCCGACTTCGAGTACATCAGGGACAGGCTCGACGACATCGAAGCCGTCGTGCTGACCCACGCCCACGAGGACCACATCGGGGCGGTGCCTTACCTTCTGCGCGAGCGGCGCAATATTCCGCTCATCGGATCCAAGCTCACCTTGGCCCTGATCGAGGCCAAGCTGACGGAACACCGGATCCAGCCGACCAAGGTCGAGGTCGTCGAGGGCGAACGGCACGTTTTCGGGCCCTTCGACTGCGAGTTCCTCGCGGTGAACCACTCGATCCCCGACGCGCTGGCCGTGGCGATCAGGACGCCCGCCGGCATCGTGCTGCACACCGGCGACTTCCGCATGGACCAGTTGCCGAGCGACGGCCGGCTCACCGACCTCGGCGGCTTCGCCAGGCTCGGTACCGAAGGCGTCGATCTGCTGATGTCGGACTCCACCAACGCCGAGGTGCCGGGCTTCGTCACCAGTGAGCGGGAGATCGGGCCGGTCATCGACGAGGTGATCCGCACCTCCGAGCAGCGCGTGATCGTGGCGAGCTTCGCCTCGCACGTGCACCGCATCCAGCAGGTGATGGATGCCGCGGCCAGGCACGGCCGCAAGGTCGCCCTGGTGGGCCGATCGATGGTCCGGAACATGGGTGTGGCTCGTGATCTGGGCTACCTCAAGGTGCCGCCGGAGTTGATCGTCGACTCGCGCGACATCGAGCAGTGGCCGCCGGAAGATGTGGTGCTCGTCTGCACCGGCTCCCAGGGCGAGCCCATGGCGGCGCTGTCGCGGATGGCCAATCGCGATCATCCGATCCGCATCGCCGAGGGTGACACCGTGTTGCTGGCATCGTCGCTGGTGCCGGGGAACGAGACCGCGGTCAACAAGGTGATCAACGGGCTCACCAGGTGGGGTGCTCGGGTCGTGCACAAGGGCAACGCCAAGGTGCACGTCTCCGGCCACGCGGCCGCAGGCGAGCTCCTCTATGTCCTCAACCTGACTCGACCCTCGAACTTCATGCCGGTTCACGGCGAATGGCGGCACCTGCGGGCGCACGCCAAGCTCGCCGCACTCACCGGTGTTCCCGACGACCACATCGTGATCGCCGAGGACGGCGTCGTGGTGGACCTGGTCGACGGCAGAGCGAAGATCGTGGGAGCGGTTCACGCCGGGTACGTCTATGTCGACGGCACCTCGGTGGGCGAGATCACTGACACCTCGCTGAAGGACCGCAGGATTCTCGGGGACGAAGGGTTCATCTCGGTGGTCGTCGTGGTCGACTCCGCCACCGGCAAGCTCACCGCCGGCCCCGAGATCCACGCACGAGGCTCCGGCATTGATCCGGCGCAGTTCGAGGAGTTCATTCCGCAGATCGAAAGAGCTCTTCAGGACAAGGCCGCGGATGGCGTGGTCGACATGCAGGAGATCCGCCGGGTCGTGCGCCGCACGGTCGGCCGTTGGGTCAGCGACACTTACCGCCGCCGACCCATGATCATTCCTGTCGTGCTCGAAGTCTGAGCCACTGAGCGGTACGGCAGGCACCTGAGCCTGCCGTACCCGCAGTCGCGGAACGAGACGGCAGAGGATGCACCGCAACAAGGTCCATGAAGTGGGCATTTCAAGCGTCCCTCCTGCGCATGAGCCAGCTGGCGGCCAGCAGGGGAAGAAGCGCGTACGACACCAGCACGGTGGCGGCGGCAGGCGGAGACAGAAGTGACCCGTACACCGACGTGGTGATGATGTCGCCGGTGATCTCGCGGGGAAGTGCGCCGATCATGATCGAGCCTAGCCGTTCACTCCAGGGCTCCGGGATGTTGCCCACGACGATCGGAATCACGTAAATCAGACCCACCAACAAGGCGATCGCACCGGTGGCGGAACGCAGAAGCGCGCCCAATCCCAAGCCAAGCAGCGCGAACACGACCACCGTGGAACTGGTGACGAGCAGGAGCGGGAGCTTGTCCGCGAACGAGGTCAGATAGACGCCGGAGAATCGGTCGCCAAGCACCCAACGCGAGACGAAATACGTCCCGAACACCGCCACCGGACCGATGACCAGGCTCAACACTCCGACCACGGCGGCCTTCGCAGCGAGAAGCGGCCATCTACGGGGGACGACCGTCAGGCTCGTCCTGATCAACCCGGTGGCGTATTCAGTGGTGACGGCCAAGGTGCCCAGGACGCCCATGCAAAGCTGCGGGACGATCACCAGAACCTCCTCCAGATCCGCTATCCGAGCAGTCGGACGCTGCTCCACGGGGGCGTCGTCGTACATGCCGGCTGCCATGGAGGCCAAGGCAAGGCCCAGAAGGATCGTGCCGAGACTGATGCCGACGATGAGATAGGAAGAGCGGACCGAACGGACCTTCAGCCACTCTGAGGCCAGAACACTCATACGTCCCTCCGCTTGAGCGAGATGAAACCGGCAACGAGCGCGACCACCGGGTAAGCCAGGAGGACCAGCAGCGCGGCCCAAGGCGGGAGAAGGCCGTCGCCAAGCCGGGACGAGAGGCGATCGCCAGCCAGTTGGGGAACCAGGTTCGGCAGCAGCAGTGATGCGGCGCGCGTGTTCCACGGCGAAGGCAGGTATACGACCACCCCGGGCAGGACGAACAGCAAGGCCACGACCGAGATGAGCGCGCCGGCTGTCGACCGCGTGGCCATGCCCAGGCCGAGCCCCACCAGAGCGAGCGCAGCCACCGAGATTCCCGCGGCTAACAGCTTCGGCACGTCGTCGGCCAGCGAAGTCTCATTGAATCCCAGCCGGTGGTCGTGGGCAATCAGACGGCTCGCCGAATAGGTGATCAGAAGGATGACGTGAGCCGCTGTCAACGTGGCCAGGCCGACGACGACGGCCTTGGCCAGAAATAAGGCGCTGCGCCGCGGAACGACGGTAAGGCTGGTGCGAATCATCCCCGTCGCGTACTCGGACGTGACCGCCAGCACGCCGAGCACGGTGAGGCTCATCTGAAGGAGGGGCAGGAATGCCTGTTCCGGCGCGGCTGCCTGCAGCGTCCCTCGATCTTCGGCGAGGTTGCTGACGTAGAGCGTCCAGACCGCGCCGAGCACCGCCGTGAGAGCCGCCGCACCCATTGCGTGCCAGGTGGAAGTCACTGACCGCAGCTTCAGCCATTCGGCCAGCAGCGCCGCCCTCATCTTGCCGCTCCGAACTGGACGCTGCTCGCCGTCAGAGCCAGGTAGGCGTCCTCCAGCGAGGGGTAGCGCGCGGTCAGCTCGTCGACCGTGGAGTGCGCGACCAGCCGCCCCCGGCCGAGGATCACGATGCGTTCAGCGGTCAACGCCATCTCGCTCATGAGGTGACTGGAGAGCAGAACGGTCCGGCCCTCGGCGGCCAGTGACCGCATCAGGTCGCGGATCCAGCGCACCCCGTCGGGATCGAGGCCGTTGACGGGCTCGTCGAACAGCAACACGCCTGGATCGCCGAGCAGCGCAGCGGCGATGCCGAGTCGCTGCTTCATGCCGAGGGAGAAGCCGGCCACGCGTTTTCGTGCCACGCTCGCCAATCCGACCAGCTCAAGCACCTCGGCCACGCGTGTGGCGCCGATGCCGTTGGTGGCGGCCAGGCAGAGCAGATGGTTGTAGGCGCTGCGCCCGCCATGGACCGCGCTCGCGTCGAGCAGCGCCCCCACCTCGAACATGGGCTTGCGCAAGGAGGCATATCGTCGGCCGTCGACCAGAGCCTGACCTGAGGTCGGTGCGTCCAGGCCGAGAATCAGGCGCAGCGTGGTGGACTTGCCGGCGCCGTTGGGGCCGAGGAAGCCCGTCACGTGGCCCGGCTCGACCTTGAAAGACAGATCATCCACGGCGAGCGTGTCGGCGTAGCGCTTGGTGAGGTGCTGAAGTTCGATCACGCTGAAGAAGATGCGGCATGCCGGGCCGGCGGCGCATCAGACCACGGTTCGAACTTCAAGGTCAGACCCTGGGCTGACGTGCTCGGCTCGGCGAGAGGCTACCGTTCAACGCGTGAACGAGAGCCATCCCTTCTTCGCCAGGCGTTGGAGCCGCGGTCAGCTGATCGTGCTCGATCTGGTAGCAGGGCTGGGGTTCGCGTTCGTGTTCGTCACAGCGGCGGTCACCGCGCCTGGGATGCCGCCGTGGTTGAAGATCGCCCTCCCGTGCGGGCTGGGCCTGCCGTTGGCGGTGCGAAGGCTGTGGCCTGTGCCTGTCTTCTGTTTCACGCTGACGCTAGCAGTCTTCGCTGTTGCAGTTGACGTGGTGGGATACGCCTGCATCGCACCGGCGTATGCGATCTATATCGTGGCGATGTCCGACAGGTTCGGGGCCGTGCTGCCATCCTCGGCCATTGGCGTGGTCAGCATGGTCAGTGTGTTCGGACTGGTGGTCGCAGGTGGCGCGCCGCGCGGGGGCACGCCTGCTTGGCTCGTGCACATCGATCAGCCGCTGGTCGGCATCGCGGCGCTCGGCGGAGCCTGGACCATAGGGCGGGCCGTCCGCGAACGCAGGTTGTATGCCGCTCGTGAGGCCGAGCGAATGGCGGAGCATGCAGTGACGCAGGAAAGGTTACGTATCGCGCGGGAACTGCACGACGTCGTGACTCACAGCGTGGGATTGATCGCGGTCAAGGCTGGCGTGGCCAATCATGTGCTGGCGACCAGGCCGGAAGAAGCACACGACGCCTTGCGTGTGATCGAGACCGCCAGCCGGAGTGCTCTGGTGGAGATGCGCCATCTTCTAGGCATGCTCCGTTCGACCCAACTGCCAGATCTTGTTCCCGTTCCGGGCATCGCGGGTCTGGAGGGTTTGGTGGAGCAGGCCAGGCAAGCTGGGGTCAAGGTCGAGCTTGAACTCCGGATCGGCGGAGATGCGGCCGGCCAGGAGACTCCAGATCTGCGGGGTCAGGATGAAGGTACGCCACGGGGGCGGCCAGGAAGGAAGCCTGGCGAAGCAGGCGGGCCGCTTGACGGGGAACAGGCCATGCCGCGGGACGGTGACCGTGCCCCGGATGAAGGCTCGCTCGGAGGAGTCGTCGCCGCGAATGGAGTGGGGGAACGACGAGGAGGGGGTGCGGCGCAGCCAAGACGTTTGCCCGATGGCGTGGAACTGTCCGTGTATCGCATCGTGCAGGAGGCGCTCACGAACGTGGTCAAGCATGCCTCACCGACTCGCTGTCGGGTCTCTGTCGTAACGGACGGGGGCGAGGTGCGGATCGAGGTGGTTGACGAGGGCCCAGAAAGGCGCGTGTCGCCCGCGGAGGGCTCGGGTCACGGACTGATCGGGATGCGGGAGCGGGTCATGATGTACGGCGGAGTCTTCGAGGCGGCAAGTCTGCCCCGACGAGGGTTTCGTGTCTTCGCGCGTCTGCCGTATCAGGAGGTCTCGTGATCAAAGTGGTCGTCGCTGACGATCAAGCTCTGCTCAGGGGGAGCTTCACGATGCTCGTCGACTCCGAGCCTGACATGACAGTGGTGGGCGAGGCGTCAACCGGTGCTGAAGCAGTGGCGGTCGTCTTGGAGCATCGACCCGACGTGGTGCTGATGGATGTACGCATGCCGCACATGGATGGCATCGAGGCGACTCGGCGTATCGGGGATGTCTCGCGGGTGCTCGTGGTGACGATGTTCGACCTGGATGCGTATGTCTACGATGCGCTGCGGGCCGGTGCGAGTGGATTTCTACTCAAGGACACGCCGCCTGCTGACCTGCTCGCCGCTGTTCGTGTGGTTGCGAGCGGTGAGGCTTTGCTGGCGCCAACGGTGACGCGACGCTTGATCGAGGAGTTCACGAAGACCCCTGTGACGCAGCGGCCACAGGGGTTGGACAGGGTGACGGAGCGAGAGAGGGAAGTGCTGCTGTTGATCGCTCGGGGGCTGTCCAACGGGGAGATCGCTGATCATTTGCAGTTGAGCTTGGCCACCATCAAGACACACATCGGCCGCTTGCTCGCGAAGGTGGGCGCTCGTGACAGAGCACAGTTGGTCATCGCGGCGTACGAGAGTGGGTTGGTTTCTGTAAGGCGGTGATGCAAGAGGGCCGGGATCGCTCAGCGCTACCTGTGCTCGTGGAACCGCTCATTCCAGCAGAGCCGCATCCCTCGCGTTGGGGCCTTCTGGGCAGTTGGCCGAGTTTCGGCGGCGGGTTCAGGCCGCTGCAGGAACCATCATCTGCCCCTATGCGTAGCAACCGATCTTGATCGATTCTCGGCTGGTTAGGGCCTTATGTGAGGTGAAGGGCAGGGGGCTACTGATCAGGTTCGAATCATGGCTACGTCGTTAAGACGTGGGCGAAGGCTCCGCCGCTGAGGGTGTTCGTGCTTCTCGGCTTCAGGGGGGCGGCGCCGGGCGATTCGCGTCATCCGGGCCAGGGATAGACCTGTTCGACAGGGAAGTGTTTTCGTCGATTGGGCCCCATCGAGCAGCGGCAGGAGAACCTGTTTTCCGCCGGGGCGGGCCGGTGTCACCTCGGGGTTTCTGCTGGAGCCGTGTGATGTTGGTGCTCTGGCGTTTGATGCATGTCCGGTTTCAGAGTGGGGCGGCTGGCGTTGTTGGCCGTTGGCTTGATGGGAGGGCAGGGCCGGCGGGGAGCGGCATGGGGGCGCACTGAGGGGAGATGCTGCCCGTTACAGGCTCAGGTTGACCGTGATGAAGGCAGATGTCCCTTCGGGGTGGAGGGGACTTGGTGGGGCTCGTCGTCTGCTCGGCGGATGGGGGCAGGGCTTGTACGGCTCGTGGGTCTTTGGTGTGTCTGCCGATGGCGGGTTCCTGCGGCATTGCCCGAGCCGGGGGGGGCGGCCCGCGCGGGCACAGGTGTAGGGGTGGTGCCTGCGCGGGCCGGAGCGGAGGAACCGGTAGGTGCCCGCGCGGGCAAAGTGGAGGGGGATTCTAAGTGCCCGCGCGGGTGTTCAATGGGATCCGATATTGGATCGATCTGCCCTACTTCGAACAGGTGGGTGTGGAACTGTTCGCTGTTTCGGCTTGCTCAGGGTGAAGATTACTAGCCGGTGGCCTAGTTGTGGGAGTGAATTCTTATCTTGATGCCGGTGGAATGGTGAAGGTGGGCGGTTCGGGGCGAGTGGGGCTAAGTGCTTCCTTTGCGTCTTATGTGGAAGTGTCGCAAGTTTGAGGGGATTGTCTAGTGGGGTTGCGTCTTTTTGAGGGTTCTGGGTTGTGTGGGGTGGAGGGCGAGGGGTGCCGGGGAGGGGTGGGGTCTTCTGCGGCTTGTGCTTCGGCCAAGACCTGTGCCCATGTTCCGTCTTCGGTCCAGCGTTTGTATCGTTCGTAACAGGTTTGCCAGGGGCCGTAGCATTTTGGGATTTGTCGCCAGGTTGATCCGGTATCAAAACGCCAAAGGATTCCGTTCACTACTTGCCGGTGTCCACGCCAGGGGCGGCCGGGGCCTGCGCCGGACGGGAGTAGAGGGGCGATTCGGTCCCATGCTTTGTCGGTCAAGTCGCTACGTGTTGCCACGGCTCACTATTTAAGCGGGATCCGGGGGAGTGGTAAGAGGATCCTTGGAGCGCTCTTCGACTGGAAGTGTGTGAGCGGGGCGGGGACGGTGAAAAGGCATGGGTATTTGGGCTAGATCGCAGGTTTTTCAAGGCTGATGTCGTTGGGGTCTGATGGGGGTGATCGGATCGCTTTGTGGTATCTAGTGTGCGCATGTAGAAATGCCTCGAGGCGCGCTTGAGGTGAGGGCGAGTGAGGGTGAAGTGCGCCAGCTGAGGGGAGGGTGCGGTTCTGCTGATGCATGAGGGGCTTGTTCTGATTGGGGTGTGACTGCTTAGGTCGGGGTGACTCTCCGGTGTGGGTAGAGCGTGCTGGCCTTGCTAAAGCGGGAAGGGAGTGGCGCTGGACCGGTTGGGCGTGCAGCGCTCGTCGTTGTGGTTTGCATGCCAGAAGTTTGAATGCGCTCGGTGTGGACTAGCTGTGCCTCAGGGCCTTGCGTGGATGGCTAACCGGGAATGGCCGCTGATGGCTGGTTTCGTTGGTTAAGGGGGAGGTCTATCGACTTTTTGGGGGAGTGTTGAGGGGCTTGGATGCCTGTGCTGGGCGGCGGGTCGATGGGTTGCCATGGTGGGGGGGGGGGGGGGGGGGGCGGTGGGGGGGGGGGGGGGCGGGGGGGGCCCGGGGGGGGGGGGGGGGGCGGTGGGGGGGGGCGGGGGGGTGAGGGGGTGGTGGGTGT
>NZ_JBITLO010000028.1:0-66315 GCF_044465345.1 Nonomuraea sp. NPDC049684 | reverse complement strand
CCCGCCCCCCCCCCCCCCGCCCGCGCCCCCCCGCCCCCCCCCCCCCCCCCCGCCCGCCCCCCGCCCCCCCCCCCCCCCCCCCCCCCCCCCCCCCCCGCCGGCGGGGGGGCCCTGGAGGACCGCTGGGCGGAGGAGGGGACGAGAGAGGTGGCCTCTCGGTTCTCGTGGTGGTGGTGGTGGACGAAAAGTAGATTTGTTCTATGAGTGATGTACGGGTGGTGTTTCGGAAGTACGGCGGGGCGTTGCACTGGAACCATCCAGGCACGGTGCTCGGAGACGATCAATATGGGGTTTGGGTGGCCGTGCCCGGAGGGACGGTTGCCCGCAAGGGGGACGGGCCGGCCGTCACCTGGGACAACCACGCGATCATGCTGTTCCCGCGGGATGCCTGGTGGGCGGCATCGTTCAACGCGGCACCGCATCGCACTGAGGTCTATGTGGACGTCACCACGGTTCCCGAGTGGCGGGATGACGAGGTCACCATGTTCGATCTCGATCTCGACGTGATCAGGAAGCGGGATGGGCGGCTCATTCTCGACGATGAGGACGAGTTCGCCGAGCATCAGGTGGTGCTGGGGTATCCGCCGGAATTGATCGCGGGGGCGGAAGCGAGTGCGCGGTGGCTGATGGATGCGGTCGGGGCTCGTAGAGGGCCGTTCGGGGGAGCGCACGTGAAGTGGCTTGCGATGATGGAGTGAGTGCCGTCGGTCCGGACGGTGGGTGGAGTGGGGCAGGCTCGGGCTTGCGCCGGCGGCTGACACGGCGGGGTGTGTTGGGGTGTCGGGTGGGGCCGCTGGCACTCCTCAGGTGGTGAGCTTGGGGTTCGAACGGGGATGGTCAGTGGGGGCCAGGGGAGCGCCTGGTCTGTTGTAGGGAGCTTGCGCTCGTCGAGGTGCGGTGGGTTGCGTTTCCTGGCTTGCTGTTGGGGAGCAGCTGGTTGCAGCTGCCGGTGCACGCGCTGATAGGTGAGTATCTGTCCGTCGATGGCTGCGCCAATGCGGGCAGACGATGATCGTGATAGGGCAGTCTGTGGCCTTCACCAGGTGGGCGAGCACACTGGGTTATGGATGGCACTGGGCGGTCGATCATCGCTTGGGGCATCGGCTCGCAGGGTGAGCTTTCAGGGATCTCGTGCGGGCTCTCCGTTGTGTGGAATCGGGGGCTTGGAGATCGACGCGTGCCTGGTGCGTGGCTGCTCTGCGACGGTGCTCATTTGGCGACAGGGACATGGGCGGGTGAGAAGTGGGACTCCGCTGAGCTGGGCCTTTCATCCTGAGGGCGAGGTGCCGAGCCATGGCTTGGTGCTACTGCTTAGGCGGTTCCGTGTTTTCGGTGGATTGTCGGCGGCTGCCCTGGTGGGGGCCAAGCACGGGCTCGCTTTGGGGTGGTTCGAACGGTGATCGGTTGGTGGTGCGCGGTCGGGCTTTGGGGCTGGTGCGGGCCGTTGGGGTGTGGCTATTGGGAGAGGCGGAGCGCGGTGGCTATGGCGGACAGGCGGTGGGGGGACGCCAGGCCTGCGTGGTAGAGGTGGAATTCTGAGGCGCCGGCATCGGCGTAGATCTTCAGTTGTTCGGCCAGGGCGGCTGCGTCGGCGGGGCGGGGTGGGAGGGCCAGGACGTAGGCGCCTACTCGTTGGCCGGGGGTGCACAGGTTCGCCAGGGCTGTGAGGCGGGCGGCGTCGGTGCGAATGTCGCCCCAGCAGTTGCCCACGAGGACGTTCAGGTTGGGGTCGCCTGAGGGGAGGGCGGCGAAGGCGCCGGTGGCCCAGGGGTTCGGGTCGGCGTGCAGCGTGATGGGGATGTCTGGTGCGGTTCGCTGGGCGGCGGAGATGAGGCGGTGGCGGAGGGAGGCTGACAGTCTCACCCTGGTTGCTCTCACCTCGTCGGCCAGGGGGCCGAGGGCGAGGTCCATCGTGTCGATGTGGTGGCCGGAGGCGGGATGGCCGGGGGTGCCCGAGGCGGTGGGGGTGCGGACTGTGGTGCTTTGAGGTGGCCGGGCAGCACTCTCTGCCGCTGCGCCCTGGGTGCTTGACGCTGGATGCTCTGCGGCTCGGGGCGGCGAACCTGGGGTTTCCGGGGCTCGGTTCTCTGAGGTGAGAGTTCCCGAGGCTTGGGGCTTCAAGGCGTGGGTCTCTGGGGTGAAGGTCCGTGAGGCGTGGGTCTCTGGGGTGAAGGTCCGTGAGGCGTGGGTCTCTGAGGTGAGGGTCCGCGGGGCTTCGGTCCCTGAAATGGGGGTCTCTGAGGACGGGGTTTCTGAGGTTGGGCGACCGGAAGCTGATGTCTCCCAGGGTGACGTCTTCGAGGTTGAGGGATCGGAGGCTGAGGGCTCTGGAGTGGGGGATTCCACGGCTGAGGGCGACGGGGTTGGGGTGTCCGCGAGCGGGGTGCCTGGACCTGTGGAGGGGGGTTTCGGGGGGCGGGGGGCGTTCTCGATGGTGGTGACGATGGGGGTGTCGAGGGTGGCGCGGATTTGGGGGGCGGTTTGTGGAGGGTATCGGGGAGCGCAGATCGTGCAGAAGCACAGTGAGAGGAGGGCGGCGTCGGTGGGGGTCCAGTCGGCGCCGGACGTCTTCTCGTGCACGCCCTGATGCCCGAACCCCATCGGCCCGCACGCCTCCAGGATCAGGCCGTCCGGTTCGGCGAGGGTGAGGATCTCCGTGACGAGGGTCTCGCAGTACGCCAGGACCTCCTCGTGCGCCGGGCAAAGGGCGTACGGGTACGGGTCGCCGAAGGCGTTGCGCACGGTCACGTCGGGGAACCGGGTGCCCAGGTAGGAGTTGTGGGTGAGGACGACCCAGGCGTGGACCTTCAGGCCGGCCTGCCGCAGGGCCGTCTGGGCCTGGAGGTAGGCGTCCGGCGGGGTCCAGGTGGGGGCGGCGGGGACCAGGCGGGACCAGGCATGGGGACGGATCGGCAGGTAGAAGGCCGAATGGGGGACGTCCAGGACGCGGTGTGCCGGGTGGTACGGGGTGGCGGCGCGGGTGGAGTGGTAGCCGGCGGCCAGGGCGATCGTGTCGACGCCCAGCCGGGCCAGGCGGGCGGGGGCGGCCGGGTCGCCGACGACGTCCCAGGGGTAGACGTAGGCGACGTTCACCAGCGGGGGATCTTCGCGGAGAAGGAAGGCTCGATGCGCCGCATGTAGGTCGTGTCGTCGCGGGCGCGGATGCCGCAGGTCTCGTACTGCTCGTGCATGACCGCCAGCGCGTCGCGGTCCAGTTCGACGCCCAGGCCCGGGCCGGCGGGCACCGGTACGGCGCCGTCGACGAAGCGCAGGCTGCCGGGGAGCACCACGTCCTGGCCGTCCTGCCAGGGGGTGTGGGTGTCGCAGGCGAAGGTCAGGTTCGGGGTGGCGGCGGCCAGGTGGGTCATCGCGGCCAGGCTGATGCCGAGATGGGAGTTGGAGTGCATCGACAGGTCCAGGCCGAAGGTGCCGCAGAGGGTGGCGATGTGCGCGGATCGCACGAGGCCGCCCCAGTAGTGGTGGTCCAGCAGGAGCACGCCGATCGCGCCGGCGGCGATGGCGGGGGGCAGGTGTTCGGGGGTGACGACGCACATGTTCGTGGCGAGCGGCATCGGGACGGCCCTGGCCACCTCGGCCATGCCCGCGATGCCCGGCGTGGGGTCCTCCAGGTACTGCAGGACGCCGTCGAGTTCGCGGCCGACGCGGACGGACGTCTCGACGGTCCAGGCGGCGTTGGGGTCCAGGCGGAGGGGGATGCCGGGGAACGCCTCGTGCAGGGCGCGGATGCCGGCGATCTCCTGGTCGGGCGGGAGGACGCCGCCCTTCAGCTTGATCGAGGAGAAGCCGTGCTCCTTGATCAGGAGGGCGGCCTGCGCCACCAGGGCCGCCTCGTCGAGGGCCGGGCCGAAGCGGTCGGGGTCCGCGCCGGGGTGGCCGGCCCACTTGTAGAAGAGGTACGCGCTGTAAGGGACGGCGTCGCGGACACGGCCGCCGAGCAGGTCTGCGACGGGCACGCCGGCCGCTTTGCCGCGGATGTCCAGGCAGGCCACCTCGAAGGGGGAGAAGACCCGGTCGACGCTCTTCTCCTTGGTGGCGACGCCGGTCAGCCCGTGCAGGTCGGTGACGACGTCGCCGACGGTGGCCGCGACGCGGGCGTACATCTCGTTGGTGGCGTGGACGTCGAGCCCGAGCAGGACCTGCGCGCACTCGCGGACCTTGGTGAGGTGGCCGAGGTCGCCGTAGGTCTCGCCCAGTCCGGACAGGCCCTCGTCGGTGACGATCTCGACGATGGTCCGCAGGGCCCACGGCTCGTGCACGCCGGCGGCGTTCAGGAGGGGCGGATCCCGGAAGGCGACCGGGGTGACGTGGATCTGCCGGATAATCAATTCAGAAACCGCCGTCCATATATGTGAACAATAGCCAGATTTGTGGACAGGTTGCCGCAACTGTAAGAATCGGGCCGAGAAAGTGTCAAGACTCCGAAGGGCCACTCGATGATCTACGGATACGACCCCAGGACCGGTGAGACCGTGGGCAGCGGCCTGCCCGAGACCGACGGCGCCGGGGTCGACTTGATCGTCTCCGCGGCGACGGCCGCCGGCGCCGCGTGGCGCGCGACCCCGGCGGACGAGCGGGCGGCGGCGCTGGAGGCCGTCGCCGACGCGCTCATCGCGCACGCGGACGAACTGTGGCGACTCGCCGACCAGGAGACCGCGCTCGGCGAGGTGCGGCTGCGTGGCGAGGTGGCGCGTACGGCCGGCCAGTTCCGGCTCTTCGCCCAGGTCGTCAGGGACGGCGGCTACCTGGAGGCCGTCATCGACCACGCGGACCCGGCGCTCACGCCGCCGCGGCCGGACGTGCGGCGGATGAACCAACCGCTGGCGGGGGTCGTCGCGGTGTTCGCGGCCGGCAACTTCCCGTTCGCGTTCTCGGTGGCCGGTGGGGACACCGCCTCGGCGCTGGCCGCGGGGTGTGCCGTGGTGGTCAAGGCACATCCGGGGCATCCGAACACGTCCGAGCGGGTGGCGAAGATCGTACGGAACGCCCTGCCCTATCCGGATCTGCTCGGGCTGGTGCAGGGGTTGCGGGCGGGCGCCGACCTGGTACGCCACCCGCGGGTGGCCGCGGCCGGGTTCACCGGGTCGGTGGCGGGCGGCAAGGCGATCCAGAAGCTGATCGACGAGCGGGAGACGCCCATCCCCTTCTACGGCGAGCTGGGCAGCGTCAACCCCGTCGTGGTGCTGCCGTCGGCGCCGGCGCAGGAGGTGGCGAGCGGGTTCGCGGCGTCGCTGACCCTGGGGGTCGGGCAGTTCTGCACGAACCCGGGGCTCGTGTTCGTGCCCGAGGACGACGAGTTGCGCAAGGCGCTGGTCGCGGCGGTGGAGGGCACCAGCGGCGGCCCCATGCTGGCCGAGCGGATCAGGGACGGGTATCTGGGCGGGCTCGGCCGGCTCGGCGAGCTGACCCTGCTGGCGGAGGGGAAGCCGGGAGAGGGGGCCTGGGCGGTGGCGCCCAAGGTGTTCACGACCGATCTGGAGTCGTTCGGCGAGCGGCTGCCGGCGATCGCGGAGGAGTGCTTCGGGCCGGCGGCCGTCGTGGTGACCTATCGGGAGGTCGCGGAGCTGAGGAGGGTGCTGGAGCGGCTGGAGGGGTCGCTCACGGCGACCGTCCATGGCGGTGATCCGGACGAGGCCGAGGAGATCGTCGAGGTGCTCGGCCGGAAGGCGGGGCGGCTGATCTGGAACGGCTGGCCGACCGGGGTGGCGGTCTGCTGGGCGATGCACCACGGCGGGCCCTGGCCTGCCTCGACGTCGGCGTACACGTCGGTGGGGGCGACGGCGATCGGGCGGTGGGTGGCGCCGGTCGCCTACCAGGACTGGCCCGAGGCGCTGCTCCCGGACGAGCTCAAGGACGCCAACCCCCTCGGCATCCCGCGCCGGGTGGACGGCCGCCCGCAGACGACGTGACAGGCCGCCCGCGGGCGACGTGACGGGCCGCTCGCGGGCGACGTGACGGGCCGCTCGCGGGCGACGTGACGGGCCGCTCGCGGGCGACGTGACGGGCCGCCCGCGGACGACGTGACGGGCCGCCCGCGGACGACGTGACGGGCCGCTCCCGGACGACGTGACGGGCCGCCTGCGGTCGTGGAGAGCGGGCCCGCCATGGCCGACCGCCCCCGACAGGCGCGCCGGGTCAGGAGGTGGCCAGTTCGAGGCCCCTCGTGGTGAGGCGGCGCAGGGCGGCCAGGTGCTCGGGGGCCGGGTCGGTCAGGGGGGCGCGGACGCCGCCGACGTCCAGCCCCCGCATCCGTACGCCTGCCTTGACCAGCGAGACCGCGTACCCCGGAACCAGGTCCCGCAGCTCCACCAGCGGCAGGTAGAACCCGGTGAGCAGCCGTCGCACGAGCGGGTCGTCCCCGCCCGTCACCGCCCGGTGGAAGGCCAGCGCGATCTCGGGCGCGAAGGCGAACACGGCGCTGGAGTACAGGCTCACCCCGAGCCCCTGGTAGGCGGGCACGGTCAGCTCGGCGGTGGGCAGTCCGTTGAAGAACGTGAACTCCCCGGCGGGCGCGGCCGCCCGGACGGTCAGGATGATGCGCTGGAGCAGGTCGAGGTCGCCCAGCCCGTCCTTGAAGCCGATCACGTTCGGCAGGGCGGCGAGCTCGGCCACGGCGGCGGGGGAGAAGCGCGCGTTGGCCCGCTGGTAGACGACGACCGGCAGGTCGGTGGCCGCCGCGACCTCGCGCACGTACCGCACCAGCCCCGCGGGCGGGGCGCTGACCAGGTACGGCGGCAGCAGCAGCAGCCCGTCGGCCCCGCTGTCGGCGGCGGCCCGCGCGGTGGCCGTGGCGGTGGGCAGCGGCCCGCCCGCGCCGCCGAACACGGGCACGCGCCCGCCCGCCGCCGTCACCGACGTGGTCATGACCTTGACGTAGTCGGCGAGGTCGAGGGCGTTGTACTCACCGGTGCCGCAGGCGGCGAACACTCCTCCCGCCCCGGCCGCGACCCCGGCGGCGACGTGCTCGGCCAGCACCGGCTCCGAGACGGCGCCGTCGCCGTCGAAGGGGGTCACGGGAAAGAAGAGAACACCATCCAGCCGCATCGGCAGTCCTTCCGAACAAGGGGTCTAGCGGATGCCCTCCCTGCGCAGAGTGGCAGCCAGCTTGCGGGTGTGCTTGATCACCGCTTCGGTGACGCGCTCGATCTCGGCGGGCGGCAGCGCGGCGGGCATCGAGCAGCTGATCGCGTCGGTGGCCGGGATGCGGTAGTCGACCGCCACGGCCACGCAGGCCACGCCGGGGGTGCCCTGCTCGCGTTCGAGGGCCCAGCCGCGGGTGCGGACCTGGTCGAGCTCGCCGGTCAGCTTGGTCAGGTCGGTGATGGTGTGCTCGGTCAGCGCCCGCAGCGGGTCGGGCAGCAGGGCCACGACCTCGTCGTCGGTGAGCTGGGCGAGCAGCACCTGGCCGAGCGCGGTGACGTGGGCGGGCAGCCGCCGGCCCACCCTGGGGATCACGTGACCGGCCTCGCGTGACTCGCGGGTGGCCAGGTAGAGGACGTGGGCCTCGTCCCTGCGGGCGAAGTGCACGGTCTGGCCGATCTCGTCGCGCAGGTCCTCCAGGGTCTCCTGGGCGAAGCGCAGGGCCGGGTCCTTGTCGAGGTAGGCGGTGCCGGTCAGCAGGGCGTGCGGCCCGATCCCGAACGCCGACCTGGTCGTGTCGGTCTCGACCCACTTGAGCTCGACGAGGGTGCGCATGAGGGCATGCAGGCTGCTGCGCGGGAAGCCGGTGCGCCGCTGGAGGTCCGACAGCGTCATGGGGGCGGCGGACTCCGCCAGGGTCTCCAGGATGCGTACGGTCCGCTCGGCGGACTTGACCAGCTGTGGCTCCATACTCGTCCCATCTGGGCGGCGGCGTCAGGGTGTCAGGATATGGGATCCCGTCCAGATACATGGACATCAACCCTTGATCGCGCCACTTGTCAGACCCCGCATGAACTGCCGCTGGAACGCCAGGAACGCGATGATCGACGGCAGCAGTGCCAGCAGCGAGGCCGCGAGCAGCACGCCGATGCCGACCTCCTCGTCGGAGCGGAGCGAGCGCAGGGCGATGGGCAGGGTCCAGGTGCTGGAGTCCGTCGAAACGATCAGCGGCAGCAGGTACTGGTCCCAGATCATGGTGAAGCCGAAGACGCCGATCACGCCGAGCGCCGGCCGGCACAGCGGCACGACGATCGTCGCGAAGACGCGCAGCTCGCCCGCGCCGTCGATGCGGGCCGCCTCCTCCAGCTCGACCGGCACCTCCTTCATGAACTCCGTCATGACCAGGATCGAGAAGCCCCAGGCGCCGACGGGCAGGATCATCCCGGCGTACGTGCCGATCAGGTTGAGGTGCAGGACGGGCAGGTCGGCCAGGACGAGCGACAGCGGGATCGCGATGATCTCCTCGGGCAGCATCATCGTGGCCAGCATGAGCAGCATCACGACGGTCATGCCGCGGAACCTCTTGCGCGCCAGCGCGTACGCCGCGAACACGCTCACCAGCAGTTGCAGCAGCAGCCCGAACCCCACGACGACGAAGGAGTTGAGCAGGTACAGGTAGACGTTCTTCTCCCCGGCCCGGACGAAGTTCTCCAGCGTCAGGTCGTCCGGCCACAACGAGAAGGACGTCGGGTCGAGCGTCCTGCTGAACGCGCTGACCAGCAGCCCTGCCAGCGGCCCGGTGAAGACCAGGACCATCGCCGAGTAGAGCACGACCTTCGCGACGGTGGCCGCCGGCCCCTTGCGCGCCGCCAGGCCCAGGGCGCTGTCGAACCTCATGTCGCCTGCCTCCTGCGCAGCGCCTGCACGACGAGGGTGAGCGCCAGCGTGGCCAGGAAGAGCACGATCCCGCCCGCCGCGGCCACCCCCAGCTCGTTCTTCTGGAAGCCGAGCTTGTAGATCAGCGTCATCAGCACTTCCGACGAGCCGTTGGGGCCGCCGTTGGTCAGGACGTAGACCTCGACGAACACCCGCAGCCCGCGGATGGCCGCCAGCGTGAACAGGATCCAGAACACCGGCCGCAACGCCGGCAGCGTGATGTGCCGCAGCCGGTGCCGGGTGGCGGCGCCGTCGACGGCGGCGGCCTCGTACAGGCTGCGGTCCACGCCGACCAGGCCGGCCAGGAAGATCATCATGTCGTACGGCGTCCCGCGCCAGACGCTCATCAGCATGATCGACCACAGCGAGGAGTCCTCGCTGCCCAGCCACGGCTGCGGATCGACGCCCACCCAGCCGATGACGACGTTGAGCAGGCCGGTGTCGCCCGGATGGAACATGATCCGCCACACCTCGGCCACCGCCGCCATCGTGGTGACGACCGGGAGGAAGACCGCGGTCCTGACGAACCACAGATAGCGGGCGGGCCCCTCGATGAGCAGCGCGAGCGCGAGCCCGAGCAGGAGCGAGCCGACCGTGGTGCCCAGCGCCAGCACGAGGCTGTGCCAGGCGGCCGAGACGAACGCGTCGTCCGCGACGATCGTGCGGTAGTTGCCGAGGCCGACCCATTCGTCGGAGGCGTACTGGACCTTGTTGAAGCTCTTCCACAGGCCGAGGGCCATCGGGATGAACTTGAAGTAGAGGAACAGCAGCAGGGCGGGCGCGAGGAACAGCCAGGCGACCGGCGTTCCGCGCCGCCGCGCCCGCCCGGCGCGGCGGCGCCGGGCGGCGGTCGTGGCCGGTTTCCCCGTGACGGTCGCGGTCATGACGCCTTCTGGCTCCGCAGTTCCTGGTCGAGCCTGGTGGTCAGCTCGGCCATCCTGGCCTTGACGTCGGCGCCGCAGTCGGCCCACACGGTGTTGATGACGTCGGCCGAGTCCTGCCGGATGGGCGCCCAGTTGGGCACCGGCGGCGCGTAGACGGCGTGCTCGTAGGACTGCTGGAACACCTTCCAGCGCGGGTCCCGCCGCTCGGCGGCCAGGTCGACGCCCTTGTTCACGGGCAGGCGGACGATGGCGCCGTTGGCGTCCTTGTTCATGCCGATCCGCTGGCCTTCGGGGGAGATCGCGAACTCGGCGAACCTCTTCTGGGCGTCGGCCATATCCGAGCCGACCATGAGGTAGACGTTCTCGCCCTCGCCGAGGGTGCCGGGGCCGCCGGACGGGCCCTTGGGCACCGGCAGCACCTCGATCCTGTCGGTCCCGAGGCTCTTGACGAACCGGGCCAGCACGTACGGCCCGACCAGGTAGATGCCGCCCTGTCCCTTCTCGAACACCTCGTGCGTGACGGTGGTGTCGTTGCTCACCGCGCCCGGATTGACGGTCTTGCTCTTGCAGAACTGGTCCTGGAGGAACTGGACGGCCTCGACGGTCCTGGGGTCGTCCGTCATCGCGGCGAACCTGCCGGGGCCGGTGGGCTTCACGAAGTCGCCGCCGTTGGCGTAGATGAGGGAGGAGGCGTACCAGGAGGCGTAGCCGCGTTTGGTGCCGGCCGGGATCACGAGGCCCGCGGTGTCCTGCCGTCCGTCACCGTCCGGGTCCTTCTCGGTGAAGGCGCGGGCCAGCGCGGCCAGGTCGGCCCAGGTCGCCGGCGGTCGCATGCCGAGCTTCTCCCGCCAGTCCTTGCGCACGATGAGCGCGAAGGCCTGCGCGGAGAAGGGCGCGCCGTAGAACTTGCCGTCGGAGCCGGTGGCCGCCTTCCAGGCCAGGTCCGAGAGCTGGTCGCCGCCGGCCAGCCGGCCCTTGTCGACCTCCTGCAGCCAGCCCTGCGAATGCATGTTGCCGAGTTGGGCGGTGTCGTTGATGACGATGTCGGGAAGCGCCTTCTGGGCGGCCTGCTGGTTGAGTTTCGTCTCGAAGTCGTCGAAGAGCGCGACGACTTTGGTCCTGACCCCCGCGGCCTTGGTGAATGCGTCGGCGAGTTTCACCGCCGTCTTCGCGGAGTCGGAGTCGGGCGCCTGCCTGATCCAGATCTCCAGTGTGTCGTTCGTGCTCGATCCCCCGGAACCGCAGCCCGTCAGCGTTGCGGCCAGGGCCGCGGCGAGGGCGGCCCCCAGCAAACGGCGTGACATCAGACCGCCTCCCGTTCACATACGTGGACACGTGTCGTGTGTATGAACTTGTTCCTGTGAAGGTAACTATTGCGGGACAAGGCGGTCAATATTCAAGTATGTGAATTTGAATCAGAATTGTGTACAACGGTGGGCATGCGCATTCTGATGACCGGCGCCGCGGGAAAAGTCGGCACGCTGCTCCGTCCCCGGCTCGCCCGTCCAGGCCGTACGCTGCGGCTCTCCGACCTCCGGCCGGTCGAGCCGGGCCCGGACGAGGAATGGGCGGGCGCCGACCTGGCCGACCGCGCGGCCGTGGCCGAGGCCGTGAAGGGCGTGGACGCCGTCCTCCACCTGGGCGGCCAGAGCCGCGAGCACCCGTGGGAGGACATCGTCCGCGCCAACGTCCACGGCACCCAGGTCCTCATGGAGGCCGCCAGGAACGAGGGCGTGCGGCACCTGGTGCTCATGGGCAGCCATCACGCGGCCGGCTTCCACACCAGGCCGCGGGACGGCTCCGACCTGCCCGACTACGCCTTCCCGCGTCCCGACACCTTCTACGGCGTCAGCAAGGTCGTCATGGAGGCCCTGGGCAGCCTGTACCACGACCGGTTCGGCATGAACGTGACCGTGATCAGGCTCGGCACCTGCAACGAGGGCTCGGCCGACACCCGCGGCCTGGCCACCTGGATCTCGCCCGGCGACCTCGCCCGCCTGGTGGAGGCCGCGCTGGTCGCGCCCGGCTACCACGTCGTCTGGGGCGTCTCCGGCAACGCCCGCCGGTGGTGGTCGCTGGCGGAGGCCCGCCGCCTCGGCTACGAGCCCCGCGACGACTCAGAGCCCCAGGCGGCCGCCCTCCTCGCCGAGCACGGCGAGCCCGACCTGTCGGACCCGGTGCACGACCGCGCCGGCGGGGTGTTCACGCTCAACGAACTCGGCGGCTCCTGGTAGGCAAACGGTTGCAGGAACCTTGACGCCGGGACCGTCGAAGGTCAAGGTTGGCTTTGGCAACCGCTTGCAAGGAGGACGGCCATGTCGGTGACGATCAAAGACGTCGCCCGCGCCTGCGGCGTGCACGTGTCGACCGTCTCGCGCACGTTCTCGGCGCCGCACCTGGTCAATCCTGCTACGCGGAACCGGGTGCTGGCCGCCGCCGACGACCTCGGCTACCGGCCCAACAGGGCGGCCAGGGCGCTGACCACCGGCCGCACGTTCAACCTCGGCCTGATCGTCGCCGACATCGCCAACCCCTTCTTCCCGCCGCTGATCAAGGCCGCGCAGGCGCAGGCGCGGGGGCGCGACTACCACGTCTTCGTGGCCGACACCGACGAGGATCCGCGGGTCGAGGAGGAGCTGATCCGCACGTTCGCCAAGCAGGTGGACGGCGTGCTGCTGTGCAGCCCCCGGCTGTCCAACCGGATGATCGAACGCCTGGCGGAGGACGTGCCGTTCGTGCTGGTCAACCGGCGGATCAAGGGCATGCCCGCGGTGCTGATGGACGTCGGCAAGGGCGCCAGGCTCGCGCTGGAGCACCTGGCCGGGCTCGGCCACCGCAGGATCGCCCTGCTGTCCGGCCCGCCCGGATCGTGGACCAGCAACGAGATGCAGGCCGCCGCGGCCGAGATGCCGGGCCTCGACCTGCTCTTCTTCGGCCCCAACCAGCCCACCGAGTCCGGCGGCCTGGCCGTGGCGCCGGAGGTGGCCGCCTGCGGGGCGACCGGCGTGCTGGCCTACAACGACCTCGTCGCGCTCGGCCTCATCGAAGGGCTCACCGCGATGGACGTCGAGGTGCCGGGCCGGATCAGCGTGATCGGGTTCGACGACATCCTGCCGGGGCGGCTCGGCCGGCCCAAGCTCACCACGGTGGCGATGCCCGCCGCGGTGGCCGGGCGGATGGCGGTCGACCTGCTGTTGCAGTCAGAGGGCGAGGGCGCGGTGATCAACCTGGACACCGGCCTCATCGTCCGCGAGTCCACGGGAAGGGCCCAATCATGATCTTCGGAACGCTGCCGTCGGGGCAGACCGTCGAGCGCGTGGAGCTGTCGTCCGGACGGCTGCGCGCCGAGGTGCTGACCTACGGCGCCGTCCTGCGCTCGCTGGAGGTCGCCGGCCTCGACGTCGTGCTGGGCCTGGACACGCTGGAGGACTACCGAACCCGCAGCCGCTACTTCGGCGCCGTGGTCGGCCGCTACGGCAACCGCATCGCCGGCGGCCGTTTCACCCTCGACGGCCGCGAGCACCGCCTGCCGGTCAACAACGGCCCCAACAGCCTGCACGGCGGCGCCGAGGGCTTCGACGGCAAGGTGTGGACGGTCACCGCCCGCACCCCCGCCTCCGTCACCCTCGAACTGACCAGCCCCGACGGCGACCAGGGCTACCCCGGCACGCTCACCGCCTCGGTCACCTACACCCTGGAGGACGACGCCCTCCGCCTCGACTACGCCGCCGAGACCGACGCGCCGACCGTGCTCAACCTCACCAACCACTCCTACTTCAACCTGGCCGGCGGCGGCGACGTGCTCGGCCACGTGGTCAGGCTGGAGGCCGCCCACTACCTCCCGGTGGACGACGGCAAGATCCCCACGGGGGAGCTCGCGCCGGTCAAGGGCACCCCCTTCGACTTCACCGAGCCGCACGCGGTGGGCGAGCGGATGGGCGGCGCCTACGACCACTGCTACGTGCTCGACGGCGACATCGAGGTCAGCGCGGGCGGCCTGACCATGCGGGTGACCACCACCGAGCCGGGCGTGCAGTTCTACACGGGCGGCATGCTCGACGGGGTGGCCACGCCGTACGGGCCGTTCGCCGGGTTGTGCCTGGAGACCCAGCACTTCCCCGACTCGCCGAACCAGCCGCACTTCCCCTCCACCGTGCTGCGGCCCGGCGAGCGCCACACCTCCTCCACCACCTACCGCTTCACGGCCTGACCCCGCGCAGCTCCGTCGCGGCCTTGATGACCAGCAGCGCCACGTCGTCGTGCGACGGCTCCTGGGCGAACGTCTCGACCGCGTGCCGCACGCGTTCGGCCACCGCGTGGGCGCTCAGGCCGCGGCAGGTGGACAGCAGCGCCGACAGGCCGTCGTCGTCGTCGAGCAGCCGGTCGCCGTCGCGTCGCTCGGTCACGCCGTCGGTGACGCACAGCAGCACCTCCTCCGGCGCCAGCTCGAACGTCTCGACGTAGAACCTGGCGCCGGCCTCGACGCCGAGCAGCAGTTGCGGCGCGGCCACCGTGTCCACCGCGCCGTCGGCGCGCAGCAGCAGCGGCGGCGGGTGCCCGGCCGACGCGATCGTGCACAGCGCGCCGCCCTGGGGCAGCGGGATCAGCTCGCCGCACAGCAGGCTGAGGAACCGGCCGTCGTCGCCCTCCTCCAGCAGGGCCTGGTTGAGCCGGTCGAGGATGTCGGCCACCGTGTAGTGCTCCTTGGCCAGCAGCCGGACGGCGTGCCGGGCCAGGCCGGTCACCGCGGCCGCCTCGGGGCCGCTGCCGCACACGTCGCCGAGGGCGAAGCACCAGTGGTCGGAGACGGTGAACAGGTCGTAGAAGTCGCCGCCGACGTCGGCGCCCTCCTCGGCCGGCTCGTAGACGACCGCCGACTCCAGGCCCGGCATGGGGGCCACCCGCATGGGCAGCAGGCTGCGCTGCAGCACCCGGGAGGTGGTCGCCTGGCGGGCGTACAGCATGGCGGTGTGCAGGTTGAGCGCGACCAGCCGGCACAGGTCGGCCAGCAGGTCGGCCAGCTCCAGCGGCAGGGTCGGCTCGGCGCGGCCGATCACCAGCGCGCCGTGCGACCTGCCCTGCGTGAGCAGCGGGAACGACAGCACCGTCTCGGGGCCGACCGGCCAGCTCACCTCGTCGAGCGCGGTGCGCGGGATCGCCGGCAGCGACCTGCGCAGGTTGGCGTTGTAGCGCTCCTCGCTGTGCCAGACGTGGGCGAGCCTGGTCATGCCCGCCAGGTCGGTCAGGTAGACCGCCGCCCACGTCGCGATCTTGGGCACGACGAGCTGCGCGGTCAGCGCGGCGATCAGCTCCTCGTCGTGCACCCCGGCCAGCAGCTCGCCCGCCTCGGCCAGGAACGACAGCCGGCCCCGGTGGGCGCGCTCGCGCTCGGCCAGCCGCTCGCGCTGCACCGGCACGGCCACCTGGTCGGCGATGTGCTGCAGGCTGACCGTGAGCTCCTGGTCGAAGCGGCCCGGCTGGGCCGCGGTCACCACGATGTAGCCGGTCACCTCACCGCCCACGCTCATCGGCGCGCACGCCAGCGACCTGGCCCGTAGCTGCTGGGCCAGCTCGACGTCGCCGGCCAGCAGGTCGTCGATCATCGACGGCGTCCTGCCGTCGGGGCCGAACACGCCCGCGGCCAGCACGCCGACCAGCCCCGCCGTCGCGCCCGCGCCCGCCGCCACGCCGAACCGGTCGCCGCCCTCGGCGGCCAGCAGCACGTACGCCGCGTCGCCGCCGCTGCTGGTCTGGACGATCCGCGCGATGGTGTCCAGCAGCTCCGTGAAGGGCATGTCCCGGTCGAGCAGGTCCTTGATCCGCCGCCCGGCCTCCCTGCGCAGCGGCGCGGCCGGCGGCGTCAGCACGTAGCGGTGGTCGCCGGCCACCATCATCCAGATCGACCGCCGGTCCTCCGGGCCGCCGCGGCTGCGCACGTGGGAGACGTAGACGGGGATCAGCCGGCCGTCGAGGTGGCGCATGCGCGCCTCGCCCCGCCAGCGGCCCAGGGACAGGGTGCCGGCCAGGGACATCGCGTACGGGCCGTGGCCGCGCCAGGCCACCAGGTCGGCCAGCGGCCTGCCCACCGCCTGCCCGGACGTCCAGCCCAGCAGGTGCTCGGCCTCGGAGTTCCACGACAGCACGGTCCCGTCGCCGTCGGCGAGCAGCACCCCGACGTGCAGCCCCTCGATGGGCGCGGCCACGGTGGCCGGCGCCAGGCCCGGCGTGCCGACCATGACCTCCTGGTGGTCGGGCCCGTCGGTCAGCTCCATGCGGACCCACACCCGTTTGGCGGTCCTGGTGTAGGTGACGCCCCAGGCGTCGGCCAGCATGGCGGCCAGCGCCAGCCCGCGCCCGGACGTGCGCGCGGGGTCGGTGGACATGGCCTCGGGGGTCGGGACCGGCCTGCCGGGGCGGTGGTCGTCGACCTCGATCTCCAGCCTGGCCGGGCTCGCCGCGACGTCGAGGCGGCAGGTCAGCTCGATGCCGGTGCCCGCGTGCACCACGGCGTTGGTGACGAGCTCGCTGGTCAGCAGCACCGCGTCCTCCGCCAGGTGGCCCAGGCGCCACTCGCCGAGCACCTGGCGGATGAAGCGGCGCGCGTGCGCCGGGGCGTGCGGAGTGCCGTCGAAGGCTGTGCTCGACACTCTGGTCGTGTCCACTGTGCGTCCTAGAACATCACTCGTTGTGGCAGTTCGGTCACAGTCAGAGTGTCAGATGGGTGCCGTTGATACCTCCGGTTGTGAAGAAGGTGCTCCCGGCTAACGCACGTCCCGCAGAAGGCCGACCAACGGCGCCGCGGCGGCCGTCACGACCGCGCAGGCCAGGAAGAGCAGGAAGTAGTTGGGCCCGGGGGCGAAGGGGTCGCCGCCGACGCCGAGCAGCACCGGCGCGAGCGCGGGCGCGATCGCCGACGGCAGGTGCTTGGCCATCGCGAACGCGCCCAGGAAGCGCCCGGCCTCGCGCTCGTCGGGCAGCACCTGGGTCACCATGCCGAGGTCGACGGCGTAGTAGACGCCGGTCGCCGCCCCCGAGACCACGGCCACCAGCACCACGACGGCCACGCTCGCGGTCGCCGCCTTGAGCAGCAGCATGGCGGCCAGGACCACGGTCGCCCACAGGACGAACGGCCGCCCCCTGCCGATTCGGGCCGCCCAGCGCCCGCCGAGGTAGGCCAGCAGGCCGGACAGCAGCGTGCTGACGATCGTCGTCAGGCCCACCAGCGCGGTCGCGGCCGCGGTCGGCATCGCCAGGCGGCTCTGCAGGTAGTAGAGCGAGTACGACGAGATCAGCGCGAACCCGATGCTGACCAGCACCCGCTGGATCCACAGCAGGCGGAAGTCGCGCGCTCCGGCGGGCAGCACCAGCAGCGCCGAGGCCAGGCTGCGCAGGCTCACCGGCCGCCGCCCGGCCGGGTCGAGCCGGCGGTCCGGCAGCACGACCCACAGCGCGAGCGCGGCGGCCACGGCCAGCGCCCCGCACACCGCGAACGCCGTGACCAGCGAGTCCTTGAACACCTGGGCGACCACCATCGCGGGCACGACGCCGACGATGTTGCACATCGAGAACACGCCGGCGACCCGCGTCCGGCGCTCGGGCGGGAACTGGTCCACGACCGTGGCGGTCAGGCCGGCGACCATGGCCTGGTAGCCGCAGACGGCGACGATCCAGCCGAGCGCGACCAGGGGCACGGAACCGGCCGTGGCCAGCACGAGCAGGCCGGCCAGGCCGGTGAGCGAGCCGCCGAGGATCCAGGGGCGGCGCATGCCGTACCGGCCGGCGGTCCGGTCCGACAGGTGGCCCGAGACCGGGTTGGCGATCACGGTGGCCACGCCGCCGAGGGCGGTGACCAGGCCGAGCGTGGTCTCCTTGCCCGCCGGGGCGATCTCCTGGATCTTCAGCCCCAGCCCGAGGACGAGGGGCAGCGCGCCGGCGGCGGCGTAGCAGAGCTCGGCCAGGCCGATGGCGGCGACCAGGCCGCGGCGCAGGCGTACCGGCTCCCGGATGAGCGTCATGGCAGCAGGGCGGCGCGCAGCCGCCGGATCCGGGCCGCGGTGAGGCCGTGGGCGAGCAGGAACGTCTCGGCGCCGCCCAGGTCGTCCAGGGCGGCCAGGAAGGTGCGCATCGCGCTCTCGGGCGCGTCGAGCAGCGCCGCCGGCACGCCTCCGGCCGTCCCGGAAGCGCTCGACAGGCCGAGCATGGCCAGGACGTCGGGCAGCGCCCGCGCGGTCAGGGCGTAGTCGCGCACGATGGCCTCGTGGTCCACGCCGAGCAGGTCGAGGACGAGGGCCACGACCATGCCGGTCCGGTCCTTGCCGGCCGCGCAGTGCACGAGCGCGGGCAGGCCGTCGGCGATCTCGGCGACCACCCCGGCGAACCAGGCGGCCCGGTGGTGGAGGAGGCCGACGTACAGGTCGCCGAGGTCCAGGTCGGCGGGCAGCGCCGCGAGCCGGGCGGGGGAGGAGTCGCCGCCGGCGCCGAGCGCGGCGTGCCGGACCGCGCCGTCGAGGGCGCCGGCCCAGTCGCCGGGCCGGCGCTCGTCGTCGCCGCGCAGGTCGGCGATGAGCCGCAGGCCGGCGACCAGCCGGGCGTCCTCGGGGGTGAGGGTGTGCGGTTGCGCCGAGCGGTAGAGCACGCCCGGACGCAGGGAGGTCGCGGTGGCGACGTCCCGGAGGTTCAGGAGGGGCATGGGTCATATATATGAGTGGACGATCTGCGGAAAGGCTGCCCGCATGTGGCCGGAGGATGAACCCTGCGGCACCTTTAAGGTGTTCACGTGCCACGACAAGCCCGCTACCGGGAGATCGCCCAAGTCCTCGGCAGGTCCATCGAGTCGGGCGAACTGGCGCCGGGCGAGCGCCTGCCGACCGAGGACGCGCTGGCCGAGCGCTACGGCGTCCACCGGCTGACCGCCCGCCAGGCGATGGTGGAGCTGCGCAAGGCCGGCCTGGTCGAGACCCGGCAGGGGCTCGGGAGCTTCGTCAGGCGGGCGCCGCGCCGGATCGAGGTCTCCGTCGACCCCGAGACGCGCCGCCACCGCCCTTCGGACATCGCGGGCATGGCCGGCGTGTTCGGTGGCGGCGAGCGGGTCGTGGAGCGCGCCGAGGCGGCGCATCCGGTGGCGGCCGGTCACCTGCGGCTGCCCGGCGGCGTCGTGCACGAGATCACCACCCTGCTCCGCAACGCCGAGCGGCCCTGCGTGCTCAGCCGCTACCGCCTGGCCCCCGAGCTGGCCGGGCTGCGCCTCGACCTCAAGGCGGGCGTGCTGGCCTCGCTGGAGGCCGCCGGCCACGCCTACCGCTACGCCTGGCACGCCATCTCGGCCGAGCCCGCCGATCTGCACGACCAGAGCATGCTGGAGATGCAGGCGGGCGAGGCGGTGCTGGTGCGGGAGGGGCTGCTCACGCATGACGGGCAGCCCCTGTGTCACGTCGAGCGGCGCTGCCGCGGCGACATGATCTCGTTCGTCACCCGATATGACTGAGCAGGACCTCGGTGTCCAGCTCGTAGACCGGCGGCGCGGCCGACAGCGGCACGAGCGTGGCGAGCGCCCCTGACGGGCCGAGGTCCACGCGGGTGAACGCCTGCAGCGGCAGCGCCCGCGTGCGCCCCGCCGGGGGCATGGTGTCGGCGGCGTAGGCGCTGCCGGGGCCCACCCAGACCGGGATGCCGGCCAGCGTGCCGGCGCTCGCGCTGTGCGTGTGACCGGCCAGCACGAGCCGCACGTCCGTCCCCGCCAGCACGCGGGCCAGCCGTTCGGGCTCGCGCAGGCCGATGCCGTCCATGAGGGGCAGCACGCTCGGGATCGGCGGGTGGTGCAGCACCAGCACGCTGCCGTCGGGCGCGGGCGTGGCGAGCGTGTCCGCCAGCCAGGCGAGCTGGTCGTCGTCGAGCTCGCCGTGGTGCCGGCCGGGCACGGAGGTGTCCAGCGCGACCAGCCGCAGGCCGCCCGCCATCGTGACGGCGTCCCAGGGGCCGTCCGCGGCGCGCGGGCGGGCGGCGGCGTTCAGCCCGGCCAGGCCCGCGCGGAAGGCCGCGCGCTCGTCGTGGTTGCCCATGGCGGTCACCACGACCGCGCCGAGCGCCCGCGCGGCCTGCCCGACCGCCTCCTCCAGCAGCCGGTACGAGGCCAGGTCCCCCTGGTCGGCCAGGTCTCCCGACAGAACGACGGCGGCCACCTCCGTCCCGGAGGCCAGGACGGCGGCCAGCGCGGCCCGCAGGGCGCCCACCGGGTCCGCCGAGCCGTGCAGCGGCCCCTCGGGCACGACATGGACGTCGGTCAGATGGATCAGCGTGTACGTCATGACCGCCGACGATGCACGACGCCACTGAACGTGATCAGTCATCTATATGAATACAGTCGGACATTTCGGGCGCACGGCGCGTCTCCGCGCGTGCGACGCCGTCTCCGACGTACCTTTGGCATCATGGCCACCCGTACGCCGAAAAGCGCATCGAAGGGGCCGGCGAAGCGGTCGACCTCGCCTCGATCGACCCCCGCGAAGCGGCCGGCCACGGCGGCGGGGCGACCGAGGCCGAAGGCCGCGAGCTCCGGCCGCAAGTCCTCCGTCACCCATCCCGACCCCATCAGCTGGGTCTTCACGATGATCGGCAAGCTGATCGTCGGGCTGTGGATGCTGCTCGCCAACGGCATCGGCAGCACCGCCCGCGCGCTCGGCAAGAACGCCCGCGAGCTCGACCCCGCACACCGGCGCGACGGCGTGGGCCTGTCGGTGCTGGCCGGCGCGATCGTGCTGGCCGCGATGACCTGGCGCAACCCCGAGGGCACGGTCTCCGGCGTCGTGAACACCGTCGTGCACGCCGTGTTCGGCTCGCTGGCCTGGGCGCTGCCGCTGCTGCTGGGCCTGCTGGCCTGGCGCTACCTGCGCCACCCCGACCAGAACGCCGACACCGGCCGCATGGTCATCGGGTGGAGCGCGCTCATGGTCGGCGTGCTCGGCGTCATCCACGTGGCCAACGACACCCCCTACCCGGCGGGCCAGGGGCAGGGCATGGACAAGGTGTCGGCCGCCGGCGGCATGATCGGGTTCATCGTGTCGGCGCCGCCGATGAGCATCCTGCCGTCCTGGATCACGATCCCGCTGCTGCTGCTCCTGTCCGGGTTCGGCGTGCTGGTGATCACCGCCACGCCCGTCCACCGCATCCCCGAGCGGCTGTCGGAGCTGCGGCACATGCTGTTCGAGCGGCACGCCGAGCCGCTCGCACCGCGCGAGCCCGCCAAGCGCCGGCCGCGGGCCAAGAAGGCGGAGGCCGAGGGCGCCGAGACGGTCAAGCCGTACGACACGCCGGTCCTGGCCGAGAAGGACAAGCTGGCCGACCACTCGCCGGAGATCGTCCCCGGGCTCGTCGACGGGCCCGCGGACGAGGAGCCGTCCGTGCCGGAGCGCCGGCCGGAGCCGCCGGAGCCCACGCCCGCGCCGCGCAAGGTCGAGCAGCTCGTGCTGTCGCCGCAGGCGGGCCCGTACAGCCTGCCCGACCTGCAGTTCCTCAAGCCGGGCACCGCGCCCAAGCCGCAGACCAAGGCCAACACGACCGTGGTCAACGCGCTGACCAGCGTGCTGGAGCAGTTCTCCATCGACGCGCAGGTGATCGGCTTCACCCGCGGCCCGACGGTCACCCGCTACGAGATCGAGCTGGGCCCGGCGGTCAAGGTGGAGAAGGTCACCGCCCTCACCAAGAACATCGCCTACGCCGTCAAGTCGGCCGACGTCCGGATCCTGTCCCCGATCCCCGGCAAGTCGGCCATCGGCGTCGAGATCCCCAACGCCGACAAGGACCTGGTCGCGCTCGGCGACGTGCTGCGCTCCCAGGTGGCCCAGGCCGACCACCACCCGATGATCGTGGGCCTGGGCAAGGACGTCGAGGGCCGCACCATCGTCGCCAACCTCGCCAAGATGCCCCACCTGCTCATCGCGGGCGCGACCGGCGCCGGCAAGTCGGTCTGCGTCAACGGCCTCATCACCAGCATCCTCATGCGCTCCACCCCCGACGAGGTGCGCATGGTGCTGGTCGACCCCAAGCGCGTCGAGCTCAGCGTCTACGAGGGCATCCCGCACCTCATCACGCCCATCATCACCAACCCGAAGAAGGCCGCCGAGGCCCTGGAATGGGTCGTGGGCGAGATGGACCGCCGCTACGACGACCTGGCCGCCAGCGGCTTCCGGCACGTCGACGAGTTCAACAAGGCCGTGCGCGCGGGCAAGCTGGTGCCGCCGCCGGGCAGCGAGCGGGTCTACCAGCCGTACCCGTACCTGCTGGTGATCGTGGACGAGCTGGCCGACCTCATGATGGTGGCCCCGCGCGACGTCGAGGACTCGATCGTGCGCATCACGCAGCTCGCCCGCGCGGCAGGCATCCACCTGGTGATCGCCACCCAGCGGCCCTCGGTCGACGTCGTCACCGGCCTGATCAAGGCCAACGTGCCGTCCAGGCTGGCCTTCGCGGTGTCGTCGCTGACCGACTCGCGGGTCATCCTCGACCAGCCGGGCGCCGACAAGCTGGTCGGCCAGGGCGACGCGCTGTTCCTGCCGATGGGCGCGAGCAAGCCCATCCGGATCCAGAACGCGTTCGTCTCGGAGAAGGAGATCGCCGAGATCGTCACGCACTGCAAGGAGCAGATGCAGGTCGAGTACCGCGACGACGTGGCCGCCGCGCCGGTCAAGCGGGAGATCGACGAGGAGATCGGCGACGACCTCGACCTGCTGATCCAGGCCGCCGAGCTGATCGTGACCACCCAGTTCGGCTCGACCTCGATGTTGCAGCGCAAGCTGCGCGTCGGCTTCGCCAAGGCCGGACGGCTGATGGACCTGCTGGAGAGCCGCAACGTGGTGGGCCCCAGCGAGGGCTCCAAGGCCCGGGAAGTGCTGGTGAAACCGGACGATCTGCCCGGCCTGCTGGCCGACCTGCGTGGCGAATGACCCCAATGCACGGTTCCACGGCGATAACTGATTGAATATGAACCACTACGCACTGTCGTGGTGGGGAGGCGTTCGCTGTGCAGGAACAGAGCATCGGGGCCATGCTGGCAGCGGCCAGGCAGGCGGCGGGAATGACGGTCGCGCAGGTCAGCGCGGCGACCCGGATCAGAGAAACGATCATCAACCGGATGGAGCAGGAGGACTACGACCAGTGCGGGGGCGCGTTCTACGCCCGCGGCCACGTCAAGGCCATCGCCAAGGTCGTCGGGCTCGATCCCGAGGCCACGGTCCACCTGTTCGACCAGCAACACGGCGGGGCGCCGCAGCCCGTCCGCGCCGCCGCGGTGTTCCAGGCCGACCGCACGCTCGCCCTGCGCGAGCGCCGCGGGCCCAACTGGACGATGGCGCTCGGCGTGGCGCTGGCCGTCGTGGTGGTGTTCGGCACGGTGCGCGTGCTCGGCGGCGCGAGCGACCAGGTGCGCACCGCCGACGTGCACGCCATCACGCCCAAGCCGAGCGTGCCGCCGAACACGCCCATCACCGAGGGGCCCAGGGCCGCCGCGGGCAAGGGCAAAACGGGCAAGGGCATGGTCACCCTGAAGATCCAGGCCAGGCGTACGTCGTACGTCAACGTGCGCGACGGTCAGGGCCGGATGCTCTTCGCCGGGATGTTGAAGGCCGGGGACAGCTCGACGTGGCGGGCCGCCGAGAAGGTCAGCCTGCTTCTCGGTGACGCGAGTGCCGTGTCCTTGCAGGTCAACGGCAAGAAGGTGGACAAACTCGGGGGCCGGGGGGAGATGGTGACCCGCTCGTTCGGCCTCGACGCGTCGCCTCCGCGGTAGTCCGGCGGGGAGGCCGTGCATCAGGTGGTGGCCAACTCCCGATACCGTAGTGTTCACCATGTCATCCCGCCGAACCGCATCGCTGATCACCCTGGGCTGCGCGCGCAACGAGGTCGACTCCGAGGAGCTGGCCGCGCGACTTGAGGCTGCCGGCTGGCAGCTGGGCGACGACGACCCCGACGTCGTCGTCGTCAACACGTGTGGCTTCATTGACTCGGCCAAGAAAGACTCCATCGACACGCTGCTCGCCGCCGCCGACTCCGGGGCGAAGGTGGTGGCCGCGGGTTGCATGGCCGAGCGCTACGGCAACGAGCTGGCCGAGGCACTGCCCGAGGCGAGCGCCGTCATCTCCTTCGACGACTACACCGAGATCGGCGGCCGGCTCGACGACGTGCTGGCCGGGCGTCCGCTCAAGCCGCACACGCCGCGCGACCGCCGCACGCTGCTGCCCATCTCGCCGGTCGAGCGCGGCAGCGCGCCCAAGACCGGCATCCCGGGCCACGGCGAGCTGCCCGACGGGCTCGCGCCCGCCAGCGGCCCGCGCGTGCTGCGCAAGCGCCTCGACGAGAGCCCGGTCGCCTCGCTCAAGCTGGCCTCCGGCTGCGACCGGCGCTGCACGTTCTGCGCCATCCCGGCCTTCCGCGGGGCCTACGTCTCGCGCAACCCCGACGAGCTGCTCGCCGAGGCCGACTGGCTGGCTCATCGCGGCGTGCGCGAGCTCGTCCTGGTCTCGGAGAACTCCACCTCCTACGGCAAGGACCTGGGCGACCTGCGGGCGCTGGAGAAGCTGCTGCCGCAGCTCGCCGCCGTCCCGGGGATCGACCGGGTGCGGGTCAGCTACCTGCAGCCCGCCGAGCTGCGGCCGGGGCTGATCGACGTCATCACCGCCACCGAGGGCGTGGCCGACTACTTCGACCTGTCCTTCCAGCACGCCAGCGGCGGCGTCCTGCGCCGGATGCGCCGCTTCGGCGACCCCGAGCGCTTCCTCGGCCTCCTGGAGAGCGTGCGCAAGGGCGCTCCCGAGGCGGGCGTGCGCTCCAACTTCATCGTGGGCTTCCCGGGCGAGACCGAGGAGGAGTTCGGCGAGCTGGTCGGCTTCCTGGAGCAGGCCAGGCTCGACGTGATCGGCGTGTTCGGCTACTCCGACGAAGACGGCACCGAGGCGGCCAACCTGCCGGGCAAGCTCGACCAGGAGGTCATCGACGAGCGCGTGCGCGTGCTCACCGAGCTGGCCGAGGAGCTGACCGCCCAGCGCGCGGAGGAGCGCATCGGCACGGAGGTCGACGTGCTCATCGACGACGACCTGGGAGACGGCGGCTACGAGGGCCGGGCCGCCCACCAGGGCCCGGAGGTCGACGGCTCGGTGACGGTCCAGGGCATCGGCCTGGTCAAGGGACAGATCGTGCGCGCGGTCGTGGTCGACGCCGAGGGGGTTGACCTGATCGCGCGCATCAAGGCCAGTCCATGACCAGGGACGAGCGCCGCGTGGTAAGCCCGTGGAACATCGCCAACGTCCTCACGGTCCTCCGGTTGGCGCTCGTCCCCTTCTTCGTCGCATGCCTGTTCCTGCCCGGCACCGGCTGGCGGCTGGCCGCCCTGGGGGTGTTCGGGGTCGCCTCGATCACCGACCATCTCGACGGCGAGCTGGCCCGCCGCTACGGGCTGATCACCGATTTCGGCAAGATCGCCGACCCGATCGCCGACAAGGCGCTCACCGGCGCGGCGCTGGTGTGCCTGTCGATCCTCGACGAGCTGCCGTGGTGGGTCACGATCGTGATCCTGGGCCGCGAGCTGGGCATCACCCTGCTCCGGCTGGTGCTGCTGCGGCACGCGGTCATCCCGGCCAGCTACGGCGGCAAGGTCAAGACCGTGCTGCAGATCGCCGCCATCGTGCTCTACATCCTGCCGGGGGTGCCCGACCCGCTGCGATGGGTGGTGATGGGCGCGGCGCTGGTCGTCACCGTCGCGACGGGCGTCGACTATCTCGTACGGGCGGTCAAGCTGCGCCAGGTGGCCAGACGGGCGCGTGGGGAGTGATCTGAGCGATGGCGGACGTGGCCGAGGTTCTGGCCCTGCTGGTGCGGCAGGACGCCACCGTGGCGGTGGCCGAGTCGCTGACCGGCGGGCTCATCGGGGCCGCGTTCACGTCGGTCCCGGGGGCGTCCAAGGCGTACCGGGGCGGGGTGATCTCCTACGCCACCGATCTCAAGCGCGATCTGCTGGGCGTGCCCGGCGAGCTGCTGCGGCGCGAGGGGGCCGTGCATCCCGAGGTGGCCGCGGCGATGGCCGAAGGGGTCGCCCGGGTGTGCGGGGCGGGATACGGGCTGGCCGTGACGGGTGTGGCCGGCCCGGAACCGCAGGACGGAAAGCCCGTGGGCCTGGTGTACGCCGCGGTCCACGGCCCGGACGGGGAGAACCTGGTGCGGGCGTTGAGCCTTGAGGGGTCGCGCGAACGTATCCGGGTAAGGACGGTGCACGAGGCAGTCGATCTCCTTGCAGGTGTGCTGAAGGCCAACAAAGGGGAACATTCCGGATGATTACCGTGTTACGTCCCGAGCGAACATGCGAAGCACGGTCTGACGCGGTGTCGATGGATACGGGTACGGTGGAGCTGTGAGTGAGGTCCGTGAGCCAACTGCAAGCACCGAGCGCCCGGCAGGCGGGCCTGATGAGTCGCGCGACCAGGCACGAGCGGCAGACCCGGGGCGGCGACGCCCCATGATGACGGCGAGGAGTATGTACGAAGCCAAGAAGACCAATGTGCGGCACGATCCGATCGCGCGGGGCGTGGTGAAGACATCCACGCCGGGGAGGGAGCGACAGATGATTCTGCTGCGTCAGCTGCTCGGTGACGTGCTGAGGCGGTTGCGGGTGCGTCAGGGGCGCACGCTACGCGAGGTGTCCACGCTGGCGCGTGTCTCGCTCGGCTATCTTTCCGAGGTCGAACGCGGCCAGAAGGAAGCCTCGTCCGAGCTGCTCGCGTCCATTTGCGGTGCTCTCGGTGTGCCGCTCTCGCAGGTGTTGCGTGAGGTTTCCGACCAGTTCGCGCTGGCGGAGCTCCAGGCCGCGCCTGTGCTGGCCGACATGCCCGAGCACGAGCGTCTGCCCCTTGCCGAGACGGTTCCCGGCTCGATCGGCGACACCGTCTTCCCCGAGGTCAAGGACATGGTGGCGGCCTAACGCGGCTGGCAGCCACCACACCACAGGATCAGCCTTTCCTGTGGCTGTGCCCCCATCTCCCCGCGGCTGATGCGCGTGCCGCATCGGCGACAGGGTCTCCCTGCCCTGCCGTAGACCCAGGTCTGGTTCGCCGGGCGGCGATCACCTGTCGTCACCGTGCCGCCATGCCCCTTGTTGGCCTCCAGCAGCCGGTGGGCCAGCGTGACGAGCCCTTCGAGATCCTCGATCTCCCCGACCTTCCGCCACGGCCAGATCCCGCGCAGGAACAGGGTCTCGGCGCGATAGATCGTGCCGATCCCCGCCAGGTTGCGCTGATCGAGCAGCGCTTCGCCGATCGTCCTGTCCGGTGCCGCTCGTAGCCTTCGTACGGCCTCGCCCGGATCCCAGTCGGCGCCCAGCAGGTCAGGCCCCAGGTGCCCCACCAGCCGCGGCTCGTCGGCGGTCGTGACCAGGTCGACCATGCCGAGCTTGATCCCCACCGCCTGCCACTCCTCGTTGGCCAGGATCAGCCGCACCTGGTCGCCGCCGGCCGTGCGCCGCCCCGCGGGCATGACCCGCCAGCTTCCGTCCATGCGCAGGTGGGTGTGCACGGTCAGGCCGCCCTCGACCCGGGTCAGCAGATGCTTGCCCCTGGAGACCGTGGTGAGCACCGCCCGGCCCCTCAGGTCGGCGGTGGCGTGCCGCGGGACGCGGAAGTCCGACCTGGTCAGCACGCGGCCGTCGAGCGCGCCGCGCAGGCGCGCAGCGGTGCGGTAGACGGCGTCTCCCTCGGGCATCCCTCCAGTCTAGGTACCCGTCCTCCGGCCGGGGCGGCGGCCACGGGCCCGAGGGCGCCCGCGGCCAGTGCCCGGCGCGGCGGTCAGTCCCAGGCGGCGGGGTCGGCGGCGAGCTGGCGGACGCGCTCGGGAAGGCTGCCCGAGGCGACCTGTTCGAGCGTGACCTCCTCCAGGATGGCCCGCTCGGTGGCGCGCAACGCGATCCACACCTGCTGCAACGACTCGGCCGGGCCCCGGTAGCCGACATGTTCGGGACGCTCGCCGCGCACGTTGGCCAGCGGCCCGTCCACGGCCCTGATCACGTCGGCGAGCGAGATGTTCGCGGCGGGCCGGGCCAGCACGTAGCCGCCCTCGGGACCCCGCTGGCCGCGCACGAGGCCGGCGCGGCGCATCTGGAGCAGGATGTTCTCCAGGTATTTGGGAGGCATGTCCTGTTCCTTGGCGAGCTCACCCACGGTAGTCGGACCCGCGCCGGCTGCGGCGAGTTCAGCGGCGGCACGGAGGGCGTAGTCGACACGAGCGGAAAGGCGCATGTTCTCGATTATCCCTCCTGGTCAACACTGGTTAGGCGCAAGGTCGTCAGAACGGGCAGGTGATCCGAATACGGCAACCGCGGCGCCTGCGCAGAAACCGCAGTCAATCCCTTGGTGAGCAGCACGTGGTCGATGCGCTCCTTAGGGGCGTCGGCGGGCGAGGTCGGCGGGTTCCCGAACGCGGTCAGCGGGTCGCTCAGCCCGGCCGCCTTCAGCACCTCCATGGCCGGATCGGTGGGCCGCGTGTTGAGGTCGCCCGCCAGGATCACCGGCCGCCTCACCTGTGCCCCCGCTCCGACGGAGAGGTGCCCGGCGGCGGCGGCGTCCCGGCCGGCGGCCAGGGCGCGGGCGATGGCGGCCACCTCGGGCGCCTGGCCCTCGGGGGCCTGCAGGTGGGTGTTGACGATGCCCACCTCCCTGCCGCCGACCTCCAGGACGATCGTCTGGGCCTGCGCCCCCGTGGGGTAGTCGTGGGCGCCGAGGGGGTGGGAGTGCACCTGCTTGACCGGGAGGTTGGTGAGCAGCGCGTCGCCCCACACCTTGTCGGCGGCCGGCGCGAAGTGGTAGCGCATGCCGAGGCCGCGGGCGATCCTGGCCAGGTCGTCGTGACCGCCGTTGAGCAGCCAGCCGCGGTCCACCTCGCTCAGCAGCACGATGTCGGGCTTCTGGGCGGCGGCCCAGGCCGCGATCTTGTCGAGCGACAGGCGGCCGTCCAGGCCGTAGCCCATGCGGATGTTGTAGGCGATCAGGGTGAAGGTGTCGCCCTGCTTGGCCCGTACGGGCGGCGCGGCCGGCGCCCCCAGCGTCACCAGCCCCACCAGCAGGACGGCGACGCCCAACGGCAACCAGCCGATGCGGACCGGCACGACCGGCTGCGGCGTGTGCCGGACCAGGGCCGTGACCACGCAGAGGACGGCCACCAGCACCGCCACCGCCACGAGGACGAAGCCGTTGGGGAAGCCCAGGTCGAGGTCGTAGGCGGCGTAGTAGACGAACAGCCCGACGAAGAAGACCAGCCCGCCGCCGAGCACGGCCACGCCGGGACGCCGCCCGGCGGGACGGTCGAGCCGCGCGGTCCCGGCGAGCAGGCCGCCGAGCCAGCCGATCATCAGCACGGTGAAGTAGGACGCCGACAGGGCCAGGCCCACCGCGCAGACCACCAGCAGGACCCCGAGGATGAGGTCGAAGATCGGCGACAGCGGCGGCTGGGCGGCCTGCGCCACGACCATGACCAGGACGACGGCGAGCAGGCCGGCACCTGCCAGCACCGGCCACACGTCGGTCGGGCTCTGCTCCGGCTTGGCCCAGCCCGTGGCGGCCACGCCGGTCAGCAGCATCGCCGGGCCGAGCAGGAACCAGGTGAGCGTGGGCGCGCGGTCCACCTCGGCGGCCGGCGGCCGGACCAGGCTCAGGAAGGCGGCGCAGGCGCAGAGCACCGCCGGCCACGGGACGAGGCCGTCGCGCCAGACCAGGTCCACGCCGTCCAGCAGCAGGTGGACGATCAGTGACAGGCTCAGGCCGCCCATGACGCCGACGGGGACCGCCCGGCGCGGCACGGCGTGGGCGCAGCCGTACAGGAAGACCAGGCCCGCGGTGACGCCGGCGGAGGCGACGTAGAGCTGGCTCGCGCCCGCCTGCAGCAGGATCCTGGCGAGGACCAGCGCCGCGGCGCCGCCGAGCAGAGCGTGGCGCGGCTTGGCTAACAGCGCCAGGAAAGGCAGGATGAACCAGGCGGCGGCGTAGAGGCCCATCAGCTCCGGCGGCGTCTCGCCCGCCCGGCCGAACAGGGTGATCAACGACGGGAGGAAGACTCTCAACACGTCCAGCAGCAGCACGAGGCCGAGCGCGAGCATGATCGCCGGGCCGCGGGGGATTGTCATGAGGCATCCTCGTGTTCGGCTCCGATGATATGCAAGAGCTGGGGCGCTAAACTTCCAACAACCTTTTCGAATTGACGGTGGGAATCAGCGTGGAGCGTCGTCCTGGTGTGCCCAGACTTCTCCGGGAGATCAACGATCGGGCCGCACTGGAGCTGTTGCTGGCCACCGGCCCCATGACGAGGGGGCAGATCGGCGACCTGACCGGTCTGTCCAAGGTCACCGCCTCCCAGACGCTCGCGCGGCTGGAGGAGCGCGGCCTGGTCGAGGTGGTGGGCGCGCAGGCGGGCGGCAGGGGGCCGAACGCGGCGCTCTACTCGGTCATCCCCTCCAGCGCGTACGTGGCCGGTCTGGAGGTGGGGCCCGAGCTGATCTCCACTGCCGTCGCCGACATCCACGGCCGCACCATCGCCGAGGTCACCGTCGATCCCGGCGGCCGTGACGACCCGGTGGCCGCGGTGCACGGTGCGATCGTCAAGGCGTGCCGCAGCGCGAAGGTCAGCCTGGCCAAGCTGCGCGGCGTGGTGATCGGCACGCCGGGCGTGGTCGATCCGCGCAGCGGCGACGTGCGCTTCTCCTTCGACCTGCCGGGCTGGCACGAGGGCATCCACGAGGCGCTCGCCGGCGACCTGCGGCGCGAGGTGACGATCGAGAACGACGTGAACCTGGCCGCCATCGCCGAGTACGCCGACGGCGCGGCCAAGGGCGTCGACGACTTCGTGCTGGTGTGGGCGAGCCGGGGCCTCGGCATGGCCGTCATGCTGGGCGGCAAGCTCCACCGGGGGCGTTCGGGCAGCGCGGGGGAGATCGGCTACCTGCCGGTGCCCGGCGTGCCGCTGCCTGAGGACATCCGCACCAAGCCGGGCCGGCTGCCGTCGCTGGCGGGCGGCCTGCAGTCGCTGGTGAGCGCCGAGGCGGTGGCCGAGCTGGCCCGTGGCTACGGCTTCACGGCCGAGAGCGCCGGCGAGTGCGTCGAGGTCGCGGTGGCGGCCGGGTCCCGCGGCGAGCCGATGCTCGACGAGATCGCCCACCGGCTGGCGCTGGGCGTGGCGGCGGTCTGCGTGATCCTCGACCCGGGGCTGGTCGTGCTGGCCGGGGAGGTGGGCCACGCCGGCGGATCCGCGCTGACCTCCCGGGTGGAGGAGGCCGTGGCGCGGATCTGCCCGGTGCGGCCGCAGGTGGTCACCACGGCGGTGGCCCACGCCAACCCCGTGCTGCGCGGCGCGGTGCTGGCCGCCCTGGACCAGGCGCGCGAGGAGCTCCTCGCGCCCTGATCCGGCGGGCCGTGGCCGCCTGTCTCAGGCGGTGATCAGTTCCACGGCGGCCTGGGCGTTGGCCCTGGCCGCCCCGTACGTGGCGATGTAGGCGGCGCTGTCGGGCCGCCAGACGGGCAGGCCCATCTCGATCACCGTCGCGTCCTGGCGGGCCGCCACCAGGGCGGAGACCAGTTCCTGGCTCTCCTGGTAGCGGTGGGCGTCCTTCACCACGATGACCAGCGACCGGTTCGCGGCCTTGGCCAGCAGGGCGGGGACGTCGGCGGCCGCGGGCTCGACGCGGACGATCTCGGCGTCCGGCAGCCACGGGCCCACACCCCATGGCACGTTCCCCACGGCGATCGTGGGCGGGGTGTCCACCTCGATCACCAGGGGTTCCACCAGGGGTTCCGTCTCGCCGGTCAGCCGCACGGCGCGGCGGGCGGCGTGCAGGCCGACCCCGTTCTGCTCGGCCGCGATCACCTCGGGCGTGCCGAACCAGGCCCGCAGCGCTCCCACGCGGTCGGCCGCCTCCTCCAGCCTGGCGGCCGGCAGGCGGCCCTCGGTCACCGCGGCCACGATCTCCCCGATGACCCGCTGGACGTCGTCCTCGCCGGGGATCGGGCCGAGGCAGATCAGGTCCGCCCCGGCCGCGAGCGTGAGCACGGCGCCGTTGGCCAGGCCGACGCTCTTGGTGATCGCGTGCATGTCCAGCGCGTCGGTGATCACCACGCCGTCGTAGCCGAGCTCGCCCCTGAGGAGCCCGGTCAGAGCGGCGGGTGACAGGGTGGCCGGAGTGTCCCCGGTCACCACCGGAACCGCCACGTGGGCGGTCATCACGGTCCTGGCGCCGGCCTCGATGGCCGCCCGGAACGGCGCGAGCTCGCGGGCGCGCAGCACGTCCAGGCCGACGTCCACGACGGGCACGGCCAGGTGGGAGTCCACCCGGGTGGCGCCGTGGCCGGGGAAGTGCTTGACGCAGGCGGCCACGTTCACCGACTGCAGGCCGTTGACCGCCGCGACCGTGTGCCTGGCCACCAGCGCCGGGTCGGCGCCGAAGGACCTGGTCCCGATCACCGGGTTGTCGGCCTCGGTGTTGACGTCCGCGCTCGGCGCGAGGTCCAGGTTGATGCCGCACGCGGCCAGCTCGGACCCGATCGCCGCATAGACCCGGCAGGTCAGGTCCACGTCGTCGACCGCCCCCAGCGCCGCGTTCCCCGGGTACGGGCTGCCGACGTGGTAGGCCAGCCGGGTGACGTCCCCGCCCTCCTCGTCGAGCGAGATGACGGGCTCGGCCGAGGCGCGCAACGTCGTGGTGAGCGACCTGACCTGGTCGGGACCGGCGACGTTGAACCCGAAGAGCGTCACGCCGCCCAGGCCGTTGTCCAGCTCACGCAGCACCCAGTCGGGCGCCGTGGTGCCCTGGAAGGCGACGAGCAGCGTGCCGGCCGCGAGGCGACGCAGCCCCCGATCACTCTGACTCATGGCTCCTCATCACTTGAATGACGGCACGATCGGGTACGGCCCGGACCAGCCCGAGCCGTACGAGGATCAGTGCCTGTTACCCCTTCACGGCGCCGGCGGTGAGACCGGCGACCATGCGGCGTTGTACCAGCAGGAAGAAGACGACCACCGGAAGGGTCATCAGGGTGGAACCGGCCATGATCGCGCCCCAGTCGACGCCCTTCTGGCCGAAGAAGTACTGCAGGGCGACCGGCATCGTGTAGCCCTCGGAACCCGACATCAGGTAGAGGGCGAACACCAGATCGTTCCAGGCGGTGATGAACGAGAAGATGCTCGTGGCCACCAACCCCGGCGCGACCAGCGGGAACAGCACCTTCCAGAACGTGGTCAGGCGGCTCGCGCCGTCGATCCAGGCCGCCTCCTCCAGCGTCCGCGGCACCGCGGCCACGAACGTGCGCAACATCCAGATGCCGAACGGCAGCGTCAGCGCGACCTGGGTGATGATCAGCCCGATGAGCTGGTCACCCAGGCCGACCCGCTTGACCATCATGTACAGCGGGATGAGCAGGCCCTCGGCTGGCAGCATCTGCACGATGAGCAGGATGACCAGGAACGTGCCGCGCCCCTTGAAGCGGAAGCGGGCGATGGCCGTGGCCGACAGCAGCGCGAAGACCGAGCCGATGAGCACGGTGCCGAGCGCCACGATCGCGCTGTTGCGCATGTAGAGCCAGATGGAGTTGTTCGCCACGCCCTCGGTCAGCACCCGCGCGAAGTGGTCGAAGGTGAAGTGCGTCGGGAACGGGATGAACTCCGTCGTGAAGATCTGGTCGTTCTCCTTGAAGCCGGTGGAGACCATCCAGTAGACGGGGAAGACCGCGTAGAGGAAGACCAGCACGCCGGCCGTGTTCAGGAGGATCTTCCCGAGCTTCTTGCGGGCCAGCGCGTTCACATCTCCTCCTGCTTCACGATCTGCCGGACGTACGCGACGGTGATGATGAGCAGGATGATCGTCAGCACGATGGAGATCGCCGCGCCCGTGCCCAGCTTCTGCGGGGGCTTGAACGCCTCCGCGACCGCGTACATCGACAGGTTGAAACCGTCGCGGTTGGTCGGGCCGTTCATCAGCACGTAGAGCTGGCTGAAGACCTTGAAGTCCCAGATGATCGACAGGATCGTCAGGACGGCGAAGACCGGCTTGAGCAGCGGCAGGGTGATCTTCCTGAACGTCCGCCACGCCCCCGAGCCGTCGACCTTGGCCGCCTCGTACAGCTCGGACGGGATGCCCTTGAGGCCGGCCAGCACCGAGACCGCGATGAACGGGAACCCGGCCCACACCACGCACACGATCAGCGCGACGTAGAGCGGGAAGGTGTCGTTGAGCCAGGGGGTGCCCGACCAGTCCCGCTGGCCGGCGGGCGGCGCGGCCAGCCAGTCGGGCAGCAGGTTGAGCAGCCAGTTCACGATGCCGGACTCGGCGTCGAAGAGCGAGCGCCAGATGACGCCCTGCGCGACCGGCGGCACGGCCCAGGCGAACATGCACCCGATGACCACGAACAGGGACATCTTCTTGCCGAGCTTGTTCAGCAGGACGCCGACCGCGGTGCCCACGATCAGGGTGAGGCTGACGGCGACGAAGGCGAACACCACGGTGTTGCGCAGAGCCGACCAGAAGATGTCGTTGGAGAGGACCTTGTTGAAGTTGTCCAGGCCCACCCATTCGGCCGGCTTGCTCCCCCTGATCTGCGCGAGCCCGACCTTCTGGAAGGCCATCACGCCGAGCTGGAACATCGGGTACAGCAGCAGTCCCGCGATGACCAGCAGACCGGGGACGAGCAGCACGTACGGGATGCTCCAGGTGGGCATCCCGGTGGCCTTGACGGGCCCGCCGCCCTTCTTACGGCGGCGCCCCGGGGCGGGGGACGAGCCCCTGCCCCGGGTGACCGTAGTCGTGTTCGCCATCGTTACTGGTTCAGGATCTCTTCGAGTTCCTTGTTGGCGTCAGCGAGGGCCGTGGTGGTGTCCTTCTTGCCCTCGATGACGGCGCGTGCCGCGTTCTGCAGCACGGCCTTGGTGGCGTCGGCCTCGGCCCAGTTCGGGTCGGCCGGGAACGCCTTGGCCTTGGCGAAGGCCTGGGCGAACGGGCCCTGCGCCGGGTCCTCGTTCAGCGCCGCCAGGGTGTCGGGGTAGACCGGCAGCAGGCCGCCTTCCTTGGCGTAGCGGTCGGCCCAGGTCTTGCTGGTGGCGAGCTTGATGTACTCCTTGCCGAGGTCGGCCTCCTTGGTGCCGCCCCACAGCGCGATGTCGTTGCCGCCGAAGAAGGACGGGGCCAGGCCGCCGGTCTTGGCGGGCAGCGGGAAGAAGCCGAGCTTGTCGCCCTTCAGCTTGCCCTTCGAGTCCTCCTCGATGCCGGGCAGGTCCCAGCCGGCGGTGAGGTACATCGCCACCTTGTTGTTGGCGAAGCGCTTGCGGATGTCGACGGTGTTCAGCGTCAGGTTCGCCTTGCTGGACAGACCGCCGGTGACCAGGCCGGTGTAGGTCTCGAAGCCCTTCTGGAAGCCGGGGTCGGTCAGCTTGCCGACCCACTTGTCGCCCTCCTTGACGGCGAACTCGCCGCCCTCGGACCAGGCGAACGCGGCCAGCAGGTGGTTGGCGTCGGAGCCGCCGTTGAAGGCGAAGCCGTCGACGCCGGCGCCCTTCTCCTTCTGGATCTTCTTGGCCGCGGCGACGAGCTCGTCCCAGGTCTTGGGAACCTCGATCTTCAGGTCGGCGAACCAGTCCTTGCGGTAGAGCACGGCGCGGGCGCCGGCGCCCCACGGGATGCCGTAGACCTCGCCGTCGACCGTCTCGTAGCCGTAGAGGTTCTGGGGGATCTGGGCCCGGTCACCCTCGTGCGCGATGTCGGTGATGGGAGTGAGCGCGTCCTGGCTCTGCCACATCGGGACCTGGTCGTTGCCGATCTCGGTCACGTCCGGGCCGGTGCCGGTCGCGGCGGCGGCGAACTTGTCCGCCACCTGCGGCCACGGGATCCACTCAAGCTTGACCTCGGCGCCGGTCTGCGTCTTGAACTCGGCGTTGAGCTCTTCCATGTACTTGGCGGCGGCAGGGTTGCTGTCGCCGAGACGCCACACGCTGAGCGTCTTGCCCGCGAACTTCGGGCCACTGGAAGCGGGGGCGGCCGCGCTGGACGACGGCTTCGGCTCCTCGCTTGACCCACAGGCGGCCAGGCCCAGGGCCAGGGCGGCCGTGGTGACCGTAGTGGCTGTGATCTTCGCGATCCTCACAGGGTTCTCCCTTCCCGGGTGCTGGCCTACGGTCCGCACCAGGCTGATCGTCAAATGCCGAACGACGCTGTTAAACTAACAAGAAACTTTCTTAAAAGAAACGCTCGTTAGCCATTCGTGACGAGAGGGGTGCGGTAATGAGTCGAAGCCCGGGGATCCCCCGGTTGCTGCGCAGGTTGAACGACCGCTCGGCACTTGAACTCCTCCTCGCGGACGGTCCGCTGACCCGCGCCGAACTGGGGGAGCGAACGGGGCTATCCAAGGTAACCGCAGGTCAGCTGCTCGCTCGACTCGAAGAGCGGGGCCTGGTGGAGGTCGCGGGCGAGCGCGCCGGCGGCCGGGGCCCGCACGCCGCCCTGTACGCCGTGGTTCCGTCGAGCGCGTACGTCGCCGGTCTGGAGGTGCTGCCCGACAGCCTCACTGTCGGTGTGGCGGACATCACAGGTAAAATCGTTGTCGAGGTGACGGTCAACCCGTCCGACGCCCGTGATCCGGTCAAGGCGGTCCACTCGGCCGTCCAGCGGGCCTGCGCCACGGCCAGCGTCGAGCTCTCCCAGCTCCGCTCCTTCGTCATCGGCACCCGGGGCGTCGTCGATCCCCGCAGCGGCGACGTGCGCTGGTCCTACGACCTGCCCGACTGGCACGTCGGCGTGCTGGCCAGCCTGCGCCAGACCCTCGGCGGCTCGGTGACGATAGAGAACGACGTCAACCTCGTCGCCCTGGCCGAGAGCCGCTACGGCGCCGCCGTCGGCCACGACGACTTCGTGGTCATCTGGGCCGGCGTCGGCCAGGGCCTCGGCGTCATGCTCGGCGGCCGGCTGCACCGGGGGATCACCGGCGGCGCGGGCGAGATCGGCTGGCTGCCGGTGCCGGGGGAGCCGCTGCCGTCCGACGTCTCGCAGCCGCAGTCGGGCTCGTTCCAGCGCCTGGTGGGCCACGACGCCCTGCGCGGCCTGGCCGGCGAGCACGGCGTGATCGGCTACACCGTGCCCGACCTGGTCCGCAACGGCGACGAGGACTACCTGGACGAGGTGGCGGGCCGCCTGGCCGTGGGCGCGGCGGCCGTGGCCGTCGTGCTCGACCCCGGGCTGATCGTGCTCAGCGGCGACGTCGGCCGGGCCGGCGGCGAGCGGCTGGCCGCCAAGGTCGAGGAGGCCGTGGCCCGCGTGTGCCCGAGCCAGCCGACCGTGGTGACCACCAAGGTGACCGGCAACGCGGTGCTGCGCGGGGCCATGGTCGCGGCCCTGGAGCAGGCCCGGGAGCAGGTTTTCTCCGACACTGTGTGAGAATTTCTGCCCATGTGGCAGCTCGACACCGACGTAGTCCTCATCTCCGATCCGCGCGTCTCGGCGATCCCCGTCCGGGAGTGCGGCGAACCGCTGGCCGACGTACGCGGGCGGCTGCGGGTCGACACGCGGATGGCCGACGCCGACGGCGCGTACGCGCACCTGCGCGCGGGGCTGCTCGACCGGCTGGAGCGGGCCGAGCGCTCGTTGCCCGACGGCTTCCACCTGCTGATCGTCGAGGGATACCGGCCCATCGCCACGCAGCGGCGTATCTTCGAGGGGTATCGCGAGGAGCTCCTCACCACTTATCCCGACATGTCGCCTGACGAGTCCTTTATCGCGGCCAGTCGGTATGTCTCCCCTGTTGAGGTCGCTCCCCACACCGCCGGCGCCGCCGTCGACCTGACCCTGTGCGCCCCCGACGGCACCGAGTACGACATGGGCACCCAGGTCAACGACAACCCCGAGGAGAGCGACGGCGCCTGCTACACGGCCGCCGCCGGCATCCCGGCGCAGGCCCGCGTCCACCGCGAGATCCTGGCCGCCGCCCTGGAGCCCGTGGGCCTGGTCAACTACCCGACCGAGTGGTGGCACTGGTCGTACGGCGACCGCTACTGGGCCATGTCCACCGGCGCCCCCGCCGCCCTGTACGGTCCTGCCCCCTTCTAGCCAGGTTTTCCCCCGGCAGCGGTACGGGCACAACCTGTGGCGGAGGCTCTTCGGACTCCCCCAGCGAGGTGTGCATGGTTCCGTTGATCGGGATCGAAGAGGAATACCTCGTCGTCGATCCCCGCACCCGCCACGTGTCCCCCCGGGCGGCCGAGGTCCTGGCCGCCGCGACGGACATGCTCGACGTGGCCCACGAGATCACCCGTTTCCAGGTGGAGGCCCGTACGCCGCCCTCCGCCGACCTCAGTGAGCTGGGCTCCCAGCTCCGGGCAGCACGGAAGGAGGTGGCCGAGGCGGCCCGGTCCTGCGGCCTGGCGGTCGTGGCCAGCGGCATCCCGGTGCTCGGCAACGTCATGCCGCCGCCGCTCACCGACGACCACCGCTACCAGCAGGGCAAGGAGCTCTACCGGGCGTTGCAGGACGAGATCAGCATCTGCGCGCTGCACGTGCACGTCGACGTACCGGACGAGGAGATCGCCGTCTACGTCGGCAACCATCTCAGACCCTGGCTGCCGACGCTGATCGCGCTGGCCGCCAACTCGCCGTTCTTCGTGGGCCGCGACACCGGCTACGCGTCCTGGCGGGTGATCAGCTGGGGGCGGTGGCCGGTGTCCGGGGCGCCGCCGTACTTCCCGACGTTCGGCGACTACGAACTGGCGCTGCGGGCGCTGTCGGAGTCGGGCGCGCTGATGGACCCCAAGACGGTCTTCTGGGACACCCGTCCGTCGCCGAGGCTGCCGACGGTCGAGATCAGGGTGGCCGACGTGCCGCTCGACGTGAGCGACAGCCTGACGATCATCGGCCTGATCCGGGCCCTGGTCGTGACCGCGTTGCGGGAGGTGGCGCGCGGCGACCGCGGGCTGCCCATCCCGTCGGAGGTGCTGCGGGCCGCCTACTGGCGGGCCGCCCGGGACGGCCTGGTCGGCGACAGCCTCGACGTGCGGCACGGAACGCTCGTGCCCGCCACGGTGATGGCCCGCCGGCTGTTCGGGCACGTGAGCGCCGCGCTGGCCGAGGCCGGCGACCTGACCTTCATCGACGAGGGCCTGGAACGGCTGCTGAGCAAGGGCTCCGGGGCGGTGCGCCAGCGGCGCGTGCACGCCCGGGGCAACGACCTGACCGACGTGGTCGACGACCTCATCGAGGCCACCGTCGCCTGACCCGCCCGTTCACCGCAGTCCCGCCGCATTTCCACCGCATTTCCATCGCGGTTTCGACGCAGTTCTCAACGCAGCGCGAGCACCGCCGCCACGCCGAGGCCGAAGGTCACGACGACGCCACGGAGCACGTTCGGCGGCATGAGCCGGGCCACGCGGGTGCCGAGGAAGCCACCCGCCAGGCTGGCCGGCGCCACCACCGCCACGGCCTGCCACTCCACCGGCCCGAACAGCGCGAACGCCACCACCGACACCGTACTGACGACCAGCGACAACGCGGCCCGTACGGCATTGACCCGGTGCAGGTCGTCGTGCAGGAACATGCCGAGCACGGCCAGCAGCAGCACGCCCATCCCGCCGTTGAAGTAGGCGCCGTAGCAGCCGCCCACGAACACCCCGGCGTACACCAGCCTGCTCGGAGGCTGCCCGGCCGCGCCGCCGAAGCGGTCCTTGAGCCACGGCTGGGCCAGCAGCGCGAGGCTGGCGAACGTCACCAGCCACGGCACCAGCGAGTCGAACAGCCGGCCCGGCGTGAGCAGCAGCAGCGAACAGCCCGCCACGGCGCCCGCCACGGTGGCGGCCGACAGCGCCGTCACCCTGCGCCGCTGCCCGCGCAGCTCGGCGCGGTAGCCGACGACGCCGCCCAGGTAACCGGGCCACAGGGCCACCGCGTTGGTGACCGACGCCGTGACGCCCGGGTAGCCGAACGCCACCAGCGCCGGGAAGGAGATCAACGTGCCGCCCCCGGCCAGAGCGTTGACCACCCCAGCCAGCAACCCGGCCCCCACCAGAAAGACAACCTCCCCAACCGTCACCACCCCACCCCCAACCGAACCACCCGCCCGGCGCTGGCCCCGGCCGTTGGCCGGGGCGTGCGGTCGGTGGGCGTCCTCGCTTTGAGGTGGGACGTGTGGTCGGTGGGCGTCGTCGTTTTGGGGCGGGACGGGCGGTTGGTGGTCATCGGCCCGCCGCGTAGCCCTGGGCGCCGCGGGGGTTGGCGGCGGCCCGCAGGAAGGCGCCGTCGCGGGCCACCGCGCTCAGCCTGCCGAGCGACCACGGACCCTCGACCTCGACCTCGTGCCCGCGCCGCCGCAGCTCGGCCACCACGCCGGGGTCGAGCCGCTCCTCGACGTGCAACACCCCGGGACGCGAGCCACGCGGAAAGAACGAGCTGGGGAAGTGCGCGGAGTGGAACATGGGCGCCTCGATCGCCTCCTGGAGGTTCAGCCGCCCGTGCACGACGGCCAGGAAGAAGGCGACACTCCACTGGTCCTGCTGGTCGCCGCCCGGCGTGCCGAACGCCAGCCACGGCCTGCCGTCCCGGGTGGCGAACGACGGCGAGAGCGTGGTGCGCGGTCGCGCGCCGGGCCGCAGCGACGCGGGCAGCCCCTCCTGCAGCCAGAACATCTGCGCCCTGGTGCCCAGGCAGAAGCCCAGCTCGGGGATCGTGGGGGAGCTCTGCAGCCAGCCGCCGCTGGGCGTGGCCGAGACCATGTTGCCGAACCGGTCCACGACGTCCACATGACAGGTGTCGCCCCGCACCGCGCCGTCGGGCGTCACCGTCTGCTCACCGGCGCCGGTCAGGGGGCGCGGGCGGCCGGTCGGCGGTGTGTCGTGGCGGGCGACCGTCGGCTCGCCGATGCCCGGACGAACGGGCGCGGGAATCGCGGGGGAGACGGCCGCCGTGCCCGGCGGGAGGACCGGCAGCCGCGGCTCCCGGCCGCCGGGCGCGCCCGGCCGCAGCTCCAGGCTGGCCTGGGCCCCGATCAGCCGCCGCCGCTCTTCGTTGTACGACGCGCTCAGCAGGTCGGCCATGGGCACGTCCGCGTCGCCGTACCAGGCTTCGCGGTCGGCGAAGGCGAGTTTGGCCGCCTCGGTCACCACGTGCACGTAGTCGGCGCCCAGGAAGTCGACGGCGTCGAGGTCGAACCCGGACAGCAGGGCGAGCTGCTGCAGGAAGACCGGCCCCTGCCCCCAAGGTCCCGTCTTGTACACGGTGTGCCCGCGGTAGTCGAAGCTCACCGGCTCCTCGACCGTGGCGGACCAGCGGGCCAGGTCGTCCCCGGTGAGCAGGCCGCCGTGGACCTCGCCGGAGCTGTCCCGCCAGGCGGTGCCGGTGCTGAAAGCGGCGACGGCCTCGGCGACGAACCCTTCGTACCAGGCGTGCCGGGCGGCGGCGAGCTGACCTTCGCGGGTGGCCGAGGCGGCCTCGGCCTCGGCGACCAGCCTGCGGTAGGTCGCCGCGAGCACCGGGTTGGCCAGCCTCGAACCCGGCGCGGGCACCCGGCCGTCCGGCAGCCAGGTGGCCGCCGACGTGGGCCAGTCGTGCCTGAACAGCTCTTCGACCGTCCCGATCGTGGCGGCGATCCGGTCGAGCACCGGCACGCCGCGCTCGGCGTAGTGGATCGCCGGGGCCAGCACCTCGGCCAGCGACCAGGTGCCCCAGCGCTCCAGCAGCAGCATCCAGCCGCCGAACGCGCCCGGCACCGTCGCCGCCAGCAGGCCCGTGCCGGGGACGACGTCCAGCCCCATCGCGGCGAGGCGCTCGACGGTCGCGGCGGCGGGGGCGACGCCCTGCCCGCACACCGCCGAGACCTTCTGCTCCTCCTCGCTCCACAGCAGGATCGGCACCTCGCCGCCGGGGCCGTTCAGGTGGGGTTCGGCGACCTGGAGCACGAACCCGGCCGTCACCGCCGCGTCGAAGGCGTTGCCGCCGCGCTCCAGCACGCCCATCCCGGCCGCCGAGGCCAGCCAGTGGGTGCCGGCGACCATGCCGAAGTCGCCCGTCAGCTCGGGCCTGGTGGTGAACAACGGTCTCTCCTCCGGGGGGACGGGTTCAGGAGACTGTATACAATCCTCGAGTCCCACCCGCGTCGCGGGGTACCGGTTGCCGCCTGTCTAGTCGGCCGGCTGGTTCGCCGTACGGGGCACGGCCGCGAGGAACGACCGGCGGGCGGCGGCGACGTGCGCGACCGCCCTGGCCTGGGCCTCGTCCTCGTCGCCCGCCGCGATGGCCTCGCACAGGCTCAGGTGCTCCGTCCAGGAGTGCGGCCCCCGGACGGCGGCGGTCTGGCTGAAGACCCACTGCGCCCGCAGCACCATGGGCTTCATCATCAGGCTGAGGTAGGAGTTGCCCGCCGCCTCGCCCACGGCCAGGTGGAAGGCGGTGTTGAGGTCGGCCACCTCCGCCGGTCGCCCGGCCTCCACGGCCCGCTTGGCCGCGTCGAGCACCCGGCGCAGCCGCGCGACGGCCTCCGGGCTGCGTTTGCGCGCCGCCAGCCGGGCGGCCAGGCCCTCGACCGCCATGCGCACGTCGAAGAGCTCCTCGCCCTCCTCGGCCGTCAGCCGCGCGACCCTCGCGCCGACCCGTGGGACGACCTCGACGAACCCCTCGGCGGCCAGCACCCGGATGGACTCGCGCACGGGGTTGCGCGACACGCCGAGCAGCGCGGCCAGCCGATCCTCGACCAGCCGCTCGCCCTGGGCCAGCTCGCCGGACAGGATGCGACGACGCAGCTCCTCGGTGACCTCGCCCAGCAGCGTCGTACGCCCTGCGCCCCGCATCTCATCAGCCATATGGCCGCCCATCGTATACAAATCCGCGGACGGCCGATCGCCATCGACCGCTGACACCACCGACCGGTCAGGCGCGCAGGCGCAGCCCCCGGGGGGTCGGATGGAACCCGGCCGCCTCCAGGGCAGCCGCCAGCGGCGATTCCACGATGGACGCGCCGTCGGCCCGCTCCACCGTCAGCTTCCCGAGCGCTCCGTCGCGGACGGCCAGCGCCAGCGCGTCGACCGCCGGTTGCAGCCGCTCGTCGTCGGCGAACGACAGCAACGTCTTGCCGCCCCGCTCCACGTAGAGGACGAGGTGACCGTCCACGAGCACGACCAGCGAGCCGGCCTTCCTGCCCGGCTTGTGCCCGACGTCGCCGGGACGTTGCGGCCACGGCAGCGCGGCCCCGTACGGGCTGGCCGGGTCGGCGGCGGCCAGCACCACGGCCCGCCGCCCGGACCCGCCCCGGCCGCCGCGCCCGAGCAACCCGGCCTCGCCGCCCTGGTCGAACCCGCCGCCACCGGGCCGCGAGCTCCGGCCACCCTCTGGACCGCCGGCCCCACCGCCGAACCCGCCACCGAATCCGCCACCGACCCCGCCACCGAAGTCACCGCCGCCGGGCCGGCCGATCTCCCAGGCGGGGACCTCGGGCGGCGGACCGGAACCCTCGCCCGGCCCGCCCCCGGTCGGTGCGAGGCTCGGGGCCATGGCGCGCATCCGGTCGACCGCCCCCGCCAGCGCGAACTGCGCACCTCCCAGCCCCTCGACGAAGTACCCCCGGCGGCACCGCCCGCTCTCCTCGTAGGCCCGAAGCACCTGGTAGACGGGCGTGAACCCGCCGGGCAGCCGTTCGGAGGTCACCGCCCCGCGCGTCACCACGCCGTGCCGTTCGAGCAGCACCTCGGCCTGCGCGTGCGCCCGCTGCGTCGCGTCGTCGGCCGGACCGGGCAGCAGCCACCACCGCCCGGCCACGGTCGGCGGCCCGCTCCTCGACGGCAGCACGGCCCGGCGCCGCCGCGTCGTGGCGGGCCGGTGCGCGGGACGCCCGGTGCCCAGCGTGGCCCGCAGCGGCGCGAGCGTGTCGCCGGAGATTCGCCCCGACCACACCAGGTCCCACAACGCGGAGACCAGCGTCGCGTCGTCGAGCGCCCCGCCCTGGGCCCCGAGCTGGTCGGAGATGCCCCGGAAGAACAGCGCGCCCCCGCCGCCCAGCAGGTCGAGCACGCGCTGGTGCAGCGGCGTCATCGTGATCTCGGCCGGGTCGGGCAGCAGCAGCGGCGCGGTGTCGGCGAAGTAGAGCGACACCCATCCGTCGCCGCCGGGCAACGACCCCTGCCCCACCCACATCACCTCGCCCGACGAGGTCAGCTCGTCGAGCAGCGCAGGATGGTAGCCGGGCACGCGCGACGGCAGCACCAGCGTCTCCAGCGCGGACGCCGGCACCGCGGCACCCTGGAGCTGCTCGACGGACCGCACCAGCGCGTCCATGGCCCGCGCCGCCCCGGCCCGCGAGCCCTCGGACGACGTGCCAGAACCGGTGATGCCATGCCAGGCGGGCAGGAAGCGGGCCAGCGTCTCGGGTGCGACCGGCTCGACCTCCTTGCGCAGCCGGGCCAGCGACCTGCGGCGCAACATCCGCAGCACCCCGGCGTCGCACCACTCCTCGCCCCGGCCGCCCGGCCGGAACTCCCCGTTCACGACGCGCCCCGACGCGGCCAGCCGCCGCAGCGCGTCGGTGACCACGGCCGTGCCGAGCCCGAACCTGGCGGCGGCGGTGCCGGCGTGGAAGGGACCGCGGGTGCGGGCGTGCCGGGCCACCAGGTCGGCCAGCGGGTCGGGCACCGGCTCCAGGAACACGTGCGGCACCCCCACGGGCAGCGGCACGCCGAGCGCGTCGCGCAGCCGGGCGGCGTCCTCCACGGCCGCCCACTGCTCCTCGCCCGCGACGCGCACGCGGATGGCCCGGCGCGCGCGTTCCAGCTCCTCCAGCCAGGACGGGTCGCCGCCGCGCACGCTCACGTCGGGCGTCAGCAGCGGCCCGTGCGAACGCAGCAGGTCGGCCAGGTCTTCGGCGTCGCGCAGCGGCCGGTCGAGCCGGGCCAGCTCGCGCTCGCTGCTCACGATCACGTCGGGATCGAGCAGCTCGCGCAGGTCGGCCTGGCCGAGCAGCTCGGCCAGCAGCGTGGTGTCCAGCGCCAGGGCCTGCGCGCGGCGTTCGGCCAGCGGCGCGTCGCCCTCGTACATGAACGCGCCGACGTAGTGGAACAGCAGCGACGCGGCGAACGGCGAGGCCTGCGACGTCTCGACCTCCACCACCCGGATCCGGCGCGCCGCGATGCCGCGCATGAGCTGGACCAGCCCCGGCACGTCGAACACGTCCTGGAGGCACTCGCGCATCGTCTCCAGCACGATCGGGAACGAGGCGTACTGGGAGGCCACGCCCAGCAGATGGGCGGCCCGCTGGCGCTGCTGCCACAGCGGGCTGCGCCGGCCCGGCACACGGCGTGGCAGCAGCAGCGCCCGCCCCGCGCACTCCCTGAACCGGGAGGCGAACATCGCCGACCCGCCCAGCTCCTCGGTGACGATCTGCTCGATCTCCTCGGCGTCGAACGCCGCCACGTCGGTGGGCGGCTCGGCCAGCGTGTCGGGGATGCGCAGCACGATGCCGTCGTCGGAGTGCACGGCCTGCACGTCGATGCCGTAACGCTCGCGCAGCCGCCGGTTGATCGCCAGCGCCCAGGGCGCGTGCACCCGCGCGCCGTAGGGGGAGTGGATCACCACCCGCCAGTCGCCCAGCTCGTCGTGGAAGCGCTCGACCAGCAGGGTACGGTCGTCGGGCACGTAGCCCGTGGCCTCGCGCTGCTCGTCGAGGTAGGCCAGCAGGTTGCTCGCGGCGAACTCGTCGAGCCCCGCCTCCCTGATGCGGTCGGTGGAACCCTGCTTGGCCTGCTCCCGCAGGAACTGCCCGATCGCCCGGCCCAGCTCGGCCGGCCGCCCGGCCGCGTCGCCGTGCCAGAACGGCAGCTTCCCCGGCTGCCCGGGAGCGGGCGAGACCAGCACCCGGTCGGCCGTGATGTCCTCGATCCGCCACGACGTCGCGCCCAGCACGAACACGTCGCCCACCCGCGACTCGTAGACCATCTCCTCGTCGAGCTCGCCCACCCGGGACGCCTTCTCGCCCACGAGGAACACGCCGAACAGGCCGCGGTCGGGGATCGTGCCGCCGTTGGTCACGGCCAGCCGCTGCGCGCCGGGCCGCCCCTGGAGCGCGCCGGTGACGCGGTCCCAGACGATGCGCGGCCGCAGCTCGGCGAACTCCTCGCTCGGGTAGCGCCCGGCCAGCATGTCGAGCGTGGCCTCCAGCGCGCTGCGCGGCAGGGTGGCGTAGGGGGCGGCCCGCTTGACCACGGTCTCCAGCTCGTCGACGGTCCACTCGTCGAGCGCGGTCATGGCCACGATCTGCTGGGCCAGCACGTCGAGCGGGTTGCGCGGGTAGCGCAGCTCCTCGATCTGCCCGCCGCGCATGCGCTCGGCCACCACGGCCGTCTGGACGAGGTCGCCCCGGTACTTGGGGAAGATCACCCCTCGGGAGACCGCGCCCACCTGGTGGCCGGCCCGGCCGATGCGCTGCAGCCCGCTGGCCACGCTCGGCGGGGCCTCCACGCACGCCACCAGGTCGACCGCGCCCATGTCGATGCCCAGTTCCAGGCTGGAGGTGGCGACCACGGCGGGCAGCCGCCCCGACTTGAGCGCCTCCTCGATCTGGGCCCGCTCCTCCTTCGACACCGAGCCGTGGTGGGCCCGGACGATCTCGCTCACCACGCCCTTGCTCGCCCCCGCCTGCGCCATCGTCTCGGCCGGCATGCGCCTGGACGGCGGCTCCCGGTCGTCCGGCGGGGGCTCCTGGTCCTGCGGCGGTGTCTCCCAGATCGACAGGTCGATCGCCTCGGGCCCCTGCCGCCGCGTGTAGGCCAGCTCGTTGAGCCGGGTGCACAGCCGCTCGGCCAGCCGCCTGGAGTTGGCGAACACGATCGTCGAGCTGTGGGACTCGATCAGGTCGAACAGGCGGTCTTCCACATGGGGCCAGATCGACCGGCCGGACGACGGCTCGACCTGCTCGGGATCGGGCGCGCCCGCCATCTCCGTCATGTCCTCGACCGGGACGACGACCTCGATCTCGATGCGCTTGTCGGACGGCGGCTGCACCACCGTCGCCGGACGCGTGCCGCCGAGGAAGGCCGCCACCTCGCTCACCGGCCGCACGGTCGCCGACAGCCCCACCCGCTGGGCCGGACGCTCCAGCAGCGCGTCGAGCCGCTCCAGGCTGAGCGCCAGATGGGCGCCGCGCTTGGTGGCCGCGACCGCGTGCACCTCGTCGACGATCACCGTCTCGACGTCGCGCAGCGCGTCGCGCGCCTGGCTGGTGAGCAGCAGGAACAGCGACTCGGGGGTGGTGATCAGAATGTCGGACGGCTTGGCGGCGAACCGCCTGCGCTCCTCGGCCGGGGTGTCGCCGGAGCGGATCGCCACCGAGATCTCCGGCACCGGCAGCCCGAGCCGGCGCGCCGTCTGCCTGAGCCCGGCCAGCGGCGCGCGCAGGTTGCGCTCGACGTCGACGGCCAGCGCCTTGAGGGGCGACACATAGAGCACGCGGGTGCCCGGCTTGTGCCCCTTCGCCGCGCCCTCGCCCGGTGCCTGCCCGGCCGCCCGCGCCGCGAGCCGGTCGAGCGACCACAGGAACGCCGCCAGCGTCTTGCCCGACCCCGTGGGCGCGACGACCAGCGTGTTGTCGCCGCGCGCGATCGACTCCCACGCGCCCTCCTGGGCCGCCGTGGGCGCCTGGAAGGCGCCGGCGAACCATTGCCTGGTCACCTGGGTGAAGTGGTCTAGCGAGCTCACCAGCACATACTGCCTCGCGCCACCGACAGAAAACGCATTGGAGCGACGCCGGGTGATTGAGCGGGGGTCAAGGCGGACATACAGCGACCGTGACCATTGATTATGCCGCCGTCGAGACCCGACGCGCACAGTTGCGGCGCCAGTACGCCTTACCGCACCGGCCGTCGAGCAGCGCCCGTGGCCTGCATCACGTGGCCATGTTGTCGTCCGATGTGGAGCGGACCATCAAGTTCTACCAGGAACTTCTGGAGTTCCCGCTGACGGAGATCATCGAGAACCGCGACTACAGGGGTTCGAGCCACTTCTTCTTCGACATCGGCAACGGCAACCTGCTCGCGTTCTTCGACTTCCCGGGGCTCGACCTCGGCCCGTACCAGGAGGTGCTCGGCGGGCTGCACCACGTGGCGATCTCCGTCGACCCCGCCACCTGGGAACGGCTGCGCGGCAAGCTGGAGATGGCCGGCGTGCCGCACCAGATCGAGAGCGGCGCCTCCATCTACTTCAAGGACCCCGACGGCGCCCGGCTGGAGCTGCTCGCCGACCATCTCGGTGAGATGTACGGTGCGCGAGTTCTGTGACTGTTCGTCCCGGCTCAGCGCCGTGACGCCCTGCGCGTACGCGGCCTGCCCGCACGCGGCTCCTGCCTGATTCCCGCGTGCCGCTCCGATCGCTGTCCCTTCTCCTTCTGGACGGCCTGCCGCATCGCGAGCGACAGCCGGCGGCGCCGCGTCCTGTTGGCCTTGGTCCTGGCGGTCTTCGGGGGTGAAGACTTGGGGGTCTTTGGCATGCGGATGTCTTACCCACACCTGACGCGATTCCATACTTGGTCCATGCGCCTGACCGAGTTCTGGAGACGGATGAACGTCCATTTCGGCGAGACCTATGCCGAGTCGTGGGCCCGCGACTACGTGATCGCCCCGCTGGGCGGCCGTACCGTGATCCAGGCGCTGGCCGACGGCGAGAGCGCCAAGACCGTGTGGCGGGCCGTGTGCCAGGTGGAGAACGTCTCACCCGGGCTGCGTTGAGCCCAGCGTCCGGCGGAGCGCGTCCGCCGTGGCCTCCAGGTCGTCCGCGCTGCCCTGGCCGCCCGGCGACCACAACAACGTCCAGCCCTCGCTGGAGGGGGTGGCGAAGATGATCGTCTGGCGGCGCGTGCGCGGATGCCACACCCACAGCACCGGATCGTCGCCGCCGACCATGCGGCTGACCAGCCCCTGATGGGGCAGCAACTCGGCGAGCGCCTCCAGAAGGGTGCGCCGTTCCCCGGTGTAGCCACTCGCCACTTCGCCGCCTTCCAGCCGATCCCCTGCATGGGAGTCTCCCCAGCTCACGGCGTATGACAACACGTCGGCGGCAACCCGCGCGGAAGATCGCGAAAGCCCTCGCCTCCCGCGCCCCAAGTGTCACCGGAGCCCCGGCGCCCGCGCTCCCCGCCCGGCGGTCCGCGTTTTCCGGGACGGCTCAGGTCCGCGTCACCGGGCCGGATCCGTGTTCTTCGGGACCGGCAGGATCCGCGTTTCCGGACGGGGCGGATCGGGATTTCCCGACGGGTCAGATGCCGCTCGTCCGCGAGGGGCAGGCGTTCGTCGGGCCCGGACCCAGGCAGCCGCCCATGCGGGGGCACCCCATCACATCCGCCCGCCGCGCCCGATCCCACGGCAACGACCCCCCGGGCAGACCCCACGGCCAATCCGCCGGCAACCACCATGAACGTGAGCGACGTCCGAGCAACGGCCCCGCCCTCCTCTGACCACGACGCATGCATCCCAGCAGCGTGTTCGTGATGTGATCGAACAGCCGTTCGGCTACGATGAACCTGCCGAACCCGGCCACGCCTTCCCCGACCGTCTCAGAAAATGTCGGTGGCAGGCCGTAGCTTTCACTCGACTGATCGGACCACGACCCTCCAGAGGGAGCTCCCATGGCTATCAACGACCGCGAGAAGGCCCTCGAGACCGCGCTCGCTCAGATCGAGCGGCAGTTCGGCAAGGGCTCCGTCATGCGACTGGGCGACGACGCCCGAGCCCCCATCGAGGTGATCCCCACCGGGTCGATCTCCCTTGACGTGGCCCTCGGCATCGGCGGCCTCCCGCGTGGGCGCATCGTCGAGATCTACGGCCCCGAGTCCTCGGGCAAGACCACGGTCGCCCTGCACGCGGTGGCCAACGCCCAGCGGGCCGGCGGCATCGCGGCGTTCATCGACGCCGAACACGCCCTTGACCCCGAATACGCCAAGAAGCTGGGCGTCGACACCGACGCCCTGCTGGTCTCCCAGCCCGACACCGGTGAGCAGGCGCTCGAGATCGCCGACATGCTGATCAGGTCCGGCGCGGTCGACATCATCGTCATCGACTCGGTGGCCGCCCTGGTGCCCAAGGCCGAGATCGAGGGCGAGATGGGCGACAGCCACGTCGGCCTCCAGGCCCGCCTGATGTCCCAGGCCCTGCGCAAGGTCGCCGGCGCGCTCAACAGCACCGGCACCACCGCGATCTTCATCAACCAGCTCCGCGAGAAGATCGGCGTCATGTTCGGCAGCCCCGAGACCACGACCGGTGGTAAGGCGCTCAAGTTCTACGCCTCCGTCCGCATGGACATCCGCCGCATCGAGACCCTGAAGGACGGCACGGAGGCGGTCGGCAACCGCACCCGGGTCAAGGTCGTCAAGAACAAGATGGCCCCGCCCTTCCGCGTCGCCGACTTCGACATCCTCTACGGCGTGGGCATCTCCCGCGAGGGCGGCCTCATCGACATGGGCGTCGAGCACGGCTTCGTCCGCAAGTCGGGCGCCTGGTACACGTACGAGGGCGACCAGCTGGGCCAGGGCAAGGAGAACGCGCGCAACTTCCTGAAGAACCACCCCGACATGGCCAACGAGATCGAGAAGAAGATCAAGGACAAGCTCGGGGTCGGTCCGAAGCTCGACACGCCCGCCGAGCCCGCCGCCGCCGTCCCGGCGCCCGCGGCCGCGCCCTCGGGGCGTGGCTCGAAGTCCACCCCCAAGCCGGGTGACGTCTGATCGGTCGGCGCATGAGTGACAGGGATCCGTCGCAGGCGCCCCGTTCCCAGGACTGGGGCGCATGGCCCGACCTCCCCGCCTCGGGGGAGCGCAGAAAGCGCGGACCCCGCGGCCCCCGGGCCACCCCCTCCGACCCGACGCCCACGTCCCCCACCCCCGAGCCGCCGACCTGGGCCACCCCGGCTGAGCCGGTGACCGGGGCAACGCCGGCTGAGTCGGTGACCAGGGCCACCATCTCCGAGCCGGTGACCCGGGCTACCGGCCGTCCGGCCTCGGGCAGGGGTTCCCGTGGCGCCGACCTGGCCCGGTCGGCCGCGGACGGCTGGCCGTCGGTAGACGAATGGCACGAACAACGCGCCCGCCTCCGAGCCGCCGCCTCCGAGCCCCCCACCCCCGACGACGACCACTCTCCGACCGCCCACGACGGGCTGGACGCAGCCGCCGATCACGCTGAGGCCGCTGGTGTCGTTCACCATGAAGTGGACGACGTGGTGGTTCGCGACGACACGGACGACGTGGTGGTTCGCGACGACACGGACGACGTGGTCGTCCAAGCGCAGGTGGACGACGAGGGTGTGTCGAGCTGGGGCACGGGCGGGCAGACCGTTGCCGCGCCCTCGGCGTGGGGCCCTGGTCGGCAGGCCGTTGTCGCGCCCCCGGCATGGGGCCCGGGCCGGGAGATGGCCGCGCCGGCCTTCCATTGGCCGGGCGACCCCCGCCCCCAACCCGACGGGGGAGATACAGGTTCGACTCGCGAAGCCGACCGAAGCCTGAGCAATGAGGCTGAGGTCGAGCTGGGTGGAGGGGCGCCCGTTGCGCCGAGCGATGAGGCTGACGGTGGGCCGCGCAGAAGGGCTGGCGTTGCGCCGGAAGGTGACGCCGGTGCCGGGCTGAGCGAAGGGGCCGGCGTTGCGCCGGGCAGTGAGGCCGATGTCGCGCCGAGCGGTGAAGCGGGCTTCGGGCTCGGGCTCAGGCCGCACAGTGAAGTGTTCATGACGTGGCCAGGCGCTGAGCGTGGCGATCCGGCTGACCGGCCCACTCCCGGCTGGCTCCACTCGTCCGCCCCCAGCGCTCAGGACGACGAAGCCGCCCCCGATGGCGGCGCGGACAGTCGTGGCCGAGCCGGTGGGCGAGGCAGCAGCCGGACCAGTGGCCGGGCCGGGGGACGGGCGTCCCGAGGTCGCTCCGACGCGGATGCCGACGCGCCGATCTTCGTCTGGCCGGGCGAGCGTAAGGCTCCTGCCGACCCGAACACCGCTGCGAGCGAACCTTCCGAAGAAGCCCGCGCCGAGCCGGCCCGTAAGCGCAGTCCCGGAAGACGTAAGAGGAAGGCCATCGACGAGGATTTCGCCGGAAGCTCCCTAGATGAGCCGAGCGATCACGACCGCGAGGACGCCGCTGGGCGGCGTACGAGCAGGCAGAAGGCTCGGGACAGCGAGGGCTTCTCCGGAAACTCTTCGAATGAGCTGATTGGTCATGATGGCGAGGGCGCTGCTGGCGTAGCTCCGCGGCGTACGAGCGAGCGCGGAGATCAGGAGAGTGAGGAGAGCTCCGAGGCGCGGTCGGCTGGGCTGAGTGGTCAGGATGGCGGCGGTGTCCCTGAGGAGCGCCTGCGGGAACGGGAAGATCCGTACGAACCTGGCGGCGTTGGCGGAAGGCCGGAGGGTGAGGCTTTCTCCGAGGAAAAGCGCGGCGCCGATGAGTGGCACTCTGAGGTGCTGGCCGGAAGCAGTTGGTTCGGCGATGCGCAGGACGCGGGTGGGAAGAAGCGTTCAAGCAAGGGGCGCCGGACCGGCGGCCGAGGCGCCGGACGGGGGAACGGCAGGGGGAGCGGACGCTTCGGGAGAGGCGCGACCGGCCGCGGCGGCCCGCTGTTCGACGGGTCGCCGCCTGATGGGTCGCCGTCTGATGGGCCAATGCACGACGGGCCCGTGCATGACGGACCACCGCATCACGGGCCATCGGGTGACGAGCCATCGCATCCCGGAGCATCGCATCGCGGGCCGTTGCCTGATGGGCCGGACGTGGGCAGTTCCGCTGCGGCGGCGCCTGCGGCGGATCCGGAGTCCGTTGCGCGGGCCATCTGTCTTCGGTTGCTCACCATGGCACCCAAGACGCGGGCGCAGCTCGCCGAGGCCCTTCGCAAGAGGGACGTACCGGATGAGGCTGCCGGAAAGGTGCTTGATCGGTTTGTCGAGCTCGGGCTGATCAATGACGAGGCGTTCGCGGAGGCGTGGGTCGATTCCCGGCACCACGGACGGGGCCTCGCCAAGCGTGCGCTCGCGGCCGAGCTGCGCCATCGGGGTGTGGACACCGAGACCGTGAAGGAAGCCGTGGAGCGCCTGGATTCCGACCAGGAGGCCGAGACGGCCCGACGACTGGTGGACCGTAAGCTCGCCTCCACCCGATCCCTCGACTCGCAGACCCGTACGCGGCGTCTGGCCGGCATGCTCGCGCGCAAGGGGTACTCGTCGGGGCTGGCGTACCGGGTGATCCGGGAGGCTCTCGAACAGGAGGGCATCGACCTGGAGGACGACTTCTCCTGATCCCTCAGGGGCTTCCACCTGCCCCGGAGCCTGTCACGCTCGGGGCTCAGAGCGATGGAGGGACTGTGGGGCTGCCTCCAGGCGGGATCCTCTCGCTCGGAGCGTGGGGCCTGAAGGCCTGCGGCCGGCCTCGGAGTATAGGAAGGCCGAAAAGGTGCAGGTCTGCCATCGGGGTCGAAGTTTCCCGCGCTCGGGCTCAGGCAGATCACCAAGGGCCGTCGGAGGTCTACGGTTTCATGGGCGGTGGTCGCTGGGTGCGGGTTGTGGGCTTTGTCTGGGCGATGGGGATTGGAGAGGTGAGGGTGGGGGACAAATGGGGGTGATCGTGGGTTATGTGGTTGATTGGGGAGATGCGGGCCCGTAAGACACGCTTGAGGACGCGTTTGCTTGCTCGTGACCTGTTCGACGCATAACCTCGACGACAGTGAGGAGTTACTCCGCGCAGCGCGGATTGCCATACCGGTGAACGACGGACGAACGAGCTCGGTTGATCGAGGCAGGCGAGGTGTCGGCTATGGGGGCCGATGCCCGGTCCGCCTTGGCCTGACATCGGCCCTGGAGACGACGCCGACCGGGCTTTCCGTGGCGCGCACGTGACCCCTCCCGTTTTGGGTCCGCGTTATGAGGTGTTGACGACGCGAGGAGGGCGGGGCGCGCATGCAGCCGCTTGTCGTGGTGCTGATGGTGGCGGTGCTCGTGCTCGCGTTCGGGATGATCGTGGCGCTGCTCGTCGTCATACGCCGTACGTCTGGCGGTTTGCCCCGGAAGTCCGAGCCGAGCCCTGAGCAGGTCGAGGCCGTACACGCGGAGCTTGAGGAGGCGCGGGAGCGGGCCAGGGAGATCCGCGCCAAGGCTGAGAGCGACGCCGAGGAGCTCCTGCGCAGGTCGGAGAGCGCCGTCGAGAGCGCCGCGCAGATGCGGCGGGAGGTCGAGGAGGAGAGCCGGATCCTGAAGTCCGAGCTCAAGGAGCTCCGGACCGATCTCGAACGCAGGGAGGCCAGGCTGGCCGAGCGCGAGCAGCGGCTCGACGAGGAGGCCAGGCGGCAGTCCGAGCGGGACAGGAAGCTGGCTGAGACCGAGGTCGAGCTGGCCGACCGGCGCGAGGAACTGCTCCAGGTCGAGGACGAGCGGCGGCTGATCCTGGAACGGGTCGCCGGGCTGACGGGGGAGCAGGCCAAGTCCGAGCTGGTCAAGGAGATCGAGAACCAGGCCAAGCGCGAGGCGGCGCTGATCATCAGGGAGATCGAGGGCGAGGCCCGCAAGGAGGGCGAGAAGCGGGCCACCAAGATCGTGACGCTGGCGGTCCAGCGGGTGGCGGCCGAGCAGACGGCCGAGTCGGTCGTCAGCGTGCTGCATCTGCCCGGCGACGAGATGAAGGGCCGGATCATCGGGCGCGAGGGGCGCAACATCCGGGCGTTCGAGTCGACCACCGGCGTGAACCTGATCATCGACGACACGCCGGAGGCGGTGTTGTTGTCGTGTTTCGACCCGGTTCGCAGGGAGACGGCGCGGCTCACGCTGGAGAAACTGGTGCTGGACGGGCGCATCCATCCGCAGCGCATCGAGGAGGCGCACGACCGCAGCCGTCAGGAGGTCCAGGACCTCTGTGCGCGGGCCGGCGAGGACGCGCTGGTCGAGCTGGGCATCACGGACATGCATCCCGAATTGACGCTGCTGCTCGGGCAGCTTCGTTACCGCACCTCCTACGGTCAGAACGTGCTCAAGCACCTCATCGAGTCCGCGCACATCGCCGGGATCATGGCGGCCGAGCTGAAGATGAACCAGCAGCTCATGAAGCGGTGCGCACTGCTGCACGACATCGGCAAGGCGCTCACGCACGAGGTCGAGGGCAGTCACGCGCTGATCGGCGCCGAGATCGCCCGCCGGTACGGCGAGCAGGAGGACGTGGTGCACGCCATCGAGGCGCACCACAACGAGGTCGAGGTCCGTACGGTCGAGGCGGTGCTCACGCAGGCGGCCGACGCCATCAGCGGCAGCCGTCCGGGGGCGCGCAGGGAGTCGCTGGAGGCGTACGTCAAGCGGCTGGAGCGGCTGGAGGAGATCGCGCAGTCGTACGAGGGCGTGGAGAAGGTGTTCGCCATGCAGGCCGGGCGGGAGATCCGGGTCATGGTCAAGCCGGACGCGATCGACGACATCCAGGCGCAGGTGATCGCCCGGGACGTGGCCAAGCAGGTGGAGGAGGAGCTGACGTACCCGGGGCAGATCCGGATCACGGTGGTGCGCGAGTCCCGCGCCACCGAGTTCGCCCGCTGACCCCGAGAAAGCCGCCCGCCGGCCCCGAGAAGACTCACCCATTCCGAGAACCCGCCCATGCCAGTAGCCCGCTGGTTCCAGGAGGTGGAAGCGCCCGGGGGCGGGTCAGGTTGATGCTGGAGCCTTCTGGCGGGTGAGGCGGCGTGTCGGCGGGCGCGGGGTGCGCCCGCCGAGAGACGCAGCTCAGGCCAGGCGGATGCGGGGGTCCAGAAGACCATAGGCGATGTCCACGATCAGGTTCGCCACCACCACGGCGGTGGTGGCCAGGATGACGACGCCCATGATCACCGGCAGGTCCCCGCTGATGAACGCCTGCACCACCGCCTGCCCGATGCCGCCGAGCCCGAAGACCGACTCCGTCACCACCAGGCCGCCGATCAGCGTGCCGATGTCCACGCCGAGCTGGGTCACCACGGGGGTCAGTGCGGCGCGCAGGCCGTGCCGGTAGATGACGCGGCCCTCGGGCACGCCCTTGGCGCGGGCCGTACGGATGTAGTCCTCGCCCAGGACGTCCAGCATGGAGCCCCGGGTGAGCCGGGCGTACGAGGCCGCCTGGACCATGGCCAGCGTGATCCACGGCAGGATCAGATGGCGAGCCCATTCGCCGGGGTTCTCGGAGAAGGGGACGTAGGAGTCGGGCGGCAGGATCGGGGCGCCCGCCATGGTGAGCTGGAAGAAGAAGAAATACAGCAGCAGCAGGCCGACCACGAACGTCGGCATGGAGACCCCGGCCAGGGCCAGCGTGGTCAGGGCGCGGTCGAGGAACGAGCGGACGCGGGTGGCGCTGAGCACGCCGGCGCCGACGCCGACGCAGAGCCAAAGGACGGCGCCGCCGAGCACCAGCGAGAACGTCGGCGGGAAGTCCTGGGCGAGCAGCTTGCCCACCGATTCGCCCGAGAAGTACGACTGGCCGAGGTCGCCGTGCAGCAGCCGGCCCAGGTAGTCGAAGTACTGGACGATGGTGGGACGGTCGAGGCCGAGGTTGTGCCGGATCAGGTCGACCTGCTCGGGGGTGGCCTGGCGGCCGGCCAGCGTACGGGCGGGGTCGCCGGGGGCGACGAAGAACAGGAAGAACGTGCCCAGGGAGACCAGCCACAACACCAGCACCCCGAGCAGCGTCCGCCGCAGCAGGAACCGTCGCAACATCAGCCCTCCACCTCCTGAAGCAACCCGAGCTCCTGAAGCAACCCGGGCTCCTGAAGCAACCCCCGTTCCCGAAGCAACCCCGGCTCCTGAAGCAGCTCCGGCTCCGGAAGCGACTGAGGCTTCTGAAGCAACCCCGGCTCCGGAAGCGACTGCGGCTTCTGAAGCAGCACCGGCATCCCACCCCGGTCACGAAGCAGCGGCATCGGACCCCCCAGCAGCGGCACCGGACCCAGAAGCAGCAGGCGCGGACGCCGGAGCGGCGGCCGCGCGCCTGTTCCGCCGTCGCCGGCGGCTGAACAGCCGTTCCATCCGGGGATCGATGGCGTCCCTGATCCCGTCGCCGACCAGGTTGAACGCCAGCGTCGTGATCAGCAGCGAGGCCGCCGGGAAGCCCAGATACCAGTACGCCACCCGGTAGAACCCCTGGGCCTCGCTCAGCAGGTTCCCCCACGACGGGGTGGGGGGAACGATCCCGAGCCCCAGATAGGACAGGGTGGACTCGAACACGATCGCGGCCGGCACCAGCAGCGTGGTGAGCACGATGACGGGGGCCAGCAGGTTCGGCAGGATGTCGACGAACATGATCCGCGCGTCGCCGGCACCCATCGACCGGGCCGCCTCGACGTACTCGCGTTCCTTGAGCGACAACGTCTGGCCGCGCACCACGCGGGCGATGGCCGCCCAGGAGTAGAACGAGATCACCCCGATCGTCGCGGTCAGCGAGGGCCCGGCGATGGACACCACCGCGATCGCGAAGATCAGGTACGGGAACGACAGGACCACGTCCATGAGCCGGGACAGGATGGTGTCGATGACGCCGCCGTAGTACCCGGCCAGCAGCCCGATGACGACCCCGACCAGCGCCGCCACGCCGGTCGCGACCACGCCGACGAGCAGCGAGACGCGCGCGCCGTACAGGACCCTGATGAACAGGTCGCGGCCGAGGCGGTCGGTGCCGAACCAGAACTCGCCGTTGGGCGCGACGGGCAGGCCCTGGTCGGTGATGCCGGTGTCGCGGAACTGCTCGTCGGGGTCGTGGCCGTTCCACGCCGAGATGAGCGGCGCGGCCAGGGCCAGCAGGCACAGCAGCACGACGACGATGCCCGAGATCAGGGCCACCCGGTCGGACCTGATCCGCGCCCAGGCGAGCTGCCAGGGGCTGCGTCCGGCGATCGTGCGGTCGGTGACGACGTCCGGACGGATCTCCGTGAGAGTCATGCGGTCCTCCCGGCGGTCAGGTCCTCGCCCGCCTCGACGGGGTAGTGACAGGCCACCAGGTGCTCCTGGGGCACCAGCAGCGGTTCCTCGGCCGAGCAGCGTTCGCGCGCCTTCGGGCACCGCGGATGGAACCGGCACCCGGCGGGCGGGTCGATCGGCGAGGGCACGTCGCCGGTGAGGATGATGCGGTGCCGCCGCTCGGCCTCGTCGGGGTCGGCCACGGCGGTCGCCGACAGCAGCGCGTTAGTGTACGGATGGCGGGGCACCGCGTGCAGTTCCTCCGCGGTGGCCAGTTCGGCCACCTTGCCCAGGTACATGACCGCGATCCGGTCGCTGACGTGCCGCACCACCGACAGGTCGTGGGCGATGAACAGGTACGTCAGCCCGAAGTCGTCCTGGAGGTCCTTGAGCAGGTTGAGGATCTGGGCCTGGATGGAGACGTCCAGCGCCGAGACCGGCTCGTCGCAGATGATCAGCCGCGGCCGCAGCGCGAGCGCCCGCGCGACCCCGATGCGCTGCCGCTGCCCGCCGGAGAACTCGGCGGGGAACCGGTTGTAGTGCTCGGGGTTGAGCCCGACCCGTTCCATCAGCTCCTGGACGGTCCGCCGCAGCTCCTGGCCGCTCTGCACCCGGTGGATGACGAGCGGGTCGGCGATGATCGAGCCGACCCGCCGGCGCGGGTTCAGCGAGCCGTACGGGTCCTGGAAGATCACCTGGATGTCGCGCCGGTAGGGCCGCATCCGGCGCCGCGGCAGGTTCGTGATGTCGTCGCCGTCGAAGCGCACGCTGCCGGAGGTGATGGGATGCAGGCCCGCGATGCACCGGGCCAGCGTGGACTTGCCGCAGCCGGTCTCGCCGACCAGGCCGAGCGTCTCGCCGGGCGACAGCGACAGGCTGACGCCGTCGACGGCTCTGACCTGGCCGATCGTCTGCTTGATCAGCATGCCGCTGGTGATGGGGAAGTGTTTGACCAGGTTCTCGACTTCGAGCAGCATCAGGACTCCTCCGCCGTGCCGAGCACCGCCCGCTTGCGCAGCGCCTCGGCCTCCGCGCCGAGCCCGATCGCCTCGTGCGGCAGCCAGCACGCCGAGGCGTGGCCGCGCGCGCCCGTGATGGAGGCCAGCGGCGGCCGCTCGGCGGGACAGACCGGCATCACGTACGGGCAGCGCGGATGGAAGGCGCACCCGGACGGGATCGCGATCAGGCTGGGCGGCGAGCCGGGGATGGGCCGCAGCCGTCCGCCGCGGTCGCCGGTGCTGCCCGGGATCGACTCCAGCAGGCCCTTGGTGTACGGGTGGTGCGGTTGGTAGTAGAGCGTGCGCCGGTCGGCCCGCTCGACGACGAGCCCGGCGTACATGACGAGCACCTCGTCGGCCATGCCGGCCACGACGCCGAGGTCGTGCGTGATGAGGACGAGCGCGATGTCGAACTCGGCCTGCACCCGCCCGATCAGCTCAAGGATCTGCGCCTGGACGGTCGCGTCCAGCGCGGTGGTGGGCTCGTCGGCGACGATGAGCTTGGGGTTGAGCGCGAGCGACATGGCGATCATCGCCCGTTGCCGCATGCCGCCGGAGAACTGGTGCGGGTAGTCGTCCACCCTGCGGTCGGGACGCGGGATGCCCACCAGGCCCAGCAGCTCGACGGCCCGTTTCCTGGCCTCGGCGCGGCGGGTGCCGGGATGGTGGACGCGGATCAGCTCCTCGATCTGCCAGCCGACCTTGTAGAGCGGGTGCAGGCTGGTCAGCGGGTCCTGGAAGACCACGCTGATCTCCGCGCCGCGGATGCGGCGAAGCTGCTCGTTGTCGAGTCCGAGCAGGTCGACTCCCTCGAACAGGGCCGTACCCGAGATGTCGGCGTCGGGGGTCAGCCCGAGGATCGCCTGGGTGCTCACGGTCTTGCCACTGCCGGACTCGCCGACGATCGCCAGCGTCTGGCCTCGGTCGACGGTGAACGACAGCCCCCGCACCGCCTGGACCACGCCGTCGGAGGTGGGGAAGGACACCTGGAGGTCGGTTACCTCAAGCAGGCTCATATGTCTCCCTCGCGGCCGTCCCGCGGGCCCGCCTGCCGGCGCGCCCGCGGGAGGCCGGTCGTCAAGGCGTGTTGGGGTTCAGCCAGAGGTTGGTGACGTCGAAGACCTGGTACGACGGCAGGTACAGGGCGTTCTGCACCCGCTTGTTCTTGTAGAGCGGCGTGTTCTGGTTGTTCAGCGGCACGATCACCGCGTCGGCCAGCACCGTCTGGTCGGCCTCGTGCCACAGCGCCGCGGCCTTGGCCTGGTCGGTCTCGGCGAGCGCCCGCTTGATCAGGTCGTCCACCTTGGGGTTGCTGTAGCAGCCGTAGTTGCTGGTGCCGGCGTTGCAGTTGGTCTGGAACAGCGGCTGCATGACCGCGCGGCCGTTGTTGCCGTACCAGTCGGGGATCCAGCCGGGGGCCGACAGGTCCCACTCGCTGTTCTTGGCGTGCGAGGGCGTCTGCAGGTAGGTGTAGTAGTCGCCCTGGCGCAGCGGCAGGCCCTTGACGGTGATGCCGCACTTCTTCAGGTCGGCCGCGTACGACTGGAAGTTGGCCGGGTGGTTGCCCGCGTTGCGGAAGGCGCCGATGAGGGTCAGCCCGTTGGGGTAGCCGGCCTCGCTCAGCAGTTGCTTGCACTTGGCCGGGTCGCCCTGGTCGCCCGGCGTCGGGTACGGGTTGTACTCCTGGTAGCCGATGTTGCCGGGCGGGATGACGGTGTGCAGCGCGGTCGCGACGTCCGCGCCGCCGTAGATCTTGGCGATGGCGGTCTTGTTGATCGCGTACTCGATGGCCTGGCGGACCTTGAGCTTGCCCATCGCCCCGCCGGCGTTCTTGCTCTGCAGGTTGAACACCACGTACGGGTTCGTCACCGCGCCGGGGAAGATCGTGAAGTTGGGGTCGTTGCTCTTGAGCTGCGGGATCTGCGAGGTCGGCACCGGCAGGTCCCACGACAGGTCGGCGCTGCCGGCCTCGATCTGCTGCTGGACGGCGTCCGGCTCGCCGACGCCCATCTTGACGTCGATGGCGTTGACGTACTGGTGCCTGATCGGGTCGGACTCCTGCTTCCAGGCCGGGTTCTTCTCCAGCCGGATCGACTTGGTGGCCACGTACGAGGTGATCTTGTACGGGCCGTTGGAGATCACGTGCTGGCGGAAGGTGGCGTCGTCGGGGACGTACTGGTCGTACTCCTGCGGCGCGGCCGAGGCGAAGTTCAGGGCCAGGATGTTGAGGAAGTCACCGGCCGGCTGGGTCAGGGTGAAGACGACCGTCTTGTCGTCCTTGGCCTGCACGCCGGCGATGTCGTGGCCGTTCTGGAAGTCGGCCAGGGCCTTGGCGGTGGGCTTGGCCTTCTCGAACGCCTTGATGTAGGCGTCGCAGTACTCGGCCATGCCCTTGATCGTGCTGGTGTAGTAGCCGGGCGCGCCGGAGCCCGCCACCGGGTTGCAGATGCGCTTGAACCCGCGGACGAAGTCGCCCGCCGTCACCGGCCGCGGCGGCTGGGTGTCCCACTGCACGCCGTCGCGCAACTTGATGGTGTACGTGAGCTTGTCGGCGCTCAGTCCGCCGTTCGCCTCGGTGGGCAGCTCGGTCGCTATGTCGGGCAGCACCTCGTAGCCCTTGGTGGTGTCGGCTCCCGCCGCGACGCCCTGGAGGGCGTACAGCTGGCGCGAGTAGCCGCGCATGATCCCGATGGTGACGACGTAGTAGATGCTGGTCGGGTCGAGATGGTCGACGTCGCCCGAGCCCACGAGCCTGAGCGTGCCGCCCGTGACCGGGCTTCCGGAGCTCTGGCTCGCTGCGGGGGGCGGAGCGGATTTGCTGGTTCCGTTCTGCGTCGCGCAGGAGGTGGCGAGCAGAGTTGCCGCCGCCACCGTGATGATGCTGAGATGGCGCAAGCTGGCCATCTGGCCTCCCTCGTGCCGAGATGGGGGTGTTGTTGGCTGGCACAGCTGGGGCGCGTGTCGTGGCCGCGACGCGCGCCCCACGTTTACTGAGACGAGCAACCCATGCCGGAGGAAGACTGTCGAGGTCGGTTACGTAACTGTTTGCGACTAGCGACTGGTCGGTAATGCTGATTCAGTACGGGAATTGTCTGGAGATCGCGACATTAACTGAATAGCTGCTGGTAGAAAGCCAGCTCGGCGGCCAGGGCCGCGACCCGCGTCTCCAATCGGCGAAATCCATGGGATTCGCCGTCGAAAGCGAGATAAGTGCAGGGGACGCCGCGCTCGGACAACGCGTCGGCGAAGGCCGTCGACTGCTCGGGCGGCACCACCGGGTCGTCGAGCCCCTGCAGCAGCAGCATCGGGCAGGACACGCCGTCGACCAGGCCGAGCGGCTCCCTGGCGGCATAGACGGCCGGGTCGTCGCCGACCAGCCACTCGACGTACCGGGACTCGAAGTCGTGGGTGTGCGCGGCGAGCGGCGCGAGCGCGCTGACGCCGTAGTAGGACACCCCGCCCGCGAACACGCCGGAGCGGCAGCAGGCGGCCATCACCGTCCAGCCGCCCGCGCTGCCGCCGCGCACCGCGATCCGGGCCGGGTCGGCCAGCCCGGAGTCGGCCAGCCACCGGGCGGCGGCGACGGTGTCGGCGACGTCGACCAGCCCCCACTGGCCGCGCAGCCGCTCCCGGTAGGCACGGCCGTAGCCGGTGGAGCCGCCGTAGTTGACGTCGAGCACGCCGATGCCGCGCGAGGTCAGGAACGCCTTCTCCAGGTCGAGCGCGGTGTCGGCGTGGGCGGTGGGGCCGCCGTGCACGAACACCACGAACGGCGTCGGCTCCTCGGCGACCTGGTGCAGGAAGGCGTGGACGGGCCGCTCGCCCGGCACGACCACCGGCCGCGGATCGGGCACCCCGGACAGGTCGGGCAGACGCTCGCCGGCCCGCGCCAGCGGCTCGGCCCGCCCGGCGGCGACGTCGACCCGCACGACCGAGCGCGGCAGCCGGGCGGCGTGGCCGACGCCCGTCACGGACATGCCGTCGGCCGCGAGCGCGGCCTGCCATCCGGTGTGGGGCAGGTCGAGGTCGTGGAGCGCGCCGGTGGCCGGGTCGAGCACGCCCAGCCGCAGGTCGCCGCGCCCGTGCAGGACGGCGAGCCGCCCGTCGCCGAGCACGGCGTAGGGCGCGCCGCCGAGCTGCCACGGCGGCTGCGTGAACTCCTCCTCGGCCGGGCACAACGCCCGCGGCGCGGCGCCGTCGAGGCCGCACTCGTAGAGGTTCCACCAGCCGGAGCGGTCGGAGACCAGGTAGAGGGTGGCGTCGTCCTTCCAGGCGGGCGACAGGACGGACTCCGCCTCGCCGCCCAGCACCGTGCGGGACTGCCCGTCGCGCAGCCGGACGACGCGCAGCTCGGTGCCGTCCCAGGGCATGCGGGGGTGGTTCCAGCAGACGTAGGCCAGGTGGGTGCCGTCGGGGGACAGGGCGGGGGAGGCGTAGAAGTCGTGGCCGCAGGCCCGCTCCCGGGGCTCGCCGCCCGCCAGCGGGATCGACACGACGGACCGGGTGATCTTGCCGTGCTCGCCGTGGCGCTCGCGCACCGCCCAGACCTCGCCGTCGTGGACGCTCAGGTCGGCGTAGCGGGAACCTTCGGCCGTGAGGGGTTTCGGCTGGCCGTTTTGCCCGAGAAGGTACAGGCGCTGGTCGGCCAGAGCGGCGAAGACCACGTCGCCGCCGGGCGTCACGGCATAGGGACGGCCGCCGTACTCGTGGACCCTCGTGCGCGCGCTCCAGGGGGCGGGCAGCAGGTCATGGCAGGTGCCGTCGGCCTCGCGGCGGACGATCGCGGTGCGGCCGCCCTCGCCCGGACGGTCTTCGGTCCACCACACCCGGCCGCCCTGGGCGACGGGCCAGCCGGGCCGCAGACCGGCGGCGGCGACGTCGCGAGCGGAGATGGGGGACGGCCAGAAAGGCATACTTGCATCCTGCCGGAAGATCCGGGGCCGTGGGGCGCGATCAAGAACATCTCTCCTGCGGCGGCATCGTGGTGGGCAGGTTGAGCCCGGTGTCGCCGAACCACTTGCGCAGCAGCCGCGTGGCCGTCCCGTCCCGCCACATCTCGACCACGGCCCGCTCGGCGGCCTCGCAGGTCTCGATGTCGCCCTTCTTCAGGCCGATGGCGTACCGCTCGTCGGTGAAGGGGTCGTTCAGCAGCCGGAACAGGCCGGGGGCCTGCTGGGCGAAGCCGGCCAGGGTCAGGTCCTCGGTGGAGACGGCGTCCAGCTCGCCGGCGCTGAGTTTGCGCACGCAGTCGGAGTAGTTGGCCGCGGGCACGGCCACGACGGGCAGGTCGAGCTTGCCGTCCGGCGGCGGGTCGGCGACGCGCTTGAAGGAGTTGGAGCCGGGCACCTGGCACACGCGCTTGCCACGCAGGTCGGTGACCTGGCGGATGGACGCGTCCTCGGCCCGGACCATCGTGTCCTGGTGCACGAGCACGTACGGGCCGGCGAAGGTCACCTTGGGCCTGCGGGCCTCGGTGATGGAGTAGGTGGCGAACACCATGTCCACGGTGCCGTTCTGGAGCAGCGCCTCCCGGCCTGCCGCCGGCGCCTCCCGCCAGGTGATGTGCACGGGACGGCCGCGGGCCAGCTTGGCGACGACGTACCGGGCGACGTCCACGTCGAAGCCCTCCGGATCGCCGGGACCGGCCTTCAGGCCCAGGCTCGGCTGGTCCCACTTGGTGCCCACGATGACCTGGCCGGTGCCCCTGATCTTGCCCACGACGCTGGAGTAGGCGCCACCGCCGCCGCACGCCACCGGTACGGCGAACGCGGCCGTGCCGGCCAGCGCCACCACGACTCCACGTATCCGCACGCACAGGAGTCTGTGGGCTGACCGGCTCCGCGGGGCCGGTCAGCGTGCCGCACCGGCGAAGATCTGAGCCTTTCTTTACGAGACGGCGGCGGGACGGAAGCCCCGCCGCCGTGCTCGTCCGCGGGCCCGTGGCCGGGCCCGCGGGTCACTCCACGGGGATGTCGGGCGCCATGCCGCCGCCCTCGGTGCCCTGGCCGGTGGCGACGCCGACGGAGGCCGCGCCGGGGGTGGCGATCGGCCGCGCCGAGGTCTTCCTGCTGCGCCGGCTGCGCCGCTCCAGCCGGGTGGCCAGGTAGCTCAGCGTCATGTTGAGCGCCACGTAGATGACGCCGATGACGATCGCCGCCGGGATCAGCGAGCCGAAGTACGCGGCCGGCAGGATCTTGAACCCGGTGTTGAGCAGGTCGACGTAGGCGATGATGTAGCCGAGCGCGGTGTCCTTCAGCAGCACCACGAGCTGGCTGATGATCGCCGGCATCATCGTCGTGACCGCCTGCGGCAGCAGCACCAGGCGCAGCACCTGGTTCTTGCGCATGCCCACCGCGTAGGCGGCCTCGGCCTGCCCCTTGGGGATGGCGTGCACGCCCGCGCGCACGATCTCCGCCAGCACCGAGCCGTTGTAGAACATCAGGCCCAGGACCACCGCGATGAAGGCGTAGTCGCCGCCGCCGGCGACGGCGGGCGCCAGGTAGAAGATGAAGAAGATCAGCAGCAGCAGCGGGATGGACCTGAAGATCTCCACCACCGCGGCCGCCGGCACCCTGATCCAGGCGTGGTCGGAGAGCCTGGCCAGGCCGAAGACCGCGCCGAAGACCAGCGCGAGCACCGCCGCGGCGGCCGCAGCCTCCAGCGTGCCGAGCAGGCCCGGCAGGATGAACTCCCGCCACACCTCGGCCGTCAGGAACGGCTGCCAGATCTTGCCGTCCCACTGGCCCTTGGCGTCGAAGCCCCGGTAGACGAAGTACACGACGGTCAGGACCGCCAGGACACTGATCGCCGTCAGCAGGTGGTTGCGCAGCCGGGCCCGCGGGCCGGGGGCGTCGAACAGGACGGACGCGCTCATCGCGCCACCGCCAGACGCCTGGCCAGCCAGCCGGAGAAGAAGCCGATCGGCATGGTCACGATCATGAAGGCCACGACCACCCCGAGGAAGATCGGGATCGAGGCCCCCGTGGTGTCGAACGTGAGCTTCATCTCCGCGGCCACGTCGGCGGCGTACCCGCCGGCGACCGCCACCGTCGTGTTCTTGATCATGGCGATCATCACGCTGGCCAGCGGCGCGATGACCGATCGGAACGCCTGCGGCAGGATGATCAGCCGCAGCGTCTGCATGAAGCTCAGCCCGATCGCCCGGGCCGCCTCCGCCTGTCCCATCGGGACCGTGTTGATGCCCGAGCGCACCGCCTCGCACACGAACGCCGACGTGTAGAGCGACAGGCCCATCGAGACGATCCAGAAGGAGTTCGTCCGCGGCTCGCCGGAGAAGACGAGGCCGAGCTTGTCGCTCAGGCCCAGCGCCGAGAACGCCAGCACCAGGGTGAGGGGGGTGTTGCGCACCACGTTCACATAGACCGTGCCCACCGCGCGCAGCACGGGCGTCGGGGAGACGCGCATCCCGGCCAGGACCGTCCCGAGGACGAGCGAGACGACCGCGGCCACGAGCGCGATCCTGATGTTCCCCCAGAAGCCCATCGCGAGGTCGGGCAGGTACTTGATTAGTTCATCCATCGTGCTCCACCGCATAGAGCGGCGGGGGGGGGGGGGCCGCCCCCCCCCCCAGGGGGGGGGGGGGGGGGCCCGCCGCCGGGGGCGCGGGGTGCGCCACCCTCAGGCCCACCGTTGCGCCCAACCACAACAACACCCCCGGGGTAAAGGTGGC
>NZ_JBITLO010000027.1:0-96035 GCF_044465345.1 Nonomuraea sp. NPDC049684 | reverse complement strand
AGCAGGAGGTGGCGCACACCGAACTCATGACGGCATAGTCGAACCAGCAGAGCCTCACGCGAGAACCGAGCTACACCACTCCGCGGGACGTGACCCTCCTCTCCAGTGCCCACCCGCCTTTCCGCACGTCCCCCGGCCATTTCAGTACCCACCCGCCTCCCCGCACGCGCCCACCCGCCTCGGTCGCCTCCTCGCACGTGCCCACCCGCCCCCTTCCGCAGGCCTATCCGCCTCCTCCGTGCTGCCCGTCACGTGCCGCCTCGCGGGATAGGTTCCGCGTCCTACCAACACAGTCGCCGCCAGCCACCGCATCGCTTCAGGACCATGGAGGCCGCAGGCGGGCAGAGTGGCATCGGGGGCGCAGGGACCGTGAGGCTCATGCTGCGCCTCCGCCTCCTGCTGTGCAGTGGTCGCCTGTCGTGCCACGGTGAGCCGCCCCCGGCAGGACGGTCACACCGCACATCGCGCCTGCTCACAAAACGTCCTGTCTCGTCCTGTCCCGTCCCGCTCGTCATCCCGGTAGCCCGGCATGGGACGCACGGATACCGCCCCCTCGATGCCCCGGCAACGAGCCTCGGTTGCATGAAGTTATCCACAAGCCACGGTCCAGCTCGTCCGGCCATCCCCAGAATCCCGTTCGCCTCCGTCTGACCTCCCCGCCATCCGCCAAGGTCGGTGACCGAACACAACACCGACGACGGACGAAGGGACGCCCCTCATGGCCCCGAAAGACGAGCTCGGCAAAGAAGGCGAGCACCTGGCCGCGATCTACCTCGAAGCCAAGGGGATGACGATCCTCGAACGCAACTGGCGCTGCCGTCGCGGCGAGATCGACATCATCGCCCTGGACGGTCAGGTCCTGGTGGTCGTCGAGGTCAAAACCAGATCCAGCAGATCCCACGGCACAGCCTTGGAATCCGTGAACCCCACCAAGCTGGCCCGGCTCCGCATGCTGGCCGCCAAATGGCTGTCGGCGCAGTCCCGTTCCTTCGAAGCCGTGCGCATAGACGTGATCGCTCTTGAGCGTTTCGCGGGCAACTTCGCCCTGCGCCACATACGGGGGGCGATCTAGATGGCCGTGGCTCGGACCCGCAGCGTCGCGCTGGTCGGTGTGAGCGGCCGCAGCGTCGAGGTGGAGGCCGACGTGGGCAACGGTCTGGCCGGCATCCACCTCATCGGCCTGCCCGACACGGCGCTCAGCGAGGCCCGCGACCGGGTGCGATCCGCCGTGGTCAACAGCAGCTACCCATGGCCGGACGCCCGCATCACCGTCAGCCTCTTCCCCGCCAGCCTCCCCAAGCGCGGATCCCAGTTCGACCTCGCCATCGCCATGGCGATCCTGGGAGCCGCAGGAGTCGTCCCGGCGGAACGCATCGCCGAGCCCTTCTTCCTGGGTGAGCTGGGCCTCGACGGCCGAATCAGGCCCGTGCGCGGAGTGCTCCCGTCCATCCTCGGCGCCGCGGCGGCGCACGAAGACGCCACGATCATCGTCCCGTCGGAGAACTCGGGAGAAGCCGGCCTGGTCCCCGACGTGAACGTGGTCCCGGTGGCTCACCTGCGTCAGCTGGTCGAGTGGCTACGCAAAGGCGACAAGCCACCCGAACCCGAGGCCGATAACCGTGTCGACACGCCCAAGCCCGTTCCCCAACCCGACGTCGACCTGGCGGACGTCGTCGGCCAGCCCGTCGCCCGCCGAGCCTTGGAGGTGTGCGCCGCAGGCGGCCACAACCTGTGGATGGTGGGCCCGCCCGGCACCGGCAAGACCCTGCTGGCCGAACGCCTTCCCACCCTCCTGCCGGACCTGGAGCTCGACCACGCCCTGGAGGTCACGGCCATCCACTCCGTCGCGGGGTTGCTGCCGCCCGACAGTCCCATGATCAACGGTCCGCCGTTCGTCAGCCCCCACCACACGGCGACGGCGGCCGCCATCATCGGCGGTGGCAGCACGGTCGTCCGTCCCGGAGCGGTCTCCCTCGCGCACAGGGGTTTGCTGTTCATGGACGAGGCCCCCGAGTTCCCCCGTCACGTCCTCGACTCGCTGCGGCAACCACTGGAGTCGGGGCGCGTCACGGTGTCCAGATCCGCGGCCTCGGTCACGTTCCCCGCCCGGTTCATGCTGGTGCTGGCCGCCAACCCGTGCCCCTGCGCCCAGGCCGACGACCAGGCCGGCGCGGCCTGCCGCTGCTCGCCCACCACAAGACGCCGATACCTGGGCCGGCTGTCCGGTCCCCTCCTCGACCGCATCGACATGAAGGTCACGGTCGCCCGTTCGTCCAGACGCGAGCTCCTGGCCGACCGCCACTTCGTCGAATCCAGCGAAACAGTGGCCGAACGCGTCCTGCTGGCCCGCGAGCGCGCCGTCAAACGCCTGGCCCACACCCCCTGGCGGACGAACGCCGAGATCCCCGCATCCGTCCTCCACTCCGATTTCCGTCCGTCCGATGCGGCGATGAAGCCCATGACCTCCTGCCTCGATTCTGGCTCCCTCACCGCCCGCGGCCTCGACCGCACGCTGCGCGTCGCCTGGACCCTCGCCGACCTCGCCGGCAAAGACCGCCCAGAAGAGGGCGAGACCACAGCAGCCCTCGGTTTCTGGCTCGGAGTACGACCGTGACCCCGGCCGTCCGCCTGCACACCACCCCACCCACGAAGATCGCCAGGAGGCCCCTGTGAATAGCCCAGAGCACGAGGCCCGTGCGGCCCTCATGCGAGCCGCCGACGTGGGCGACACGGCCATGGGCCGCCTGGTGGCGCACCTTGGTGCCTCCGGAGCGGTGGAGGCGATCCGCGAGCGTGCACTTCCACCGGCCTTCACCGCCCAGGAGTCCCGGCAGGAACGTCCGTGTGACCTGTCGGGGAGGCTGAGCGCCTGGTTCCTCCGGCTGGCGGCGTCGAAACCCGCCGCCGATCTGGAGGCGGGCGAGAAGCACGGAGCCAGGCTGATCGTCCCCGGTGACCCCGAATGGCCCACGCAACTGGACCATCTCGGCCCGAGCCGCCCCCTGGGTCTCTGGTTGCACGGCACGGCCGACCTCCGTTTCGCCTGCCTGCAGTCCGTGGCCGTCGTAGGAGCCCGAGCCGCCACCCAGTACGGCCTGCACATCGCCGCCAACTTCGGCATCGGCCTTAGCGAAGCGGGCTGGTCCGTCGTCTCCGGCGGCGCCTACGGCGTGGACGGCGTGGCCCACAAGGGCGCCCTGCTGGCCGGCTCACCCACGGTGGTCGTGCTCGCCTGTGGAGTGGACATCTGCTACCCGAGCGGCCACCAGGAGCTCTTCGCCCAGGCCCGTGAACAGGGCGTCGTGATGAGCGAATGCCCGCCCGGCGTCCACCCCACCCGCGCCCGCTTCCTGATCAGGAACCGCCTCATAGCCGCCCTGACCAGAGGTACGGTCGTCGTGGAGGCCGCCCTACGCAGCGGTGCCCTGAACACCGCCGGCCACGCACTCACTCTCAACCGGCACCTGGGGGCGGTGCCAGGGCCCACCACATCCGCGCTGTCGGCCGGCTGTCACAAACTCCTGCGCGAACGCAAGGCCGTCTGTGTCACCACTCCGGAGGAGATGATCGAACTGGTCGGCGTCATGGGCGACGACCTGGCCCCGCAGACCCGATCCCCCGTCGTCCCCCGCGACGGCCTGAGCGAATCCACCAAGAGAGTCCTGGACGCCATCCCCACCCGCGGCGGCGCCGGCCCGGCATCGATAGCGGTCTCAGCAGGCGTCAGCATGGACATCACACTGAGCGCCCTGGGCGGTTTGGCCGCAGCCGGATACATAGAACGAACAGGCGGCGGCTGGCGCCTCCGCAAAACCGCATCCAGCTACCCGAAAGCCCCCGAATCCATGGCCCTGACCCCACCCCCGGCCAACGAAGCCCCCGCCCCAGACCTCCCGCCACCTACGGTAGACGACACCCCACCCCCACCCCACCCCGAAGAACTAGCAACCCCTACCTGACCAACCCGTGCGACGTAGGGGCATGCGGCACCGCCGATGTGACCGCCACCATGACCCAGATGACGAGTTCGTGAGGTGAGATGGTGAGGGAAGGGGCATGGGGGCGATCGAAAATGACTGACATGTGGGCGATGCGACGCGCAACCAAGCCGCAGCCGGCGTCCACGCCGCGCCGCGGCGTGCCTTGCCTGTCCACTCAGGCGATGGACCTGCACACCGCTCCCATGGCGAGCCCGAGGCGCCGGGCGGCACAGTAGTGACACAGGTGGCAAATGTTCGTGCGGACAGTGGGTGAAGCCTTGAACAACAACCTCAACGACAGCCTGAACCACGACCCGAATCACGACCTGCCCCCCAACGCGGACGCCAGCCTGAACCCCCACGTGAATGCGGACCTGAATCGTGACCCGAACGCCGATCTAAATCGTGACCCGAACTGCGATTCGAATCGTGACCCGAACTGCGATTTGAATCGGGACCTGGATGCCGACGAAGTGCTTGCCGAGTTCGAGAGATATTTGCGGTTCGAGCGAGACCTTTCCCCACATACAGTGCGCGCCTACCTCTCCGACATCACCGCCCTCCTCGACCACCTCCGTGGACGGCTCGACGGCCTGGACATCAGCGAGTTGCGAGGTTGGCTGGCCGACCAGCACAGCGCAGGCAAGGCAAGAGCCACGCTGGCCCGCAGAACGGCGTGCGTCCGGACCTTCACCGCGTACTGCCACCGCCGGGGCTGGCTCGCCGCCGATCCCGGCCTGTTGTTGGGCAGCGCAAAGGCGCCCCGTCCGTTGCCCGCTGTGCTCGACCAGGACCAGGCGCAGACCGTCCTGAGCGCGCCACCGTCCACCGGCGATCCCAAGGACCTTCGAGACCAGGCACTCCTGGAGCTCCTGTACGCCACAGGTGTGCGCGTGGGCGAGCTCTGCGCCCTAGACGTCGATGACGTGGACCGGGACCGGCATGTCATCAGAGTCCTGGGCAAGGGACGCAAGGAGCGTTCGGTGCCGTTCGGGCTGCCGGCGCTTCGAGCTCTGGACCGGTGGTGCATCAACGGGCGTCCCATCTGGGTTCGGGAACGCTCCGGACCGGCCCTCTTCCTCGGAGTCCGCGGCGGCCGGATCGACGCCGGTACCGTACGACGAGTGGTGCACGCGCGGCTGGCCCAGACCGAGGGCGCCCCGGACATGGGCCCACACGGACTGCGGCACACCGCGGCAACCCACCTCCTCGAAGGGGGTGCCGACCTGCGCAGCGTCCAGGAACTACTTGGTCACGCCTCCCTCAACACAACCCAGATCTACACCCACGTCTCGATCGACCGCCTCCGCACCGCATACCGCCAAGCCCACCCCCGCGCCTGACCACAGACACCAGCACGTCATCGCCTCCCCTCACCAACCCTTCGCCGCCCGGCTGAGCGCAAGGGGCACAAGACGTCGAACCAAGCCTCCACGTAGGCATTGGGCCCGGCCGAGCCCGCCCGCAGACGACGCAGCACGACGCGTTCGAGCGTGCTACGCAGTTCCCCAACTGACGCCAATGGCCCAAGACCTGAAGCCGTGTTGGCCTGAAGACCCGAAGGCGCGACGACACGGCAGTGGCGTCGCTGCGCATGGCATGCGAAGGGGCGAGGGCAGTGAACGCGAAGAGCATGTCCCTCCCGCGCCGGCCGTGATGGATCCACGGTGCGACAAACCGAGAGACCAGCGAGCGCCTAACCGACGATGGCTCTACTGGGTGGGAGCGCGCGAGGGAGGCGAGCGCGCGGGAACGTGGGTGACGTGCAGCGCCTTGGTTGAAGACCTGACCTACCTGGCGGGCGCCGGCTTGCTGGACGCTCCAGATCACCTGCCGTCATCCAACAGCAGGACACGTCTGTCCTCGGCCCCCTCCGAGGAGGAGCGGGGAACGAAGGATCGCGCACGAAAGCGGCACGCATGGCGTAGGACCAAGCCCCTCCAGCATAGGAGGGCGTAGTAGCGGGCACGGCCTCCCACCGGACCCGCCCCCGTCCCGCCTGGGGGTGCGGGGTGGGCATCTACGCGGGTCCACCCTCCGTTTGGAAGCCTCCCGCCCTGCCAGGGGTGCCGGCTTCGGCGCGGGCCCAGCCTCCGCTTGAGTGAGTCCCTGCTCCGCTGGGGTGTGGGCTCCGGCGCGGGTGCAGCTCTTGCCTGAGTGAGTCCCCGCTTGGTTCGGTTCCTGCTGGACGAGCTTCCCATTGCGGCGGAGAGACGCGTCTCGCATACAAGGGAGTGGTGACCATTCGGCGCCTGTGTTGACCCACGGTAGCCAAGAGGTGCGTAGTCGCCGTTCAATGGCGAGGGGGGCCTGTGCCGCTACAGGCAACCACAACCACACATGGCGCTGGTTTCGTGTGCGGTGGATGTAGGCCGCATCGGAAGCGCGGTCCTGGTGCACCGCATTCGGTGCCTGGCTCGGCGGTGAGGACACCAAGGAGCAAGAGGTGCGAGGGGCGAGGGTTCAGAGACGTTTGGTCGGCGTCGGCGTCGGTGCGGGTGTCGGGCGCGCAACGCCGGTTGGCGGGCGGACAGCGGATAGCGGAGAGCGCGCGGCTACAGAGGTGGTGGACGGGGGCGCGGCGGGGCGCGGGGCGAAGCAAGGCGCTGGGATGAGTTGGGGCTTGGTCCGGGTTCGAGGGCGCATGCGCTTCCTGATGAGGCTTGCGGGTCGTGTCCATCTAACGGCGGTGAATGGGCATCTTGGCTGCCTTCAAGGAACTTCGTGATCGATGCGGCGGCCGTTGTGAGGTTCTCGTCGTGCGCTTGGAGGTTCTCGGTCGGGGGCGAGGGTCGGGGGTTGAGGGAGGGCTTGAAGAGTAAGGCTTCGGGGCGGTTTCAAGGGGGTCAGGACGAGCGTCGTGAGGGTGGGGTGGGTGGGCGTCTGTGGACCCCTTCTGTTGGGGGTTTGCGGTGTTGGCCGCTTCTGAAGCCATGGTGCTTCTTGTGGGGGCGTCGGCGGCGGCGTAGGGCAGTGATCAGGAGTGCGGTGCCGAGGAGGGCGCCCAGTCCGATTGCTGGAGCTGCTGGCAGTGAAGCCGCATGTGTCAGGAGTCGAAGGACGGTTGCATAAGGCCTCGTGGGGGCGCGAGTTGGGTCAGGTCGCTGCTCGGAAGTGCTGGCTGATGCGTTGCGGAGGGGAAGGTCGCTGGGACGTATCTCCGGGCGTGAGGGGGTGACTGCAGGGGTGATGGGCGGGGGCTCGGGGGTCGGCTCTGTGGTGAGGGCAAGTGCCTCCAGGACTGTGGAGTAGGGGGATGGGAGCGCGTTCTGTGCGTTCGAGGGGGAGTCGCGGTGCGCGAGGACTGTGAGCAGGGGCGGGGGGAGGGGGACGCGAAGTGGGGGCGGAGGAGGCGTGGGGGCGTTGGGGAGCAGGGTTCGTGACAGCGGAGCCGGCGGGTTCAGGAGCAGACGTAGGGACGAGTTCGGGCGGTAGAAGGCGGCGGACAGGCTGGTGAGAAGGGGGAGGGCGGGTGGGGGCGAGGTGGCGGGTGCAAGGCCTTGCGAGGGGGCGAAGGAGACGTCAAGTGGAGCATCGGAGGGCTCGATGGGGACGGCAAGGGGCGCTCCGGAAGGCTCGGAGAGATAGGTAAGGGGTGCTTCGGAGGGTTCGGAAGCTTCGGAGGGATGGGCAAGGGGTGCTTCGGGGGCCATGGGCAGCAGGGGTGGGGGAATCGGGGGCGGGGGCGTTGTAGGCCAGATGGGCAGGAGGCGGATGGGGGCGTGGCCTAGGAGGAGGAGAGGGTCGAGGTAGCGGGTGCTTTGGAGCAGGCCCCAGTGCAGGCATGACTCCTGGCAGTGGCTGTGTGCAGCTTGTACGACACCCAGACGGCTGCCCATCGTGATCGGCGCACCTTGCTTCACCGATGGGCTGATCGGCAGGTACGTCGTTCGGAGTCCGCCTGGGTGGTCGATGGTGACGACTCCTCTTCCGCCTACTGGGCCTGCGAAGCGGACGGTGCCAGAGCCTGCGGCCAGGACAGGCGTGTCGGCGGAGGCGGCCAGGTCTACGCCGCGGTGTCCGGCCAGCCAAGGAGCCAGGGGTGGGGCGAAGCGGCGCAGGATGCGGGGGCTACCGTCGAGTGGCCATCGCCAGGCAGGTGGGGCGGCCTTCGCCAGCGGAGTGGGGGTGGCGATGGTCGTGAGCATGATCGCTGTCACGAGCACGACGAGGGAGATCACGGCGCGGCAAGCCATGTTCTGCGCGCATGGTCTCGGCGGTGATGGTGCTGAGCAAGGGGACAGGGCGCGGAGGCGTGGGCGAAGTGACAGCGTGCGGAGACGCGGGCGAAGTGACAGCGCGCCGAGGCGTGGGCGTGGGGAGAGGGAGGGCAGACGTGGATAAGTGGATAGGCACGGGAGGCGTCGATGAGGGGATGGGGACGGAAGACGTGGATGAGGGGGCATGGCGGGAGTTTCGCCGGGGGCGGCCTGCCGAGGTCGAGGCGAGCGGGATTCTGTGGATGGAGTAAGCGGTGGGAAGCCTCCTGTGGACAACCTGTCCTGTGCTGAGTTCCGCCGCCCGCCCGGTGAAATCCAGTGGACCGAGCTCCGCCGGCCGTCCGGTGAAATCCAGTGGACCGAGTTCCGCCGTCCGCCCGCTGATATCCAATGAGCCCAGCTCCGCCGTCCGCTCGCCGGGGTGAAATGCAATGGACGAGGTCATGCGCGCGATGCGAGAGTCCCACCCGTGAGCCCGACCGCAGCCTTCCCCGATCCCGTCCCGCTGGCCGGGGGTCTCGTTCTGCGCCAGGCACGGCCCGCTGACCTTGACCAGATCAGCGCGCTTCTCACCGATCGTGGCGACTCGTCCGACGCCTTCGACCACCGGCTGGTCGTCTCGGACCCGGAGGTCGGCTGGTCCGCCTGCGCCGTTGTCGTGGATGGAGAGCGGGTCGTGTCGACCGCGACGCTCCTTGACGAAGAGGTGCGCATCGGGAGCATCCGCCTACCCGTCGGCCAGGTCGAACTGGTCGCCACCGACCGCGAGTACGAAGGGCGCGGACTCGTACGGGCGCTGATGCGATGGGCTCATGACCGCTCCGCCGCCCGTGGGCACGTCGTTCAGGTGATGATCGGGATCCCGTACTTCTATCGGCTGTTCGGCTACGAGTACGCCATCGACATACCGTCGGCGCTGACCGTACACACGCCACCGGCCGGTGAGGGCACGCCCGCACTTCGCGCCGCGCGGCCCGCCGACATCCCCGCCATGGCGGCTCTGCAGGACATGGCTCAGGACCGGTTCGACGTGGCCATGCCGCATTCGGCGGCATGCTGGCGATGGCTGCTCGACCACCGGTCGAGCACCTCCTGGGTTCTGGAGCACGCCGGCACCGTCATCGCCACCGGACGCACCACGCCACCCGACGATGGTGAGGTGCTGCTGGCCGAGGCTGCCGCCGCTGACGAGAGCGCGGTCTGCGACCTGCTCAGTGCCGTCGTCGCCCAGTTCCCTGGAAGTGAGCTGAAGGTCGTTCGTCGGGCCGGATCCGTGACTGCTGCCGCCTGGCAGGAGTTCCTCGAAGGCGAACCGCGGAAGCGGGCGCAGCAGTACTACGTGCGCATTCCGGACGTCGCGGTGCTGCTCGACCGCCTCCGGCCGCTGCTCTGGCAGCGCCTCACCGCGGAGGGGACGGACCGCACCGGCGATGACATCGTCATCTCCACGTTCGGCGCCCATTACCGGATCCCGGTCGGCGCCGATGGCCTCGGCCAGGTCGTCACAGGCGGACCGATGCAGAGACCCGGATCCGTGAAGGGCGTCGGAGTGGCGCCTGACCAGTTGCCTGCCCTGTTGTTCGGCCCCCACGGGATGGAGGGGCTGACCCGCATCCGGCCCGACGTCTACGCCGGAGAGGAAGAGCTGTTCCAGGCGCTCTTCCCGCCGCTCACGGCGGATCTGCTCACCTACTACCTGCCGTATTAGGCCCGTTCCAGCTTCAGGTCGCTGTTCGGCGGAGCTCGATATGGCCGATTGCTGCGGTTCTGGTCGACCGCCGATGGCCGCTTCCACCGGTGGCGGCGGCTACAGGACGTTGATGAAGCGATGATCGCCGCAGCCGCGCGGGTGGGGGGCAGGGGCAGGTCGATCTTTGTCTGGTTGGTGTGGGCTGCACTGTTGCGTCACCACCACGCGGCCGGTGTGGGGATCGATCCAGAGCTGCTCCAAGAGCTGGAGAAAGACTGCGCCCAAGGGACGGGCCGCCGCAGTGACGGTAAGCGCCGACGCCGGCAGGGGAGCGATCAACGGAGGGGCGCCGTAGGCCGTGAGGATGAGGGCTCTGGGCGCATGCAGTCAGGGCCGGTGCAGACGCTGTGGGCGTACATGCGTTGGCATGGAGAGCAACGGGGGGCGAGGTGAGTCCGGGTAGGCGGGGTGCGGGATCTGGCGGAGTGGAGGTGGCTAGATGACGGAGTGGCGCTTGGCTTCCATCAGATTCTTCAGGGTCTCGGGGGTGGGGTTTTGCGGGGGCGCGGGGAAGGTGTGGGAAGTCTGAGGGCGGTTGGGGCGTAGGGGGGAGAGCCAGATCCAGAGGCTGCTCAGGGCGATGCCCGCCGCGCTCAGAAGGATGACCGGGCGCAGGCCCATGAACTCGGCCAGTATGCCGCCCGCCAGGCCGCCGACGGCCAGGACGCCCTGGACGGCGAAGGTCATGGTGGCGTTCACGCGGCCCCGCAGGGCGGCGGTGGGGGTGTCGCGGAGGGTAATCACGCCCATGCAGGTGGCGAAGGCGACCACGATGACGCCGGTCATGACGCCCGTCAGTCCGAGGACGGTGAGCTTCACCCAGAGGGGACCGGTCAGGAGGCCGACGGCGAGGATGTCCAGCGGGAAGAACAGGACCGAGACGAGCAGGATGCGGTTCTCGCCGTAGCGCTTGGACAGGCGGGAGGTGAGCCAGGCGCCCAGGAGGCCGCCAGCGCCGCTCAGTGCCGTCAGGAAGCCGATCATGCCCTTGGGGATGTCGAGCGTGTTGACCATGTAGAGCATGTAGACGGCGATGTACGCCATGGCGAAGAAGTTGATCGTCACGCCGGCGCCCAGGACGGCTCGGAGCGCGGGGTGGGTGAGGCTGGTTCGCAGGCCCTCGACGATGTCGCGCCACATGCTGGACGAGCGGGTGGGCTCGTTGTGCTCCGGGGTGCGGATCGAGCGGAGCAGGAGGGCGGAGGCGAGGAAGGACAGCGCCTCGGCCAGTACGGCGAACGGCGCGGTGAGCGTCTGGACCAGGATGCCGGCCAGGCCGGGGCCGCTCACGGAGGCCACCGAGTACGAGGCATGGAAGCCGGCCATGGCCTCGGTGCGCTGCGACGGGTCCACGACCGCGGCTATGTAGGGGAAGTTGGCGGATTTGAAGATGACGCCGGCCGTACCGATGACCAGGGCCACGATGATCAGCCAGGGCACGGTGAGGACGCCGAACAGCCAGGCCAGCGGGACGGTGGCGGCGGCTGCGCAGGAGACGAGTTCACAGGCGATCATCAGCGGGCGGTGCCGGGTGAGACGGTCGGCGATGGCGCCCGACTGGAGGCCGAACAGCAGGGCGGGCAGCGGGGCGGCGGCGGTCAGCAACCCCATCTCGGCGGGTGAGGCGGTCAGCAGCGTGATGGCGGTCAGCGGGACGGCCAGCTTGGAGACCTCCGAGCCGGTGATCGAGATCGTGCGGGCGCTCCACAGCAGGCGGTAGTCGCGCTGTTTGCGGAGGGGGAGTGGGGGCGTCGTGTCCATGTTGAGGTCTCCGGTGGCGAGTTCGGGCGGGGATGGGGCTGCAAGGGGTGCCGGTTGGGCGGGGGCTGGGGAGGCGCGCTGGTGAGAGCGGGGGTTACGGGCCGGTGCGAGTGGCGGTTCGGCGAGGACGGAGGGCGGTCCAGGTGGTCTTGAGGTGGGGGCAGACGGCGGTGCGGGTGGTCTTGAGATGGGACGGAGATCGGTGCGGGTGCCCCATGCAGATGGGCGGTTGGCGGGTACGGGAGGGCGGCGGGTCGCGAGATGTGAAAGGAACACTTCATAAGTATGAAGGGATCCCTTCAGAGTTGTAAAGGGAATGCTTCATATCTCCCGGCGGGTACCTTTGGCACATGACGCAGGACATGGAGGGGCTCAGCGATCCCAAGATGATGCGGGCGCTGGCTCACCCGGCGAGGCTGTTGATCCTCAACCGGCTCGGCGTGGAGGAGAGTGCCACCGCGACCGAGGTGGCCGAGATCGCGGGGATCACGCCCAGCGCCGCCAGCTATCACCTGCGCATGCTGGCCAAGTACGGGTTCGTCGAGGACGCCCCGCCCAGAGGCGACGGACGCGAACGGCTGTGGAGGTCGACGCACAAGCCGTTCAGTGTGGGAGTGCTTCCGGACGACCAGCCGGAGGTCCGTGACGCCAAGACCTTGTTGATCAAGGCGTTCCGCAAGGAGGCCGGCGACGAGGCCGATCGGGCGCTGGCCAGCATCGAGCACGACACGGACGAATGGCGCGACGCGACGCGCTTCAGCCGTGCGCGGATCAGGGTCGACGCGAGCGAGCTGGGACGGCTGAGCGCGGAGATCGAGAAGCTGCTGGAGCCGTACATCGCTCACCAGCGCAGCCAGGAGGACGCGCCGAGCGGGGCCAGGATCGCGGAGGCGCAGATCAACCTCTTCCCGGTCGCCCCCAGAACGTCGCCCGGGTTGCCCACGGAGGACCACGATGTGGGGTGAGCCGTACCCGGTATGTCGGTTTGACCTCCGACGGTCAGCCTGGGGCGGTGTGGGAGGTAGACTTTTCGATGGCCTGTGGCAACAGGCCGACTTCGCATGCCCCGTTGCGGACCGCACCCTCGGTCCGGGCCCCGGCCCGGCTGGAGCGGTTTTGGGGCATCAGGGCGGTAGACAACGCGCTGCCGCGGCACAACCGAGAACTGCGCCCATCCGCAGGGCGCCCAGACCTGGAGGACCATCACATGGCCCCCGTCGTCACCATGCGACAGCTGCTCGAGAGCGGCGTTCACTTCGGCCACCAGACCCGCCGGTGGAACCCGAAGATGAAGCGCTTCATCTTCACCGAGCGCAACGGCATCTACATCATCGACCTGCAGAAGTCGCTGTCGTACATCGACCGTGCCTACGACTTCGTCAAGGAGACCGTCGCCCACGGCGGCACGATCCTGTTCATCGGCACCAAGAAGCAGGCTCAGGAGGCCATCTCCGAGCAGGCCGCGCGGGTCGGCATGCCGTACGTGAACCAGCGCTGGCTGGGCGGCATGCTCACCAACTTCTCCACCGTGCACAAGAGGCTTCAGCGTCTGAAGGAGCTCGAGGAGCTCGACTTCGACAACGTCGCCGGCTCGGGGCTCACCAAGAAGGAGCTCCTCATGCGCCGTCGCGAGAAGGACAAGCTCGAGCGCACGCTCGGCGGCATCCGTGACATGGGCCGCGTGCCCAGCGCGGTGTGGGTCGTGGACACGAAGAAGGAGCACATCGCGATCAGCGAGGCCAAGAAGCTTGGCATCCCGGTCGTCGCGATCCTCGACACCAACTGCGACCCCGACGAGGTCGACTACCCGATCCCGGGCAACGACGACGCCATCCGCGCCGTCGGCCTGCTCACCAGGGTCGTCGCCGACGGTGTCGCCGCCGGTCTCATGGCTCGCTCCGGCGCCGCCCGCGGTGACGAGAAGCCGGCCGCCGCCGAGCCGCTGGCCGAGTGGGAGCGCGAGCTCATCGAGCAGGGCCAGGGCCAGGCCGCCGAGGCCGCCCCTGAGGCTGCTGCTCCCGAGGCCGCCGCCGAGGAGGCCCCCGCTGCCGAGGCTCCGGCCGAGGAGGCCCCCGCCGCCGAGGCCGCTCCGGCTGCCGACGCGACCCCCGAGTCCGAGCCGCAGGCCTGAGACCCGGCCACCGGGCCCGGCCGTGAGGCCGGGCACGGTACAGGCGCCGGCTCCGCGCCGCAGGTCGTCATCGACCGCGGTGCGGGGCGGGCAGCCGGCCGATCGAGGGTGAGCGGAACCGAGGTCCTGTGCGGGCCGAGGTTGTGAAGGGCAAGGCCGAGGTCCTGTGCAGGCTGAGGCCAGGTAGGGCAAGGTACGCGTCTCGACTGGGCAAACGGCCGAGCCGGGACGGCAAGCCGGACCGGACGGCACCCCGCTGAGGCGATAAGTCAAGGCAGGGCGGCGATCAGGCCGAGGCGGTCAGCCAAGTCGGATTGCCAGTCGGGCCGAGGCGGTGAGCCGAGGTGGATGACCATCGGGCCGGAGCGATAAGCCGAGCCTGGCTGGGCAGTATGCCGAGCGAGGCGGAGCGGAGCTCCACCGGCGGAGCCCCGTCCTGCTGAGCGGAGACCTGGGCGCAAACCCGGGCCCGAGCGGAGTCCGCGCCCAGGCCGGACGAAGCCCGAGCCCAGCCCAAGGTACGAGCGAAGGTCCCGGCGAAAACCGGACGGGTCGGGCGAAAGCCGGGCTGGTCAGGCGGAAGCGGGGCCGGTCGGGCGGAAGCCAGACGGGTCAGGCGGAAGCCGGGCCGGTCAGGCGGAAGCCGGGCCGGTCAGGCGGAAGCCGGACGGGTCAAGCTAAAGCCGGGCTGCTCGGGCGGAAGCCGGAAGGCCCGGGCGGCAGCCCGGCGGCAGGACCCGGAACCATCGCTTGAGACCGCGCAACACCTGGCACAACCTGGCATCACCCGGCGAACCTGGTAATACCAGGCGAGACCGCGCACAACTGAGGCAGAACGCATGACCCGCGCACGACCCGCGCACGACAAGGCCCTGGTGCGGCACGCGCCTGCCGTACCGACCCGGGGCGGGCGCCCAGGGCGTCCACTCCGATCCACGATGACGACGAAATCCCACAAGGAATAAGAGCAATGGCTTCCGTGAACATGGCCGACGTCAAGCGGCTTCGCGAGATCACCGCTGCCGGCATGATGGACTGCAAGAAGGCGCTTGAGGAGTCCGAAGGCGACTTCGACCGCGCCATCGAGCTCCTGCGCCTCAAGGGCGCCAAGGACGTGGGCAAGCGCGAGGCCCGTACGGCCTCCAACGGCCTCGTCGCGCTCCAGCAGGACAGCGACTCCTCCGCCGCCCTCCTCGAGCTCAACTGCGAGACGGACTTCGTGGCCAAGGGCGAGCGCTTCCAGGAGCTGGCCGCCGGCGTGGTCGCGCACATCCTGGCGAGCAAGCCCGCCGACGTGGCGACGCTGCTCGACTCCTCCTTCGACGGCAAGACCGTCAAGGAGCACCTGGACGAGGCCAACGCCGCGCTCGGTGAGAAGATCGAGATCCGCCGCTTCGCCGTGCTTGAGGGCGGCTACATCGGCTCGTACATGCACAAGACGGACCCGGCGCTGCCGCCGGCGGTCGGCGTGCTCGTGCAGCTCGACAAGCCGAACGCCGAGGTCGCCAAGGACATCGCCCAGCACGCCGCGGCGATGGCCCCGCAGTACCTCAAGGCCGAGTCCGTCCCCGCCGAGGTCGTCGAGAAGGAGCGCAAGCTCTTCGAGGAGATGACCCGCGAGGAGGGCAAGCCCGAGGCCGCCATCGGCAAGATCGTCGAGGGTCGCGTCAACGGCTGGTACAAGGACTTCACCCTGGTCCAGCAGGCTTTCGTGAAGGACAACAAGAAGAGCGTGGGCAAGTACGCCGAGGAGAACGGCGTCGAGGTGCTCGCCTTCGTCCGATTCAAGGTCGGCCAGGCTTAGGCTTGAGCGAACTGCCAGCCCAGAGTTCCACCCAATGAAGGAGGCCGCCGCCGTGCAGGACCACCGGGAGTCAGCCCACGAATCCACACGGACGGCGGCTTCCTCATCACCCAGCCCGCAGGGTCCACTGAGGTGGAAGCGGGTGATGTTGAAGCTGTCAGGCGAGGCGTTCGCCGGAGACGACCCGCTGGGCATCGACCCGGGCGTCGTCGACCACCTGGCCGACTCGATCACCGAGGCCGTGCGCGAGGGCGTGCAGGTCGCGGTCGTGGTCGGCGGGGGGAACATGTTCCGCGGCGCCACCCTGTCCCAGGGCGGCATCGACCGCGCCAGGGCCGACTACATGGGCATGCTCGGCACGGTGATCAACTGCCTGGCGCTCCAGGACTTCCTGGAGAGGCGCGGCGTCGAGACCCGCGTCCAGACCGCCATCACCATGCAGCAGGTCGCCGAGCCCTTCCTGCCGCGCCGCGCGATCAGGCACCTGGAGAAGGGCCGCGTGGTCATCTTCGGGGCGGGTCTCGGCTCGCCGTACTTCTCCACCGACACCGCGGCGTCGCAGCGGGCCCTGGAGATCGGCGCCGAGGCGCTGCTCAAGGGCACGCAGGTCGACGGGATCTACGACTCCGACCCGCGCAAGAACCCCGACGCGGTCCGGTTCGACCATCTTGACTACGGCGAGGTGCTGCTGCGCGACCTCGCGGTCATGGACGCGACCGCGATCAGCCTGTGCAAGGACAACGATCTGCCGATCGTGGTCTTCGACCTGATGGGCGAGGGCAACATCCTGCGAGCGGTACGCGGTGAGAAAATCGGCACGCTGGTGAGTCCCGCAGGCAAATGAGGGAGCTAGCCCGACACCGCCAGCTAGTAGACAGGGAGCCGCTGTGATCGACGAAACCCTCCTCGAAGCCGAGGAGAAGATGGACAAGGCCGTCTCGGTCGCGAAGGAAGACTTCGCGACCATCCGGACGGGCCGGGTCACCCCCGCGATGTTCAACAAGATCAATGCGGAGTACTACGGCACTCCGACACCGGTGCAGCAGTTGGCCTCGTTCCACCTGCCCGAGGCGCGCATGGTCATCATCCAGCCCTTCGACAAGAGCGCGATGGGCGCGATCGAGAAGGCCATCCGCGACTCCGACCTCGGCGTCAACCCGACCAACACCGGCGACGTGATCCGCGTGACGTTCCCGGAGCTCTCCGAGGAGCGCCGCAAGGAGTACATCAAGGTCGCCAAGAACAAGGGCGAGCACGCCAAGGTGTCGATCCGCAACATCCGTCGTACGGCCAAAGAGGCCCTCGACAAGATGATCAAGGACGGCGAGGCGGGCGAGGACGAGGTCCGTCGCGCTGAGAAGGAACTCGACGACCTCACCCAGAAGCACGTCGCCAAGATCGACGAGCTGCTCAAGCACAAGGAAGCCGAGCTGCTCGAAGTCTGAGCGGCACGCCTCGCGGCCCTCGCCGGAAGGCGGGGGCCGTGGCTATGGAGAGTGTCTGTGGAAGAACGTACGGCCGGCACCGGCCCGGACGGCGGCAGCCGTACCGGAAGGAACCTGCCGGCCGCGATCGCGGTGGGTGTGGGGCTGGGGGCGCTGGTCCTCGGTACCCTCTACACGATCAAGGAGCTCTTCCTCCTGGTGATCGTGGTGTGCGTCGGCGTGGGCGTGCTGGAGCTGACCAAGGCGTTCGCCACGCGCGGGATCAAGGTCCCGGCCGTCCCCGTGCTGGCGGGGCTGGTGGCGATGCAGGCCGGGGCGTACTGGGGCGGGCCGTTCTGGCTGCTGGGGACGTTCGCGGTGTTCGCGTTCGTGCTGCTGGTCTGGCGGATGTTCAGCGACGGCACCGACGGCTACGTGCGCGACGGCACGGCCTCGGTGTTCACGCTGTTCTACCCGGCGATGCTGGCGGCGTTCGCGGCGTTGCTGCTGGCGCCGCACGACGGCCGCGACCGGGTGCTGACCTTCATCGCGGTGACCGTGGCCAGCGACATCGGCGGATACGTCGCCGGCGTGCTGTTCGGCAGGCACAAGATGACGATCATCAGCCCGAAGAAGACCTGGGAGGGTTTCGCCGGGTCGGTGATCGCCTGCACGCTGGTGGGCGGCTGGCTGGTGACCTGGCTGCTGGACGGCCCGCTCTGGCTGGGCGCGCTGATCGGGGCGATGGCCGCGCTGCTGGCGACCGTGGGCGACCTCATCGAGTCGATGATCAAGCGGGACCTCGGCATCAAGGACCTCGGCACGATCCTGCCGGGGCACGGCGGCCTGATGGACCGCCTCGACTCGCTGGTGACCACGCTGGTGCCGGTCTGGCTGCTACTGACGCTGTTCCTCTAGCGCCTCCGTCGTGACGGGCGTGAGCCACAACCACCGGACGGCCTCGCCGCCGAACGCGAACCCCGACATGTCCGGCATGTCGGGTGGGTCGGCCCGCATGAGCACCCCCGAGTACTGCGACCCCAGCGGGAACGTCGAGGGCTCGTGGTACCACTTGGCCGTGTGCCCGTGGCCGAGCCAGGTCACCGAGTGCCACGGATACTGGGCCAGCCACACCAGCAGCAGCGCCGCGTCCCTGGGGTCGTCGTGGGTGGCCACGGCCAGCTCGATCCGGGCGTAGGCGTCGGGGCGGTCGATCCACTGCTCGACCGTCGGCATGCGCTGGCAGCTCATCCCCACCGTGGACAGCACGGTCGGCTCGCGGCCCGCGTGCGGCGGACGTTCGGTGATGCCGACGGTCGGCAGGCGCTCGCCGCTGGCGTCCCAGTAGCGGCCGGCCGGGCCGAGCACCCGGTCCAGATGGCCCATGACGAACTGCTGGAACGACGGCCACGACCCCTCGCCGTGCCGCCAGCGCCAGTAGGACGTGGCGTTGGAGATCCGCGGCCGCAGCCCCTCCAGCGCCTCCGACAGCGCCCAGGCGAACGGCGACTCGCCCACGGCGTCACGGGCGTAGCCGGGCATGCCCCTGCTCATGTCGGCCCAGCCGGGGATGACCGCGAGCAGGTCGTCGTCCTCGTAGAGGGCGACGCCGTCGCCCTCCTCGAACCACAGGGCGGACAGCTGGCCGAGCGGCCTGCGCCCCTCGGGGTGCGTCGTGTTCCCCCTGGGCATCAGCGGGGGCAGACCGGAGTTGATCCGGGCCAGGTCCACCACGGACGGCGCCGGCCGATGGTTGGCCAGCCAGACCGCTCCGTGGACGGCGCCCTCGGGCGAGCACAGGTAAGCTACCGAGGAGTCCTCGTCCCGCTCGACCACGAGCGTGCGGCTGCCGTAGGGGTTACCGGCGGCGAGGACGACCTCGGTGCCACCCTCGCCAGATGCCGACCGGAAAATCGCCATACGAGATGACTGTAGATCGGGCGGTGACCCTCACGCGAGCCGTACCGTGATCAGGAATGCCTCCTCCGCGGGCGGCGTTCACTAACCTGGCCGGTGAGAAATCCCGGAAGTCCGAAGCAGAGTCCCGGAAGTCCCCCAAGCAAAGGCAGGAACGTGTCCCAGCAGCCAGGCCAGCTCACCTTCGTCGCACCGCGGCGGGCCAAGCCCGCGCGGCACCTGGCGGACCTGTCCATGGCCGAGCGCCGGGTCGCGGTCACCGAGCTGGGGGAGAAGGCGTTCCGCGCCGACCAGCTCTCGCGCCACTACTTCGAGCGCCACACCGCCGACGTCGCCGAGATGACCGATCTGTCCGCGGCGGCCCGCGACAAGCTGTCGGCGCTGCTGCCGACGCTGCTCACGCCGGTCAAGGAGCTGACCACCGACGGCGGCACGACCCGCAAGACCCTGTGGCGGCTGTTCGACGGCGCGCTGGTCGAGTCGGTGCTCATGCGCTATCCCGAGCGGGTCACGATGTGCGTGTCGTCGCAGGCCGGGTGTGGCATGAACTGCCCGTTCTGCGCCACCGGCCAGGCGGGCCTGACCCGCAACATGTCCACCGCCGAGATCGTCGAGCAGGTGGTCTCCGGCGCCCGCGCGCTGGCGGCGGGCGAGGTGCCGGGCGGGCCCGGCCGGGTGAGCAACATCGTCTTCATGGGCATGGGCGAGCCGCTGGCCAACTACAAGCAGGTGATCGGCGCCGTGCGCCGCATCGTCGAGCCCGCGCCGCACGGTCTCGGCATCTCCGCGCGCGGGGTCACGGTCTCGACCGTGGGGCTGGTGCCCGCGATCGGCAAGCTCGCCGACGAGGGGCTGCCGGTCACGCTCGCGCTGTCCCTGCACGCGCCCGACGACGAGCTGCGCGACACGCTCGTCCCGATCAACACGCGCTGGAAGGTGGCCGAGGTCCTCGACGCGGCCTGGTCGTACGCGGCCAGGACCAAGCGCCGCATCTCCATCGAGTACGCCCTGATCAAGGACGTCAACGACCAGGAGTGGCGGGCCGACCTGCTCGGCAAGCTGGTCAGGAACAAGCTCGTGCACGTCAACCTGATCCCGCTCAACCCCACGCCCGGCTCCAAGTGGACCGCCTCCCGCCCGGAGGACGAGCGGGCGTTCGTGCGCCGGCTGGAGTTCCACGGCGTGCCGGTGACCGTGCGCGACACCCGCGGGCGCGAGATCGACGGCGCCTGCGGCCAGCTCGCCGCGGCCGAATGAGCCGGCCCCGGCCTGAGCGAGTGTCCGGCGGCTGAGCGGCCTCGCCCGGCGCGCTCGCCGAGCCGGGCGGGTGGCTATCTCGTGGCGGTCGAGCGGGCGGCGAAGGTCTCGACCAGGTCGGCGATCATGGCGGCGCCCCGGCTGTTGAGGTGCACGGTGTCGGTGGTGAGCCGCAGGCCGCGGCTGCTGGAGATGGCGTCCAGGCTGCGGCCGAGCAGGAAGTGCTGCATCGCGGCGGTCTGCGCCTGCCTGCTCTCGGGACGGTAGCGGGTGCGGGGCGAGGCGCCCGCCAGGTCGGCGGTCATGCGCTCGTTGAGCGGCAGATAGGTGACGCCCTGCTCGGCGGCGACCGTCCTGACGATCTCGGCGAACTCCTGGCTGCGCCGCACCGGGAGCGAGTCCAGGTCCTCGCCGATGACCGGCGGGGACAGCAGCGCCACGCGGGCCATGGTCTCGTTCTGCAGGCGGGCGGCGATGGCCGTCAGGTTGGCGGCGTACGCGGCGGCCGTCGGGGTCTGCGTGAGCTTCCAGCGCCGGCGCAGGGCCCTGGCCCGCTTCTCGCTCAACGTGGCGTTGGCGTCGTTGGTGCCGATGAGCACGGTGACCACGTCCGGGTCCTGCCGCACGACGTCGTCGAGACGCTTGAGCAGCTCGGACGACGGCTCGTAGTTGACGCCCGCGTTGATCACCGTCTCGCCGGGCAGCCGGTCGCGCAGCATGGCCACATAGTCGACGCTCACCTGTCCGCGGGTGATGCTGTCACCCAGGCAGATCACCTTCACCGTTGCCTCCTCAGGGGTGAGTGAACGCTTACTAACCTACCCTACGGCGCCTCCAGGCATACAGGGCGAGTCCCGCCAGGCACCATGCCAGGGAGATCGCGGACAGTTGGGGCAGCCGGTCGAGCAACTCGCCGGCGCCGGCCGTGCGCATCCAGACCACCAGCGGAACCGTCAGCCAGTACGCGGGGGACGCGCTGAGCAGCAGCATCACCAGGTAGCCGAGCACCAGCGACATGATCGAGACCGCGGGGGAGCGCAGCACGGCCCGGCTGGTGAGCGCGCCGAGCGCCGTCCCGGCGAGCACCGCCAGGGCGTGCAGGACGAGGGCCGCGCCGAGCACGTCCCGGCCGGGGCGCTCGCTCAGACCCAGCAGGACGGCCCACGCCAGGCCGACGGCGGCCAGCGCCGCGCAGGCGACCAGGCTCGCCACGAGCCCCGCGGCCACCTCCTTGCCGCGCCCGCCCGCGGTGACCGCCGACAGCTCGCGCTGCCGGTCGGGCTCGGTGTCCAGGAGGCTCCGCGTGGCCCAGGCCAGGATGGGGATGATCAGGACGGCGCCGTCGGCCAGCACGGCGGCCTCGGCGCCCTTGGGCGCGCGGCTGCCGTGGACGATCGCGAGCATGGCGAGGGTGAGCAGCAGCGCCTGATGAACCCGATGCGACCGCACATAGGCGGCCAGCCGGAAGACAGCCAGAGCGATCATCCGGGCTCCTTGGAGGTAGGGGGGTGGCCGGGCTCGGCGGTCTGGTAGCCCTGGTCGCGCATCCTGGTGAGGAAGAGCGGGAGCTCGTCGGCGGGCAGGGTGACCGTCACGGTGGTCAGCGGGCGTCCCGGAGCGTGCGGCGCCGGGGCCGCCGGGGTGGCCTCCTTGAGGTGCGCCGGGGTGGCCTCCTTGAGGTGGCCGTCCACGATCGACCAGGAGCGCAGGCCGGGAAGGCCGCGCAGGCCGCCCTGGTGGTCGCTGGCGACGACGATGCCCCCGCGCCCGGCGACCTCGGTGACGATGGCGGGCAGCGTCTCGCGGGTGTCGGCGTCCAGGCCGGCGAAGGGCTCGTCCAGGATCAGCAGGCCGGGGTCGGCCATCAGGGCCTGGACCAGGCCGACCTTGTGCGCGCTGCCCTTGGACAGCTCGCCGAGCGGCAGGCCGAGCAGGTGTCCCATGTCCAGGCGTTCGGCCCAGGGCCGCCACCGGGCGCCGCCGCGTACGGACGCCATGTGCGTCAGGTAGGAGGTCACCGTGAACGGCTGGGCCGCCGGGAAGCGGTCGGGGGCGAAGCCCACGACGCCGGGACGGTCGGTGATGAGGCCCCGCGTCGGCCGTGCGAGCCCCGCGAGGAGCCGCAGCAGCGTGGACTTCCCCGCCCCGTTGACGCCGGTCAGCTCGATCGCGTCGCCCGGCGCGAGCTGCGCGTCGGCCTCTTCGAGGACGAAGGGCTGACGTCTTCGGTAGCGGAAAGAGACCTGTAACAGTCGCATGGTGCTGTAACGGTATATGTCAGGGCGCAGGGCCGTGATAAAGGTTCCCACCGCCGTGATGAAGGGCCTCACAATGGAGAAGCCCCCGGCACATCTCAGGAGGAGTGGGCTTGAACCGCTTTCCGCGCGTCATGGGTATGCGTTCAGGCTATGACCCCGTGGAAGTCGACGCCCTGATCGCGCGCATCGAGTCGACCCTGGGCAGGGGGCCGCACGCGGTCGAGCCCGTCACGGCCGACGAGGTCCGCACCGCGACCTTCCGCGCCAAACGCGGCGGCTACCACGAGACCGCGGTGGACTTCGCGCTGGAGGCGTTCGTCGTGGCCCTGGAGACCCAGGCCAAGCGCCCGGTACGGCTCGCCATGGCCGAGCCTACCGGGGAGCTGCTGCGCGAGGAGTGGTTCGAGACCCAGGCGGCCCGCGTCGAACGCGTGGCCTTCCGCCCCGGCCGCATGGGCACCGGCTACAACGAGGACGAGGTCGACGCCTTCCTCGACCGCATCGTGGCCACCCTGCGCGGCACGACCGAGTTCGCGGTGACCGCCCAGGAGGTGCGCGAGGCCCGGTTCTCGACCGTGCTGCTGCGCGCCGGCTACCTGATCGCCGACGTCGACTCCTTCCTCGAAGACGTCGCCGAGATCCTGGACAAGCCCCGCTAGGCCCGTTCGACGGCCGCCAGCAGGCCGCGGAGGTCGGGCAGGACCACCCGGACGACCTCGGGCCCGGCGGGCCGCTCGCCGTGCCGGTTGATCCACACCCGGCGCACGCCCAGCCGCTCGGCCGTCACCATGTCGTGGAAGTGGCTCTGCGCCACGTGCACCCACTCGGCCGGCTCGTACGCCCTCCTGAAGTGCTCGAAGTGCGCCTCGTCCGGCTTGTAGGCCCCGGCGTCCTCGGCGGTCACCACCGCGTCGAACGGCACGGGCAGCCGCCGCAGCGTCTGGGCGATCAGGTCGCGGTCGCAGTTGGTCAGCAGCGCCAGCCGCCGGCCCGCCGCGCGCAGGGCCGACAGCTCCTCCCCGACCTCGGCGTACACCGGCCAGTAGGGCAGCGTAGCGGCCAGCACCGAGGCGTCGTCGTCGTTCAGCGGGACTGCGGCCTCGGCGCAGGCGCGGCGCAGCGCCTCGGCCATGACGTCCCGGTAGCGGGCCCGTGGCGTCTCGGCCTCGACCGCGCTCTCGTGCCGCAGGTACGCCGTCAGCAGCTCGTCTCCTCTGCCGGGCGCGATCAGCTCAAGGCTGGTGCCGATGCCGTGCCGCCAGTCGACGAGGGTGCCGAAACAGTCGAACGTGATCCATCGCATACGTCACATGATGACCCTTCCGAGCACCTGGTCCAGCGCCCGGCCGACCTCGCCCTCGACCGCCGGTCCCTCGGCCCGCCAGGCCACGTAGCCGTCCGGGCGGACCAGGACGGCGGGGGCGGCGCCGTAGCGTTCGGCCCAGGCGTCCTCGACGTCGAGCAGGTCGCCGCCCACCTGGTGCACCCGCACGCCGGGCTCGGCGGCATGCGCCCAGTCCGCGCCGCCGGGGCCGCACAGCAGGACGAAGGCGTCGTGGAACAGGTCGTGGACGCCGATGCGCCTGCCGTCCAGGTCGAGCCAGAGGTGCGGGGCCCGGGTGCCGGGACGGGCGCCCTGGGCCGCCGGGTTGCCGAGCACCGTCTCGTGGGTGGCGCCGACCATGGCCGACGAGCGGTAGCGCTGCCCCAGGATCGCCGCGACGTGGTCGAGCGGGTCGTCCTCGGGGTTGGGGCCGAACCTGGCCGCCTGGCTGCGCACGGTCAGGTCGGCCAGCTCCAGGGCGATCGGGCGGCGCTCGGCCTCGTAGGTGTCGAGCAGCGTGTCGGAGGCCCGCCCGGCCAGCACGGCGGCCAGCTTCCAGGCCAGGTTGTGGGTGTCCTGGACGGCCGAGTTGGCGCCCAGCCCGCCGGCCGGCGGCCAGACGTGCGCCGCGTCGCCGACCAGGAAGACCCGTCCCTCGCGGTAGCGCGTGGCGACGCCCACCGCCTCCTCCCAGGCGGCCTTGCTGACGATCTCTATGGGCAGGTCGCGGCCGATCAGCTCCTTGGCCGCGGCGACCAGCCGCTCGTCGGTGAAGTCGGCCGGCGACTCGGAGGCGGGGTCGTACGTCAGGGCCATGCCCCAATGGTTCGGAAGAGCATGGGAGACCATCGCGCCCGAGGCCGTCCCGCCGGGGGCGCCGAGGATCCAGAACAGCGCCCGCTTGGTGACCAGTTCCGACAGGTCGGCCCTGAAGACGAAGGACTGGTAGCTGCGCAGGACGCCGAGCCCTTCGCGGGCGATGCCCAGCCGCTCCCTGATCGTGCCGCGGTAGCCGTCGGCGGCGATGAGGTAGCGGGCGCGCAGGGTCCGGCGCTCGCCGGTGCGGGCGTCCTCGGTCACCACCGTGACGCCGTCCGCGTCGGGCTCGACCGACCTGCAGATGGTGTCGAAGCGCAGGTCGGCGCCCCGGGCGCGGGCGGCCTCGGCGAGGATCGGCTCGACCGTGCTCTGGTCGGCCATGCCGTACTCGCCCGCGGTCAGCTCGGGCATCGCCCGGGAGGAGCCGCCCTCGAAGAGCCACTGCCACTCGCCGGCCAGCGTCGCGCAGCGGGCCACGCCCCCCTCCTCGTCGAAGGGCCGCCCGGCCTCCTGGACGGCCTGCTCCAGGCCGAACGGCCGGTAGATCTCCATCGTGCGCGGGGTGATGCCGCGCGCCCGGCCCAGGAGCGACACGCCGGGGTGGCGGTCGACGAGCACGCAGGGGACCCCGTGGTGCGACAGGAACAGGGCGGAGGTGAGCCCGGCGTAGCCGCCGCCGACGATCAGCACGGGAATCTCGGTCATGACGCCCTCCGGGCGGTCTGTTGTGGTCATGGAAGGAATAGTTGCATTGCAACTAGTAGCAAGTCAACTAGTCTCTCTGAACGATAGGGTGACTCCATGGCGCTCGACCGCGGCTCGCCGCTCGCTCTGACCGTGCTGACCTTGCTGAACCACCAGCCCCTGCACCCGTACGGCATCCAGCGGCTGCTCAAGCAGTGGGGCAAGGACCTGGTGGTCAACGTGGGCCAGCGGGCCGGGCTCTACCGCACGATCGACCGGCTGAGCGAGGCGGGGCTGATCAGGGTCAGGGAGACCGGGCGCGACCAGCAGTACCCGGAGCGCACGGTCTACGAGATCACCGAGGCCGGCCGCGAGCGGCTGATGGCCTGGCTGGACGACATGCTCAGCCGTCCCAAACAGGAGTTCCCGCAGTTCCCCGCGGCGCTGGCGAACGCGATGCTGCTCGGCCCCGGCGGGCTGGCCGAGGCGCTGGAGCGGCGGGCGGCGGCCGTGGAGCGCACGCTCGCCGGGCTGGAGGCGGGCCTGGCCGAGGAGGACCTGCCGCGGGTCACGATGCTGGAGTGCGAGTACCTGCGCGAGGTGACGGCGGCCGAGGTCCGCTGGCTCCGCGCCGTCATCGCCGACCTGCGCGAGGGGCGGTTGGAGTGGTCACGCGAGCAGCTTGAGGAGGTCAGCTCGGCCCGGGAGTGATCAGCTGCGCGCGCGGCCGCCGCAGCAGCGCGACGAGCACCGAGGTCACCGGCGCGGCCAGGAACGCCCCGGTGATGCCCGCGATCACGCTGCCCACCGTGATCGCGACCAGGATGACCGCCCCCGGCAGGTCGAGCGCCTTGCCGTAGACCTGCGGCGCCAGCACGTGCCCTTCGAGCTGCTGCACCGCCACCGTCACCGCGACCACGATCAGCGCCACCAGCCACCCCTTGGCCACGAGCGCCACCACCGCCGCCAGCAGCCCGGCCATGAACGCCCCCACCACCGGCAGGAACGCCCCCACGAACGTCAGCACGGCCAGCGGCAGCGCGATCGGCACGCCGAGGATCCACAGCGCGAGCCCGATGAAGAAGCCGTCGACCACGCCGACGATCGCCACCCCGCGGATGTAGCGCCCGATCACCGCGAAGATCAGCACGCCGGTGTCGCGGCAGCGCGCCTTGGCCGCGTCGGGCACCAGATCGACGATCCAGGCGAACAGCCGCTCGCCGCCGTGCACGAAGTACACCGACAGGATGACCGCGAGCACCGCGCCGACGACGATCTCGCCGGCCGTCCTGACCCCGGCGATGGCGCCGCTGGTGATCTGCCTGCCCTGTTTGGACACGTACTCCTTGGCCTGGGCGAGCAGCCGCTGGTCGTCGAGGCCGAAGCGGGCGGCCAGGCCGTGCAGGTCGCCGAACGCCTTGCCCAGGCTGGTGCGCATCTCGCTCAGGCTGTCGACCGTGGGCGGCACCAGCAGCGCGATCAGCGCCCCGGCCAGCAGCAGGCCGCCGACGAAGACGATCGTGGTGGCCAGCGCCGGGCCGAGCCCGCGGGAGGTGAGCCAGCGGGCCGGCGGGTGCAGCAGCGCCGTGAGGAAGACGCCGATGATCACGGACATGACGACCGTGCGCAGGTGATAGAGGCAGAAGAAGGCGACCGCGATGATCGCGATCCACCCCAGCACCCGCCACGGCCTCATGTCCGACCCCCCGATCGTGCCTGGTCAGTGGCCTTCCCGGCGGTGATCGAGGGCAACCCTGGTCAGGACGGCGGGCTCAGGTGCGCGCGCTGCGACCGCTTGGCCTCCTCGTACGCCGCCCGCTCGGCCGGCGCGCCCACCCCGGCCACGGGCACGTCCCACCACGCCTGCGAGGAGGGGACGTCGTCGGCCATGGGGTCGGTGCGCACGTGCACGACGGTCGTCCCGTCGGACGAGCGCGCCTCCTCCAGGGCCTTGCGCAGGTCGGCCAGCGACTCAGGACGCAGCACGGCCGCGCCCAGGCTGGCGGCGTTGGCGGCCAGGTCGACCGGCAGCGGGCCGCCCGTACGGGAGCGGTAGGAGGTGCCCAGGCGGCGCGCGCCCACGCTCTCCGACAGCCGCCCGATGGAGGCGAAGCCCGAGTTGTCCACCAGGACGACGACGAGCTTGACGCCCTCGGCCACCGCGGTGACCAGCTCCTGCGCCATCATCAGGTACGACCCGTCGCCCACCAGGACGAACACCTCGCGCTCCGGCGCGGCCAGCTTGACCCCGACGCCGCCCGCGATCTCGTAGCCCATGCAGGAGTTGCCGTACTCGACGTGGTAGCCGCCTGGGCCGCTCGGCCGCCACAGCTTGTGCAGGTCGCCCGGCATGGAACCGGCCGCGCACACCACGACGCCGTCCTGGCCCGCCGCCGCGTTCACGGCGCCGATGATGGCCGCCTGCGACAGCGGGGAGCCGTCGATCGCGTAGGCCCGGTCCACCTGCGCGTCCCAGTCACGGGAGAGCGCGGCGGCCCTGGCCGTCCAGGCGTCGCCGGAGCGCCGGGCGGCCGGGCCGGTCAGCTCGGTCAGCCCGGTCAGCTCGGTCAGGCATTCGCGGGCGTCGGCGACCAGTTGCAGCCCCGACAGCTTGGCGGCGTCGAAGGCGGCGACGTTGACGTTGACGAACCTGGCGTCCGCGGCGAAGAGCGACCTCGACGCCGTGGTGAAGTCGCTGTAGCGGGTGCCGATCCCGATGATCACGTCGGCCTCGCGGGCCAGCGCGTTGGCGGCGGTGGTGCCGGTCGCGCCCACCGCGCCCACCGCCAGCGGATGGCCGTGCGGCAGCGATCCCTTGCCGGCCTGGGTCTCGGCGACGGGGATGCCGCGCGCCTCGGCGAAGGCGGCCAGTTCGGCGGTGGCCCGGCTGTAGATCGTCCCGCCGCCCGAGACGATCAGCGGGCGGGCCGCCGACCCGATCACCTCAGCCGCCCTGGCCAGCGCGGCGCGTTCGGGGCGCGGGCGCGGCACGTGCCACACCCGGCGGGCGAACAGCTCCTCGGGCCAGTCGTACGCCTCGGCCTGCACGTCCTGCGGCAGCGCCAGCGTCACCGCGCCGGTCTCGACCGGGTCGGTGAGCACCCGCATGGCCGCCGTCAGCGCGGACGGGAGCTGTTCCGGCCGGTTGATCCGGTCCCAGTACCGCGAGACCGGCTTGAAGCAGTCGTTGACCGAGATGTCGTACGAACGCGGGTCCTCCAGCTCCTGGAGCACCGGGTTGGCGGCCCGGGTGGAGAAGACGTCGCCGGGCAGCAGGAGCACCGGCAGCCGGTTGATCGTCGCGCCGGCCGCGCCGGTGATCATGTTGGTCGCGCCGGGGCCGATCGACGTCGTGCAGGCCAGCGTGGCCAGCCGGTCGGCGGCGCGGGCGTAGGCGGCGGCCGTGTGCACCATGGCCTGCTCGTTGCGGGCCAGGTAGTAGGGCAGGTCGTCGCCCGCGGTGGCGAGCGCCTGGCCGAGCCCGGCGACGTTGCCGTGGCCGAAGATGCCGAAGCAGCCGCCGAAGAAGCGGCGCTCCTCGCCGTCGCGCTCGCTCCACTGGGCGGCCAGGAAGCGCACGACGGCCTGCGCGACGGTCAACCGGATCATGCGCGCCCTCCGAACGGCAGTCTCGGGTCGATGTCCTGGCCCGACCAGGACGAGCGGATCCAGGCGTGACGGGGATCATCGCAGAACGCCATCGAACGCTCCTCCGCCGGCCCCGCCAGCACGTTGAGGTAGTACAGGTCGTAGCCCGGGGCGGCCATGGACGGCCCGTGGTAGCCGTAGGGCACCAGGACGACGTCGCCGGAGGACACCTCGGCCAGCGTGTCGACCTGCCCCCGCTCGGAGGAGTAGACGCGCTGGTAGCCGGGCCCGTCGCCGGCGACCTCGAAGTAGTAGACCTCCTCCAGCACGGCCTCGCCCGGGTTGGGCGTGTCGTGCTTGTGCGGCGGGTAGGACGACCAGTTGCCGCCCGGGGTCAGCACCTCGACGGCCATGAGCTTGTCGCAGTCGAACACGCCGGGGGCACAGAAGTTGTTCACCTGCCGGCTGGCCTGCCCCGCGCCCCTGATCTCCACCGGCACCCGGGAGGCGGGCACGTGCCGCGGCGGCAGCGACCGGGTCGCGCGGGCCGACGGCAGCGCGATGCGTCCGCCGCCGCTCAACGTGACCTGGACGCCGATCGGCAGGTACGCGAAGTCGCTCGGCCCCTCGAACACCGACCCGCGCCCGGCCAGCACGAACGTCTCGCCGGCGACCTCGACCGTGCACGACCCCGACAGCGGGAGGACGATCATCTCCTCCTCTCCGGTGCCGAACGACAGCGGCGTGCCGGTCAGGTCCGCCACGCGCAGCCCGGAGTAGGTCCAGCCGGCCAGCGAGGGGGTGATCTCCACCGACCAGGGGCCGTTGGCCGCCTTGCCGTAGGGCAGGTAGGTCATGCGTGTGCCTCTCGTACCAGGGCGGCGGCGCCGTCCACCGCCGTCGCCACGTCGTCGTCGGATGGGTAGAGCAGGGCGCGGCCGACGACCAGGCCGAGCACGCCGGGCAGGGCCAGCGCGCGGTGCCAGTCGGCGTAGGCCGTGCCGATGTCGGGCGGGTCGCCGCCGAGGAGCAGGGTGGGCAGCGTGGTCGCGGCCATCACCCGTTCCATCTCGGCCACCACGGGGATCTTCAGCCAGGTGTGGGCCGAGGTGGCGCCGAGCGCCTGGGCGACGTTGATCGAGCGGATCACCGCGTCGGGGGACAGGTCGTTGCGCAGCACCCCGGACTCCGAGCGCGCCGCCCAGAACGGCTCCACCATGGCCACCAGCCGCCTGCGGGCCAGACCGGTCACCGCGTGGGCGCACGACTCCAGGGTGGCGGCCGTCGCGTGGTCGCCGGGGTCGATGCGGCACAGCATCTTGCCGCCGTCGAGGCGCATCGTGTCGATGGCCTCGGGGTCGAAGCCGGTGAAACGGTCGTCCAGCTCGAACACCGAGCCCTGGAGGCCGCCGCGGTTCATCGAGCCGAAGGCCAGCTTGCCCTCCAGCGCGCCCAGCAGCAGCAGGTCCTCCAGGACGTCGGGGGAGGCGAGGATGCCGTCCACGCCGGGCCGGGCCAGGGCCGCCTGGAGGCGGTCGAGCAGGTCGTGGCGGCTGCCCATGGCCAGCGGGCGGTCGCGTACGGACAGGGCGCCCCTGGCCGGATGGTCGGCGGCGATGATCAGCAGCCGCTCGTCCGGCCCCGGCATCCGGCGGCGCTGCCGGCGCGCGGCGGCCGCGGCGATCTCCTCGGGGCGGGTCGCGCGGATCCGCGTGAGCCACTCGTAGCGGGCGGTCCTGGGCAGCGTGAGGTCGCTCACGTGGGCACCTCGTTCAGCAGCTCGTGCACCTCGTCGGTGGTGGGCATGGCGTCGGCGCAGGCCAGCCGGGCGGCCACGAACGCGCCCGCGGCGCCCGCGAAGCGGATCGTGCGCTCCAGCGGCCAGCCGCGCAGCAGCCCGAGGCAGACGGCGCCGCCGAACGCGTCGCCGGCCCCGATGCCGTTGACCACCTTCACCTCGACCGGCTCGGCCACGACGGTCTCGGTGGCGGTGCGGGCGAGCACCCCGGCCGGGCCCATCTTGACGATCGCCACCTCGACCCCGGCGTCGAGCAGCGCCTGCGCCGCCGCCTCCGGCTCGCGCACGCCCACGGCGGTCTCCACCTCGTCCAGGTTGCCGACCGCCACGTTCGCGTGCGGCAGCGCCTCGCGCGCCGCCGCGCGGGCGGCCGCACGCGACTCCCACAGCGCCGGACGGTGATCGAGGTCGAACACCGTCCAGCCGGAGGTGCGGGCCGACAGGGCGGCGGCGTGCGCCGCGCGGCTCGGCTCCTTGCTCAGGCCGGTGAGGGAGAACCAGAACAGGCCGGTGGCGCGGATGGCGTCGAGGTCGAGGTGGCCGGGGGTGAGGCGCAGGTCGGGCGGATGCTCGCCGCGGTAGAACCAGATGGGGAAGTGGTCGGGCGGGAAGATCTCGCAGAACGTGACCGGGGTGGGCGGGCCCTCGATGACGCTCACGTAGGCGTCGTCCACGCCGAAGTCGCGGATGGCCCGCCGCACGTACGCGCCGAAGGGGTCGGCGCCCACCGCGGTGATCACCGCCGAGCGCAGCCCGTGCCGGGCCGCCGCGACGGCGACGTTGGTCGGGCTGCCGCCGAGGAACTTGCCGAAGGTCTCGACGTCGGCCAGCCCGACGCCGGTCTGCAGCGGATAGACGTCGACGCCGCAGCGGCCGATCGTGATCAGGTCGTACAACGCACCTCCAGAGGACGCACCCTACCTCGACACTATGGCATATTGTCATGACATAAGGATGTCCGCTATGTTGTTGATGATCCTTCAGGACGGGCCCCCGTCACCTCACTTCTGTAGTGTCGGGCGGTGAGGAGGTTCGCTCATGTTCGTCCCCAACGGCGTCCATCACGAACAGCACACCACCAAGCTCTCCTTCCGCCCCGCCTCAGGCAAGGGCGGACCGGCGTGAAAGGCCACTGGAGCCTCGACGACCGGCTGGAGCGGTCGTTGCGCGAGGTGCCCTTCGAGGTGCCCGCCGGGTCGGAGTCCGTCACCGTGCGGCTCGACTACGACCGGTCGCAGGGCGTGCTCGACCTCGGCTGCGGCTCGCCCGGCGGCTTCCGCGGCTGGTCGGGAGGGGCGCGTCCGGAGTTCACGATCGCCCGCGACTGGGCCACCCCGGGCTACCTGCCCGGCGTCCCCGAGCCCGGCACCTGGCACGTGTGGCTCGGGCTGCACCGCGTGCCGCCGCAGGGGCTCGACTTCACCCTGGAGATCTCGGCCGCGCGCACGGCCCCGCCGGAGCCGGTCGCCGCCGAGCCGCCGCCCGGCCAACGTCCGCCGCGCCGGGACGTGCCCGACGTCGGCGGGCTGCGCTGGTTCGCCGGCGACTTCCACGCGCACACCGTCCACAGCGACGGCGCGCTCACCGTCGCCGAGCTGGCCGAGCTGGCCCGCGGCCGGGGCCTGGACTTCCTGGCGGTCACCGACCACAACACCGTCAGCCACCACCCCTGGCTGCGCGCGACCGGCCGCGGCGTCACGCTCATCCCCGGCCAGGAGGTCACCACCGACCGCGGCCACGCCAACGTGTTCGGCGAGGTCGGCTGGGTGGACTTCCGGCGGCCCGCGAGCTCCTGGACCGAGCACGCCGGGCGCGCCGGCGGCCTGATCTCGATCAACCACCCGCTGGGCGGCGACTGCGCCTGGCTGCTGCCGGTCGGCGAACGCCCGAGGGTGGCCGAGGTGTGGAGCTCGGGGTGGTGGGACCGCCGCTGGGGCGCGCCGCTGGCCTGGGCCGACGCCTGGCGCGACGACGTGGTGGCGATCGGCGGCAGCGACTTCCACCGGCCCGGCAGCGACGGCCTGCCGGGCGCGCCGACCACGTGGGTGCTGGCCGAGGAGCCGGGTGCGGTGCTCGACGGCGTGCGCGCCGGGCGCACCGCGGTCTCGGCGGGCCCTGACGCGCCGCTGCTGCTCCGGCTGGGCGACGAGCTGCTCGCGCTCGACGCCGACGGCCTGGTGCTGGTCCGCCCCGGCGGCGCCCGCCAGGTCGTGCGCGGCGAGCGGGCGCTGCTCCCCGCGGCCGAGGGACGCCACCGCCTGGAGACCTACGAGAACGAGGTGATCGCCCTATGCGAGTGAGGAGAGTCGCGAACGCGCCGGTGAGCTTCGGCGTGTTCGAGCTCAGCGACGCGCCGCCGCCCCTCGGCCCCGACGAGATGGTCCGCGCGCTGGCCGAGGCCGGTTACGCGGGCATCGACTCCGGGCCCATCGGCTATCTAGGCACCGGCTCCGGCCTGGCCGACCGGCTGTCGGCGCACGGCCTGCTGCTCGCCGGCGGCTGGGTCGACCTGCGCTACGGCGACGCCGAGGGCTACCGGCGGGGGCTGCCCGCGCTGGAGGCCGCGCTCGACGTGTTCGCCGCCGCGCCCGCGGCGCCCGCCCTCTTCGCGCCCCGGCCCACGCTGGCCTGCTCGGGCTCGCCCGAGAGGTTCGCCAGGCCCGGCGGCAGCGCCCCAGGGCTGCCCGCCGCCGACTGGCCCGGGTACGCCGCCCGCGTCCAGGAGGCCGCCGACCGCTGCCGCGAACGCGGCCTGGAACCCGCCTTCCACCACCACCTCGGCACCTACGTCGAGACCCCCGACGACGTCGAGCGCCTCCTGGAGCTGACCGACGTCCAGCTCTGCCTGGACACCGGCCACCTGCTGCTGGCCGGGGGAGACCCGGTCGCGGCGCTGCGCGCGTGGTCCGGCCGCGTCGGGCACGTGCACGTCAAGGACGGCGACACCGAGATCCTGGCCGCCGCCCTGGCCGACGGCGCCGACCTGCGGGAGCTGATGGCCAGGGGCGGCTTCACCCGTCTGGGCGACGGCGAGCTCGACCTGCCCGCGGTCGTGGCGGCGCTGGACGCCATCGGCTACGAGGGCTGGATCGTGGTCGAGCAGGACACGATGCCGGGCCGCCGCCCGGTCGAACGGAACATCGCCGACCAGGCCGCCAACCGCGAGCGGCTGAGGGAGCTGGGCCTGTGAGGATCGCGCTGGTCGGGTGCGGGGCCGTCACCCAGGCGGTCTACGTGCCGCTGCTGTCCAGGCGGCGGGACCTGTTCGAGGTGAGCGCCGTCTGCGACCTGTCGCGCACGCTGGCCGACGTCGTCGGCGACCGGCTGGGCGTGTCGCGGCGGTACACCGCCCTGGCGAAGATGCTGGCCGACGGCGGTTTCGAGGCCGTGGTGGTGCTGGCCTCCGGCTCCCACGGCGAGACCGTGCGCCGGGCGCTGGCCGCCGGGTACGCCGTGCTGTGCGAGAAGCCGCTCGCGCTGACCAGGGCGGAGGTGGCGGCGCTGCCCGAGGGGCGGCTGATGGTCGGCTACATGAAGCAGTACGACCCGGCCGTGCGCCGGGCCGTCGCGTTGCTGGAGGAGCTGGGCGGCCCGGCGGCCGTCCGGTCGGTCGAGGTGACCGTGCTGCACCCCAGCGGGGAGTCGCAGCTCGCGTTCGCGAACCTGGCGCGGGCCGGCGACGTCGATCCCGGCGTGCTCGGCTCGTTGCGCGAGACCGAGGACTCGCTGGTCTCCCGGGCGCTGGGCCAGGCCGCCCCCGAGTCGCTGCGCAACGTGTACGGGGTCTCCCTGGGCTCGATCTGCCACGACCTGTCGCTGCTCAGGCGCTTCACCGGATCACCGCGGGAGATCGCGCACGTGGACAGCTGGGGGCCGGCGCCCGGTTCCGTGGAGATCTCCGGGCCGCTGCCCGTGGCGGGCCGGTTCCACATCCGCTGGCACTACCTGGACGGCTACCCCGCCTACCGCGAGACCGTCGCGATCCACCACGACGAGGGCACGCTGGAGCTGGTCTTCCCCACGCCCTACCTGATGAACGCGCCCACCACCCTGACCGTGGTCTCCGGGGCCGAGACCCGCGCCGAACACCGTCAGGTGACCGAGGCGTTCGAGGTACAACTGACGGCCTTCCATGCTTATGTGAACGATGGCAGCCCGCCGCTCACCGACGCGGCCGGCGCACTTGAGGACATCGTGACGGCCCAGCGGATCGCCGCCCGCTACGCCGTCCAGCATCGGCTGCCCATCGGAGGGGAGGCGGCGGCATGGACATAGTGGTCGTTCCGCACACGCACTGGGACAGGGAGTGGTACGAGCCCTTCCAGCGCTTCCGGCTGCGGCTGGTGGACCTCCTCGACGAGGTGCTCGACACCATGGAAGGCGAGCCCGACTACCACTTCACCCTCGACGGCCAGCTCGCCTGCGTGGACGACTACCTGGAGGTGCGCCCGGAGAACCGGCGCCGCGTCGCGGCGCTCGTCGAGTCCGGGCGGCTGGCGGTGGGGCCGTGGCAGATCCTGCTCGACGAGTTCCTGTGCTCGGGCGAGAACATCGTGCGCAACCTCGAACTCGGGCTGGCCGGCGCGGACGAGCTCGGCGGCGCGATGCGGGTGGGCTACCTGCCGGACATGTTCGGCCATACCGCCCAGATGCCGCAGATCCTCCGACTGGCCGGGCTTGAGCACGCCTGCGTCTACCGCGGGGTGCCGTCGTCGGTGACGACCGACGCCTTCGCCTGGGTGGCCCCCGACGGCACGGCCATCCGCACCCAGTACCTGCCCGAGGGCGGCTACGGCAACGGCGCCCACCTGTTCTCCGACGCCAAGGGGCTCAAGGAGCGGGCGGCGGAGTTCGTCGCCGCCATGCGCGCCTGGCACGGCCCCGAGGGCGAGCTGCTGGCCATGTACGGCGCCGATCATTCGGCCCCCGTGCGCGGGTTGCCGCAGATGGTGGCGGCCGTCGGCGCCCGCATGGACACCTTGTCTGGATATATCGAGAAATTTTCGGGTGACACCGCGGGGCTGCCCCAGGTCGTCGGCGAGCTGCGCTCGCACGCCCGCGCCAACATCCTGCCCGGCGTCATCTCCGTCCGCGTCGCCGTCAAGCAGGCCATGGGCCGGGCCGAGCGCATGGTCGAGCGCTACGCCGAGCCCCTGGCCACGCTCTGGGGCGGCCCGTGGCCCGGCCGGTTCCTCGACATGGCCTGGCGGCGGCTGGTGGAGGCCAGCGGCCACGACTCGGTCACCGGCTGCGGCGTGGACGAGACCGCCCAGCAGGTCGCCGCCCGCATCGCCGAGGCCGAGCAGCTCGGGCAGGCCGTCCGCGACATGGTGACCGCGCGGCTGGCGGCGGCGGTGCCGGCCGACGGCGTGCTCGTCGTCAACCCGACGCCGGCCGCGCGCAGCGGCGTGGTGCTCGCCGACGTGGCCGGCGCCGGCTGGACGCTGGTGGACCCCTCCGGCGCTTCGGTGGTCGCCCAGCCCCTGGAGTACGGGCCGGAGCTGCTGCTGGACGAGCGCATCGACCCCCTCACCGTGCTGGGCTTCGTGCACGGCACCGAGCTGTACGGCCAGCACATCATCGGCTGGCAGGTGTTCGACGACATCCTCCTGATCACCGTGGGCAGGGAGCCGCGCGGGCCGTTCGACCAGGCCGAGGTGCGCCGCGCGCTCGACGGCGTGACCTACGTCCGCGTCGAGGCCGAGCCCCGGCGCACGGTCGCCGCCCTCGTCGAGGTGCCCGCGCTCGGCCACACGAGCCTGCGCCCCGCCCCGCCCGGGCCCGCCTACCCCGCTCCGCAGGCGGAGATCCGCAAGAACGGCCACCACCAGGACTGCTGGCTCGCCTCCGACACCCACGTCCTGCCCGTCAAGGCCGACCCCAGGGTGATGGACAACGGGCTGCTGCGGGTCGAGATCGAGCCGGACGGCACCCTCGGCCTGTTCGGCGAGGACGGCCGGACCATCACCGGCGTGGGCCGCATCGAGGACGGCGGCGACTCCGGCGACACCTACAACCACGCGCCCCCGGCCGAGGACCTGGTCGTGTCCGAGCCGATCTCGATCGACACGGAGATCATCGAAGGCGGCCCGCTGGTCGCCGTCGTGGAGATCACCCGGGTCTACCTGTGGCCGGCGGCGGGCGAGCCCGTCCCGAACACGCCGGAGCTGCCGCCGCCCGCGCGCACCGGCGCGACCGAGGACGTCGTGGTCACCATGCGTGTCGAGCTGCGGGCGGGCGAGCCGTTCGTCCGGCTGCGGGTGTCGTTCGACAACCGGTGCGCGGACCACCGGGTGCGCTTTCACGTGCCGCTGCCCAGGCGGGCCGACCACTCGCTGGCCGAGGGGCAGTTCGCGATCGTGCGACGGGAGCTCGAAGCGGAGGGCGGCTGCGGCGAGACCCCGCTGCCCACCTTCCCCGCCTCCGGCTGGGTGGCCGCCGGCGGCGTCGCCGCGCTGCTGGAGCACGTCACCGAGTACGAGCTGCTGGACGAGGGGTACGAGCTGGCGCTCACGCTGTTGCGCTCGGTCGGCTACCTGTCGCGCAACCACAACAGGCTGCGCCCCGAGCCCGCCGGTCCGCAACTGCCGACCCCCGCCGCGCAGTCACGTGGGCCGCACACCGTGTCGCTGGCGCTGATGCCGTACATGGACTGGCGGAACGTGCCGCCGCAGGCGGAGCTGTACCGGCACGACCTGCTGGTGGTGCCGGGCGGCGGCGACCGCGAGCTGAGCCTGCCGCCGCCGGCGCACGGGCTGTCGGTGTCCGGCCAGGGCGTGACGATGAGCTCGCTGCGCCGCCGCGACGACTGGCAGGAGCTGCGCCTGGTGGCGCTCACCGCGTCCGGCGCCGAGGCCGTGGTGCGGGGGGCCTTCACCCGGGCCCGGCGGGCCGGCCTGACCGGCAGCCCCGGCGAGCCGCTGGAGACGGAGGACGGCACGCTCAGGCTGCCGCTGAGGCCGTGGGAGATCGCCACCGTCCAGCTCCGCTGACCCGCGGCCCTAACACAGGCCGAGCTGACGGGCCGCGCGCACCGCCAGCCAGACCTCCGCGAACGCCGCGCTGGACGACAGGTCGCGCCCGCTCAGCGCGGCGAACCGGCGCAGCCGGTAGGCCAGCGTGTTGGGGTGGACGTGCAGCGCCGCCGCCGCGTCCTCGACGTGGCGGTTGCGCTCCATCCAGGTGCGCACCGACAGCAGCAGCCGCGAGTCGTGGGCCTCGTCGTAGGCCAGCACCTCGCCCAGCACGTGGTCGACCAGGGCCGACAGCGTCGAGGGGTCGTCGGGCAGCCAGCGGCCGGTCGTGTCGTCGCCGTAGTGGACCAGCGCCTTGCCCGACTCGGCGGCGTGCGCGGCCGCCCACACGGCCTCGCGCTGGGCGACCCGCAACGACTCGCCCGGCGGGAACGGCCGGCTCACGCCCGCGCTGACCCCGGGCACGGCGGCCACCGCCGGCCCCAGCTCGGGCGGCCCCAGCAGGTAGTGGTCGTCGCCGCGCCGCAGCAGCAGGTGGGGCAGCTCGCCCACCGCCCGGCGCAGCGCGTCGTCGGGCGCGTGCCGGACGACGAGCAGCACCGACCCGGTCTCCAGGGGCAGGCCCATCCTGGCCAGCCGGCGCCGGGCCGCGGGCGGGTCGAGCACGTCCTGGAGCAGCTCGGCCAGCGTCTCGGCGCCCTCTCTGCGCAGGGTCTCGCGCTCGTGCCTGGCCATGGCGACCTGGAGGGCGGCCACGGTGGCGATGTGCTGGACGACGGCCAGCCCGGCGGGCCGCGCGCCCTCCCGCTCGAAGGCCACCAGGAACCCGGCGGGGCCGCCGGGCGCCGGCACCGGCAGCGCGAAGCCGCCCGGGATCGTGGGCGGCGCGTCGGGCTCGGCGGGCAGGACGTCGAGCGCCGGCACCGGCACGCCGGGCAGCAACGGCCGGCCCTGCGGGGTGCACAGATAGACGTCGTAGCCGGACAGGCGTTCCAGGCGCTTGAACAGGGTGACGGTGTCGAGGTCTTCGGCGGCCAGCCAGCGCAACGCGCCGAACACCTGGAGCTGGGCGCCCAGCCGGTGGCTGGCGTCCTCCTGGAGCGCCGCCGCGACCTCCTGCGAGACGGCGATGAACGGCACCGCGAGCGGCACCTCCAGCACCGGCATGCCGCGCTCCTCGGCGGCCTGGAAGAACGCCTGGTGCAGCGGCGGGACGTGCAACTGGGCCGACAGGGCCAGCGCCGAGACCCCCGCGTCGTCGAGGCGTTCGAGGTAGGCGCGCTGCCGGGCGGCCGAGCGCGGCAGGCCAAGACCGGTCGTCATGATGACCTCGGCGCCGAGCAGCCAGGGCGTCGGGTCGGCCAGCTCGCTGACGTGCGCCCACGAGACCGAGCGGGACAGCCCGGCCTCGCCGGCCAGCACGCGGAGCTGGAGGGCGGGGGAGCGGAGAAGGTCTTCGACCGTCAGCTTGTGGTCAGCCACAACACACACCGTATTACTTTGTGGGAGTAACAATTGCCGCAGGTCAGAAGCGTGACGAACACTGACGAGCATGCACATCGGTCCCGTCGACTCCTCTCGGGTCCCGCGTTTCGCCGGGCCCGCCACCTTCGCCCGGCTGCCCCGGCTCGACCAGGTCGAGCGGGCGGACGTGGCCGTCGTGGGCGTGCCCTTCGACGCGGGCGTGTCCTACCGTCCGGGCGCCCGGTTCGGCCCCGCCGCCGTACGGGAGGCCAGCCGGTTGCTGCGGCCCTACCATCCGGGGCTGGACGTCTCGCCGTTCGAGCGCGTCCAGGTCGCCGACGCCGGTGACATCGCGGCGAACCCGTTCGACATCGGCCAGGCCGTCGAGGCCATCGAGGCCGCGGCCGACGAGCTGGACGCCCGGCTGGTCACCATCGGCGGCGACCACACGATCGCGCTGCCGCTGCTGCGCTCGGCGGCCAGGAAGCACGGCCCGGTGGCGCTGCTGCACTTCGACGCGCACCTCGACACCTGGGACACCTACTTCGGCGCCGAGTACACCCACGGCACCCCCTTCCGCCGGGCGGTCGAGGAGGGCCTGCTCGACACCGAGGCGCTGAGCCACGTCGGCATCCGCGGCCCCCTGTACGGCAAAAAGGACCTGGAGGACGACCGGCGGCTCGGGTTCGGCATCCTGACCGCCGCCGACGTGCTCCGCCGCGGCCTGGACGAGGTCATCGACGTGCTGCGGCAGCGCGTCGGCGACCGCCCGCTCTACGTCTCCGTCGACATCGACGTGCTCGACCCCGCCCACGCCCCCGGCACCGGCACGCCGGAGGCCGGCGGGCTCACCAGCCGGGAGCTGCTGGAGATCCTCCGCGGTCTGGCCGGCTGCCGCCTGATCGGGGCCGACGTGGTCGAGGTGGCCCCCGCCTACGACCACGCCGAGATCACCTCGGTCGCCGCCTCCCACGTGGCCTACGACCTCGTCAGCCTGCTGGCGATGCAGGAGAAGACATGAGCATCACCGAGATCGAGGCCTACGGCGTCGAGCGCATCCCCGACGCCGACCGCACCGCCGGGCCGTTCGACCTGTTCCGGGTCGCCTTCGGGGGCGCGAACACGTTCGCCACCTGCGTGCTGGGCGCCTTCCCCATCCTGTTCGGCCTGTCATTCTGGCAGGGGCTGGCGGCCACCGTGCTCGGCCTGGTGGTCGGGGCGCTGATCCTGGCCCCGCTGTCGCTGTTCGGTCCGCTCAACGGCACCAACAACGCCGTCTCCTCCTCGGCCCACCTGGGCGTGCACGGCCGGGTCGTCGGCTCGTTCCTGTCGCTGCTGACCGCCATCGCGTTCTTCTCGATCTCGGTGTGGTCGTCGGGCGACGCGCTGGTGGGCGGCGCGCACCGGCTCGTCGGTCTGCCCGACACCGACCTGTCCTACGGGGTGGCCTACGCCGTCTTCGCCCTGCTCGTCCTCGTGGTCTGCGTGTACGGCTTCCGCTTCATGCTGTTCGTCAACAAGATCGCGGTCGCGGCGGCGTCGCTGCTGTTCGTGCTCGGGCTGTTCGCCTTCGCCGGGGACTTCGACCCGTCCTACCCCGGGACGCTGGCGGCCGACGACCCGCTGTTCTGGCCGTCGTTCATCGGCGCGGCGCTGATCGTGCTGTCGAACCCCGTGTCCTTCGGCGCCTTCCTGGGCGACTGGTCCCGCTACATCCCGGCCTCGACCCCGCGCTCCCGCGTGATGGCGGCGGCCTTCCTGTCGCAGCTCGCCACCATCCTGCCGTTCTTCTTCGGGCTGGCCACCGCCTCGATCATCGCCGCCAAGGCCGCCGAGTACGTCGACCCGGCCGCGCCCAACTACGTGGGCGGGCTGCTGGCGATCTCGCCGGCCTGGTACTTCGTACCGGTCTGCCTGATCGCGCTGATCGGCGGCATGTCCACCGGCACCACCTCCCTGTACGGGACCGGGCTCGACTTCTCCAGCGTGTTCCCGCGCTTCTCCCGGGTGCAGGCCACCGTCTTCATCGGCACCCTGTCGATCGTGTTCATCTTCGTCGGGCGCTTCGCGGCCAACCTGACGGCCAGCATCTCCACGTTCGCCACGCTGATCATCACCTGCACCGCCCCCTGGATGGTGATCATGATGCTCGGCTACGTGACCCGCAGGGGCTGGTACGACCCCGACGCCCTCCAGGTCTTCAACCGGCGCCAGCGCGGCGGCCGGTACTGGTTCACCCACGGCTGGAACTGGCGCGGCCTCACCGCGTGGCTGGTCGCGGCCGCCGTGGCGCTGACGTTCGTGAACCTGCCCGGCCAGTTCGTCGGGCCGCTGGGCGCCCTGGCCGGCGGCGTGGACGTCTCGCTGCCGCTGGGCCTCGCGGTCGCGGCCGTGCTCTACCTGGCGCTGCTCGCGCTCTTCCCCGAACCGCGCGAGGTGTACGGCCCGCAGGGCCCGCGCCTGGTCCGCTCGGCCGACACGCCGATCCTGCCCATCGTGGACGCGGCAGAATCGATGGCGTGATGGAACTCGTCGACCTGTCGGTGCCCGTCGAGACCGGGATGCCCGTCTATCCGGGCGATCCCGAGGTCTCGGCCGTCCCCGCGCTCACCGTCGCCCGCGACGGCGTCAACGTGCTGGGCCTGCACCTCGGCTCGCAGTCGGGCACCCACGTCGACGCCCCCTTCCACATCGACGACGCGCTGCCGCCGCTCGGCGACCTGCCGCTGTCCCGCTTCGCCGGGCCCGCCGTGGTGGCCGACGCCCGTGGCCTGGCGCCCCGGTCGCCGATCGGGGCCGGGCTGCTCGACGGCCTGGCCTGGCCGTCCGGCGGCGACGCGCCGATCGTGCTGGTCGCGACCGGCTGGTCGGCCCACTGGGGCGGCGAGTCCTACCAGGGCCACCCCTTCCTCACCGAGGAGGCCGCCACGCTGCTGGTCGGGCGCGGCGTGCGCACGGTCGGCATCGACGCGCTGAGCGTCGACCCGACGCCGGCCGACGACTTCCCGGCCCACCGCGTCCTGTGCGGGGCGCACGCCGTGATCGCCGAGAACCTCACCGGCCTCGACCGGCTGCTGGACGCCCAGGCCCGGGGGCGGCCGATCGAGGTCTGGATGATGCCGCTGCGGCTCGACGGCGCCGACGGCGCTCCCGTGCGGGCCGTGGCGCGGATCGGTTAGCGCGTGCCCCAGGAGTACGACTGCTTGCGCAGCTTCAGGTACACGAACGACTCCGTGGCCCGGACGGCGGGAATGGCGCGGATCTTGCTGAGGATCTCCAGCAGGTGCCCGTCGCCCTCGCAGACCACCTCGACGATCACATCGAAGGAGCCCGCCGTGAGCACCACGTAGTCGATCTCCTCGATGGCCGACAGCTCGTCGGCCACCGACTCCAGGTCGCCCTCGCAGTTGACCCCGATCATCGCCTGGCGGGGGAAGCCGAGGGTGAGGGGGTCGGTGACCGCGACGATCTGCATCACCCCGGCGTCCTGCAACCGCTGGACGCGCTGACGGACCGCGGCCTCGGAGAGCCCGACGGCCTTGCCGATCGCGGCGTAGGGCATGCGCCCGTCTGACTGGAGCTGCTCGATGATCTGCTTGGAGAGATCGTCGAGCACGACGGGCCCGGAACTGGCGTTGTTTCGTCGTACGCGGGGCGGCGTCGTCATGTCAGAGGAATCCTCCTAGCGGTCCGGCGTTACGGGGGCGTTCCCGCTCGATTGCCGTCCTGGTGCGACATGTTGTCAGTTCTTGGCGGTGTGTCAAGCGAATTCGTAGCAATTTGATATCTTCACCACGAAATCCCTTGTCCAGATGCATCTGCTCTGTAAGAGTCGCGGCATCTCAGCCACCTCAACGAGGAGGTCGTGCATTGACCACCCGTCTGCAGAACTTCATCAACGGTGAGTTCGTGGACGCCCAGAGCGGCCGGTTCTCCGACATCATCGACCCTTGCACGGGACAGGCCTACCTTCAGGCCCCGGTCTCCGGCGTCGAGGACGTCGACGCGGCCTACGCCGCGGCCGCCGCCGCGTTCGAGTCGTGGGGTCGGACCACCCCCGGTGAGCGGGCGAACCTGCTGCTCAAGGTCGCCGACGCGATCGACGCCCGGGCCGACGAGATCAACGAGGCCGAGTGCCTCAACACCGGCAAGCCGCGCGCCCGCATGGCCGAGGACGAGACGCCGGTCGCCTCCGACCACTTCCGCTTCTTCGCCGGCGCCGCGCGCACCCTGGAGGGCCCCACGGCCGGGGAGTTCCTGGCCGAGCACACCAGCGTCATCAGGCACGAGCCCATCGGCGTCGTCGGCCAGGTCACCCCCTGGAACTACCCGATGATGATGGCCGTGTGGAAGATCGCCCCGGCGCTGGCCGCCGGGAACACGATCGTCCTCAAGCCGTCGGACACCACCCCGGCCTCCACGCTCAAGCTGGCCGAGATCGTCGGCTCGGTGCTGCCGCCCGGCGTCTTCAACGTCGTCACCGGCGACCGCGAGACCGGCGCGCTGGTCGTGGGCCACCCGACCGCCGCCATGGTGGCGATCACCGGCTCCGTCGGCGCGGGCATGGCGGTCGCCAAGAGCGCCGCCGACGACCTCAAGCGGGTGCACCTGGAGCTCGGCGGCAAGGCGCCGGTCGTGGTCTTCGAGGACGTCAAGGACCTCGCCAAGGCCGCCGCCGACATCGCCGGCGCCGGTCTCTACAACGCCGGCCAGGACTGCACCGCGGCCTGCCGCGTGCTCGTCCAGGAGAGCGTGCACGACGAGTTCGTGGCCGCGCTGACCGAGGCCGCCGCCGCGACCGTGACCGGCGACCTGGACAACGAGGAAGCGCTCTACGGCCCGCTCAACAACGAGAACCAGCTCGCCAGGGTCCAGGGCTTCCTGGACCGGGTCCCCGGCCACGCCAAGGTGCTCACCGGCGGTCACCGCGTCGGCGACAAGGGCTATTTCTTCGCCCCGACCGTCGTGGACGGCCTGCGCCAGGACGACGAGATGGTGCAGAACGAGGTCTTCGGCCCCGTCATCACCGTCCAGACGTTCACCGACGAGGCCGACGCGCTGGCCAAGGCCAACGACGTCAAGTACGGCCTGTCCAGCTCGGTGTGGACCTCCGACCACGGCCGCGCCATGCGCATGTCGAACCGCCTCGACTTCGGCGTGGTCTGGGTCAACACGCACATCCCGTTCGTCTCGGAGATGCCGCACGGCGGCTTCAAGCACTCCGGGTACGGCAAGGACCTGTCGGTGTTCGGTCTGCACGACTACACCAGGGTCAAGCACGTCATGCACTACATCGGCGAGTAAGGACGAGCCCTGGACATGACCGAGCTATCCGCGATTCAGCTTGAGGACGTCGTCAAGGAGTACCTCTCGCACGGCGAGGTCGTCCAGGCGGTCAAAGGTGTGTCGCTGGACATCGCCGAGGGGGAGTTCTTCTCCCTCCTCGGCCCGTCCGGATGCGGCAAGACCACGACCATGAGGATGATCGCCGGCTTCGAGGAGCCCACCAAAGGGCTCGTGAGGCTGCACGGCAAGGACGTCACCGACGTCCCGCCGAACAAGCGCGACGTCAACATGGTCTTCCAGTCCTACGCCCTGTTCCCGCACATGAGCGTGTGGGACAACGTGGCGTTCGGCCTGAAGCAGCGCAAGACGCCGCAGGAGGAGATCCGGCGGCGGGTCGGCGAGATGCTGGAGATCGTCGACCTGACCGGCCGGGAGAAGCGCCGGCCGCGCGAGATGTCCGGCGGCCAGCAGCAGCGCGTGGCGCTGGCCCGCGCGCTGGTCAACCGGCCGCGGGCGCTGCTGCTCGACGAGCCCCTGGGCGCGCTCGACCTCAAGCTGCGCCAGGCCATGCAGATCGAGCTCAAGCGCATCCAGCGCGAGGTCGGCATCACGTTCGTGTACGTGACGCACGACCAGAACGAGGCTCTGACCATGAGCGACAGGATCGCCGTGATGAACGACGGGCTGGTCGAGCAGCTCGCGAGCCCGCGGGAGATCTACGAGCGACCGGCCACCGCGTTCGTCGCGGGGTTCATCGGCACCTCCAACCTGATCACCGGGACGGTGGCCGGCGGGGTGCTGGCGATCGGCGGCGGCCGGGTGCTGGTGCCGGACCACGAGGGCGACGTGACGGTGACCGTCCGCCCCGAGAAGATCACGATCTGCGCGGACGAGCCGGGACCCGGGCTGAGCGCCGTCCCCGGGACCGTCACGGAGATGGTCTACCTGGGCACCTCCAACAGCTACGCGGTGCAGCTCGCCGACGGGGCCGAGATGACCGTGTTCGAGCAGAACGCGCATGACGCGACGGCGACCGCGGAGCGGGGCGACTCCGTGTGGCTGTCGTGGGAGGCGCAGCACTCTTACGTGATTGGAAGTTGATAGCACCCCATGAACCCCCGCCAGATCACCCCCGCCCTCCTGAGGGGCATGACCCAGCCCCGCACCCGCCGCGACTTCTTCCGCGTCACCGGCCTGTCCGCCGCCGGCCTCGCGCTCGCCGCCTGCGGCGTCCAGGGCCAGAAGGCCGCCCCTCCGAAGGCCGACGCCGTCCAGGACTACTGGTCCAAGCAGAGCAAGCACGGCAAGCTCGTCTTCGCCAACTGGCCCGAGTACATGCCCGAGGACCAGGCCCCGCTGAAGAAGTTCACCCAGACGACCGGGATCTCCGTGGAGTACAAGGAGGTCATCCAGGAGAACGCGGAGTTCTTCGGCAAGGCCGACCCCGTGCTCCGCGCCGGCCAGTCGCTCGGCTACGACATCATCGTGATGACCAACGGCGTGCAGCTCCAGCACATGGTCGAGCTCGGCTACATCGTGCCGCTCGACCACAGCCGGATGCCGAACTTCCTGGCCAACGCCGGTGACAAGTACAAGGAACGCGCCTACGACCCGGGCAACCAGTACACGATGCCCTACTCCTCGGGCGTGACCGGCATCGCGTACAACACCAAGTACGTCAAGGACGACATCACCAGCATCGAGGCCCTGTTCGACCCCAAGTACAAGGGCCGGGTCGGGATGATGGCCGACGCGCAGGAGATCGGCAACTTCGGGATGTTCGCGCTGGGCGTCGACCCGGAGAAGTCGACCGAGGCCGACTGGAAGAAGGCCGGGGAGAAGCTCAAGCAGCAGCGCGACGCAGGAATCGTCCGGAAATATTACGACCAGAGCTACATCGACGCGGTCTCCAAGGGCGACGTCTGGCTGACCATGGCCTGGTCGGGCGACATCTTCCAGCGGCAGCTCGCCGGCGAGCCGGTCAAGTTCGTGGTGCCGGCGGAGGGCGGCACGATCTGGACCGACAACATGCTCATCCCCAAGGGCGCGGCCAACCCCGTGGACGCGCTCACCCTCATGGACTACCTGTACCAGCCCGCGGTGGCCGCCGAACTGGACGAGTTCATCCAGTTCGTCACCCCGGTCCCGGCCGTGCAGGACCTCATGCGGGAGAAGGCCAAGACGGCCAAGGGCGAGGACAAGAAGGCCCTGGAGGACATGGTGGACAGCCCGCTCATGTTCCCCTCGGAGGCCGACTACGCCAAGCTGCGCACCTACACCAAGCTGACCACCCAGCAGGAGCAGGTGTTCAACTCCATCTTCCAGTCGATCACCCAGGCCTAGCCATGAAACGGCTCACCCCCTACCTGCTCGCCCTGCCGAGCTGGCTGTGGCTGGCGATCTTCCTGGTCGTGCCCATGGTGGCGATGGCGTCGGTCTCGCTCCAGACGGGCAACGCCATCGACGGCTACGCGATGACGTTCAGCTTCTCCAACTACGCCGACGCGCTCGGCAGGTACAGCGACCAGCTGCTGCGCTCGCTCCTGTACGGCGGCCTGGCCACGGTGGCCATGCTGGTGATCGGGTACCCGGTGGCGTACTGGATCGCCTTCAAGGGCGGCAGCCGCAAGTCGGTGTACCTGTTCCTGCTGCTGCTGCCGTTCTTCGTCTCGTTCGTGCTGCGGACGATCTCGTGGAACTTCCTGCTGGCCGACAACGGCATCCTGTTCGGGACGCTGAAGGGCTGGGGGCTGCTGCCGGAGGGCTTCCACGTGCTGGCCACGACCGTGGCCGTGGTGGGCGGGCTCACGTACAACTTCCTGCCGTTCATGATCCTGCCGATCTACGTGGCCCTGGAGCGGGTGGACCCGCGGGTGGTGGAGGCGGCCCAGGACCTGTACGCCACCCGCGCCGGGGCCTTCCGCCGGGTGGTGCTGCCGCTGTCGCTGCCCGGCGTCTTCGCCGGGGTGCTGATGACGTTCGTGCCCGCGACGGCCGACCCGGTCAACGCGCAGATCCTCGGCGGCACGGCCAACACCATGATCGGCAACATCATCCAGACCGAGTACCTGACCAACCTCGACTACCCGACCGCCTCGGCGCTGTCGTTCACGCTGATGGCGATCCTGCTGATGGGCATCTTCGTCTACGCCCGCGCGCTCGGCACCGAGAACGTCCTTGAGGCGGCGGCGCGATGAGCGGCGAGCGAGCGATGAGCAGGGGCGCGCGGGGCAGGTTCGGCGACCGCCTGCTGCACGTCTACACCTGGCTGATCATCCTGTGGCTGTCGTCGCCGATCGCCGTCATGATCCTGTTCGGCTTCAACGACAAGAAGAGCAAGTCGAACACGAGCTGGCAGGGCTTCACCCTCAAGTGGTACGGCGAGCTCTTCGAGATCTCCGACCTGACCACGGCGCTGCGCAACTCCATCGTGATCGCCCTGGCCAGCACCGTGATCACGGTCGTCATCGGGACGATGCTGGGCCTGGCCGTCGGCCGCCACCGCTTCCGCGGCCTCGGCGCCACGAACTTCCTGGTCTTCGCCGCCATCTCCACGCCGGAGCTGGTGATGGGGGCCTCGCTGCTGTCGCTGTTCGTCTCGGGCAACGTGCCGCGCGACGGCACGACGATCATTGTCGCGCACGTGCTGTTCTCGCTGTCCTTCGTCGTGGTGACGGTCAGGGCGCGGGTCATCACGCTCGACCCGTCGCTGGAGGAGGCGGCCAAGGACCTCGGCGCGACCGCCTGGGGCACGTTCCGGCAGGTGACGCTGCCCTCGATCATGCCGGGCGTGCTGGCGGGCGCGATGCTCTCCTTCGCGCTGTCGATCGACGACTACGTGGTGACGAGCTTCGTCAACGGCTCGACCGTCACCTTCCCCCTGTGGATCGTGGGCGCGGTCAAGACCGGCATTCCACCGCAGGTCAACGTGATGGGTACGCTCATCTTCGGGATCGGTGTGCTGATCGCCGTGGCGAACGCGGTGGCCGCCAGACGCCGCGCCTAGGATCTGCTCCAACAGTCTTTCCCCCCGCGATCCGGCGGGGGGATTGGTGTATTCCGACCAAGAACAGGGAGGCGAGATCGGATTTCGGCGGGGGGAACCCGCGCGTGATCACATCATGCTTTTGGATCCCGCAATCAACAAAGAACAACTGAGACTTTCGTAGGGAAGTGGGATTTGTGGATCCGCTGAAGGCGCTGGCTGACGCGGAGCGCAAGCCGTACTGGCTGGACAGCCCGGCCAGACCCGAGCCGCGCGCGCGGCTCATCGGAAACACCGACGCCGACCTGGTCGTCGTCGGCGGAGGCTTCTCAGGGCTATGGACGGCCCTGATGGCCAAGGAACGAGACCCTTCGCTGGACGTGGTCCTGCTCGAAGGGCGCAGGATCGGCTGGGCGGCGACCGGCCGCAACGGCGGGTTCTGCATGGCGACCCTCACCCATGGCCTGGCCAACGGCCTGGAACGGTGGCCGGAGGACATCGGCCGCCTCGAACGCATGGGCGTGGACAACCTCGACGAGATCGAGCGCACGCTGGAGCGGCACGGCATCGACTGCTCCTTCGAGCGCACCGGAGAGCTGCACGTGGCCACCGAGCCGTGGCAGCTCGACTCGCTGGGCGAACACCTGGACCTGATCTCCGAACTCGGCCTCGACTACGTGCCGATGGACGAGCGGCAGGTGCGGGCCGAGGTCAACTCGCCGACCTACCTGGGCGGCCTGTGGGAACGCAGCGGCTGCGCCATGCTGGACCCGGCGCGGCTGGCCTGGGGGTTGCGCGAGGCGTGCCTGCGGCTCGGCGTACGGGTCTTCGAGCGCAGCCCGGTGCGTTCGCTGCGCGACGACGGCACGACGATCACCCTGCGCACCCCGTACGGTTCGGTGACGGGCCGCCGGGTGGCGCTGGGCACGGGGGTCTTCCCGCCCCTGCTGCGCAGGCTCAAGCACTTCGTCGTCCCGGTGTACGACTACGCCCTGATGACCGAGCCGCTGAGCGCGGCCCAGCTCGCCGAGGTGGGCTGGCACAACCGGCAGGGCGTCGGCGACTCGGGCAACCAGTTCCACTACTACCGGCTCACCGACGACAACCGCATCCTGTGGGGCGGCTACGACGCGGTCTACTACAACGGCGGCCTGGTCAAGCCGGAGTACGAGCAGCGCGACGAGACCTTCGTCAAGCTGGCCGAGCACTTCGCCACCACGTTCCCGCAGCTCTCCCAGGTGCGCTTCACGCACCGCTGGGGCGGCGTGATCGACACCTGCAGCCGCTTCAGCGCCTTCTACGGCACGGCGCACGGCGGCCGGCTGGCCTACGCCGTGGGCTACACCGGCATGGGCGTCGGGGCCACCAGGTTCGGCGCGAACGTGATGCTGGACCTGCTGTCGGGGGAGGCCACCGAGCGGACCGAGCTGCGGATGGTCAAGGAGAAGCCGGTCCCGTTCCCGCCCGAGCCGGTCCGGTCGGGGGTGATCCAGTTCACCCGATGGTCGATCGCCCAGGCCGACCAGCATCAGGGCAGGCGCAACCTGTGGCTGCGCACGCTCGACAAGATGGGCCTCGGGTTCGACTCCTGATCCGGTGATCCGAGGGGGCGCCGGGCCCGCCCGCCGCGGGCCTGGCGCACACTTGTCACCATGAAAGTCGAGTTCGCCGCCGACGGCGTGCGCCTGACCGGTGACCTGCGCACGCCCGAGGGCACGGGCCCCTGGCCGGGGCTGGTGCTCACCGGGCCGTTCACCGGGGTGCGCGACCAGGTCACCGGCCTCTACGCCGAGCGGCTGGCCCGGCGCGGCTACGTGACGCTGTCCTTCGACCACCGCAACTGGGGCGAGTCCGGCGGCGAGCCGCGCGGGCACGAGGATCCGCAGGGCAAGCTGGCCGACCTGCGGGCGGCGGTGTCGCTGCTGCGGTCGCGGCCCGAGGTGGACGGCGACCTGATCGGCGCGGTCGGCATCTGCCTGGGCGCTGGGTACGCGCTGAGGTTCGCCGCCTTCGACCCGCGCGTACGGGCGTTCGCGGGCATCGCCGGGGCCTACAACAACCCGTACACGATGCGGTCCGGCATGGACTACCAGGCGGCGCTGGCCGGGTTCACCGGCGTGCTGGAGCGGCAGGACCGGGGCGGCCCGGTCGAGTACCTGCCCGCCGTGGCCGAGGAGGGCGAGGCCGCGATGCCGGGCGACGAGCCGTTCGCCTACTACGGCACCGAGCGCGGCGCCGCCGCCTCCTGGCGGAACGCGGTGACCCGGGCCGGGCTGCGCGAGCTGATCACCATGGACAACATGATGGGCGCCGACTTCCTGTCGCCGAAGCCCGCCCTGATCGTGCACGGAGTGATCGACAGGTTCTGCCCGCCGGAGGGGGCCGAGGAGGCGTTCAAACGGCTCGACCAGCCCAAGAGGCTCGTCTGGGTGGACGCCAAGCAGCACATCGACCTCTACGACCGCGAGCCGTACGTGTCGCAGGCCGTGGCGGCCACCGCGGACTTCCTCGCCGAGCACCTCCGGCCGGGAGGCTCCCGAGCCTGACGTCTACGCTGGGGGGTATCGCACGGAATGGGGGATTCATGCGTGCCATCCAGTTCACCCGCTTCGGCGGCCCGGAGGTGCTCGAAGTGGCCGAGGTGCCCGATCCGGTGGTGGGGCCAGGCCAGGTGCTGGTCGACGTCGAGGCCGCCGGGCTGAACTTCGCCGACGTGCGGCAGATCTCCGGCCACTACTCCGCCCCCGACCGCCTGCCGCACATCCCCGGCAGCGAGGTCGTCGGGCTCGATCCCCGGGGGCGGCGGGTGATGGGCTTCACCGCCAACGGCTACGCCTCCAGGGCCGTCCTCGATGAGGGGGACGTCGTGGTGGTGCCCGGCTCGCTGCGGGCCGGGGAGGCGCTGGCACTGCTCGTCCAGGGGCTCACCGCCTGGCACCTGCTGCGCTCGTCGGCGCGGATCAGGGAGGGCGAGAGCGTGGTCGTCCACTCCGGCGCGGGCGGCGTCGGCAGCCTGGCCGTGCAGCTCGCCAAGGTGTTCGGGGCCGGACGCGTGATCGCCACCGCCTCCAGCGAGGACAAACGCTCGCTCGCCCTCGACCTGGGCGCGGACGCCGCCGTGGACGGCGCGGCCGACGGCTACGCCGAGCGCGTCATCGAGGCCAACGGCGACCGGCCGGTGGACGTCGTGCTGGACGCCGTGGGCGGCGCGGTCTTCGACGCGGCGCTGACCGTGCTGGCCCCCTTCGGGCGGCTGGTGAGCTACGGGTCGTCCTCGGGGGAGCAGGCCGGGCCGGTCGAGGTCGGGCGGCTCACCGCGGGCAACCTCGCCGTCCTCGGGTTCTGGCTGCATCCGCTGCGGGGGCGGCGGGAGATGGTCGGGCCCCCGCTGGGCGAGCTGCTCGCGCTGACCGCGGCCGGGCGGCTGAGGCCGCTGGTGGGCGGCGAGTACCCGCTGGCGGAGGCCGGCCGAGCCGTGGCCGACCTGGCCGGACGGCGAACTGTCGGAAAGGTGGTGCTCCTGCCCTGACGCGCAGGGTGTGACCAATGCCGCTACTGGGCAGAAAGTGATCAAAACCCCCGAGACGTGACGATCACGGGGGTTCTGCGCGTGTGGTGGAGATGGCCGGTCGTCGTGACGGTCTGGGGGCTCGCGGCCGGAGGTGTGGCCGGGTGCGCGGCCGGACGGCTGCCCGAGGCGCCCGGCGTGCGGAAGGCGCCGGTGACGGTCGGCCGATGCGTCCTGAAATTTCAGGACAAGAGGGCGGGGAGGGCGGCCCGCGACCGGCTTGCGCACGACATCGAGCAGTACCTGTCCAGACGCCCCGGACGGGTCGCCTACAGCATGCTGGAGCTCGACAGCGGCATCACCCTGGGCCGCGGCGAGCACCAGCACGACATGGTCACCGCCAGCGGCGTCAAGGTGGACATCCTGACGGCGCTCGTGCTGGGTCGCGGCGGCCTGGGCGAGGAGGAGCGCGACCTGGCCGAACGCATGATCACCGAGAGCGACAACGGCGCCGCCGACGCGTTGTGGGGCCGGGTCGGCGGCGCGATGGGCGAGTTCTACCGGCGCATGGGCCTGACCGAGACCGTCCCGGGGCCCGGCGTCTTCTGGGGCGGCACCAACACCAGCCCGGCCGACCGCATCCGCCTGCTCCAGGTGCTGGTGAAGGGCGGCGAGGGCCTGTCCGGCCGGGACCGCGACCTCGTGCTCGGCCTGATGGGACGCGTGGTCAAGGACCAGTCGTGGGGCGTCAGCGCGGCCGCCCGCCCGGGGGACCGGGTGGCGTTGAAGAACGGCTGGACGCCACGCCCGTTCATCCACAACACCTGGGCGGTGACCAGCTACGGCCGCGTCGTCGGGCCGGGGCGCGACCTGCTGCTGGCGGTGCAGACCGACGAGCAGCCGGGGGAGGGGGCGGGCATCGAGACCATCGAGGGGGTGGCCAGGATGATCGGCTCCCGCCTGGACGAGCTGTCGCCGACGATGATCCGCTCCTGCCCGCGAAACCCGGGCCCCTGACCCCACCCCTCCCGGCCTTTCCGCCCTCCCGGAGCTCGCCGGGATGAAGTAAGTCGCCCGTTTCCTGCAATAGGATCGGCTCTCGTCGCGTTTGACTGTTGTGAACTGATTGACCGCTCGGCGGCCGGCACCCGCCGGTATCTACCCCGGTCGAAGCCCACCTCCGACGGTGTGCTCCCCCGGCGGAGGACTCCGTCATGATCTGGACGGAGACCCTTGAAGTCCTACCTCGACGTGCTGGCCACCCCCGGCGCCTGGCGGTTCCTCGTGCCCGCGCTGCTGGCCCGCGTGCCGTTCGCGATGACCCAGATGGGCATCCTGCTGCTGGTCCAGTGGTCCACCGGCTCCTACGGCGCGGCCGGGATCACCTCCGCCGCCTCCGCCGTCTTCCAGGCCCTCATCGGCCCCCAGACGGGCCGCCTGGCCGACCGGTACGGCCAGGCCCGCGTGCTGCTCCCGCAGGTGGCCCTGCACGCCCTGGCCATGGGCGGCCTGCTGGCCCTGGCCGCCGCGCACGCCCACCTCGCGCTGCTGGTCGCCGTGGCCGCCCTCGTCGGCGCGTCGGGACCGCAGGTCGGCTCGATGGTCCGGGCCCGCTGGGCGCACCGGCTCGGCGGCACCGGCCGGCTGAACACGGCGTTCGCGGTCGAGTCGATCACCGACGAGCTGACGTTCACGCTGGCCCCGGTGCTGCTGGTGGGGCTGTCCACGGCGTACTCGCCGGTGGTCGCGCTGCTCGGCGGGCTCGTGCTGATCCTGGTGGGCACGGTGGTCTTCGCCGCCGTCCGGACGGGCCTGCCCGAGCCGGTGCCGGTCAGGATCGCCGCCTCCAAGGGGGTGCTGCGGCGGCGCGGCGTGGCGCTGCTGGCCGCCGCCTTCCTGGCCATGGGGTCGGTCTTCGGCAGCCTCCAGGTCGGCGTCACCTCGCTCACCACCGCCCTGCACGCGCCCGCCGCCGCCGGACCCGTCTACGGCGTCTTCTCCGGCGCCAGCATGCTCGGCGGCCTGCTGTACGGCGCGGTCCGCTGGCGGTCGTCCGCCCGCGCCCGGCTGGTCGCCGGGCTGGCCCTGCTCGCGGTCGCGACCAGCGCGTTCACGCTCGCCTGGGCCGTCCCCCACATGTACGTCGCCGCCGCCCTGGCCGGCCTGGTGATCGCCCCCGTGGTGATCACCGGCTACACCCTGGTGGAGGGCCTGGTCGCGGCGGAGGTCCGTACCGAGGCGTTCACCTGGCTGAACGGCGGCATCGCCCTCGGCATCGCGGCCGGGTCGTCGGTCGCCGGGCAGCTCGTGGACCACTTCGGCGCCTCCCTGGCGTTCGTCGTCGCCCCGGCGGCGACGGGCGTGGCCGCGCTGCTCGTGCTGGCCAGGGTCCGCAGCCTGCGCCCGCTGCCCCACAGGCCCGGGAGCCAGGCCCCCTCGCTCACCGAGGGACCGGCTGCTCTTCCTGGATGACCTTCGGCACCCCGCGCAGCCAGGCCAGCGCGAACACCGCGACCACGGTCAGCAGGACCGCCGTGACCAGCGTCGTCACCTGCATCCCCGACACGAACGCCGTCCGCGCCGCGCGCATCAGCTCCCCGGCCGCCTGCGGGGGCAGCTCCGCCGCCGTGGCGGTGGCCCCGGCGATCGACTCCCGCGCCGCCTCGCCGGGCACCCCGGCGGGCACCAGCAGGTTCGCGCGGTAGACGCTGTTGAGCACGGTGCCGAGCACCGCGATGCCCAGCGCCCCGCCGAGCTCGAACGCCGTCTCCGACACCGCGGCCGCCGCCCCCGCCCGTTCCTTGGGGGCGGTGGCCAGGATGTTGTCGTTGTTCACGGTGAAGGTGAGCCCGACCCCGAGCCCGCCGATCATCATCACCGGCAGCAGGGTGAGATAGTCCAGCTCGGTGCCGAGCATGGCGTACCGGACGAACGCGCCGGCGTTCAGCGCCAGGCCGAGCGCGACCACGCCGTTCCTGCCGAGCCGGCCGATGAGCCGGGCCGCGAGCACCCCGCCCACCGCGCCGCTGAGACCGCCGGGAAGCTGCGCCAGCCCGGCCTGGAGCGGGGTCCACCCCAGGACGAGCTGCAGGTACCAGGCGAACAGCAGGTTCATGGCCGACAACGCGAAGATCGCCAGCAGGTTCGTGCCCACGGACGCGCTGAAGGCCCGCCGCCGGAACAGCCGCACGTCGATCAGCGGCGTGGCCAGCACGCTCTGCCGCCGGACGAACAGCACCAGGCACACCGCGCCCACCACGGCCGCCCCCAGCACGTCGGCGTGCGCCAGGCCCTGGTGGGCGGCCTCCTTGACCGCGTAGACCGCCGTCACGACACCGGCGAAGGACAGCGCCACGCTGAGCCCGTCCACCCGCCCGGCGGCGGGGTTGCGCGACTCCGGCAGCACCAGGAACCCGCAGACCAGCACCAGCGCCATGATCGGCACGTTGATCAGGAACACCGACCCCCACCAGAAGTGGTCCAGCAGCACGCCGCCGACGACCGGCCCCAGCGCGAACCCGGCCGCGCTCATCCCGCTCCAGATCCCGATGGCCGCGGTCCGCTCGCGCGGATCGGCGAAGACGTTCCTGACGATCGAGAGCGTGGACGGCATGATCATCGCGCCGGCCACGCCCAGCAGCGTCCTGGCGGCGATCAGCAGCTCCGGGCTGGGGGCGTAGGCGGTCACCACCGAGGCGGCGCCGAAGCCGGCCGCGCCGATCAGCAGCAGCCGCCTGCGGCCCACGCGGTCCCCGAGGTTGCCCATGGTGACGAGGAGCCCGGCCAGGGCGAACCCGTACATGTCGCCGATCCAGAGCAGTTGCGTCGAGCTCGCCCCGAGGTCGGCGACCAGCCGGGGGAGCGCCAGGTGCAGCACGGTGAGATCGACCGAGAGCAGCAGCGTCGCCAGGCAGGCGATGGCCAGACAGGCCCATTTGCGCGTCATGCCCTTTACGGTGGCGAGAGCGGCTGACGGCCCGCCTACCGTTCGCTGACCGCCCGGCCGAGGGCCTCGTCGATGCGGTTGCGGATGTCCTCGGTGCTGTACCAGTCGTCGGGGCACTCCGCGCGGGCCTGGGCCAGCAGGGACAGCGCGGCGTCGCGCTCGCCGCCGATCAGCGCCACCTCGGCCATCCCGAGGTGCGCCCAGGCCAGCATGTCCATGGAACCGACGCGGCGGGCCAGTTCGGCGGCCTCCTCGTAGTCGGCCCGCCCGCCCAGCGGCTCGCCCATGCCGAGCAGCGCGTCGCCGCGCCGGCACAGCGCCTCGGCCATCTCCGCCCGCGCGTCGAGCTCGCGGGCCAGCGTCAGCGCCTCGTCCGACAGCGCGTACGAGGCCGCGTAGTCCCCCTCGCGGGAGGCCAGCTCGCCCAGGCCCGACAGCACCAGCACCGTCCCCCAGCGCTCGCCGATGGCCCGGAAGGCGGCCAGGGCGCGCCGGAAGGTGGCCAGCGACTCCTCGGCCCGTCCCAGGATCTGCAGCACGAACCCCGCGCCGCTGTACGACAACGCCCGCTGCCAGGGCGGCAGCCCCTCGATGTTGGCCAGCAGGTCGCGGTAGATCTTCTCGACGTCCCCCGGCGGCCCGGTGAACATCGACCGCATCATCATCAGGAACTCCACCCGCTCCGGCAGGTGGGCGATCGGCAGCAGCTCGCGCACCTCGGCCAGCCGCTCGCGCACGACGTCGTCGGCCACGCCCGTCCAGGCGGTGACGAGCAGGCACATGACGTACTCCTCCTCCATGCCCGCGGGACAGACGTCGCCGATCCTGGCCAGCAGCGCGGCGGCCAGCCCTGCGATGACGCCGCGGTGGCCGCGCATCCACCAGTAGCAGGCGCTGTGCGCCAGCAGCCGCAGGCCGGTCTCGGGTCGCCCGGACACGGTCGTCCAGCGCACGGCGGCTTCGAGGTCGTCGCTCTCCCGGTCGAGGCGGGCCAGCCAGGTGAGCTGATCGGCGGTCCGCAGCAGCGGGTCGACGGTCAGGACCAGGTCGAGGTAGTAGGCGGTGTGCGCGTCCCTGATCGCGGCGGTCTCGCCGGACTCGGCCAGGCGTTCTGCGCAGAACGCCCGGATCGTGTCGAGCATGCGGTACCGGCCGCCGACGTACTCCACCAGCGACTTCTCCGCCAGCGAGAACAGCACCTCCTCCGGCAGCCCGCACACCCGCTCGGCCGCCTCGGGCGTGGCGCCGCCGACGAACACGCTCAGGCGGGCGGCCAGGCGCTGCTCGGCGTCGTCCAGCAGGTCCCAGCTCCAGGCGACGACCGCGCGCAGCGTCTGGTGGCGGGGCAGCGCCGTACGGCTGCCGCGGGTCAGCAGCCGGAACCGGTCGTCCAGGCGGGCCGCCACGTCGGCGACCGGCAGCGTGCGGAGGCGGGCCGCGGCCAGCTCGATGGCCAGCGGCAGCCCGTCGAGCGCCCGGCAGATGCGCACCACGTCCGCGGCGTTGCCGGCGTCCACGGCGAACCCCGGACGCACGGCGGCGGCCCGGTCGGCGAACAGCCGGACGGCGGCGTACGCCAGCGGGTCGTCCGGCTCCGGCGGCGGCAGGCGCAGGGGGGACACCGGCAGGATCGACTCCCCGGTGATGCCCAGCGCCTCGCGGCTGGTGGTCAGCACCCGCAGCCCGGGGCAGGAGGCCAGCAGCGCGTCGGCGAGCTCGGCCACGGTAGCGACCAGATGCTCGCAGTTGTCCAGGACGAGCAGCAGGTCGCGTTCGGCCAGCGCGGTGAGCAGCCGGGTGACCGGGCCGACCGCGGCGCGCTGGGGCGCGGGCAGCAAGGCGTCGCGGATGTCGAGGGCGACCAGCACCGCGCCGGGCACCCCGGCGGCGCCCGCCACGTGGGCGAGCGGCACGAAGCACACGTCGCCCGGCTCCTGGGCGGCCGCCTCCTGCGCCAGCCTGGTCTTGCCCGCGCCGCCCGGGCCGATCAGCGTGACGAGCCTGCTGTCCCGCAGCCGCGCGCTCACCTGCGCCAGCTCCTCCGCCCGGCCCACGAAACTGGTCAGCTGCGCCCGCAACCCCTGCTTGAACCCGCCGCCCGGCGACGCGCCGGGCCCGCCGGGCTCGGGAAGGAAGGGGGGAACCGGCGGCTGGAAGGGCGCGGGACTCGGCGCGGTGGTCTGCGCGGTGAGGGACGGGTCGGCGCGCAGGACGGCGAGGTGCGCGGCGGCCAGTTCGGCGCCCGGCTCGACGCCCAGCTCCCGGTCGAGCAGCCGCCGCGCCTCCTCGTAGACGGCCAGCGCCTCGGCCTGCCGGCCGCTGCCGTACAGGGCGCGCATGAGCTGGGCGCGCAGGCGCTCGCGCATCGGGTGGGCGGCGGTGAGCCGGCGCAGCTCGGCGACCAGGTCGCGGTGCCGCCCGAGCGCCAGGTCGGCCTGGAGGCGGTCCTCGACGGCCGCCAGCCGCAGCTCCTCCAGCCCGGCCGCGGCCGACACCGCGTGCGGCGCGTCGGCGAGCGGCGCGCCCCGCCACAGCTCCAGCGCCTCGCCCAGCAGCGCAGCCGCCCGCCCGGCGTCCCCGGCGGCCAGCGCCCGGCGCCCGTCCAGGGCAAGGAGCTCGAAGCGGCGCGCGTCCACGTCGTGCGGGTCGGCGACCAGCCGGTAGCCCGCCGGGTGGAACTCGATCAGGTCCCGGCCGAGCGCCCGGCGCAGCCTGGACACCTGGGACTGCAGCGCGTTGGCGACGCCGTCCGGCGGGTGGGGGCCGTAGAGGTCGTCCACGAGCCGGTCGGCGCCGACGACGCGGCCGGCGTTCAGGGCCAGCAGGGTGAGCAGGGCGCGCACCCGCGGCCCGCCGAGCGCCACCGGCGCGCCGTCCTCGTCCAGCACGCTGGTGGGTCCGAGGATCTCGAAGCGCATGCCCCGATTATCGGGTCTGCGGGAGGAGTGCGGCGATTTCTCCGTACGTCGGCAGCGCCGGGGCGTCCTTGCCCTGCGCGCCCAGCGCGGCGGCCAGGGCGCCCTGGAGCGCGGCCCGGTAGAGCAGCGAGCCGGTGCTCACCCGGGCCACCCCCGCCTCGGCCAGCCGGTCCAGCGTGGGGCCGCCCGGCTGGTAGAGCACGTTGAGCGGCAGCCGCGTGCGCGCGACGACCTCGGCGATCTCCGCCGGGTCGGACAGCCCGGGGACGAAGATGCCGTCGGCGTGCTCGTAGGCGTCCACCCGTTCGCGCCAGTCGCCGGTGCCCAGCCAGTGGGTGTCGGTGCGGGCGTTGACGAACACGCCGTGGCCCGTGGCGGCCTCGATGATCCGCCGGTGCAGCTCGACCGGGCGCAGCGTGCCGTCGGGACGGCCGTCCTCCAGGTTCACCCCCGCCACCCCGAGCGCGGCCAGGCTCGCGACCAGGTCCGACACCTCCTGCGGGTCGTCGCTGAAGCCGCCCTCGATGTCCACCGTGACCAGCATGCCCAGGTCTTTGATCGTCTCGGCGAGCTCGATCGTCTCGGCCCTGGTCGCGCCGGCGGCGTCCGGCTTGCCGTGCACGGCGGACACGCCGAGGCTGGTGGTGCCGATCGCGGGGAAGCCGTGCGCGGCCAGGATCGCGGCCGAGCCGTAGTCCCACGCGTTGGGCAGCAGCAGCGGGTCGCCCGGCTTGTGCAGGTCGTGGAAGTTCATCGGCGGGTCCCTTCGAGGAGCGCGTCGAGCACGCCGGCGGCCAGCGCGAGGGCGTGGGCGGGAGCGGGGCACGGGCGCAGGCCGTCCCCGAACGTCAGGTGGGGGGCGGGGCCCCGGGAGGCGTCGAAGCGGTCGGGGTCGGCGAACACCTCGGGATCGCGGTTGGCCGCGACCAGGTCGATCGTGACCTCTTCGCCGGTGCGGGTGTCGAGCCGGCGGCTGGCCTTCAGCGGCGGGTCCTGCCTGAGCGTCTCGCGCAGCACCGCCTCGGGGTCGTCGCCCGGCACGGCGTGGGCGAGCGCGTTCTCGATGAGCGACTCGGTGGCTGCGTGGCCCTGGAGCAGCAGGGTGACGGCCGGCAGGTCGGTCAGGCCGAGCAGTTCGGCGACGGCGGCGTCGGCCTGCGGGCTCCCCTCGCCCGACAGGTAGCCGCTCGCGGCGGCGGGCACGGCCGAGGTGTCCGGCACGCCGAGCGCGGCCCCGAGCACGGCAGTGGGCACGCCGTGCCAGTCGCCGTCACGGTTTCCGATGCGGTCGCGTGTCGCGGCTCTGGCGGCCGTCCGCAGCTCGGCCGGGTCCAGGGCGGACAGGCGCTCGACGGCCAGGCGGCGGCGTTCGGCGTGCGTCTCGCCGGTGCTGAAGCGCGACACGTGGGCCCGCAGCCAGGCGAGCGTCCCCGGCTCGCCGTCCTGCGGGACGGGCGGCGGCACGTACCGGCTGTCCGACAGCACCGCCCTGGCTTCGGCGTGGTGGGTGATGAGCATGGGTCCACGCTAGGCCGCCGACCGTTCGGCGGCGGACGAAGTATGGTCGCGCATCCCGGTCAGGCCGCCAGCCGCTGCGGGCTCTCGGGCTGCGCGGGCGCCCCGGTGGCCCGCGTGCCCTGCGCCCGCACGGCGGCGCGGCCCGGTGCGCCGGCCAGCGCCATGGCGACGACGAGCACGATCTCGGCCAGCACCAGCCCCCGTTCGAGCAGCCCGTAGTAGGCCTGGCCGCCGATCAGCGAGGAGGTGACGGCGGCCGGGTGGGCCGCCAGGTATGCGACCAGCGTCAGCCCGGAGGTCAGGCTGAGGGCCTTGACCGCGCTCCAGCGCGCGGCCGCCGCCCGTCCTCTGGCCAGGGTCCAGCCGGCGACCGGCAGCGCGGTGAAGACCACGGCCGCCGACCAGCGGTGGATCTCCCCGCCGAGCGTACTGATGTCCGACATGCCGGGATCGGTGGGGAAGATGGCGCTGAGCATCAGCCCGGCCGCCCCCGCCAGCAGCAGCACGCGGGTCGCGGCGGTCCGCGCCGGCTCCCGGGCGGCCAGCCCGTACGCCAGCGACAGGCAGGCGGCGGCCAGCGCCAGCGTCCCGGCCAGCACCGGCAGCATGCCGCCGGGGACGAGCGCGTAGTCGCTGATCAGCGGCTGCTCGGGCAGGGCCGCCTGCGCGTAGCCGAGGGCGGCCACCGCGGTCACGGCCCCGGCCACGGGGGCCGGCACGGCACGCCAGGTCATCGGGTCACCTCGTCGTAGATCTGCTCGAAGCGGGCCAGCGACGCCTGGTCGTCGTGGGTGAGCGCCAGCGCCCGGCTGGCGTTGCCCAGGCGGGCGCGCAGGTCGTCGTCGGTGAGGACGGCGGTCAGGTGCCTGGCCAGCGCGACCACGTCGCCCGGCCGGTAGAGGTAGCCGTTGCCGTCCACCAGGTGCGGCAGGGCCATCGCGTCAGCGGCCACGACGGGCAGGCCGGACGCCATGGCCTCCAGCGTGGCGATGCTCTGCAGCTCGGCGACGCCCGGCATGGCGAACACGTCGGCGGCGGCGAACGCCTGCGGCATGCTCTCGTCGGGCACGAAACCGACGAAGAACACCCGGTCGCCCACCCCGATGCGCTTGGCCAGTCTCTCCAGCTCCATCCGCTGGTTGCCGCGGCCCACGAACGCCACCTGCGCGTCGGTCTCGTTGAGCACGAGGGGCAGCGCGCGGATCAGCTCGTCGAGGTGCTTCTCCTCGTCCAGGCGGCCCACGAACAGGGCGGTCGGCCGGTCGGGCAGCGCGAACCGGCGGCGCGCCCACGACTTGGGTTCGGCGTGCGGGTGGAACCTGGCCAGGTCGATGCCGCACGAGACGGCCTCGACGTCGCGGGAGAAGCCCTGGTCGGCCAGGAGCTTGGCGGCCAGCGGGGTCGGCGTGGTGATGTGGTCGGCGCGCTTGAAGATCCGGCTGAAGTCGCGCCAGGCCAGCCGGCCCGCCTTGGCCCGCAGGGCCTCGGGGACGTGCCCGAACTGGAAGAGGTTGTCGGGCATGAAGTGGTTGGTGGCCACGACCGGCACGCCGCGGCGCCGGGCGGCGGCGATGGCGGACCGGCCGACCACGAAGTGGCCCTGGGTGTGCAGGACGTCCGGGTCGATGTCGGCCACCAGCCGGTCGAGCCTGGTCGGCACGGTGACCCGCATGGTCGGGTGCACCAGCAGCGGGGCCGAGCGCAGCCGGTGGACGATCACGCCGTCCACCACGTCGGCGCTGGCCGGGCCGGCCTCCGACTGGCACACCACGTGCACCTCGTTGCCGCGCGCGGCCAGGCCGGTGGCCAGGCGGTGGGTGAAGTAGGCGGCGCCGTTCACGTCGGGGGGATAGGTGTCGGTCGAGATCAGGACGCGGCGGGGACGTTCGGGGGCGGGGGCGAGCTGGGCGTGGTCGGTGACGTTGCGCAGGGGCATGGCCATGACGGTGACTCCGCTTTCACAAGGGGGGACGGCTGGGGGAGGGCCGATGGACGAACAGGGGGTTTCGGTCAGGGGAGGTGATCAGGCGAGGTCGTTGCGCGCCTCCAGCGGGGACGTCCTGGCCAGGGCGAACGTGCCCGCCGCGGTGAGGGCGGCGGCCGCGATCGGCGCGAGGCCGGACGGCAGCGGCTCGCCGAGCAGCAGCGCCCCGAAGGCCACCGCCGTGAGCGGGTCGGCGATCTGCAGCGAGGCGAAGGAGACGCCGAAGTGCCCGACGGCGTAGGCGCGTTGCAGCATCATCAGCGCCAGCAGCAGCGGGACCGGCAGGGCCAGCAGGTACCACCAGTTCCAGCCGCCGTCCACGAGGACGCGCATGAGCGTGGCGGTCGCGCCGTACAGGACGCCGGAGCCGGTGGCCAGCAGCGCGGCCCGGCCGGCGGGGGAGGCCGCCTTCGAGCCCGCCCACAGCAGCACCGCCGCGACGCCGGCCACGGCGAGCAGGGTGAGCACGCCCGTGGGCGCCAGGTACGTCGGCCCGTCGGACTCGGGCACCAGCAGCACCAGGCCGATCAGCCCGGCCGCGACCACGCCCGCCGCGGCCAGCTCCTTGCGGGAGGGCCGGCGGCCGTGCAGCGCGGCGGCGATGGGCAGCGCGAACAGCAGGCTGGCCACCCCCATCGGCTGCACCACGGTCAGCGGGCCGAGCCCGAGGGCGACGATGTGCAGGCCGCCGCCCGTCACGATGGAGACGCCGCCGAGCAGCCAGCGCGGCCTGCGCAGCAGGGTCAGCAGCGCGGGCTTCGCCGAGCCCGCCGCCTCGAACTGCTGCAGCGCGGCCCCGAGCGCGAAGAACAGCGAACCGACCAGCGCGATCGCCGCGGCCAGCACACTCATGCGCACTCCTTTCAGACGGATGGTTGCCGGACAGGGTCAAACGGACGTGTCCACCGGAAGGCGTTCCGGGGAAGGCTGGGTGGCGCGCCGCTTCCTGGCCCACCGCACCAGCTCGACGAGCCCGGTGATCGACAGCGCGATGCCGAGGCCCAGCAGCAGGCCCTTGATCGGGTCGTTCTCGAAGGCCATGCCGCCGAAGAAGCCGATCAGCCCGGAGTACACCGCCCACGAGCTCGCCGCGATGGCGTCGAAGAAGGTGAACGAGCGCAGCGGATGCCCGACGGCGCCCATGGTCAGCGTCGTCGCGGTCCGTCCGCCGGGGATGTACCTGGCCACGATCAGCACCATTCCGCCCCGCTCGGCCAGCGCGCCGCGCGCCCAGACGAACGCCTTCCTGTCCCGCAGCCGCCTGGCCGACTTGTTGCCGATCAGGTACGACACGTGGTCGCCCACGAACGCGCCGAGCGCCGCGACCACGATCACCAGGGCCAGGTTGGTCTGGCCGGAGGCGGCGAACACCGCCGCGGTGATGACCGACGTCTCGGCGGGCACGACGGGGAAGAACCCGTCGAGCAGCGCCAGGGCGAACAGCGCCACGTACAGCCATGGCGATGACATCACCTGCTGGACGAGGTCGAGAATGGCGTGCGACATATGCGTGGACTCCGATCGTCAGGGCACTCACAAAGCCTGTCGGCGTGAGCGGACCGGGGACATCGGGGATGCCCCGGGTCGAACGCGGGCCCGTCCCCTAGGAGGGTCAGGGCCGCCTACCCCACGAAGGTAGAAATTCCGCAGGTCGTGGCACATCGGCCCATCGGCACGCGCCACCCCCTACTTTCGTCAGGGGCGGAGGTGCGACTTCCGTGTGACACCCACGATCAAACCGGTTGCGCGCCCCGGAAACAGGAGAGGAGGTATCCGCCTTTCAGGTGGGGTTAGCCCCACCGTGATCACTGCACCGGACCCCACCCTGACTTTCGTCAGGGGTGCCGCATGACCTTCGGGCGGGACCGGCCCCGCCGGACGGCGGATACCGTCGGTGCGTGAACCGTCTGCGTCGTGAGAGCCGCCGTCAGGTCGTCCTCGACCTGCTGCTGTGGGCCGTGCTGGGCGTCTTCGTGACCGCCATGGGCCCCGACCCGTTCGTCGACCCGGCCGGGTTCGCGACGGTGACGCTGCCCAGGGTGGGCCTGGCCGCGCTGGCGGTGCTCGTGGGCCGGCCCTGGCCGCTGGCGGCGCTGGTGCTGCTGCTGCCGCTCGGCCCGTGGCGCTTCACCGACGGCTTCGCGACGGTGGACCTGACGTGGCTGCTGCCCCGGCGCGACGTCAAGATCCTGCCGCTGCTCGCGACCTCGCCGTTCATCATCTGGTACGCCTACCTCACCGGCCGGCGCATGGCCCGGCTGTGGCCCGCGGGCGCCGTGTTCTGCCTGATCACGGCCATCGGCTGCGGGGTCGTGCTGCTCCAGGGCGGTGACCTGGCGCTGTGGGTGTCGATGGGCACCGGGCTCGTCGGCACGTACCTGGCGCCGTACCTGCTGGGGCTGCTCCGGCGGGGCGTGCTCCAGCAGCGGCGGCAGGCGCGGCTGTCGGTCGAGGCGCAGGCGCGGCTGCGCGAGCGGGCCAGGATCGCCCGCGAGATGCACGACTCGCTCGGCCACGACCTGGCGCTGATCGCGGTGCGCGCCGGCGGGCTCGAAGTCGCCCCCGGCCTCGGCCCGGCCCAGGTCAAGGCGGCCGGCGAGCTGCGCATGGCGGCGGCCGACGCGACCGAGCGGCTGCGCCAGATCATCGGCCTGCTGCGCGAGGACGCCGAGGAGGCCCCGCTGTCCCCGGTGGGCGAGGACGTCGCCGAGCTGGTCGGCCGGGCCAGGGACTCCGGCATGTCGATCACCCTGGAGCTGGCGCCGGGGGCGTCGTCGGAGCTGGCGCACGCCGTCGTCCAGGAAGGGCTGACGAACGCGGCCAAGCACGCGCCGGGCGCGGCGGTCGCCGTGTCGGTCGCGCCGCACCGGGTGGTCGTGCGCAACGGCCCGCCGAGCTCGCGTCCCAGCGCCCGGCGCGGCGGGCTGGGGCTGGCGGGGCTGCGCGAGCGCGTCCGGCTGGCCGGCGCCACGCTGACCGCGGGCCCCGACGGCGACGGCTTCCGCCTGGCCGTCGAGCTCCCCCGCGAGGGGGAGGCGGATCCCCGCCGCTCGGGAGGGGACCGGCCCGCCTGAGGCGCACGATCGGGGGCATGACGAAACAGCGAGCGGGCATCGGCCGGCTCACCGCCGCGATCGTGGCGGTCGCCGCCACGCTGCCCTACCTCACGATCAAGACGCTCTGGCTGACCGGCGACCCCGTCGGCGTCTCCGACCCGGCGCTCATGGACAACGGGCAGATGCTGGGGATGAACGCGCTGACCTTCGCCATGGAGGCCGCCGGGCTGCTGCTGGCGCTGGCCTTCACCATGCGCTGGGGCATGCGGCTGCCCGCCTGGCTGGTGCTGCTGCCGCTCTGGGCGGGCACCGGCCTGCTGTCGGTGCTGGCCGTCACGACCCCGCTGATCGTGCTCGTCGGCGGCCTGGCCATCTTCAGTGGCGGCCCGATCCAGACCTGGGTCTACCTGGTCGTCTACGGCGGGTTCATCACCCTCGGCGTCGCCCTCACGACGGCCTTCGCCCTCTACGCCCGCGACCGCTGGCCCGCCGTCTTCGCCACCCCTGTCAGGCTGGCCTTCCCGAGCGCGACCCGATCGTTTCAGGAGGTGGTGGCGTGGGGCGCGCTGCTGGTGGCGACCGCCGTCGGGGCGCTGCGGGTCGTCATGGCCTTCGACGGGACCGTCCAGGCCGTCCAGAACGGGCTGAAGGCTCTGCTCGCGGTGGGCGGGGCGGCCGCGCTGGTGGCCCTGGTCAGGCGGCGCGGGACCGGCCCGTTCTGGCGGCCGCTGGCCCTGGCCTGGCTGGGGTCGGGCTCGCTGTTCGGGTGGGGGCTGTTCTCGATGATCGTCAGGTCCACGGGCGGCCCCCTGGCCTACGGCGGCACGGGGGTGGCGGACTTCGCCGAGCTGTTCGGCATGCTGACCGGGCTGGTGATGGGGATGTGTGGAGCGTTCCTGCTGGCCGAACGGTCAGGCGTGGGCCACGTGCAGCCTGGCCAGGACGCGTTTGAACGCCAGGATCGAGAAGGTGATCGCCAGCCCGCTGATCACGGCCACCGCTGAGGTGCGCAGCACCATGAACGCGCCGAGCGAGCCCTCCAGCTTCTCGTAGACGGCCAGGAAGATGCTCAGCGTCGAGTTGGCCAGCAGCACGAACGCCCACAGCAGCGTGATCCTGGCGAAGAACCTGCGCACCCGCTCGTGCTTGAGCACGGCCGACGGCAGGTGGATGTAGTCGAGGGTGAGCTTCTGCACCAGCGGCCGGTTGAGCCGGACGGAGGCCAGGAAGACCATGCTGATGCAGATCGTGCCCAGCTCCGGCTGGATGAAGAACCACATCCAGGTGCCCGTCCAGAACGACACCAGGGCCCGCACCGTGACCGCGAACGCGGCCAGGAACATGGTGGCGGGCACCTTGATCCCCCTGATCAGCCGCCAGGCCACGCCGAGGTACACCCAGGAGACCGTGGCCACCAGGGCCCACTTGAAGCCCAGCACGACCATGGCGAGATAGAACACCAGCAGGGGGGCGACCACGCCTTCGAGCAGGCGGGGGGCCGCCTGACGGGCGAGCGCGGTCAGACGGGGGAGTGCGACCGGATGGTGGTTCAAGGCTGCTCCGCAGATAGGCCGACGATCAGCGTCTACCCGGGCTTCGGGGGTCCAGGCTTGCCGGATGGACCGGTCGTCGTCACCGCCGGGTGCGACTCCGCCCGGTGCGACTCCGAAGGCCGGTGGCCTACCGTACCGGAGCCCGGCGAGTAGGACTGCCGCTTTTGCCGCGTTCCATCTGTTCCATACGAAACCAGCTCACCCTTGAACCCGGCTTTCAGCCGAGTGACGCCGTGGCGAGCTTGGCGCCGAACCCGAGGAACAGCGCGCCGACGCCCGAGGTCAGGCCCGCGCTCAGCTTCCTGTGCCGGCGGAACTGGCCGGCCAGGAACGTGCCGGAGAAGATCAGCGTGGTGAGGTAGAGCACGCTGAAGATCTGGATCACCGCGCCCAGGATGAGGAACGACAACCAGGGGGCGCTGTACCCGGGGTCCACGAACGGGATGAAGAACGACAGGAAGAACAGGATCGCCTTCGGGTTCAGCAGGCTGATCGTCAGGGCCTTGCGGAACGGCCGGGCCTGCCGCACGGGGGCCGCCCCGGCGTCGTCGGCCGCCGCCGGGCGGGCCCGCCAGGCCCTTACCGCGCCGCGGATCATCTGGAAGCCCATCCAGGCCAGGTAGGCCGCGCCGGCGTACTTGACGACGGTGAACAGCACGGGCGTCGCGCGCAGCAGGGACGCGGCCCCGGCGGCGGCGAGCACCATCAGGACGGTGTCGCCGAGAAAAACGCCCGCCGCCGCCCGGTAGCCCTGCCGGACGCCGTGCTGGGCGGCGAAGCTGAGGACGTACAGGGAGTTCGGGCCGGGGAGCAGCACGATGAAGAAGGCGCCGACGACGTAGGTCCAGATGTCCGTGATACCGAAGAACACGCTTAACGGTATCGCGTGATATGTGCCGATTCAGTCAGTCGTGGGCTGTGCTTTGCGATGCTGATGCCTATTGACCCAGTAGGGATACTCGTGAATATCTGGAGTCATGGCTCTCTGGACCCCCGACCCCACGTTCTACCCCTCCCCGCGCGACGCCGTCGAGGCCCCCGTGGAGAAGCTGGCCTACGTCGCCGCCTTCGACCGGTCGGCGAACCGTCCGGACGCGCTGGCCGTGCTCGACACCGACCCCGCCTCCCCGGCCTACGGCACGGTCATCGGCTGGACCGACCTGCCCGGCACCGGTGACGAGCTGCACCACTTCGGCTGGAACGCCTGCAGCAGCGCCCTGTGCCCCAACGCGCCGCACCCGCACGTCGAGCGGCGCTACCTGGTCGTCCCCGGCCTGCGCTCCTCGCGCATCCACATCTACGACACCAAGGACCGGATCAGCCCCGAGCTGGTCAAGGTGATCGACGCCGAGTCGCTGGCCAGGCGGGCGGGCTACTCCCGCCCGCACACCGTCCACTGCGGCCCCGAGGGCCTGTACGTCTCGGCGCTCGGCGGCGCGGACGGCGCCGAGGGCCCCGGCGGCATCGCCGTGCTCGACCACACCTCCTTCGAGGTGCTCGGCCGGTGGGAGCTGGACCGCGGGCCGCAGTACCTGGCCTACGACTTCTGGTGGCACATCAACCACGACGTGCTGATCACCTCGGAGTGGGGCACGCCGTCCATGATCGAGGACGGCGTGGTCGGCGAGCTGCTGCTCGGCCGCAAGTACGGCCACAAGCTGCACTTCTGGGACCTGCGCAAGCGCCGGCACGTCCAGGAGGTGGACCTGGGCGACCAGCACCAGATGCCGCTGGAGCTGCGCCCCGCCCACGACCCCACCCGCCTGTACGGCTTCGTCGGCGTGGTCACCAGCGTCGAGGACCTGTCGGCCTCCGTCTGGCTGTGGTTCCACGAGGACGGCCGCTGGCAGGCGCGGAAGGTCATCACCATCCCCGCCGAACCGGCCGACCCCGCCCTGCTGCCGCCCGTGCTGCAACCGTTCGCCGCCGTGCCGCCGCTGGTCACCGACATCGCCCTCTCCGTGGACGACCAGCGCCTGTACGTCTCGTGCTGGGGCACCGGGGAGCTGAAGCAGTACGACGTGTCGGACCCGTACAAGCCGGTCGAGCTGGGATCGCTGCGGATCGGCGGCATCACCCGGCGCACCCCGCACCCCGCCGAGCCCGGCCTCCCGCTTCGCGGCGGCCCCCAGATGGTCGAGGTGAGCCGCGACGGCCGCCGCGTCTACCTCACCAACTCCCTGTACGGCTCCTGGGACGACCAGTTCTACCCCGAGGGCGTCGGAGCCTGGCTCGCCAAGGTCGACGCCGGCTCCTTCACCTTCGACACCGCCTTCTTCCCCCACGGCGACGCCTTCCGCGGCCTGCGCCCCCACCAGGTGCGCCTCCAGGGCGGCGACGCCTCCTCCGACTCCTACTGCTACCCGTGACCATGCCCGCCATGAGCACCGCGACGGTCCTGCTGCTCGGGGCCTTCCACGGCCTGAACCCGGCCATGGGCTGGCTCTTCGCGGTGGCCCGCGGCCTGCAGGAGCGCAGCCGCGACCTGCTGCTCCAGTCGATCCCCGTGATCGCCCTGGGCCACCTGGCGTCGGTGGCCCTGGTCGCCCTGATCGTGGCCGTCACCGGCTCCCTGGTGACGGGCGCGGCGCTGCCGGTGGCGGGCGGGCTGGTGCTGGTGGCGTTCGGGCTGTGGCGGCTGCTGTCCACCCGCCACTTCCGGTGGGTGGGCATGCGCCTGTCGCTCGCCCAGCTCGCCGGGTGGTCGTTCCTGATGTCGTCGGCCCACGGCGCCGGGCTCATGCTGCTGCCCGTGCTCACCGGGCTGCGCGCTGAAGGCCATCCCGGGCACGCCGTCTCAGGAGGACTGGCGGTGGCCGCCCTGCACACGCTGGCCATGTTCGTGGTGGCCGGCGTGGTGGCCCTGATGGTCTACGAGGTGCTCGGCCTGACGATCCTGCGCCGCGCCTGGTTCAACGTGGACCGCATGTGGGCCGCGGCCCTGATCGCCGCCGGCCTCCTCACCGTCCTCCAGGCCTGACCCGAACACCTCGCAGAGCCGGTCGGCGTGAACGGCCCTGTCGATCCAGGGTTCGAGGACGGCGATGTCCGTGCAGGCGGTGACACCCTCCCGCACGGCATCGGGCACCTCCACGCCTCGCCCGTCCAGCAGCCGCAAGAGCCCCCCGGCCATGGCCTCCGCCTTGCCTTCGGCGCGGAACAGCTGGGCGTACTCGGACTGGTAGCGGTAGGTCTTGGTCGCCATCCTCGGTCGGGGACGGGAACAGGATGTCGAGCACCTTGAAGACGAACCGGACGGCGTGCGCGTGACGGTGGAAAGAGTTCATCCCCGGGAGGAAACGGGCGGGGGAAAGATCTCTGCCGGAGCATGTGCGCAGGCAGGGCAGGATGTGGTGCGTGCGGATATCCATCCTGGGGCCGTTGGAGGTCGAGGGCGACGGGGGGCCGGTCGTGGTCGGCGGTCTCCGGCTGCGGGCGCTGCTGGCCGTGCTGGTGCTCGAAGCGGGCCGTACGGTCACGGCGGAGCGGCTGATCGACGTGCTCTGGCCGCAGGAGCCGCCCGCCAACGCGGCCAACGCGCTGCAGACGCTGGTCAGACGGCTGCGGGCGGCGCTCAGGCCGGACGAGGTGATCGACAGCCGTCCCGGCGGGTACGCCCTCGCTCTCCCCGCCGAGCAGGTGGACGCGCTGGCGTTCCGGCGGCTGGCGGGCGAGGACGCCGGCCGGGCGCTGGCGTTGTGGCGCGGGGCGGCGCTGGCGGATCTCACGTCGGTCCCGTACCTGGCGGACGCGGCGACCGCGCTGGAGCAGGAGCGGCTGGCGGCGGTCGAGGCCAGGGCCGAGCGCCTGCTGGCGGCCGGACGGCCGGTCGAGCTCGCCGCCGAGGTGACGGCCCACCCGTTGCGCGAGCGGCTGGTCGGGCTGGCCATGCGCGGGCTGGCCGCGTCCGGACGGCAGGCCGAGGCGCTGGAGCTGTTCGAACGCACCCGCCACCGGCTGGCCGACGAGCTGGGCGTCGATCCCGGCGCCGAACTGCGGGCCGCGCACCTGGCCGTGTTGTCGGCGGAGCCGCCTCCGGCCGCGTGGCCGAGGAGCCGGCCGAAGGGCAACGTACGCAGGCCGCGCACCAGCTTCATCGGCCGGGAGAGCGAGCTCGCGCAGCTCACCGCCCTGCTCCGCCACGACCGGCTGGTCACCCTCGTGGGGCCCGGCGGCGCCGGCAAGACCAGACTGGCGACCGAAGCGGCCCTCCACCTGGCCACCGAACCCGGCACTGCCGCCGAACCCGGCACCGAGGCGGCCCTCCGGCTGGCCACCGAAACCGCCACACCCCGGACGGCCGCGGTGACCGGGCGTGGCGCCGCAGGCCGGTCCGGTGACCGGCGGGCGGTCGTGGCGTGGATGGTGGAGCTGGCCTCCGTCAGCGACCCGGCCGGCGTGCCCGGAGCCGTGCTCGACGCGCTCGGCCTGCGCGACGACGGCCCCGGCTACCGCCCGCCCGAGGCGGCCAAGGACGTGGTCGAGCAGGTCGCCGAGGCGCTGGGCGAGCGGCCCGCGCTGGTCGTCCTGGACAACTGCGAGCACGTGGTGGCGGCCGCGGCCGTACTGGTCGAGCGCCTGCTCGACGAGTGCCCCGAGCTGCGGGTGCTGGCCACCAGCAGAGAGCCGCTCAACGTGCCGGGCGAGCGCTTGCTGCCCCTCCCGCCGCTCGAACCGCCGCCGGCGGGGGCCGGGCCCGCCGAGGCGGCGGCGTACCCGTCGGTGCGGCTGCTGGTCGACCGGGCGGCGGCGGCCCGGCCGTCGTTCGCCGTGGACGAGGGCAACGCGGCGGCCGTGGTCGCGCTCTGCCGCAGGCTCGACGGCATGCCGCTGGCCATCGAACTGGCCGCCGCCCGGCTGCGCACGATGACTCCGCGCCAGCTCGCCGACCGCCTGGACGACAGGTTCAGGCTGCTCGACGGCGGCAGCCGTACCGCGCTGCCGCGCCAGCAGACGCTGCGGGCGGTCGTGGAGTGGAGCTGGGACCTGCTCGACGAGCGGGAACGCGTGCTGGCCAGGCGGCTCGGCGTGTTCGCCGGCGGCGCGACCCTGGAGGCCGTCGAGGAGGTGTGCGGCGGCACGGCCGACGTCCTCGGCGCGCTGGCCGACAAGTCCCTGGTGCGCCTGTCGCCCGAAGGCCGCTACTCGATGCTGGAGACCATCCGCGCCTACGCCCTGGACCGCCTGGCCGAGGCCGGCGAGACCGCCGAGTACCGCGACCGGCACGCCCACCACCTGCTCGACCTGGCCGAACGCGCGGTGCCCGAGCTGCGCACCGCCACGCAGGTGGAGTGGATCGAACGCCTGGCGGCCGAACGCGACGACTTCGCGGCGGCCCTGCGCTGGCTGATCGACCGCCGGGACGCCGGGCCCGCGCTGCGGCTGTGCGGGGCGCTCAACTGGTACTGGTGGATGTGCGGCTACCGCCGCGAGAGCGCGGCCTGGGCCAGGCAGGCACTCGACCTGGCCGGGGACACGCCGCCGCCGGGGCTCGCGGAGGCGTACACGTCGTGCATGTTCGCCTACGGCGTCGACGTGTTCGGGACGATCAGCAACGACCGCGCGGCCATGCTGGACCTGTCGGCCCGGATGGAGGAGCTGGTGGAGCGGGCGGCCCAGGAGGGGCCGGTGCATCCGCTGCTGCTGATCAGCAGGGTCGTCATGGCCGCGGCGGCCGGGCAGGACGAGCGGGCGGCCGAGCTGATCGGCGACTACGCCGGCAGCGACGACCTGTGGTTGTCGTCCGCCGCCCTGATGATCGGCGGCCGGTTGCGATCGGGGGCGGATCGGGAGCGGGAGCTGGAACGGGCGGTCGAGGGGTTCAGGCGGCTCGGCGACCGCTGGGGGCTGAGCGAGGCGCTGCTGGGCCTGGCCGACCTGCGGGCCGAGCGCGGCGCAGGCACCGACGACCTGATCGCCGAGACCAGGTCGCTGACCAGCGAGTGGATCAGCGACGACGAGTCGATCTCCACCCTGATCCGGCTCGCCCAGCTCCGGCTGCGGGTCGACGACCTGGACGGCGCGGGCGCCGACCTCGCCACGGCCAGGTCCCGGGTGGGCGAGGAGACGTCGCCGTGGACGCTGGCGCTGCTCGGCCTGGGCGAGGCCGCGTACCGGGAGCGGCGCGGCGACCTGGCCGGCAGCCTGGCGATCTACCGGGACATGGACGGCGTCGTGGCCGCGGCCCCCCGGGTGCCGCAGATCACCGCGGTGTACCTGATCTCCTACGGCCGGGCGCTGGCCCGCGCCGGCGACCTGGACGCCGCGCTGGCCCGGCACCGCCAGGCGCTCGACGTCCTCGGCGACGTCAGCCCGGACCGGCCGCTGCTGTCGATGACGCTGGCCGGGTTCGCGCTGGCGGCGCAGGCCGCGGGCGACCAGGAACGGGCGGCGGTGCTGTTCGGCGGGGCGTCGGCGGTCGTCCCCGAGGACACCTCGCCCGACACCACGCAAGGACGCGCGGCGGCCAGGAAGGCGCTCGGCGACGAGCTCTTCGAACGCCGTTTCGCCGAGGGCGCCGCCCTGCCGCCGGCCGAGCTCTACGCGATGGCCGCCGGCGTCACGTAGCGGCGCGGTGATCGCACTTCACGGTTGCACGCTGCGGCGCGGTGATCGCACTTCACGGTTGCACGCTGCGGCGCGGTGATCGCACTTCACGGTTGCACGCAGCGGCGCGGTCATCGCACTTTGCGGTTGTAGGCACGAAGGGCGAAGGGGGCGAAGAGGGCGAGCAGCGCGGCGGCCCAGCCGAGCGTGATCCACACGTCGGACGCCGCCAGCCCGCCCACCAGGAGACCGCGCAGCGCGCCGGCCAGGTGCGAGACCGGGTTGACGCCCATCCACCAGGTCAGCCAGCCCGGCAGGCCGGTGGCGGGGATGAAGGCGCTGCTGCCGAACGTGAGCGGCAGCAGCACGGCGGTGGCGATGCCCTGCATCGAGGCGACCGACCTGGCCACCAGCCCGATCCAGGCCGACCCCCAGCTCAGCGCCGTCACCATGAGCAGCACCAGGCCGATCCCGGCCAGCGCGCTCAGCGGATCGGTCCGCACGCGGAAGCCGACGGCGTACCCCACGGCCAGCGACATGGCGATGGTGATCAGCAGGGTCAGCAGGTCGGCCATGATGCGCCCGGCCAGCGGCGCCGACCTGGCGATCGGCATGGTCCTGAACCGGTCGAAGACGCCGTTGCCGATGTCGGTGGCCAGGTTCATGCCCGTCGTGATCGTCGCCATCAGCGCGACCTGGACGAGCACGCCGGGCAGCATGTACGACACCGCGCCCGCCCGGTCGCCCCCGGCAGCCCCGCCGAACAGGTAGACGAAGATGACGATCATGAAGACGGGCTGGAGCAGCAGCCCGGCGAGCTGGCCGGGGTTGTTCTTCAGCGGGATCAGGCTGCGCCAGGCGAGGGTCAGCCCTTGGGAGAGCGCGGTGGTCATGAGCTTGCTCCGGTGAGTGTGCGGAAGACGTCGTCGAGTGAGGGCAGGCGCAGGGCGTGCTCGGCCAGCACGATCCCGGCGTCGTCCAGCCGCCTGAGCAGGTCGGGCGGGGCGGCCAGGTCGTGCACGGGCACGCTGAGCAGCCCGTCCACGGCCGTGGCGCCGAGGATCGAGCCGGCCTTCTCCAGGTCGGCGGGGTGCAGCGGCCGGACGTCCAGCCGGTGGCCGCCGGCCAGCGACTTGAGCTCGGCCGGCGTGCCGCTCGCCGCCACCCGGCCGCGGTCGATGACCAGCAGGTCGTCGGCGAGCTGGTCGGCCTCCTCCAGGTACTGGGTGGTCAGCAGGACCGTCACCCCGTCCGCGACCAGCTCCCTGACCACGTCCCACAGGTCGCCGCGGGCCCGCGGGTCGAGGCCGGTCGTCGGCTCGTCGAGGAACAGGATCCGGGGCCGGCTGACCAGGCTGACCGCCAGGTCCAGCCGGCGGCGCATGCCGCCCGAGTAACCGGCCGCCGGCCGGCCAGCCGCCTCCTCCAGGCCGAACCTGGCCAGCAGCTCGGCGGCCCTGGCCCTGGCGGCCGTCCTGGACAGGCCGAGCAGGCGGCCGACGAGCAGGAGGTTCTGGGTGCCGGTCAGCTTCTCGTCGACCGAGGCGTACTGGCCGGTCAGGCCGATCAGCTCGCGGACCCGGCGGGCCTGGGTGACGACGTCGTGCCCGCCGACCGTGGCGTGGCCGGCGTCGGGGGCGGCGAGGGTGGCCAGGATGCGGACGGCGGTGGTCTTGCCCGCGCCGTTGGGGCCGAGCACGCCGAGCACGGTGCCGGTCCTGACCCGCAGGCCGACGCCGTCCAGCGCGGTCTTGTCGCCGTACCGCTTGACGAGCCCTTCCGCTTCGATCGCGTATGTCATGCCCTCACGGTCGCGGAGGGGGCTGGCAGCTGCCTGGCACCTGCCTGTCAGCCGCCGCCAGCGGCAGGACCCGGTGCCCCACGACGGTCGACAGCGCGATGACGGTGGTGCTCCGGCGCACCCCGGGGATCGTCAGCATCCGGTCGATCACCCGCTGGACGTGCTCGTTGTCGCGGCCCGCCACGCGGCACCAGACGTCGCCGGGACCGGTCACGATGCAGGCTTCGAGCAGCTCGGGGATGGAGGCCAGGGTCCTGGAGATGTGCTCGCGGGCGGCCTGCTCGACCTCCAGGGTGGTGAACGCCTGCACCGGGTAGCCGAGGGCGGCGGGGGACAGGTTGGGGCCGTAGTCGGTGATCACGCCGTCCGCGGCCATCCGGTCCAGCCTGGCCTGTACGGTCCCCCGCGCCACCCCGAGCAGCCGGGCGATCTCCAGCAGCCCGCTGCGCGGCCGGTCGGCGACCAGGCGCAGGACGCGCAGGTCCAGATCGTCGAGCCCGCGGCGACGTGCCGGCATATTCGCCTCCCAAAAGCCGATTCGGCTGTCAGATCGGCAGCATACGGCGAGCGGTGTTGTCAGACCGGCCGGTCGTGCCGAGACTGCGGATCTTATGGAGCACCAGTTTCCGTTCGTCCCCTACCGGCCCGAACGTTACGAGGCCGACGAGATGATCAAGCGCGGGGAGGAGTTCTGCGCGCTGGCCGACCGGCGGCGCAGCGTGCGGTTCTTCAGCGACGAGCCGGTGCCGTACCGGTGCGTCGAGCTGGCCGTGCGGGCGGCCAACACCGCGCCGTCGGGCGCGCACCAGCAGCCGTGGAAGTTCGTGGCGATCGGCGACCCGGCGACCAAGCGGCGCATCCGCGAGGCGGCCGAGGAGGAGGAGCGCCGCAACTACGAGGGCGGCAGGCTCCCGCAGGAGTGGCGCGAGGCGCTGGCCCCGCTGGAGACGACCTCCGACAAGGGCTACCTGGAGGTCGTGCCGTGGCTGGTGGTGTGCTTCGCCGAGAAGTACGCCGTGCGCCCCGGCGGCGGCAAGGTCAAGCACTACTACGTCAACGAGAGCGTGGGCATCGCCTGCGGCCTGTTCATCACCGCCCTGCACGCCATGGGACTGTCCACGCTCACCCACACCCCCAACCCGATGGCCTTCCTCAGCGAGATCTGCGAACGCCCGGCCAACGAGCGGCCCTACATCCTGTTCCCCGTCGGGTACGCCGCCCCCGACGCCGAGGTGCCCGATCTCGCCAGGAAACCGCTGGCAGAGGCGTTGATCCGGTTCGACGGAAAATTGGGCCTTTCCTAGGGCACCCAACGTCTTCACTCTCAGTTCAGGCGCGGGTCAAACCCCCCAGTCCCGCGCGGGCGAGGAGGACGAGGTGAAACGCCGATTACTCATCCTGCTGGCGGTCCTGGGCATGGTCAGCCTGACCGGCATGACCGGCGCCGGGGCCGGCGCGGAACCACCGGCGAACAAGCAGTACCGGGTCTCCGGCCCGGCCGACGCCCGGCAGCGCAGCGCCGTCGCGGCGACGGGCGCCGCCATCGAGGACGTGCAGGCGGACTCGGTGCTGGTCACCGCCACGGAGGCGGAGATCGCGGCCATCAGGCGGCTCGGCTACCGGGTGGCGGCGGCCCCGCGCCCGGCGCCGCCGGACGCCGTCGGGACGTTCGACTTCCCGCCGTCGGACTCCGGTTACCACAACTACGCGGAGATGACGGCCGAGATCAACACCCTGGTCGCGGCCCATCCGGGGATCATGAGCCAGAGCACGTTCGGCACCTCGTACGAGGGACGGGCGATGCGCCTGGTCAAGATCAGCGACAACGTGGGCACGGACGAGGCCGAGCCCGAGGTGCTGTTCACCGCCCACCAGCACGCCCGCGAGCACCTCACGGTCGAGATGGCGCTGTACATCATGCACCTGCTGGCCGACAACTACGGCACCGACGCCAGGATCACGAACCTGGTCAACACCCGTGAGATCTGGATCATGCCGGACCTCAACCCGGACGGCGGCGAGTACGACATCGCCAGCGGCACCTACCGTTCCTGGCGCAAGAACCGGCAGCCGAACTCCGGCTCCTCGGCCGTCGGCACCGACCTCAACCGCAACTGGGCCTACCAGTGGGGCTGCTGCGGCGGCTCCTCGGGATCGACCTCCAGCGAGACCTACCGCGGCGCGAGCGCCGAGTCGGCCCCCGAGGTCAAGGCGGCGGCCGACTGGGTGCGCAGCCGGGTCGTCGGCGGCGTGCAGCAGATCAGGACGAACCTCGACTGGCACACCTACAGCGAGCTGGTCCTGTGGCCCTACGGCTACACCTACAACGACACCGCCCCCGGCCTGACCCAGGACGACCGGGACGCCCACGCCACCCTCGGCCAGAACATGGCCGGCACCAACGGCTACACCCCCGAGCAGTCCAGCGACCTCTACATCACCGACGGGACGATCGACGACTGGATGTGGGGCCAGTACAAGATCTTCAGCTTCACGTTCGAGATGTACCCGGTCGGCGCGAGCCCCGGCTTCTACCCGCCGGACGAGCAGATCGTCCCGCAGACCACCCGCAACAAGGAGGCCGTGCTGCGCTTCCTGGAGTACTCCGACTGCGTCTACCGGATCATCGGCAAGGAGTCCCAGTACTGCGGCACCGGCACGCCGCCGGTGACGGTCTGGTCCGACACGTTCGAGACGGCGACCGGCTGGACGGCGAACCCGTCCGGCACCGACACCGCCACCACGGGCGCGTGGGAGCGCGGCGACCCCGAGGCGACCACCTCCTCGGGCGCCAAGCAGCTCGGCACCACGGTCAGCGGCACGAACGACCTGGTGACCGGCCGTCTGGCGGGTGCCGCGGCCGGTGACTACGACCTCGACGGCGGCGTCAGCTCGATCCAGTCACCGCCGATCACGCTGCCCTCGACGGGCACGCTGAGCCTGTCGCTGTCGTGGTACCTCGCGCACGGCTCTAACGCCTCCAGCGCGGACTACTTCCGGGTCCGCGTGGTCGGCGGCACCACGACCACCGTGTTCCAGCAGGCCGGCGCGGCCACGAACCGCAACGGCGCCTGGGCCGTGGCGTCGGCCGACCTGACCCCCTACGCGGGCCAGACGGTCCGCATCCTCATCGACGCGGCCGACGCCTCCGGGGCCTCCCTGGTGGAGGCGGGCGTGGACGACGTCAAGATCACCCAGCAGCCCTGACCGGACTGTCGCGCCCCCACGTCCGGACCCGGTCCGGGCGAGGGGGCGCCGCCGTTGCCGCCGCGTTTCGGCACGTCGCGGGCCATCACGTGATTGGGTCTTGTAAGCACAGGGTGTCAAGGCTACGATCGCGACAACTCTTAGGAAACTTTCCTAAAAGAAATCATGGATCGGATGGCCCATGACTCGCTCGCCGCCCGCATGACTCGCTGCTGAGCTGCGGAGACATCCGCCCGAACGACCCCTTCTCCCACGCCCCCGGCGCTGCGGGCGTGCACACCCCCCACCTCTTCCCAGCCGCTGGAGCGGTCACGCGGCCCGGCCGGACGCATCGGCCCTGACTGCCGCTGCAAGCTCCGCGCGCGCCTCGCGTCTCCCCGGCCTGCGCCGACACCCCCCGAAAAGGCCCGTGTCTCACCTCCACGGGCCCGTGCCGTACGGCTTGCGCTCTCACCCCCCGGTGCAAGCCGTACGGCACGCCAGAAGAACGGAAATCGACAGTGAGATTTCGCGCGATCCTCTTAGCGCTCGCGACCCTCGCACTGAGTCTCCTGGCCCTGCCCGCCCAGGCCGCCGCCGCCACCGCGACCTTCGTCAAGGTCGCCGACTGGGGGTCCGGCTTCGAGGGCAAGGTCACCGTCGTCAACGGCGCCACCGCCCCCCTGGCCTGGAACGTGCAGTTCGACGTGCCGGCCGGGTTCTCCATCCCGTCCGCCTGGGACGCGGTCATGACCAGGAGCGGCCAGCACTACACGTTCACCGCGCCGAGCTGGGCGGGACCGCTGGCGGCCGGGGCGAGCACGAGCTTCGGCTTCAACGGCGCCCCGGGCAACTTCCCCGGCATCACCGGCTGCACGCTGAACGGCTCCTCCTGCGGCGGCACGACCGTCGAGGTCCCCGGCAAGCCCGGCACGGCCACCGCGACCAGCACGGACACCAGCATCGCCCTGTCCTGGGGCGCCTCCTCCGGCACGGTGACCGGCTACCGCGTCTACGAAGGCGGCGCCGTCAAGGCCACCGTCACCGGCACCACGGCGACGATCTCCGGCCTCGGGACCTGCCAGAGCCACACCTACACCGTCAAGGCGTACAACTCGGCGGGCGAGTCGGCCGCCGGCGACGCCGTGACCGCGACCACCACGGGCTGCGGCACCGGCGTGCCCGGCAAGGCCGGCCCGATCACCGTGACCGGCACGTCCCAGACGGGCGCCACGCTCGGCTGGCCGGCGGTCAACGGCGCCACCGGCTACCAGGTCCGCCTCAACGGCTCCCAGGTCGCCACGGTGACCGGCACCTCCCACACCCTCACCGGCCTGACCGCCTGCACCTCGTACTCGGTCACGGTCACCGCCTCCAACGCGGCCGGCGACGGCCCGCCCAGCGACGCCGCGACCTTCACCACCCCCGGCTGCACCAGCGACCCGCTGCCCAAGCACTTCCTCACCGGCTACTGGCACAACTTCGTCAACGCCGCGACCGAGCTCAAGCTGTCGGCCGTGCCCAACGAGTACGACGTCGTCGCCGTCGCCTTCGGCGAGGCCACCTCCACCGCGGGCGAGGTCGTCTTCTCGGTCGACCCGGGCCTTTCCACCGCGCTCGGCGGCTACACCGACGCCCAGTTCAAGGCCGACGTGCAGGCGCTGCACCAGCGCGGCAAGAAGGTCATCCTGTCGGTCGGCGGCGAGGCCGGCCGCGTGCAGGTCGCCAGCGGCGCGGCCGCCACCAAGTTCGCCGACACGGTGTACGCGCTGATGCAGAGCTACGGCTTCGACGGCGTGGACATCGACCTGGAGAACGGCCTCAACGCCACCTACATGGGCCAGGCCCTGCGCGCGCTGCGCGCGAAGGCGGGCAGCGGCCTGATCATCATGATGGCCCCGCAGACCATCGACATGCAGTCGACCGGGATGGAGTACTTCAAGCTCGCCCTGAACATCAAGGACATCCTCACCGTCGTCAACATGCAGTACTACAACTCGGGCTCCATGCTCGGCTGCGACCAGTCCGCGGCGTACTCGCAGGGGACGGTCAACTTCATGACCGCCCTGGCCTGCATCCAGCTGGAGAACGGCCTGCGCCCCGACCAGGTGGCACTGGGCCTGCCGGCCGGGCCCGGCGCCGCGGGCGGCGGCGTCGTCTCGCCCTCCCTCGTCAACCAGGCGCTCGACTGCCTGGCCAAGCGCACCAGTTGCGGTTCCTTCGTGCCGCCGCGCGCCTACCCGGACATCCGGGGCGCGATGACCTGGTCCATCAACTGGGACGCCAGCAACAACTGGTCCTTCTCCAAGACCGTCAAGCCGCACCTTCAGGGAATGCCATGAGATTACGTAGCAGACTGATCAGCTCGGTGGCCGGCCTGGCCATCGCCCTCACCGGGGCCGGCCTGGCCACGGGCGTCCCCACCGCCTACGGCGCCGCCGCCCAGCAGCAGCTGGCCGCCGCCTGGGCGCCGTGGACCGCCTACGCCACCGGCGCCGCCGTCACCTACAACGGCGTGGACTACGTGGCCCTCCAGGGTCACACCTCCCAGCCCGGCTGGGAGCCGCCGAACGTCCCCGCGCTGTGGAAGCAGGGCAGCGGCGGAGGCGACACCACCCCGCCGTCGGTGCCCGGCAACCTGCGCTCGACCAGCGTCACCGCCACCAGCGCCGGCCTGGCCTGGGACGCCTCCACCGACAACGTCGGCGTGACCGGCTACAACGTCTACCGCGGCGGCACCCAGGTCGGCACCGCGACCGGCACGACGTACACCGACAACGGGCTGACGGCCTCGACCACCTACAGCTACACCGTGCGGGCCCGCGACGCCGCGGGGAACCTGTCCGGCCCCGGCAACGCGCTCAGCGTCACCACCCCCGGCGGCACCGGCACGCCCGGCCAGCCCGGCACGGTCACCACGACCGTGACCGACACCAGCATCGCGCTGTCGTGGGGCGCCTCCTCCGGCACGGTGACCGGGTACCGCGTCTACGAGGGCGCGACCCAGAAGGCCGAGGTCACCGGGACCAGCACGACGATCTCCGGGCTGAGCGCCTGCCAGAGCCACACCTACACCGTCAAGGCGTACAACTCGGTCGGCGAGTCGGCCGGACGTGACGTCTCGGCGACCACGACCGGCTGCCCGACCGGCGGCAAGATGCCCGGCGCGCCCTACCTCTACACCGGCTGGGGCGACCCGCCCTCGCCCACCACGGTCATGAACGCGACCGGCATCAAGTCGTTCACGATGGCCTTCATCCTGGCCAGCAACGGCTGCAACCCGGCCTGGGACGGGCAGCGCCCGCTGACCGGCGGCCAGGACGCGCAGGCCATCTCGGCCATCAAGGCGGCCGGCGGCAGCGTGCAGGTGTCCTTCGGCGGCTGGCAGGGCAACAAGCTCGGCCCCAACTGCTCCACGCCCGAACTGTTCGCCGGCGCGGTGCAGAAGGTCATCAACGCCGTCGGCCCGGCCGTGGTGGACTTCGACATCGAGAACACCGACGAGTTCGAGAACCTGACCGTCCAGGACCGCATCCTGAACGCCCTCAAGATCGTCAAGTCGAGCAACCCCAACGTCAAGATCGCCGTGACCTTCGGCACCGCGACCACCGGCCCGACCTACTACGGCACCCGGCTGATCAACCGCGCCAAGGAACTGGCGGTGCCGATCGACAACTACACGATCATGCCGTTCGACTTCGGCGGCGGCGCCAACATGTACCAGAACACCGTCAACGCGGCCGAAGGGCTCAAGAACGCCCTGAAGACCGCCCAGGGCTGGACCGACGCCCAGGCGTACGCCCACATGGGCATCTCCGGCATGAACGGCCTGTCCGACCAGCAGGAGCTCACCAACCAGAGCACCTGGACCCAGATCCGCGACTACGCCAGCTCCCACGGCCTGACCAGGCTCGCGTTCTGGTCGGTCAACCGCGACCGCCCCTGCCCCGGCGGCGGCGTCGCGGAGAACTGCAGCGGCATCGCCCAGGACAACTGGGAGTTCACCAAGATCACCGCTGGTTTCTGACCCGCTGAGGCGGCCCGCCACCCCCGGTGGCGGGCCGCACCGGCGCGCGGTCCGCACCCCCCGAAAGGACCCGCATGAGACCCCGCACGAGACTGCGCGGACTCGCGGCCACGGCCCTGGCCGCACTGGGACTCACCGTCCTGCACGCCACCCCGGCCGCCGCCGCGAACATCCTGTCCAACCCCGGCTTCGAATCCGGCCTGAGCGGCTGGACCTGCCCGGCCGGCGCGCAGGCCGTCACCACCCCGGCGCACGGCGGCACGCAGGCCCTCCAGGCCACCCCGCAGGGCTCCGACCTCGCCCGCTGCCAGCAGACCGTCACCGTCAAGCCCGGCACCGCCTACCAGCTCTCCGCCTGGGCCCAGGGCTCCTACGTCTTCCTCGGCGCGACCGGCGCCGGCGTCAACGCCAGCACGTGGGGCGCCCCCGGCAACCAGTGGGGCCAGCTCAGGACCTCCTTCACCACCGGCGCCACCACCACCTCCGTGACCGTGTACGTCAACGGCTGGTACGGCCAGAGCGCCTACACCGCCGACGACGTCGTCCTCGACGGCCCCGGCGGCCCGCCCGACACGCAGGCGCCGGCCGTCCCCGGCGGCGTGGCCGTCGGCGGCCCGACCGGCACCAGCCTGACCGTGACCTGGTCGCCCGCCACCGACGACTCCGGCTCGGTGGCCCGCTACGAGGTCTCCAGGGACGAGGCCGCCCCCGTCGTCGTTCCCACGACCAGCTACACCGCGACCGGCCTGACCCCCGACACCTCCTACGCCTTCCGCGTGCGGGCCTGCGACGCCGCTGGCAACTGCTCGGCCTGGTCGGCGCCGGTCAGCGGCCGCACCTCCAAGGACACCGTCCCGCCCGCCGGCGACATCAGGTACGCCCCCTACATCGACATCACGATGACCAGCCCGTCCCTGGTGGGCGCGGCGAACGCGACCGGCGTGAAGAACTACACGCTGGCGTTCGTCCTCGGCGACAGCAGCGGCTGCAACCCGGCCTGGGGCGGCACGATCCCGCTGGCCGACCCCCGGATCGTCAACGACGTCAAGGCCCTCCAGGCCCAGGGCGGCCAGGTCGTCGTGGCCAGCGGCGGCGCGGTCGGACCCTACCTGGAGCACGCCTGCGGCACCCCGGCGGCGCTGCTGGCCGCCTACAAGAAGGTGCTCGACACCGTCGGCACCAACCACCTGGACGTCGACGTCGAGGCGAGCATCGACGCCAACAAGGTCAACACCGCGCTCAAGCAGCTCCAGTCCGAGCGCGGCACGGTGATCAGCTACACGCTGCGCGTGCAGGGCCAGGACTACGGCGTGGACCCGTTCTCGCTGCAGATCCTCCAGGACGCCGCCGCCAAGGGCCTCGACGTGATCGTCAACCCGATGCTGATGAACTTCGGCCACACCGGCGACTGGGGCGAGGCGATGACCGCCGCCGCCCAGGCCACGCTCGGCCAGATGAAGGGCGTATGGCCGGCCAGGAGCGACGCCCAGCTCAGACGCGCGCTCGGCGTCACCCCCATGATCGGCAAGAACGACACCGGCATGACCACCACCCAGGCCGACGCCCGCAAGCTCCTGACCTGGGCCAACAGCAACCACATCGGATTCGTCGGCTTCTGGTCGGCCGCCCGCGACAACGGCGGCTGCCCCAACGGCCAGGTCTCCCCGACCTGCAGCGGCATCTCCCAGTCCAGCTACGAGTTCACGAACATCTTCAAGGGGTTCACCGGATGAGCGGCATCTTCAGGTGGCGCACCGCCGTCGCGGCGGTCGCGCTCGCCCTCGGCACGGCGGGCCTGACCGCCACCCCCGCCCTGGCGGCCAACATCGCCGTCAACCCCGGCTTCGAGGACGGGCTGACCGGCTGGACCTGCAGCGCCGCCGCCGGCGCCGCCGCCGTCACCTCGCCCGTCCACGGCGGGACGAAGGCGCTCAAGGCCACCCCGGCGGGGGCCGACCTGGCCCGCTGCCAGCAGCAGGTCAGGGTGCAGCCGTCGTCGTCGTACACGCTGTCGGCCTGGGTGCAGGGCGGCTACGTCTTCCTCGGCGCGACCGGCACCGGCGGCACCGACCCCCAGACGTGGGGCTCGCCCGGCCAGGCGTGGACGCAGCTGCGCACCACGTTCACCACCGGCGCCACCACCACGTCCGTGACCATCTACCTCAACTCCTGGTACGGCCAGAGCGCCTACGTGGCCGACGACGTCGTCCTGGACGGCGCGCCCGGCGGCGGAGGCGGCGGCGACACCCAGGCCCCCACCGTCCCCGGCAACCTGACCGTGGGCGGCGCGACGAGCAGCTCGCTCACCGCCACCTGGTCGGCCGCCACCGACAACGTCGGCGTGGACCGGTACGAGGTCTCCCGCGACGGCGGCTCCCCGGTCGCCGTGACCGCCACCAGCCATACCGCCACCGGCCTGGCCGCCTCCACCTCCTACCGCTTCAAGGTCCGCGCCTGCGACGCCGCCGGCAACTGCTCGCCCTACACCGCCGAGGCCACCGGCACCACGACCGCGGGCGGCGGCGGGGGAGGGGGACTGCCCAAGCGCGTCCTGGTCGGCTACCTGCACGCCTCCTTCGCCAACGGCTCCGGCTACATCCGCATGGCCGACGTGCCCGCCGAATGGGACGTCATCAACCTCGCCTTCGGCGAGCCCACCTCGGTGACCTCCGGCGACATCCGCTTCCGCCAGTGCCCGGCCGCCGAGTGCCCGAACGTCGAGCCCGAGGCGGACTTCGTCGCCGCCATCAGGGCCAAGCAGGCCCAGGGCAAGAAGGTGCTCATCTCCATCGGCGGCCAGAACGGCCAGGTGCAGCTCACCACCACGGCCGCCAGGGACAAGTTCGTCGAGTCGGTCGCGGCCATCATCGACAGGTACGGCCTGGACGGCCTCGACGTGGACTTCGAGGGCCACTCCCTCTACCTCAACCAGGGCGACACGAACCTGGCCAACCCCACCACGCCCGTCGTCGTCAACCTGATCTCCGCGCTGCGCGCGCTCAAGAGCCGCTACGGCGCCAAGTTCGTGCTCACCATGGCGCCCGAGACGTTCTTCGTGCAGCTCGGCTACCAGTTCTACGGCCCCGGCCCGAACGGCTCGGCCGACAGCAGGGCCGCCTCCTACCTGCCGGTCATCCACGCCCTGCGCGACGACCTGACCCTGCTGCACGTGCAGGACTACAACTCCGGCCCGATCACCGGCCTGGACAACCAGTACCACACGATGGGCGGCCACGACTTCCACGTCGCCATGACGGACATGCTGCTGGCCGGCTTCCCCATCATGGGCAACCCGAACAACGTGTTCCCGCCGCTGCGCCAGGACCAGGTGGCCATCGGACTGCCCGCCTCGCCCAACGCGGGCAACGGCTTCACCACCGTCGCCGAGGTCCAGAAGGCGTTCGACTGCCTGGCCAAGGGCAGCAACTGCGGCAGCTACAGGCCACGCGGCGTCTACCCGAACCTGCGCGGCCTGATGACCTGGTCGATCAACTGGGACAAGTACAACGCCTTCGAGTTCTCAAGGAGCCACCGGGCCTACCTCAACGGCCTGTGAACGGCCGGACGAGCTGGGTGGGCTTGAGCGGCACCCCCAGCCCCGGCGGACGGTAGGTCGGCAGCGCCTCGCCGTACTCGTGCATCCAGGCGTGGTCGACCATCAGGCGCATGCGCCCGTCCGCCGGGGTGCCGTCCGGGTCCGCCCGGGACGTCCGCCCGGCCAGCCGGGCCACCGCCTCGGCCACCAGGCCCGCGTCCGGCGGCGCCAGGTCGCACTGCTCGTCGGGACCGATGAGCAGGTCGACCTCCGGCGGCAGCGGGTAGATCGGCCGGGGGATGGCCAGCACGCGCGGCGAGGGAGCCATCGGCCACCCGTCGCGCACCGCCTCCAGCAGCACCGACCGCGACGTGCGGCGCGCGAACAGGCCCTCGCACAGGGCCCAGCTCAGCGCGCCCACGTCGGCGCGGTCCTCGCCGCAGGCGTGCAGGCACAGGTACGGCACCAGCGGGATCCCCGCGCCGCCCGCCGGCTGCGCCCACCCGCTGCCGCACCCGGTCAGCACCAGCAGCGCCAGCATCGCCCGGTAGGCGGTGTCGGCGTGCGGCGTCTCCAGCCGGCCCGGCACGATCATGCACCGCCCGCCGGTCTTCTCCGCCGTCACGCCCAGCTCCCGCGCCGTCTTCACGGTCCGCGAGGCGGCCACCCCGGTGTAGATCTCCTGCCAGCCCGGCGTGTACGGCTCCCGGTCCCCGTACCCCTGCGGCCACACCCCGGGCAGCCCGTCCCGTGCCACGCCGTAGGCGGCCAGCAGCAGGTCGAAGACCGTGGTCACCAGCTCGCCGCCGTCCCGGACGACCGGCACGCCGCGGCGCAGCACGCCCGGCCCGAAGTCGAAGCGCGGCAGCAGCACCTGCACCGCCTCGCCGCCGTACACGCTGAGCCGGTCGCAGGCCCGGCCGAGCAGCCCGCCCGGCACGTACGCGTCCTCGCGCTCGCGCAGCCGCACCAGGAACGGCAGGTCCGTCCGCTCCATCGCGTGCGCGGCGAACGGCGGCCGGTCCAGGAAGAACTCCTTCAGCAGCACGTGCCCCATCGCCATCGCCAGCGCGCCGTCCGTGCCCGGCCGCACGACCAGCGTCTCGTCCGACAACCGGGTCGGATGGGTGCCGATCGCCACCACCTTCTGGCCCTTGTACCGCCCGGCGATCACCCAGGGCGTGTCCGCCGTACGGGCCAGCCGGTTGTTCTCCCCCCACAGCAGCACGTACGCCGCCCGCGCCCAGTCCTCGGCCCCCGGCCCCGTGAACCGCGGCCCGAGCACCTGCTCCGACGCGCACGGATGCTCGGTCAGCAGCGCGCCGCCCAGCCCGCCCACCACGCCCGCCAGCGGCGACGTCGCCAGCGCCGCCACCCGGTCCGCGCCGTGCTCCGAGGCCGTGTGCACGATCGCCGCCGCCGCCAGCTCGGCCGCCGTGGCGTCGTCCAGCGGGACCCGCCGCTCCCCGCGCCGCGCCTGGTAGACCTGAGAGTTGCCTGTGAGTTTCGCCCAGGCCGCGACCGGGTCACGGACCCCGTCCCTCACCTCGAAATAGAGCCTGACCAGTGCCTGGTTGACCTGCGATCCCCCCATGGAAAAAGTTCAACACAGACAGTCATGTTCTATCGCGTTACGTGTCCGCATGTCGGGGATAAGAATTGGAAGCCCAGGTGGCGGCACTCAGATTGTTACGGCAGGCTAGGGGCCGCCATGGATTACGCAGTTCTCACGGGGGTCGTCCTCGTCACCGGTGTCGTGCTCGCCCTCGTCGCGCAGTGGCGAGACTGGCGGCCGCCCCTCTACGTCGCCGTGCTCGTCGGCATCGCCGTCCGCGTGCTGATCATGTACACCTCCGCGATCGACTCATGGCAACCCGTCGACTTCATGGAGAGCTTCAAGCCCGCCGGCGAGGCGGTGCTGCAGGGCAAGGACCCGGTGCTGGCCAGCGAGGGCGGCTGGCACTTCCTGCCGACCATCCCCTACGTCTACGGCATCCTGCTGTGGCTCGGCATCCCGTGGGAGTACGCCGGCCGCCTGGTCACCGTCGTCGCCGACATCGTGCTGATCCCGCTGGTCGGCAAGCTGGCCGGCGGCCCCAAGGCGTCCCTGCGCGCCCTCCAGTACGCCTTCAACCCGCTGGCCCTGCTCATCGCCAGCGTCCACGGCCAGGTCGAGCCGGTCGCGCTGGTGTTCGGCGTGGCCGCGTTCGTGGTCGCCCGCGGGCCCGGCGCGCCCGACCGTCCCGGCGTCACCATCGACGCCGCCGGCCTGCGGGAGGCGGCGCGCCGCCCGGTCGCGATGCTGCGCCGCGCCCTCATGCCCGGCTCCGGCGACCGGGCCGACCTGCGGCGCGGCATGCTGGCCGGGCTGCTCATGGGCCTCGCGCTGTGCGCCAAGAGCTGGCCGATCTGGCTGATCCCCGGCATGCTGCTGCTCCTGCCCCACCTGCGCGCCAGGATCGCCGCCCTCGTCGTGACCGGCGTCGTCCCGGTGTTCTTCCTGGTCACCTCGCCGATCTTCGCGGGCACCACGCTCGACGAGATCCCCGCCGTCATCCGTACCATCCAGGACATCCGCCCGATCGTCGGCGAATGGGGCTACACACCGTGGTTCACCGGCGGCGACTGGGCCCTGATGCCGGAGCTGGCCTCGTTCGGCACGAAGCTCATCTACCTCAGCGTCGTCGCCGTCCTGCTGCTGTGGCGGCGCGCCGACCCGATCGACCTGACCACGGCCATCCTGCTCGTCTTCATGGTCATGACGCCCCGCCTCGGCGCCCAGTACCTGCTGTGGTTCATGCCGTTCCTGGTGGCCAGGCCGACCAGGTGGGCCTGGCCGGCCATCATCGGCGCCTCCTTCTGGGCCGCCTACGGCTACCTGTACATGACGCAGTTCAGCGTGAACGACTGGTGGTACCTCCACCGCGACTGGTCACGCGCCTCCATCGTGCTGCTGCCGGTGCTGCTGCTGGCCATGCCCTGGGCCCGCCGCGTGTCCACGGCCCGGGGCCGGGTCGCCGCCGTCCCGGCGAAGGTCACCTCAACGGCGCTCTAGCCGTCGCCACAGGCTGACCCACTGGTCCGGGTGCACGTGGCCCACGACGGCGTCGCGGGCCACGCCCGCCGCGCCGAGCGCCGCGTCCACCCCCCGGTAGTGCGGGCGCAGCGAGGCGCGCACCGAGCCGCCGACCCCGCCGAAGCCCAGCTCCACCAGCTCCAGGTAGCCCGCGCGATCGCTCACCAGCGGCTCGGGCCGCCGTCGCACGCGCAGGATCGCCGAGTCCACCGACGGCACGGGACGGAAGCTCTCCCTGCCGATCGTGTCGCCGAGCCGCCAGTCGAACCACGGCCACGACGACACCGTGACCAGGCTCCACCGGCCGTAGTCGCCGGTGCGCTTGCGGGCGTACTCCCGCTGGGTGAGCAGCGTCGCCGAGGTCAGCTCCCGCGCCCGCAGGCACCACTCGACGATCCTCGACGTGACCGAGTACGGGATGTTGCCCACGACCGCGAACGGCTCACGCGGCGCCCGCGCGGCCGTGAAGTCACCCCTGACCACCTCGATCCGCGGATCGTCGCGCGTCCGCGAGGCCAGCCGCCCGGCGAGCCGGGGATCGAGCTCGTAGCCGATCACGTGCGCCCCGGCCTCGGCCAGCGCCAGCGTGAGCGCGCCCGGCCCGGAGCCGGGTTCGAGCACCAGCCCCTCCGGCGCCGCCGCCTTGATCATCAGCTCCACGGCATGCCGGTCGGCCAGGAAGTTCTGCGAGAGCTGCCGCCTGAGCCGGTCGGCGGGCGTACGACCGCCGCCGCCGTTCCTGACGTTCTTCTGGGTGTGTGAATAGTTTCCGTGCGCGAAATTCTGCGCCACAGCACTGCCCTTTCGGGTCCTCGAGATGAACAGGTCTCGAAGGGCCCCGGGCGCGCCGGCGGACGCGCGGTGTCAGCCGTCCGCTAGCGGGCCAGAGCCCGGCCGCGGCGGATGCGGATGAACACGGTGCAGAACATGGAACACATGCCGCCGACAGTAGGCCGGACGGCTCCACCAGGGCAAACGATTAAATGTGATGCGCGGGCACGCCCGGTTCGTCACCCTTGGACGCATGCAGGCAACGGTCACCGTCACCCCGGCGCAGCTTCCGGAGGTGCTGCTGCACGTCGCCGTGGTCCGCCCGGTCTTCCTGTGGGGCGCGCCCGGCATCGGCAAGAGCTCGCTGGTACGCGAGTTCGCCGGCTCGCTCGGCCTCGACTGCGTCACCCTGCTCGGCACCCAGCTCGCCCCCGAGGACCTGATCGGCGTGCCCGAGCTGGTCGGCGGGCGCAGCCGGTTCGCGCCGCCGGAGTCCATCGCCCGCGACGAGCCCTACTGCCTGTTCCTCGACGAGCTCAACGCCTCCGCGCCCGAGGTGCAGAAGGCGTTCTACTCGCTGATCCTCGACCGCCGCATCGGCACGTACGAGCTGCCCGCCGGCTCGGTCGTGATCGGCGCCGGCAACCGGGCCACCGACAACGCGCTGGCCCGCCCCATGGCCTCGGCCCTGATCAACCGCCTGGTCCACGTGCACCTGCGCGCCTCGGCCGACGACTGGCTGAAGTGGGCGGCCGCCGCCGGCATCCACCCCTGGATCGTCGACTACCTCGTCCAGCGCCCCGACCACCTGTGGAGCCCGCCGCCCAAGACCGAGGAGCCGTTCTCCTCGCCGCGCGCCTGGCACATGCTCTCCGACGTCCTCACCTCCTACGGCGACGACGTCGGCGACGAGACCCTCGCGATGCTCGCCTTCGGCACCCTCACCACCGCCCACGCCTCCGCCTTCCGCGCCTACGTCAGGACCGTCCGGCACGCCTACGACCTCGACGCCGTGCTCAAGGGCGAGGCGCCCTGGCCGCGCCGCCCCGAGGAGCGCGACCTGCTCTACTTCCTGGCCGAGACCTTCCGCGCCCGCCTGATCAAGGAGCTGCCCGCCGACAAGCGCGGCGCCTCGGCCCGCGGCCGCGACCTCGGCTTCCGCGCCAAGACACTGCTCGTCGAGCTGGCCGAGATCTCCCTCGAATGCGCCCAGCTCGTCATCGCCAACGACGCCGACGGCGCGCCCGCGCTGCCCACCTGGTTCCTCGTCGAGATCGGCAGGGACGTGCCCCGGCTCATGGCGGCCCGCTCGTGAGCCGCCGCAAGCCCAAGGCAGACCCCTGGCGGGCCGAGGTCATGAACGGCTGGGCCGCCGTCAACCGCCACCCGCTGTTCGCCGGCCTGCACGGCACCCTGCTGGAGGCGGCCGACGGCCGGCTGCCGCCCGAGACGTGGGCCGTCGTCAGCCAGGACGGCGACGTCACCTTCCACCCCAAGCGCCGCGCCCCCGCCGCGGAGTGGGCATGGGTCTTCGCCCACCTGCTGCTCCACCTGGGCTTCGGCCACGCCGACCCGCGCGCCTGCGCCCCCAAGGACGTCGACGGCGACCTGCCCGACCCCGCCTACCACGCCGCCTGCTGCCTGGCGGTCGACCGCTTCCTGCGCACGGTCAAGATCGGGCACTGCCCCGCGCCGCTGCCCGCCGAGCTGCCCGAGGAGGACGAGGTGACGCTCTCCGAACGCTGGCGCAGGGTCGGCGTCCCGCCCGGGTTCCAGCCGCTCGGCCCGGCCGACTTCCACATCGGCACCGAGGAGGACGCCGAGCACTTCGACTTCCAGCGCGGCTTCGCGATCGGCGTCGCCTGGTCGGCCACGTCCGCGCTCGACCGGGCCGGCGCGCCGCGCACCCCTGTCGAAGGCCACGTCAAAGGCCCCTGGGACGGCGCGCTGCGCTGGTTCATGTCGTCGTACCCGCTGCTCGGCGCGCTGGCCGCGGGCATGAAGATCGTCGCGGACGCCGAGCTGGCCAGGGCCTGGGACATCTCGATCGCCGCCGTCAGCGCCGAGGCGGCCGAGATCTACGTCAACCCGCTGGCCACGCACACCGAGCACGAATGGCGGTTCGTGCTCGCCCACGAGATGCTGCACGCCGCCCTGCGGCACGGCGAGCGGGCCGGCATGCGCGACCCGTACCTGTGGAACGTCGCCTGCGACTACGTGATCAACGGCTGGCTGGTCGAGATGGGCGTCGGCGAGATGCCCGAAGGGCTGCTGTTCGACCAGTCGCTCGGCACGATGTCCGCCGAGGCCGTCTACGACCAGATCGCCGGCGACCTGCGGCGCATGCGCAAGCTGGCCACCCTGCGCGGCCGGGGCACGGGCGACGTGCTAGACCGCCCGGCCCGCCAGGCCCGCGGCTACGTCGACCTGGACGACTACTACCGCAACGCCCTGTGCACCGGCCTGGCCTACCACCACTCCAGCGGACGCGGCCTGCTGCCCGCCGGGCTCGAACAGGAGATCCGCGCCCTCGAACAGCCGCCCCTGCCCTGGGACGCCCAGCTCGCCCGCTGGTTCGACGAGCACTTCCAGCCCGAGGAGCCGCGCCGCTCGTACGCCCGCGCCTCCCGCCGCCAGGCCGCCAGCCCCGGCATCCCGCGCCCCGGCCGGGTACGGCCCGAGGAGGTCGTCCGCAGGAAGACCTTCGGCGTCGTCCTCGACACCTCCGGCTCCATGGACGTGAAGCTGCTCGGCAAGGCACTCGGAGCCATCGCCTCCTACGCCACCGCCCGCGACGTGCCCCGGGCCAGGGTCGTCTTCTGCGACGCCACCGCCTACGACGCCGGCTACCTGCCGGTCGAGGAGATCGCCGGCCGGGTCAGGGTGCGCGGCCGGGGCGGCACGATCCTCCAGCCCGGCGTCAGGCTGCTCGAACGCGCCGACGACTTCCCGCCCGACGGCCCGATCCTGCTGATCACCGACGGGCAGTGCGACGTGCTGCGCATCCGCCGCGAGCACGCCTTCCTGGTGCCCCAGGGCGCGCCGTTGCCCTTCCGGCCGCGCGGCCCGGTCTTCTTCATGAAGTGACGCGTCCGATTCCGACAAGAGCCGTCCGCGCCGCCGGCGGTAGCGTCACCGGGTATGGCTCTCTCGACGGAAGCGGACATGGACACACTCGACCGGGCGGCACAGTTCCTGCGGCTCCACGGCAGGCTCATCGACAGGCTGAGGTTCGAGGCCCTGTTCGCGAACGGCTCCCGCACCCGCGTCCTCGACGCCCTGCGCTGCTACCAGAACGCCGACGGCGGCTTCGGCAACGCCCTGGAGCCCGACCTGCGCGGCGCCGCCAGCCAGCCGCAACCGGTCGAGGTCGCCTTCTGGATCCTCGACGAGCTCGACGCCTTCGACTCGCCGATGGTCGCCGCCGCCTGCGACTACCTGGCGGGCATCACGGCCCCCGGGGGCGGGGTGCCGTTCGTGCTGCCGTCCGTCCGCGACACGCCGCACGCGCCCTGGTGGCAGACCCCCGACGACCCGCCCGGCGACCTCAACCCCACCGCCGTGCTGGCCGGGCTGCTGCACAAGCACGGCGTCACCCACCCCTGGCTCGGGCCCGCCACCGACTTCTGCTGGTCGCGCGTCGCCGGGCTCACGCGGACCACTCCGTACGAGGCCCGCGCCCTGCTCGTGTTCCTCGAACACGTCCCCGACCGGGAGCGTGCCCTCGCCGAGTTCGCCCGGCTGCGCGAGGCCGTCCTGGCCACGGTCACCTTCGACCCGCACGCCGAAGGCGCGGTCCACCACCCCCTCGACTTCGCGCCCGCGCCGTCGGCCCTGCCGCTCTTCGACGCCGCCACCCTCGACGCCCACCTGGACGCCATGGCCGCCGCCCAGTCCCCGGAAGGCGGCTGGCAGCCGAACTGGAACACCTGGACCCCGCTGGTGGCCCACGAATGGGCGGGCCACCTGACCCTGGCACGCCTGCAGACCCTGCGCGCGTACGGCCGCCTGCCCGCCTGAACCGATTCTGTCGGCGCGGTCGCGTACGTTGGAGGCATGTACGCGGAACGGCACCCGGGCGAGGCTCTCTCCGGCCGTGTCGCCTGCGTGTGGCACCAGGTCAGCGAGGGCGACAGCACCCAGCTCGTGGTGCCCGACGCCTGCGTCGACCTCGTCTGGGGGCCCGGCGGCCTCTTCGTGGCCGGCCCCGACACCGGCCCGGTGCCGACCCCGATGACGGCGGGCGACGCCTACGTCGGCCTCCGCTTCAAGCCCGGCGCGGTGGGTGCCGTGTTCGGCGTCCCGATCCACGAGCTGCGCGACCGTCGCGTCCCGCTGGCCGCCCTGCCCGCCCTCACCGTCCCGTCCTCCCCGCTGGCCGACGCGGGCGACCCGGCCCTCGCGCCCGACCCGGCGGCTCGGCTCGCGGCCATGCGCGCCGCCGTCCTGACCCGCCTGCGCGAGACCCCCGCCCCCGATCCGGCCGCGGCCGCCATCGCCGGGGCGCTGCGCATGGGCCGCAGCGTGCGCGACGTCGCCTGGGCCATCGGCCTCAGCGAACGCCAGCTCCACCGCCGCAGCGTCGCCTCCTTCGGCTACTCGCCCAAGACCCTCCAGCGCGTCGTCCGCTTCCAGCGCGCGCTCACCCTGACCCGCGCGGGCGTGCCACCGGCGGAGGCGGCGGTCCGGGCCGGCTACGCCGACCAGGCCCACCTGTCCCACGACGTGAAGCGGCTGAGCGGCGTCCCGCTGGGCCGCCTGCTCTCACCCGTCCGGCATCTTCCCTGACACCAGCGCCTGCGCCCACTTCGCGCTCGGGTCGCTGTCGATCAGCACCGCCCGCGCCAGCAGGCTGAGCGGGATCGCCAGGATCGCGCCGAGCGGCCCCAGCATGAACGTCCACACGATCAACGACAGGAACGTCATCGTGGTCGACAGCCCCACCGCGTCCCCCAGGAACTTCGGCATGATGAACGACTGCGTGACCACGTTGATGACGATGTAGGCCACGACGACCAGCACCATCGTCTTGACGCCGCCGTGCAGCAGCGCCAGCAGGGCGGGCGGCAGCAGCCCGATGACGAACCCGATGTTCGGGATGTAGTTGGCGATCAGCGCCAGCACCCCCCACAACAGCGGCAACGGCACGTCCAGCAACGACAGCACGATGACGTCGAGAATCGCGTCGATCAGCCCGAAGACGGTCGAGACGATGAGATACCGCCGCGTCTTGTGCGCGAACGTCGCCAGCGCCGTCACCAGCTGCGGCCGGTTCCCCTCGCCGGTGGTGAGGATCCGCGCCGTCACCGGCGCGTCGAGGCACATCGCCAGCAACAGCACCACGATCAGGAACAGGCTCGACAGCACGCCGATCAGGCTCCCGAGCAGGCTCTGCGCCAGCCCCAGCATCCGGCCGGGATCGAACGCCTGCACCGCCTTGGCCAGCACGTCGTTGCCCAGACCGTGGGTGCTGGCCCAGTGCTGCGACTCCGCCAGCAGCTCCTCGAACTGCTTGGCGTACGTCGGCAGCAGCGAGGCGAGCTGGGTGACGGAGATCGTCAGGATCCCCACCATGCCGAGCAGCACCAGCACCACGATCAGGAACGGCACGGCCACCTGCACCCAGATGGGCGCCCGCCGCGCCGACAGCCAGCTCCGCACCGGCGCCACAGCGATGACCAGCACGAGCGCCAGGACGACGGGCCCGACGATCGAATTGACCTCGCGCAGCCCGAACAGGGCGATCACCGCGCCGGCGATGCCCACCAGGAGGATGAGTGCTCTCGGGACGGATTGATCTCGCACGCCGGAATACCTACCCAGCATGTCCTGCCGACGTGTGACGGGCCGCCGATTTGACGGTTCTGGGGACCGTACATAGAGTTCACCAGTCCCACGAGGAAGGCGTTGATCGCCGACCTCACTCGGGGGCCACCTCCAGACACTGCCACTCCGGCGGACGTTCGCGTCCAACGGAAGGTCGATTCGACAAGAGTCGGGCTTGGGAGTAAGTTAGAGGGGTTGTCCCGGAAGCGGGGCGCGACTTAATTCCAGCAGGTCGAGCAAGTCCGGTCAATTTGACAGAGACTTAAACGGCTGAAAGAATTAAGACACAACGAAAGAACGCAAGACGAAATGAACGCCTCTGAACGAGGATCCGGGAACGGGTTCTGGTGAGGAAGTACG
>NZ_JBITLO010000026.1:0-106052 GCF_044465345.1 Nonomuraea sp. NPDC049684 | reverse complement strand
GATCCGCGACGACATCCACGAGGCCTTCATGACCCTCGCCGCCGCGATCATCTGCTGGCGACGCCTCAACCGCTGATCATTCTGTTAGGACTTCTAAAGCCCCACCGGACGAATGCAGCAGGTGGAGAAAGCGCATCGGCGAGGGCACTCAACCTCGTCGGACGGCGGATAGAAGTAGACGTCCGACGCGGTCGTAGAGTGCCGCAGCGGGTTGGGAAGTCGCTGCTCAGTCAGGTGCTCCAGAATGCCTGATCAGGAGGGTTGCAGCGGGGGACGCGCCCTTACTGATCGTCGAAGTTCAGCAGAGCAGCTACCTCGATATCGACCTGGCCGTCCCTGATCACTGACGATCACGTTGTGCGTCCTCTATTGAGGTCCGCCTTGGCAGGGGCTGTGGTGTCGTTCTTACTGCTGCTGCTCCTCTGGCCTGCCGGTGATTCGGACTCCTAGCTCAAGCTCGCCATGGCGTTCGCGCTGGTGCCGTTCCCGCTCAGGATGGTGGCCGCGCTGCTGGCCCGCCTGCCTGTGTGGCCGATCGTTGCCGTGGTGGCGACCTTTGCCACGCTGGCGGTCCCGGCTACGACCGGCTTCATGCTCCTGGCCCTAATCTGCGGGCTCACGTGCAGTAGACGCACAAGAGAGAGGCACCGTCGTCTGACGTTCTGTCTCAGTGGCCTTGATGCAATATGCGTGAAATGATCACGGTTGGTAGAGACGGGCCTTGGAAGGTGCGGCGAGAGAGCTGAAGTTGTCGCATTGCCTACTGGCCTTGTGCTGGGATTATGCACGGTGTGCCTTGTGTTGGGGCAGCTCTCCGTAAATGGCAGGAAGGTGCGCCATCAATGGTGCTTCGTGGGCCTAGCCCTAGTCAGCAGCAGGTCGTCGCAGCTGCCGAGCATGCCTATGCAGTGGGGCGGCGGGTCTTCATCGCCCGGTTCACTGCCCCTCTGGACAAGGCACCCGAAGGGAGAACTCTCCCCGAGATCGGTGAGCTCATCGAGGAGATCGAGGCTCAGGGGTGGTACTTGGAGCACATGGCCACCAGCGTTTTGGTGGCCGCCTTCGGCGTCCGCCACGACAACATCACATGCCTATTCCGCCGAAGTGAATGAGATGTGAGCAGCGGTGGCGTCGTAGGTCTTGCCGCGGGGCCATCGTTTGCCATGCGGGTCTGAATGCTCGGCGGCCCGGACGTGGGTGATGAGGGTCGCCCGTCCGTGCTGGTCGATCGTGTCCACGGCTTCGCGCCAGGTCGCCAGGTGAAAGCCGTCGACGAGGCGGGAGGCGCCGTCGCTGATCAAAGCGGCTGCGCGTACTCGGTCGGGTCGCTCGGGACCAGTTCGCTGCCCAGCTCAGCGCCCCAACAGGCCGTGATCGATGCAGTTCCCAGCTGACCGACCACCGCAGGCTCGATTGCTAACGCTCTGCTACAGATTGTCTCCGTACTCATCGACGTCGAGTTCGGCACGTGTGACCTGTAAGAAGTCCAGAACGCGCCGACCCGGATGCCATCCCAGTTGCCGATGCCGAGCAGGGGTGGCTGGAAGCGCGGGCACGACCGGGGCCGCGACCCCGTCCTCCTCACTGCCAAAGAATCGAACCACCTGGAGGGTGGCCGTGTTTCCAGGTTCATGCCGATCAAGTTCTTCGACCACCGCGCCGATCATCTCGGCGTAGGGTTCCAGCCGGCCAACCAGAGCCAGGATCATGTCATTCACCGGCTGCTCTGAGGACCATGGGCCGTTGATCTGCCAGATATGAATGGCCGGGTGCGGCGGTTCCAGCCTTCTACTGCCTCGGACCGTGACCACGTCAGGCTCAAGGCCGAGCCGTGCCGCCATCTCTACAGCGGACACGTGCTCACTCTTGAGCGCGAAATATACGTACTGATCGACCTGCATGCGGTGACTCTGAACAGTTCCCGATGTAGGCAGGGTGGGATGCGCAAGCCGCGCGGAGAAGTGGTCTGCTCAACCGATGGGGCGAGCTCCAGCCAAGGCTCGTCAAGGTGGCTCAGGAGGCAGGCGAATGATTCAAGTCTCTCCTGGAACACCAGAACAAGGCAGAGATTCAAGATCCGGGATATGCGCGGGATGAAGTGCGGGACTGCCGGCGCCGCAGTCGGCAGAACCGCAGGTCGCAGAGCAGTAAGCGTCTGAACTATCGGTACGCAGTAAAACCGTCGGCACTCCGACTTCTGGGAGTCGCCTTGGGCGAACTAAGAATCGGATGGTCCTACCGTGTATCGCGCGTAGCGGTCGCCAGGAGGTGTGAATTCGATGCCGTTCTCATCGAGGGCGTTGTAGATCGTCGCCTGGCCGTTCGGGAAGCCGAACCCCAGAGACACGATCGTTCCTTCTACGAGATCCCGGTCTCTCCACATCAGCAGCTCCACTGCCGAACAAGTCTGACCGACCAGTGCAGCGAGCTCGTCTGGTGCGTCATCTCGCCATGCCAAGTGGAAGTCCTGCCAGTCCAGCGCGCGCTTCGGATCGATGGTGTTCCAGGTGATGGAGACCTCGTCGAACTTCCAGTGCTTGATCTCGACCTGTTCTCCATCGAAGTCCAAAAGGATCGGGCAGTCGGCGAGCCACTCATCCTGGTCGAGATCCCATACCAGAAGTGCGCGGGTCAGCCGCCGCCCTGTGAGACGGCCCAGCCTCACTCCATGAACAGCCGTGATCGCTGAGCGTCCACTCAACCACTCCGGCCTGTATCCGGGGACCCCGAAGTCGAACATCCAGTGATTGTGCCGGAACGTTCTCGCTTCTGTCGTGCCATCAGCGTGCCATTAAGGGCGGTCGGCAGCGGTCAGTCACGGTCACCCGCGGACCGTCACCTGCACAGGTCGGGGCCGTTGTCCCTGAAGATCAGACCGTCTTGCGAGCAGGATGTCAGGAGTTCGAGTCTCCTAGGCTCCGCTCATACAAAAGCCCAGGTCATCCGCCTGGGGTTCTGATCGTTAGCGGGCCTTGTTCCGGGGGCGTGCCCGTTGCGTGCCCGATGGGTCGAGGGCTCCTCTTGCCAGCTCGTCAGGCAGCGGCGCGGCACGCTGCTGCACGGCCGCCCGTCATCCGGGCGTGCGGCCTGGGACCGGTCCCGGCCGGCGGCGGGGCACCGGTCCGCCCGCCGCACTTCGCCCCGCTGTACCCATCGCACTCACCGCACGTGGGCCACGCCGCCGCCGCACCCCATAATGCGAGCGTGAGACTCCGAATCGACCCGGACCGGGACATTCAGACCGGTACCTGCGATTGCTGCCAAGCCCCCTTCGAGCGCGTGACAGGCTTCATCAACAACGACGACGGGGCTTATGCGATCTACTACGCCTCCTGCTACCACCACGACGGAATCCACGAATCACGGATTGACGTCATCCTCGACGACGCCTGGGAACCTGACGAGCCGGTCAGCCGTCCCGGCCCCAACCGGGTCACATTCGGATGCCGCGTCGGACCAGTAGAGAACTCCCCTACCCCGGCCTGCACGTTGGTGACCGGAGCTGCAGTTGCACCAGATAAACCGTTCTACGGACGCAAGCTGACCCGAGACGAAGCCCTCGCACACCCATGGCTCTCGGACTACTGGGAGACCATCGACCACATCCTGGAGAACGATCTCACGGTGAGTCAGCACCTCTACGGCGTGGCCACGAACGAGGAAGCGTCCGGCGGGGGCATTCCGGCTCCGGGGTGATCGCCGCGTCGGGCGTTCTTGCTGTGAGCAGCTGAGGTGGAGGTCTGATCATCCCTTCCGCCATCGACCCGGGACAAGCCCAGCAGACCAGGCCCACGGGTCAGGGGGCGTTCGTCCGCTGGGGCGCTCAACCGTGACCCGTGGCCCGCTTCCCTTTGGGCGGGTCGACGGCAGACGGGATGATCGGGTGGCGAGGAGGTTAAACGACCGCACCCGAACCGCCTTGGCGGCCCTCCGTTCGCTGCAGATAGGCCATGGCTCTCGGTATGAGGAAGCAGGTTATGGCCGCCAGCACCCACGCGATCCCCAGACCGATACCAATCCATGAGATCACGAGCGGTGTCAGGAAGGATGCATTTGCTTTCGACGGCTCGACCACCCTCGCACGCATCCACTTGTCCTGCACCCCCAACTGCATGAGGATGCTGGGAACAAGGATCGTAAGCCCGATCCCCATCAACACCCGACTGCATGCTCTTAAAATCATTTGCTCCCCGTTCCGATCAAAAGTTGCATCAGAGTAGCCGTCCCCAATACGTGCCCGATAGTAAGGCGATCAACGGGGACTTACGCGCGGAGCGACGGCCAAGCGTCTGACGGTCCGACCAGCAGCACAGCAACTCAGAGCACCATGGGCCCAAATTTTCCATACTGGTGAAGTGTCACCACCAGCACCCGTACGGTCGCCTGACCGTGGTTATGTCTGGACTTGGTTGGGGCCCTCGACGATTCAGGGGTCGTTACTCACCCTGGCTCACTGGGCAAGGTGGTTGACCGCCGCGCAGATGTCACTCCGCGCACCCAGGTGCGCCACCATCCGACAGGCCGCTGGGCCCAGGCGATGATCGGGGCCGTATGCTGCGGCAGCACGACGATGAACTCGCCGGAGGGCTGGGTGACTCGTGCAATGCCGATGGGTTCATGAGTGGCGAGCAGGTCCCTCACGACCTCGGTGCCGTCGGTGATGTGGTCGAGGTGTGCATAGACGGAGACTCTGTCCGCTGGCCCGTTGATCCAGACAGTGATCGGGGCGCCATTCCGCAGTGCTTCGAGGAGGCGGGTCCGCAACAGGCTGGGTAGAGCGGTCAGGACCTTGTCATGCAGGCGCTCTTGCCCGCAGGGAGCGGTGGGCGCCGCCGCGGCTCGTTCGCTGCAGCGTGGGCAAGCCTGGGTACCGCCGGCCCGGAAATGGTGCCGGTAGACCACCATCTGTTCTGCTGGGATGCCGCAAAGCGTGGCATGGGCTCCCATCGCGTGCTCCGCTTCGGGGGAGCGGTGATGTCCAGCGGCGGCGAATCGGACCGGTTCTCTCGCGGAGGCGAACGACCATTCCGTACTTTCCCTAGTCATTGTCCACCGTCGGTTTCCGGCTCGTTTCGGCCGTGGCAAGTTCCATCCTGTGCCGGGCGATGTCCATCCTGAGCAACCACAGCGAAAAGCGCTCGCTTTGGAGGAGTGTCCTGCATATCTGCCAGAGTCGCACCGCATTGGTAGCAGTGCAAATGCGTGATCAGAGGGCCATCAAGGGCGGCCAGCGAGGGGAAATCACGGTCACTGGCGGACTGCTGGCTGTCCAGGTCGGAGGTGTTTCCCCTGATAATCCGGCCGATTGCAGGCAGGACGTCAGGCGTTCGAATCTCCTGGGCTCCACTCATCCCAACGCGCAGGTCACCGGCCTGAGCTTTGGCCCTCAGGGGGCCTTGTTCTAGGGGCGTGGCCGATGTGCTTAGGTCTCCCTCTTGCCAGTTCCTGGAGCTTCTGGCTACTTCGCGTTTTCGTTCGTCGGAGGAGAGCTGGTAATAGGCACGGGCTCTTATGCTGGAGTGCCCCATGTGGGGTGCATGCTTGGGAACGGTCGGCAATTCAGGCTTCGCTCCTCCCCTGGCTCACCGGAGTACGTGGCTGAATCTCTGCCGCCGATCTGGCGAGACGACACTCATCGCTGCAGTTGCGGATCGTGCTCATGCTGAACCGGCTCGGGTTGGGCGCGGCACCAGTCCACGACGCGGTAAGTGATGCGGTCGAAGGGAGCGTCATCGGTGAGAGGGCGTTCGAAGTCGGCCAGGCGATCCAGGTCCATGGCTAATTCCGCCAAGGTCTCCTCGGGGAACAGCTCTGATGTGGTGAGCGTCGCGCGCAGGTAAGCCAGGAGACGTTCATGGTGCTCGTCCCAGTTGGTGTTGCCGTTGCGCTGTGCCTCGTCTCGGAGCTTCTCGACTGCACGCAGCAGTTCGCCTTGGACGGTTTCCGCCTGGCCTCGACGTGGTACATGGGTCTGCCAGATCCTGCGAGCATCAGCGGCGTATGAAGCATCCATGGCGGCCACCGTACAACCGGAGCTCGATGGTAGGAGGCTCCCTCCGGACTCATCAAGACGTGCTTCCCGAGAGTCCGTTCGATCAAGCAGAAGACGTCTACAAGGATGTCCAACCGTTCCTGCCCCTGCAGTTCTCCGGGATCGACATTGAAGTCGAGCGACTCCACCTGATGCCCGCGGAAGATGATGAGCAAATCGGTGATCGGCCAAACTCTCGGCTCGGGCGTGGCTCGTCGTTCAGCGGAGTAGTCGACATTGACGGCTTCGGCTATGCCGGCAGCGGAGGGGGCTCCCGCGGCTCACCACGAACTGCATGGGCATTACCGCCATGGACGACGTACAACTGATCACGGTGCTCACCATCGACCCAGGGTAGGCCGAGCAGGCCAGGGAGACTTCCCTCTTGGGTGCGTCGACGGCAGACGGGTGATCAAGCGGGAGCGCCATACATTCCGCAGGCTTTATGACGGGCGCGCGGTGATAGATCAGGACTTTGGTTGCATGTCTCATGGGGAGGGTTCGTGGACGAGGATGAGAGCCTGCGACGCTACGGTCTTCGACCGTCTGGGGGTGATCTCGACGAGATTCGAGAGACGCTGAGAACGCAGGCGGCGCTGGAGCGAAGTGCGCAGGGTGAGGGCGATACCGAGTTGATGAAGCTCTGCTGCGTGCAGTTGTTCAATGCCGGTCATCTGGACGATGTGCTGACGATCTGGGATGCCAAGAGGTCGAGCTGGGATGCCGGTGCTTCCATCGATGTTCAGTTGCTCTGCGGCGCCGGACTTGAGCGGACCAAGGAGTTTCTCGCCGCGATGAACTCACCCGAGGCGTTGGTGGCGCTGGACTACCTCCTGTTGGGTGAGCGAGCCGGCGACTTCGAGGGCTTCTCACCCGAGTCGAGGTCACATTGGTACGGGGAGTACTACGCGGATTGAGCAACGAGCGATCGCGTCTGCCTGTGCTCTGATCACAGATACCGGTACCGTCGCGTGCACTCGCGCCGCAAAGTGAGGGTCATCTCTCGGTGGGAACGGTCACGAGTTGCAACCGTCGGTAGCCTGCACGGTCGCGTTGACGAGCCACATTTTCAGTCGTTGTCAGCTCGATCAGAGAGTCGTCCGGCCCGATCCGAAAGAGTCGTGGGCGTCCGCTCGGCTTGATAGCCCATGCTTCCGCGGCGTCCTCGGCGCCGTGCCCGCTCGCCTGCGGGAGGCCGTGCCCAGGCGGGGTGGCGCGGTGTATTGAGGACGATCTCTGCCTGCCTGGCCTCGACGTGAGCGCTCAGCGTGGCAGCGGTGTGCCGGTTACGGTGTCGAAGCGCGTGGCACGGCTGCCGGGGCCGTCCAGGCGGGGCGGGGGATGAGGCGGGGCGAGCGTCGCTGTGCAGAAGCCTTCCGGACTGTGCCGCGAGGGACTGTCATCCGTATGTGCCCCCCACGTTGTAGTCATCGCCGGAGACGACGAGACGGAGATGACTGATGGACGACGGGTTCGCCAAGTACGTGGCGCATCGCCATCTACGGCTGTGCCGGATGGCGTACCTCCTCACCCGGGACTGGGGGACCGCCGAGGACCTGGTGCAGACGGCGTTGGCCAAGGCATGGGTGGCCTGGCGGCGGATCGAGGGCAACCCCGATCCGTACGTCTATCGCATCATCGTCAACACCCACGCCACCTGGTGGCGCCGGCTGTGGCGCGGCGAGGTGCCGGTCGAGACCCTGCCCGATACGGCCGATCCGCAGGATCACGCGGCCGCCGTGGGGGACCGGGCGGCGCTGTGGAAGGCCCTCGCCGCCCTGTCGCCCCGCCAGCGCGCGGTGATCGTCCTGCACTATTTCGAGGGACGGACCCTCACCCAGATCGCCGACATCATCGGCTGCTCGCTGGGCGCGGTCAAGAGTCAGCTCGGCAGGGCCCTGACCCGTCTGCGCGTCGATCCGGACATCCGCACCATGAACCTGGAGGAGCTCCAGCGATGAGGCACACGGAGAGCAACCTGCGCACGCTCCTGGACGCGTACGCCCACGACGCGACCGGCAGGGAACCGGTCCCCCACCTCGACGCGATCGTCCGTCGAGGCCGCCGGATACGGCGGGGCCGGCGTTCGCTGAACGTCGGGGTGCTGGCCGTCGCCACCGTCGCCGCCGCCGTCATGCTGACGGGCCCCGACCGGGCCGACCAGGCCGCGGTGGCCGCGCCGCCCAGCTCGGCACGGATCCAGACGCCCCCCGAACCGCCCAAGACGTTTTCCGTAGTGCTGGGAGCCGAGAGGTTCACCCTTCCCCTCATCCACACCCAGCGCTTCGGTACGACAGGCGTCCGCAAGAGCGTGATGTTCACGCCGACGAGCGTTTCCACTGGCTACAAGGTGGTCTGTGCGGATCCCAGAGCCTGGGTCGTCGTCAGGATTCCACTCAGGGGCGGTGAAGCGGGCGGCACGTCCGGGCGGTGCGGAGCCGGGGCGGGAGGCCACCACGACCGGCGGTCGGCGCCGGCCAATTGGCTCAAGGGCCGGCAGGCGATCCAGGTATGGGTCTTCCCCGCGGACGCCCCCGTCGTCAAGGTCGTCGAAGAACTCGGCCGCTGCAGGCCGTTCCTGAAGGGGGCGACGATGTGCGACGAGCAGGCGGCCAGCGGTGCGCTTTCCCGCCAGGACGTGCTCGAACGTCTCTCGGCGGAGGTCGGCGAGCAGCCTGGCGAGTGGGCGGTCGGCATCTACGACCGCCCGACCGCGGCCCCGACCGCCGTCGATCGGGGGCACCGGACGTCCTGACCCGAGGCGCGATGACTGACGGCGTCCCGCCTGACAGGGGCACCGGAAGAGCGGCGCCGCGGCCCTCAGCCCGCGCGCCGTCCGGGCGTGCGGCGGGGGCCGGTCCCGGACGGTGGCCGGCCGACGTCTGGTCTGGGGCTACCGGGAGGGCTGATCATCGCGTGTTCGGCCCCGACGGAACGTGGTCGGCGGCCGGACTTCTGCGCACTACTCACGGAAGCCCGTCACGCCCGCTAGATGGTTGAGTCCAAGGAGTCGGGGTGATCAGTGGTCGTAGCGGGTGAGTGATCTCTTGATCGGCTGACCGGTGTGATCGTTGTGCCATATGGCCGCGGTCAAGGCCAGAACCTTGACGAAGACGCGGACGGTGACGCCGGCCGGCGTGCGTCCGCCGTGTCGTTCGAGGTCGAGCTGGGCTTTGAAGGTCTGGTTGATCGACTCGATGGTCTGGCGTAACGGCTTGAACAGCTGTGCGCCGGCTCGTTCGGCCTCACCGGCCCGGGCCGGGCGTAGCAGCCGCACCCCGCCCTCGGCCAGTTCCCGTTCGAAGGCACGGCCGTAGAACTGCCGGTCGGCGATGAGCGTCGGATGCCGATAGTCGGCCAGTACCCGGGGAGCGGTGGCCAGCATGCCCAGGAGGACCTCGCGCTCATCGGCCTTGGCGCCGCTCAGTGCGAACAGCACCGGCAGCCCGCCCAGGGTGCACACCAGGTGCAGGCGCAGCCCCCAGAAGTAGCGGGAGTGGGAGGCGCAGTAGCCGTACTCGGCCCACCCGGCCAGGGCGCTGCGCCGCGCGGTCTCCACCGAGCGGCCGCACTCCACCGGGGTGGAGTCGGCCACCCACACCTCATCCCACCACAGCGAGGTGTCGCAGGCCAGGAACCGGATCACTGCCGTCACCAGAGGGATCGACTTGCGCAGCCGCTTGCCGTAGCCCGACTGCTGAGGCAGGCAGGGGAACATGCCGCGCAGTTCGGCGTGTGCGTACCGCAGCCAGCGGCGCTCGCAGTGGTAGCCCAGCAAGGCCGACAGCACCGCCAGTGTCACCAGCTCAGCGTCACTCAACCTCGGCGCGATGCCCACTCGGGGCCGCCATGGGGCCAGTTCCGGCGCACTCTTCAGCAGATCGTCGACCCTCACATAGAGTGCGGTTGCGAGGGTGTCCAGTTCGGTCGTCACAACCCGAGGATGGACATCCTCGCCCTATCTCCGCAGCTATGCCTTGGACTCATTCATCTAGGCTCCAGCCGTGATCACGGTAGTCGACTATGACCCCACATGGCCGGATCGGTTCGAGGCGCTGCGCAGGGAGTATGCCGAGGCGTTGGCAGCCGCCGAGGTCGCCGTGATCTCCATCGAACATGTCGGCAGCACGTCAGTCCCCGGGCTGGCCGCCAAGCCGATCATCGACTGCGACATCGTGGTGGCGGAGCGGGATGTCGCAGCCGCCTCTGACGTCCTGATCGGCCTGGGGTTCTCGCCACGGGGCGAGCTGGGGATCCCCCAGAGATGGGCCTTCAAGGCACCGGCACGATTCGCCGGGACCCACACCTATGTCATCGTCGAGGGGTCGCTGTCCCTCCGCAATCACCTCGCGGTCAGAGACATCCTGCGAACCAACGCGAGACTCCGCGACCAGTACGCCATGGTGAAGAAGCGCGTTGCCGGGAACGCCGCCGACATCGACGACTACGTCCGAGGGAAGAACGCGATGGTGCAGGCCATCCTCGCGGAAGCCGGTCTGAGCGACGCTGAACTAGCGTCCATAGACGCCAGCCAGGTGCCGAGGTGACCGTAAGTGCACTGCTTCAGGGGGTCGGCGTGCGCGAACCGAGGTCAGATGTGGGGCGCGTACGCCATGTGCGGCACCTGAACAGGTAGCCGGTCGGGTCGCCGGGCGAGCGACGAGTTCCGATGTCTCGATTGTGCCGAGGAAAGCAGCACCCTCGCCACAATGGAACAGCCACTGGCTTCCCTACCAGGCGGAAAACCGGGGTTCGGCGACTTATGACCCCGATCATCCGTCCGCGATGCATCGGGGCATGGCTCACCCCGATCCTGTATTGAGCGGGTCCGGGCGAGGGGGAAATGGGGGGCAGACGGTGAGGTCCCTGGGGAATGCTGCCTTCGTACTTGCGGCGGTGGTAACCGCTTTCGGTGTCATTCTCCGACAAGAGCTCTCCACCAATGTTCTCCTCGGGACGCTCATTTTCGCTGGGATCGGTGTCGGGCTTCGAATTGAAGCCGCGATTCGCCTGCGTGCTTGATGGGCTGTCGATCCCGGTCGGCCGGGCGTCGTAGGTCATGATGCCTCTGGTGGGCCACCAGAGAGCAGAGGGCGTTTCGATGGCTGTGTGCAGGACGGATCCGCCTTCTTGTCGTGAGGGGCGGGCAAGGAGCGGGCTTCTGGGCCCCGCCCTGGTCAACCTTGCACTTGGCGTGCCCGCGGCGCTGCCACTCGCTCTGGCGCGGTGGCTGCTGACCGAGTACCTGCCGATGGACTGCAGGAGCACGGAAGACCTTGCCAAGCCGGGTCTCGTCAACTGCAACTACACGACGCTCGATCACGCGAGCATCGTCATGTTCCTCCTGGCCGTGACCGGCGTCGTCATTCTGGCGTTGGCAGTGATGGTCGACGTGGTTCTCCCGATCCGACGCGGGCGGGGGCTCGCGGCGCGGCTCGGCACGGCAGTGCTCATCCCCCTGCCGTTCGCGGTCTGGCTGGCGCTGCTGTGACGCTGGCGGCGGCATCACCGGCAGTGCCGCGCTCCCCGCGCGGCTCCCCTGACCGAGATGGGCCCGGATGACGTCCGGGGCCCGTCTGTACGACAGCGGCGAGCCTGTCTTCCCGCCTTGACCGATGGCCTGCCTCACGCGAGTTGTGAATGCCGACAAGCTCGGGCAATGTGACCATGATCATGCTGCTCGGCTGGGAGGCCGCCCGTGTACGTGGTCTATCGATCCTGGGACCAAGGGATCTTGGGGAAGTCGGTCCGGCGCCTGGCTGAGCCGACGGTGCTGGAGTGGGTCCGGAACGTCTGGAGCGATGCCGCCGGCCAGGATGCCCATGACTGGCTCGTACGGGAGTTGGGAGCGGATCTCTACGGGCTGCCATGGCTCTTCTCGGAGGGCGGCCCGGCCCCCGCGACCATGCGGGAGCTGCGCACTCTTGCCAGAACGCGGATCCCGGACGTCTATCAGTGCAACGTCGACGAGCACAGCGTTCGCGTCCTCGCCAACGGGCTGAACTATGACGTGGCCTACTATCTCGTCGATGACGCCGCGGTCGTGGCGGATCCGGAGCGGTGGGCGTTCGCCGTGCACGACGGGCCGCTGCCCGAGGTGGCTGAGCCCGTCGCGGGCGGCACGACGTTCACGCCGCCGCTGCGGGTCACCGAGCTGACCGGCCGACCGGCTGCGGGGGAAGGCTGCGTCTTCGCGGTACTGCTCACCTGCGAGGCGAGGCACGACAGCATCGGCTGGAATCCCACTCATGCGTTGCCCGGGGTGCGACTGTCGCAGTTCGGTGCGGCGCTGCGCGACCTGGACGCCTCCACCGCGGACTGGCCTGAAGAGCTGCAGGTTCTGCGCCTGCTGGTCGCGCCCGGCGAGGACGGCGTAGCGGCCGCGCTGGAGCGTTGCAGCCGATGGCCCGAGCACCCGCGGGGGACGGGCGAGGATCATGCCCTGCCCCACTCGCATGCCGAGGCGCTGCGGCTCCTGGAGGCCGATGTGGAGGCCGATCTGAGGGCCGATCGCGACGGGACCGTCGTCCGGACGGGTGAACACGTGGCCCAGCTGTTCGCCCACGACGGCCACGGGACGTACGAACAGTGGTTCTTCTTCGACGACCGATGGGCCGGCGCCTACCCTGAGCTCGCCTCGTCGCTGATCTGGTTCGCCTACCACTGGGATCCGCTCTGCTCGGGTGATCACCCGCACCTCACGCCGTGCTCCGACAACCGGGTCCGGTACGTCGCCGTGGTGGGGGACGACGGCCAGACACACGTACGACAGGCGCAACCCCACGACGAACCGCGCGTGTGGGACCTTCGCCGCTGGGCCTACGAGAAGCGTCCGCCGGGCGATCCGGTGACCGGAGAAGTGCTCGGCACGGTGGAGATCCAGTTGCAGCAGCCGTCACCGGACACGTGCAGGCTCACCGCGTTCACCATCACCCGCGGCCGCCATGGGCAGGCGGTCGCCGACCTGCTGGGCAGGCGCGTCCGACAGGATCTGCAAGAGGCCGGCATCAGCCGCACCACCGGTTGGCTTCCCCAGAACGGCCTGTATCCGCACGGTCGTCGTTTCCTGCGGGTGCTCGGCCGGATTCGTGAGGGCTCCGACGGGGCCCATGTCCTGATCGGCGGGTGACGCGGGCCCGCCTCCGGCGCGGGACCGGAGGCGGGCGTGGTGCGCGGTGGTGTCGCAGTCAGGCGGGGAGCAGGCCGATGGCTGCCTTGGTCTGACGGATCTTGGCGCCGGCCAGGTCGCGGGCTCGTTCGGCGCCGGCCCGCAGCGCCTTCCGGACGTGGCCGGGGTCCTCCGACAGGTGCAGGTAGCGGTCGCGGATGGGGGTGAGGGTGGTTACCACCGCGTCGGCCACCGCCTCCTTGAGCTCGCCGTAGCGGTCGAACCGGGACGCCAGGTCCTCGGGGGCGCGTCCGGTGCAGGCGGCCAGGATGGCCAGGAGGTTCGAGACGCCGGGTTTGCGGTCGGGGTCGTACGCGACCGTGTTGTCCGCGTCGGTGACCGCGCGCATCACCTTGCGCCGCAGCACGTCGGGCTCGTCGAGCAGGCGCAGGGCGCCGCCCGGCGTGGCGGCCGACTTGCTCATCTTGTCGGTCGGCGACGTCAGGTCCATGAGACGGGCGGCCACCGGCGGGTTGACCGTCGTGGGCATGGTGAAGACGGGGGCGTACCGGGTGTTGAACCGCTGGGCGACGGTTCTGGCCAGCTCGACGTGCTGGCGCTGGTCCTCGCCGACGGGGACCTCGTCGGTGTCGTACAGCAGGATGTCGGCGGCCATGAGGATCGGGTACGTCAGCAGCGACATGCGGACCTGCTGCTGGCGGCCGGACTTCTCCTTGAACTGGATCATCCGCTGGGCCTCGCCGTAGCCCGTGGTGCATTCGAGCAGATAGTGCAGTTCGGTGTGTTCCGGGACGTGCGACTGGACGAGGAACAGACAGGACTCGGGGTCGGTGCCGGCGGCGAGCAGCAGGGTGGCGAATTCCAGGGTTCGCCGGTGCACCTGGGTGGGGTCGTGGTCCAGGGTGAGCGCGTGCAGGTCGGAGATGAAGACGACGGTGTCGGTGGTGGTCTGACCGGCGATGATCGGGGCGATGGCGCCGAAGTAGTTGCCCAGGTGCAGGTCGCCGGAGGGCGTGAAACCCGTGAGACGTCGTGGCATCGGTGGAGCTCCCTCAGGTCGGGAGCCGCCTGTCGTCCTGGATCGGCCGAGAGATGTGGACACCGACGGGCCGCCCGGGACGGGGCGGCCGCTTTGTCAGGTCTGCGCGGATGAGCAGTGCCGCCCGGTTAGGGGCGCCACCAGCCGAGAAATGAGTGGATCATCCGCATGACGCATACCGTACCACCCGGTTCGGAGCGGGCGGGTCCGCGGGTGACGGGTATGGGAAACGTCTGGTGGTTCGGTGGGTTGGTCCGGGATCATGCTGCTCGTGGCGATGCTCCGGTTGTTGGCGATAGGTCTTCTGGCCGGTGCCGCGGTGTGCCTGTTCCTGACGCTGCCGGCGCGCGGGGACGGTTTTCAGCATGCGCGGCTCTCCGCGCTGATGGCACTGGAGACGGGACAGTTCGTCACCGTGCCGATCGCGCTGGTCGTGGGGCTCGTGCTCGCCGTGAAGGGGGTGTGGGCGCGGACCCCTGGATATCTGCTGGGGACGGTCACGACCCTCTTCGGGGTGCTGGTCGCCACACAGGGATGGGCGACGGGCGAATGGGTCGAGACCAGGCCGTCCGGCATTGGCGATCCGGACGGCGAGAGCGCTCTGGCGTTTCTGGCCTGTGTCTCCGGCGTGGTGACCGCGGTCGTCGGCCTGTCCATCTTGATGTTGCGATGGTCCGGCTACGATTCCCAGACCGCGCCGGTACGTCAGCGTCGCCTGCGCAGGCGCAGGTGAATGTTTTCGTGATGCGAGGAGTCCGGTGAGACGTTGGTTATGGCGGGTGCTGGTCGCGAGTGTCGTGGCGTTGTCGGGAATGGCGGGGCAGGCCGCGTCGGCCGAGGTGGAGCCCGGTCCCGCGGACGTCGCCGCCGACAACGGTGAGATCGCGGTGTTCCTCTGTACGCCCTCCGCGCACAGGTGTGACAAACGGCATGCGACGGCGGGACAGCGGCGTGACGTCGAGGTTTTCCTGAACTCCACGCCCGGCGTGACCGAGGTGCGGTTCGTGAGCCGGGCGGCGGCCCATGCGGAGTTCCGGCGGGAGTTCGCCGGTCAGCGGAAGATGCTGGCCGAGGTGCGGGCCAAGGACATGCCGGAGTCGTTCTGGATCCGGGTCTCCGAGGCGGCTGATCGGGCCCGCGTCGTGAGCGCGGTGGATCGGCGGCCCGGGGTCGGGCTGGTGGTCGATCAGCTGGAGAACCGTCGCGTGACCCGGTCGTACTGGAATGTGGAGGTCTCCGTGTTCCTCTGCGTGGGCGATGCCTCCGGGCCCGAGTGCCGGCACGGGCGGGGAGGGGCGAACAGGAAAGCCGCCACCGCCAAGGAGAAGAAGGCGATCGTCGCCGTCATCGAGCGGATTCCCGGCCTGGAATCGTATGAATTCGAGGACCAGAGGACGGCCTATCGCCGCTTCGCCGAGACGTACGCGGACAATGAGACGTTGATCGCGGCAGTCAGGGTGTCGGACATACCCGAGTCGTATCTGCTGTCGATACAGCCGGAGGTGAACCGCGGTCCCTGGCGCCACCGGCTCGCGAAGATGCCGGGGGTCAGCCAGGTGTGGGACCACGAGTGCGTGTTGCAAGGGGCGCGGCTCAGGTCCGAATACGGGCTGCGGAACGTCGAAGCCCGCACCCGGGAATGCGAGTAGCGGCGTCCAGGCGCGAGCGTTCTGTTCAAGACCGCGGGCCGGCGTACGGCTGAGACTGCGCTCATGTCGCAACAGACCTTCACCCCCGCACTCGGACGCCTGAAGTTCACCCGCCTGTACGACCCGGTCGTCGCCCTGACGCGGGAACGGCTGTGGCGCAGTCTGGTGGCCATGCACGTCGCCCCCAGGCCCGACGAGACCATCGTGGACGTCGGCTGCGGCACCGGGTCGCAGGCCGTGCTGCTCCACCGCCTCGAACCGCGGGCCCGGATCGTCGGCGTCGACCCCGATCCGGAGACGCTGGCCCAGGCGCGGCGCAAGAGCAGGGCGAGCGGTACGTCCCCGGAGTGGCTGCTCGGCATGGGGGACGCGCTGACCGGCCTGCTGGGGCCGGGGTCGGCCGACACGGCGGTGTCGAGCCTGGTCCTCCACCAATGTCCGCTTCCGATGAAACGCGCGATCCTCGCCTCGATGCACGCCGTGCTGCGGCCGGGCGGCAAGCTGGTGATCGCCGACTACGGGTGGCAGCGGACGGCGTCGATGCGGCTGGCGTTCCGTGTCGTGCAACTGGCCGACGGGGTGCGGGACACGCAGCCCAACGCGGACGGCGTGCTGCCGGAGCTGATGACCGACGCGGGGTTCGCGGACGTCCGGGAGGCGGAGGTCGTGCGGACGGTGACCGGCTCAATCTCCGTCTACGTGGCCGGCCGCGGCTGACCGGCGCAGCAGCGGCAGCACGGTCGCCGGCGTGAGCCCCAGCATGTCGCGCAGTTGCCGGTGGAAGTGGGCCTGGTCGGCGAAGCCGCCGTCGAGCGCGGCCTCGGCGATCGAGCGGCCGTCGGCCAGGGCGTGGGCCGCGCGGGTGAGCCGCCGCCAGATCCGCCACCGGGCGAGCGGCATGCCGAGTTGCAGCCGGGCCAGGGCGCGCAGGCGCTGGGGTGAGAGCCCGGCCTGCGCGGCCGCGTCGGCGAGCAGGAGGTTCCGCGACGTCAACGCCTCCATCGCGATCACCAGGCGCGGATCCAGCTCCCCGGACGGCCGAGGTTCCGCGACCAGACGGAAGTCCTCCTCACTGGGAGCACGCAGATCAGCGGCCACGGTGATCACCTCACGGACGGACGCCAAGCCGGAGCCGAAGGGGGCCACGCGGGAGCCGGTGGGGGAGGTGCCTTTCGTGGCTGGAAGGCTGGAGCCAGGCGAGCGGGCCGGGGTGCAGCGGTCGCGCAGGACGGAGGCGTACGAGCACTGCGGTTCGACGAACCAGATGCGGACGTCCGGCGCCCCCGGCATGCGATGCCGGACCATGGGCGGGATGATCAGTGCGGGCCCGCGATGACACGTTTCCCGCTCGTCGATGACGGTCACCTCGCCCTCCACGGCGGCCGTCACCTGGTAGGCGGCGTGACGATGGAGCGAGTTGTCCGCTGACGGCCCCTGGTACGACGCGTACCCCTCACCGATGAAGAACCGGCTCGTCATCCCTCACCCCGCATCACCACACCACCGCCCATGGTGCCGGAAACGGGACGTGCGGGATCAGCTCCAGGTGGCGCGCTTGAGCACGCCGGCCAGCCCGTAGGTGTTCCAGGCGTCCACCACCAGGATCCCGGACTGCGGCAGGAACCACTCCTTCTCGTTCCACCTGGAGGTGGTGCGGCCGGTGTCGTTGGTCACGCAGCGGTTCGGCCAGGTGGTGTACTTCGCCTTGTGCCCGGCGCCCACCGGCCGCAGACCGCGGTAGGACGCCTTCTCGCCGGGATACCAGCTCAGGTTGGAGTTGAACGGGCACGGGATCACCCCGCTGAACGGATGGAACTGCTGCTTGCCCGTGTACGTGACGGAACCGCCGCCGACCGGCACGTTCGTGTACTCCTTCGGCCCGAAGATCCAGAAGCTCTCGCAGTCGGGCGCGAACGGCTCCGGCTTCTTGCACAACAACCCGGTCACCACCACGACGTGGCCGGCCGACCGGTACACCTTCCAGTCGGCGGGGATCCGCAGCGTCATCCCCCGGAAGGACAGCGTCTTCCCGGCGGCGGCGGAGGTGGTGGAGGTGGCAGAGGCGGTGGAGGAGGCCGACGCGAGGGACGCGCTCGCGGGCAGCGCGACGGCGGACGCGGCGGTCAGGGCGGCGAGGAGGAGAGGGAGCTTTCTCATGGTTCGGGAAGGTACGCACCCCCACTTGCGGAGGGCTGGCCATCTACTTGGAGGAGGTCCGTCCTGGGTGGGTATGGGGTAAAGCATGATCTTCCTGAGACGGGCCGTGCTGATGGCCGTCCTCGCCTTTCTGGTCATCCCGATCACCGAGGTCGTCGCCGCGCCGCAGCCGGCCGCCGCGCAGTCCGGCGCACGCGCCCGTGCGGGCGCGGAGGTCAGCGCGGCGCGGGCCCGCCGCATGCTGGCCCAGCTACGGGTGGCCAGGCCCTTATCCCTGCGCGGTTACACCCACCGCCGGTTCCAGCCCGGGTGGGGGCGTCACAAGGGACGGTGTGACGTACGGGAAACCGTCCTGGCCCGGGACGGGCGGCGGGTGCGCAGGAACGCGGCCTGCCATCCGGTGAAGGGCGTCTGGTACAGCCCGTACGACGGCCGGCGGTTGAAGAGCGAGCGCCTGGTGGACGTCGACCACGTCGTCCCGCTGGCCTACGCCTGGCGCTCGGGCGCCAAGAGGTGGAGCCAGGCGCGGCGGCGGGCCTTCGCCAACGACCTCACCCGTCCTGAGCTGGTCACCGTCAGCCATTCCGCCAACATCGCCAAGGGCGGGCAGGGGCCGCAGAGCTGGCGTCCGCGCCGCCGGGCCTACTGGTGCCGCTACGCGACCTCGTGGATCACCGTGAAACACCACTACCGCCTGTTCGTGACGCGCAGCGAGCGCGTGGCGCTGTCCAACATGCTCCGCACCTGCGGCCGCTGACCGCGTGTCCACCTGGCCGCCCGTACGCTCACGCCTGGACGTGACGCGGAGCGAGCAGTTCCTTGAGCGCCCGAGCCGTCGCGCGCGGGAAGGCCGTGTTGCCGTTGTGGCCGCCCGGCAGCGTGACCGGCTCGACGCCGAGCAGTTCGGCCAGCGCGAGCGCGCAGCGGTAGGTGTGCACCGACGGCCGGGTGGCCAGGCCGATCGCCGGGATCACCCGGGTCCCGGTGCCCACCGTCTCCGCAGGGGCGAGGTCGTCCTCCATGACGGCCGTGAATTCCGTCCCGATGAAGAACCCGAAGTTAGCCTGCCGCCTGGCCGTGAGCGGCTGCGGGGTGAGCCCGTCCTCGGTCTCGTCGTGGCCGGGGTCGATGCCGAGGTGCCGGGTGATCGCGGGGACGGCCGCGGCCAGCCCCCCGTCCGCGTACGCCCGCTGGATGGCGGCCAGCTCGGCCACGTGCTCGGCGCGGCCGGCGGCGGGCAGCAGGTTCGGCAGCACGGGCTCGTGCGCGACCAGCGTGCCGAGCACGCCGGGGTGGCGGGCCGCGACCCGCAGCCCGATCGCGCCTCCCATGCTGAACCCGGCCATCAGGGCGGGCCCGTCGGCGACCTCGGCGAGCAGCCGCGCGACGTCGTCGGCGTGGTCGGCCATGGTGACGGGCGGCGCGGCGGGGTCGAGGGTGCTGCGCGACAGGCCGCGCCGGTCGTAGGTGACGACGGTGAAGGCGTCGGACAGGAGCGGCACGAGGTCGGCGGTGCGATCGGCGTCGCCCTCGCCGCTCTGCGACAGCAACAGGACCGGGCCGCTGCCCTCGACCTGGAAGTGGAGGGTGGCGCCTGGGACGGGAAGGGCGTTCATGCGGGTCTCCTTCGACGAGAAAAAGCATCGAAATCGATGCATCGATATAGATGTATCATGACTTCATGAACGGAGTCGAACTGTTCCTGCTCGGCCGCACCCTCATGAAGATCGGCGAGCAGGCGATGCCCCAGCCGAAGGGCGACGGCCCCCGGGGCTCGGTCCGTACGGTGCTCGTCGTCCTCGGCGACGTGGTCGCCCACCCCGGCACGACGGTCAGCGAGATCGCGGCGCGGACCGGCCTGCCGCAGAGCCAGGTGTCCACGGCCGTCGCCCGGCTGGAGTCCACGGGGTCGATCGAGGGCGTGCCCGATCCGGCCGACCGGCGGCGGCGGCTCATCCGTCCCGCGGCGACGCCCTCCGCCCGGGTCGCCGAGGTCAGGGCCGCCACGATCGACGACGCCCTGGCCGCCGTCCTGCCCGATCCGGGCCCCGAGGCGGTCGGCGAGGTCACCGCCGCCCTGGAGGTGCTGGCCCGGCACCTCACGCCGGAGGTCGCCGCCCGCGTGCGCGACGTCGAGGGGACGGCGGGCGTCCTACGATCTCAACCGTGAAGACACCGGCACGCAGTCTCTATGTCATCGTGTGCGCGGCCGGGCCGGCCGGCGACGTGGCCAGGCTCGTCGTCCCGGCCCAGGAAGCGGGCTGGGACGTCCAGGTCGTCGCCACGCCGTCGGCGCTCGGCTTCGTCGACGTGCCGGAACTGGAGCGCCTGACCGGGCGCCCGGTCCGCAGCCGCTACCGCAGGCCGGACGAGCCCAGGCCGCCGAGGGCCGACGCGATCATCGTCGCCCCGGCGACGTACAACACGATCAACAAGTTCGCCATGGGCGTCGCCGACACCTACGCGCTCGGGCTGCTGGCCGAGGCTCCGGGGCTCGGCATCCCCGTGGTCGTGCTGCCGTTCGTCAACAGCGCGCTCGCCTCCCGCGCGCCCTTCCGGCGCAGCGTCGAGGAGCTGCGGTCGGAGGGGGTGCGCGTCCTGATCGGGCCGGGGCAGTTCGAGCCGCACGCGCCGAGCGCGGGCGACGGCAACGACACCTACGTCTGGGAGAGCGCGCTCACGGCGCTGGGTCCGTGACGAGAGCCGGAAACGCGTTCGTGACGAGAGGCCGGAAGGCGGCGCGGTAGGACTGCGGCGGCACGCCGACCACCCGCTTGAACCGTTCGCGGAGGGCGACCGCCGAGCCGAACCCGGACTGCGTGGCGATCCGCTCCACGCCGTGGTCGGTGGTCTCCAGGAGGAGCTGTGCCCGCCGCACCCGGGCGCGCAGCAGCCACTGCAGCGGCGTGGTGCCGGTCTGCTCGCGGAAGCGGCGGCCGAACGTGCGCTCGCTCATCCCGCAGTGTGCGGCCATCGCGGCCAGGGTCACCTTGCCGTCGAGGTTGTCCTCGATCCAGGCCAGCACCGGCTCCAGCAGCGAGCCCTGGGGCACCGGCGGCCGGGTGTGCGCCATGAACTGGGCCTGGCCGCCCTCCCGCTCCAGGGGCGTCACCGACAGGCGGGCCGAGTCCGCGGCGACCGCCGAGCCGAAGTCGCGCCGGACGAGGTGCAGGCACAGGTCGAGCCCGGCCGCGGCGCCGGCCGAGGTCAGGATCTGGCCGTTGTCGACATAGAGCACGTCGGGCCGCACGTCGACGTCGGGGAACAGCTCGGCCAGCCGGTCGGCGGCCATCCAGTGGGTGGTCGCGCCCAGCCCGTCGAGCAGCCCGGCGGCGGCCAGGGTGAAGGCCCCCACGCAGATGGAGGCGATGCGGGTGCCCGCGGCGGCCGCCGCGCGCAGCGCCGCGAGCACCTCGGGCCCCGGCGGGACGGCCTGCTCAGAGCAGCCGGGCACGATGATCGTGTCGGCGGTGCGCAGCGCCTCCAGGCCGTGGGGCGCGACGATCGTGAAGGCGTCGCCGGGCACCTGCGGCGTCGCCGCGCACACCTGGACCCGGTACGGGCGGCTCCCGTCGGCCAGCCGGGCCCGGCCGAACACCTCGACCGGGATCGACAGGTCGGCCGCCACCACGTGATCGAGGGCCAGGACCGCCACAGTGTGCATGCGGACACGCTAGGCCAGGCGGCGGACGGTTGGCGGGAACTCGTCGGAGTTTGTCGAGTCACCCTCTGGGAGGGGCCGGGCGGCCCGCCTAGCCTGGCTGCGTTCCCCCGAAACCAGCAGGAAGTGCCCATGTCCATCCTCATGCCGATCCTGATCGGCCTGGTCGCCGTCTCCCTCGTCTCCCTGATCCCCGAGCCGCACGGCCGCCGTGCCAACGCCGTGCTGGTGGCCGGCGCGGGCGCCGCCTACCTGAGCGGCGGCGGGCTCGGCTACTGGGAGTTCCTGCTGCCGGTCGTGATGACGTACGTCGCCTACCGCGGGCTGGAGAGCTGGACGTTCATCGGCATCGGCTGGCTGCTGCACACCGCCTGGGACGTGCTGCACCACCTCCAGGGCAGCCCGCTGCTGCCCTTCGCCGCGGACTCCTCCTTCGGCTGCGCCATCTGCGATCCGGTGATCGCGTTGTGGTGCTTCGCGGGCGGTCCGCCGGTCCTCGGCCGGCTGCGGGCCCGCTTCGCCCGTCCGCGGGCCTTGTCGAACGAGATTCGCGAATGACATTCTGGAATTCGGAACCTCGTCCCCGGAGGACGTATGGACAAAGAAGCCCTCCGCCGCAAATACCTCGAAGAGCGCGACAAGCGGCTCCGCCCGGACGGCAACGACCAGTACGTCCGCCTCACCGGCCGCTTCGCCCACTACCTCGACGACCCGTACACGCCGAGGACCGAGCGCGAACCGAAGACCGACCACGTGACGGTGGCCGTCGTCGGCGGCGGGTTCGCCGGGCTGGTCACCGGCGCCCGGCTCAGGGAGGCGGGGGTCGGCGACGTGCGGATCGTCGAGAAGGGCGGCGACTTCGGCGGCACCTGGTACTGGAACCGCTACCCGGGGGCCCAGTGCGACACCGCGTCGTTCGTGTACATGCCGCTCCTGGAGGAGACCGGCCACATGCCGACGGAGAAGTACGCGCACGCCCCCGAGATCCTGGAACACTGCCGCCGCATCGGCAAGCACTACGGCCTGTACGACGACGCGCTCTTCCACACCGAGGTCCAGGACCTGGAGTGGGACGCGTCCCGGTCGCGCTGGACCGTCCGGACGAACCGGGGCGACGCCTTCACCGCCCGGTTCGTGGTCATGGGCATCGGCCCGCTGCACGTGCCGAAACTTCCCGGCATCCCCGGCATCGACGACTTCCGCGGGCATTCGTTCCACACCAGCCGCTGGGACTACGACTACACCGGCGGCGATCCCACGGGCGCGCCCATGGACCGGCTGGCGGACAAGCGCGTCGCCGTCATCGGCACGGGCGCGACGGCCGTCCAGTGCGTGCCGCACCTGGCCCGCGCCTGCGCCGAGCTGTACGTGTTCCAGCGCACCCCCTCCTCGGTGGACGTACGCGACAACCGGCCCACCGACCCCGCCTGGTTCGCCGAGATCGCCACCCCGGGCTGGCAACAGCGCTGGCTGGAGAACTTCACCGGCAACCAGACCGGCGGCCTGGTCGAGGAGGACCTGGTGATGGACGGCTGGACCGACATCGCCCGCCGCGTCCGCGCCCGCATCGCGGCCCTGCCGCCCGAGGACCTGACCCCGGAGAAGATGGCCCAGGCGTACGAGGACTCCGACTTCGAGAAGATGGAGGAGATCCGGGCCCGCGTCGACGCGATCGTCACCGATCCGGAGACCGCCGCGAAGCTCAAGGCCTGGTACCGCCAGCTCTGCAAGCGTCCCTGCTTCCACGACGAGTACCTGCAGTCCTTCAACGTGCCGGGCACCCGCCTGGTGGACACCGACGGCAAGGGCGTCGAGCGCGTCACCGGGCGCGGGGTGGTGGCCGCGGGCGTCGAGTACGAGGTCGACTGCGTCATCTACGCCTCTGGCTTCGAGGTGACCACCGACTACACCCGGCGCGCCGGCTACGAGCTGACCGGCCGCGACGGCCTGCGCCTCACCGACCGCTGGGCGGATGGCATGCGCACCCTGCACGGCATCCACGTGCACGGCTTCCCGAACGCCTTCGTCGTCCAGCCCACGCAGGGCGCGAACCTCATCTCCAACATCCCGCACAACCTCACCGAGGCCGGCCGGACCATCGCCACGATCGTCAGCCACGTGCTCGACCAGGGCTTCGACGAGGTCGAGGCGACCCGGGAGGCCGAGGACGCCTGGATCGAGCTGCTGCTGTCGGGCCCCGGGAGCATCCTGGGCGCCTCCGCCGACTGCACGCCCGGCTACTACAACAACGAGGGCCACGACGCCGGCATGAAAGGCCGGCTGAACATCGGCCATCCGCAAGGGGCGATGGCGTACTTCGCCTACATCGACGGCTGGCGCAGGTCGGGCATGTTCGAGGGGCTGGAGTTCCGCAAGCGCGCAGCGGTCGAATGATCCGGCCGCTCACCTCGGAAGCATGACGTCCGCCGCAGTGAAGCTACCGGGTGACCGTCCTGCTCCTGCTGTCGGTGGTCGTGGGAGTCGGGTGGTTGTCGTTCGGCGTATTTTGCGGAGATTCGTCGGGGATGGGCGCTAGTTTCGTCCACCATGAGTTACGACCTGTACTTCGGCCCGGAGGACGACGAGCCGCGCCCGCCGGACCCGGCGGCCTGGAACAACGTCGTCAGCCAGGCCCGCGCGCTGCTCGGTGACGTGACGGTCTTCGACGACCCGCCCAACTGGGAGCTCGAACACGAAGGCACCGGCATCTCCGTGAACCACTGGGAGGGCGGCTGGGGGATCAGCGTACCGTACCGGTGGCACGGTGAGGCCGCGAGCCACGTCGTCGACCTGATGTACCAGGTGGCGCGGATCGTCGAGCGGGAGTCGGGGCTCGACGGCAACGATCCCCAGCTCGACTGCCCGCTCGTGGACGCGGACGCGGCGGCGGCGGTCCAGATCTTCGACGCGGTCGCGGCGCGCTACGGGATGGTCGGTCTGACCCCACCAATGTGAACGATCGGTCGTTAATGTATGCTGGGCGGCATGGCCGACGTTAAGGAAGACGGTCGCCGGGCGCGCGGGCAGCGCAGCCGCGAGGCGATCCTCGGGCAGGCCGTGTCACTGGCCTCGGTGCACGGTCTGGACGGGCTGACCCTGGGCCGGCTCGCCGAAGCCGCCGGAGTCAGCAAATCCGGATTTTTCGCTCACTGGCGAGATAAAGAGCAACTTCAGCTCGACACCATCGAGTGGGCCGTCCGCCAATGGACCGACGAGATCGTCAAGCCCGCGCTCAAGGCCCCTCCCGGCGTGGCCCGCGTCCTGGCCCTGCATGAGGCCCGCCTGAGTTTCTACGAGAGAGGCGTCCTGCCCGGCGGGTGCTTCTTCTACACGGCGCGGGTGGAGTTCGACGACCGTCCCGGCCCGGTCAGGGACCGGGTCGCCGAGTCGATGGCCGACTGGCTGAGGTTCATCGAGCGGCTGGTCCGGGAGGCGGTCGAGCTGGGGGAGCTGCCCCCGGAGACCGACCCGGCGCAGCTCGCGTACGAGATCGACGCCCTCGGCGAGGCCGCGGTCACCCACACCCGCCTGCTCGGCAGGGGCGAGGCCGCCTTCGAGCGGGCCCGCCGAGCCGTCCACGACCGACTGAAGGAGCTCGCGTGACCCAGACCCGGCCAGCCCAGGTGCACTTCGACGACCTCGACGCGATGGGCCTGCTGCACAACTCGCGTTACGCCCTGCTGGTCGAGCGCGCGATCTCCGCCTACTGGGCCGAGCAGGGCTGGAGCTTCGACCCGGCGGTCTCCAAGTTCAAGGACCTCTACCTGGCCGTACGCGAGTTCAAGATCACCTACAACGCGCCGGTCATGGGCGCGGGCGAGGTGCAGGTCGACTTCTGGATCGACCGCATGGGCCGCACCAGCGGCGTGTACGGCTTCCGCGTCCTGTCCGAGGACCGCTCGGTCGTGCACGCCGAGGGCTACCGCGTCAACGTCAACCTCGACCCGCAGACCTTCCGGCCCACGCCGTTCAGCGCCGAACTGCGCACCGCCGCCGAGCCGCTGATGGCGGGCTGAGTCCGCCGAGGGTAGACCCTGCACTACTGCGGGCCGTTCCCGTCCCCGGATACGGTCACCGGGTGGGAAACAGGACCGCGCTCGAAGCGCTCACCCGGCGGCCGCCCGGCTTCCTGCGGTCGGCCTGGCCGTGGCGGTGCGTGGCGTACCTGCTGGGCAGCGTGGTGCCGGGGGCGGCCGTCGCCCTCGGGGTCGTCGCGGTCGGGCTCGCCGGGCCGCCTGCCGGCCTGCTGCTCGTGCCGGTGCTGCTCGCGGCGGCCGTGCCGTTGATCGCCCGGTTCGAACGGGTGCGGCTGCGCCTGGTGGACACCGTGCCGCTGCCGCCGCTGCCGCCGGTGCCCGACCGGCGCCGGCGGGAGATCGGCGTCGCGGTCATGACGGTGTTCGCGATGTGGTGGATCGACCTGGTCATGCTGGGGTTCACCGTCGGAGGGCCGGTGCTGCTGATCCTGTCCCCCGTGGTCCAGCCGGAGGCCGGACCGGTCCTGGCCGCCGTGGGGAGCGTGGCGGGGGTGCTGCTGCTGCCGGTGGCGGCGTACACGATCACGGCGTGGGGCGGGGCGCGCGGCGCGATAGTCAGGGCGGTGCTCGCGCCGGCCGGGTCGGAGCTGGGCGAGGTCATGCGGTCGCGGGCGCGCCTGGTGGACGCGTTCGAGACCGAACGCCGCAGGATCGAGCGGGACCTGCACGACGGTGCGCAGCAGCGGCTGGTCGCGCTGTCGATGACGCTCGGCCTCGCCCGGCTGGACGTGCCCGACGACTCGCCGACGGCCCGGATGCTCGACGTGGCGCACGGCGAGGCCAGGCAGGCGCTGGCCGAGCTGCGCGAGCTGATCCGGGGCGTGCACTCGCAGGTGCTCACCGACCGGGGGCTGGGCGCGGCGATCCGCGACGTGGCCGGACGCTCGCCCGTCCCCGTGGACGTGGACGCCGACGAGCTGGGACGGCTGCCCGCGCCCGTCGAGGTCACCGCGTACTACGTGGTCAGCGAGGCGCTGGCGAACGTGGCCAGGCACAGCGGAGCCACCAGGGCCGCGGTCACCGCCCGGACGGCGGCCGGCACGCTGGCCGTCGAGGTGCGCGACGACGGCGTCGGCGGCGCCGACCCGGCCAGGGGCACCGGGCTGACCGGCCTGGCCGACAGGCTGGCCGTGGTGGCGGGAAGACTGTCGGTGTCCAGCCCGCCGGGCGGCCCGACCCTGGTACGAGTGGAGATCCCGTGCGCGTCGTGATCGCCGAGGACGCCGTGCTGCTCCGCGAGGGGCTGGCCGGGCTGCTCGAACGGTTCGGCCACACCGTGGCGGCCTCGGTCGGCGACGCCGAGGCCCTGGTCGCGGCGGTCGCCGAGCATCGCCCCGACGCCGTGGTGACCGACGTGCGCATGCCCCCGTCCTTCACCGACGAGGGCCTGCGCGCCGCGCTCGGCCTGCGCCGCCGCCACCCCGAGCTGGCCGTCCTCGTGCTCAGCCAGTACGTCGAGCAGACGTACGCGGCCGAGCTGCTGGAGTCCGGCGCCGGCGCGGGCGTCGGCTACCTGCTGAAGGACCGGATCGGCGACGTGCGCGAGTTCGTCGACGCGCTCGACCGGGTGGCCGCGGGCGGCACGGTCGTGGACCCCGAGGTGGTGCGCCAGCTCCTGCGCCGGCGGCGCGACCCGCTGGCCCGGCTGACCCCGCGCGAGCAGCAGGTGCTCGCCCTGATCGCCGAGGGCCGCGCGAACGCCTCGATCGCCAGGGAGCTGGTCGTCACCGACGCCGCGGTGGCCAAGCACATAGCCGGCATCTTCACCAAGCTCGACCTGCCGCCGGAGTCCGACGGCCACCGCCGGGTCCTGGCCGTGCTGGCCTACCTTCAGGGATGACCGGCGGGAAGTCCGAAAAGTAAGGTTCGTTGCCATGAACGAGCAGTGGCAGGAGGTCGGCGACCGGGTCTACGTGCGCCGCCACGAGTCCTTCGACATGAACACGGGCCTGATCGTGGGCGACGGGCACTGCCTGGTGCTCGACACCCGCAGCTCCCACCGGGAGGCGGCCGACCTGATCGACGCGATCAGGACGATCACCGGCTACCCGTGGACGGTCGTGAACAGCCATTCGCATTTCGACCACTACTTCGGCAACGCCCTCTTCCGTCCCGCCGAGATCTGGAGCCACGTCCGGTGCGCCGAGGAGATCGACGTCTACGGCGAGCGGCACCGCGCGGACGTCATGGAACGGCTGCCCGACCGCCGCGCGGAGATGGAGGAGGTCGCCGTCGTGCCGCCCGACCACACCTTCACCGTCTCGGCCAGCCTCGACATCGGCGGACGCATGGTGCACCTGCGGCATTTCGGGCTCGGCCACAGCAGCAACGACATCGTCGTGCACGTGCCGGACGCCGGCGTGGTGTTCGCCGGCGACCTGGTCGAGGAGGGCGCGCCGCCGGCGTTCGGCGACTCCTACCCGCTCGACTGGCCGGACACGACGGCCGCGATGCTCGCCGCGCTGCCCGAGCCGGTGTTCGTGCCGGGGCACGGCGCGGTGGTCGGCCGGGCCTTCGTCCAGGAGCAGCAGGCCGAGCTGGCGCTGGTGGCGGAGCTGGCCGCGAAGGCCCACGTGGAGGGGCTGCGCGACTCGATCACCCGGTTCCCGTACCCGGAGGAGGTGTCGCGGCAGGCGATCGAGCGGGCCTTCCTCCAGCTCGACAGGTGAGCTATATTGCAAACTGCAATATAGGGGGAGGCAACATGGCGCCACGCAACAGCCTGGTCGACCTGACCGTGCTCGCCCTGCTCACGGTGCACCCGAGCCACCCCTACGAGCTCCACCGCTTCATCATCGACACGCACAAGGACTACATCACCGGCCTGCCGCGCAGCCTCTACCACGCGGTCGAGCGGCTGGCCAGGGACGAGCTGATCGTCCCCGCCGCGACCGGCCGCGAGGGCCGCCGGCCCGAGCGCACGGTCTACGAGATCACCGACGAGGGCCGCGAGGAGCTGATCACCCGGCTCCGGCGGCTGCTGGAGCAGCCCGACCCCGACCGGCGCGCCTTCGTGGCGGCCATCTCGCTGATCGGCTGCCTGCCGCTGCCCGAGGCGCAACGGGCGCTGCGCACCCGCGCCGCCACCCTGGAAGGCACGCTCGCCGGGATGGAAGGACACATCAAGGCCATGCACGACAGTGGCCTGCCCGAGATCCTCATGCTGGAGGTCGAGTGCGAGCAGGCGCTGCACGCCGCCGAGCTCGCCTGGATCAGAAGACTTCTCGACCGGCTCGACCAGGGCGAGCTCGCCTGGACGAGCACGACCGAGGGGTGAGAGAAGGGCCGCCGGGGTGCGCCAACACCCCGACGGCCGGACATCCGAACACGGCGCCTGCCCTGCCCGGACGCGCAACTCCCAGGATAGGCGCCGCGACGAAAGGAGCTGTGCCATGTCCGAAGAGATCACCCGCCTGGTGGAGCGGATGACGGAGACCTGGAACGCCGGCGACTCGGCCGCCTACGCCGGCCTGTTCACCGAGGACGCCGACTACATCACGTTCTTCGGCCTGCACCTGCGGGGCAGGAAGGCGATCGAGGAGACCCACCGCGCGCTGTTCGAGACCTCCATCAAGCTCGCCGAGGGCGGCCCCGCGCCGCTCGTCAGGCCGCTGACCGACGACGTCGCGCTGGTGATCGTCGGCGGCAACTCGTCGGTGGACGGCGTGCCCGACCCGAGGAGGGAGTCCGTCGTCTCGCTGACCGCGCTGCGCACGCCGGAAGGCTGGCGGTTCGCCTCCTTCCAGAACAGCCGGGTGCGCAAGCCGTGAGGAAACGGCTGATCACCGAGGTGGCCGGGGTGGTCGGCGCCCCGGTCGAGCAGGTGTGGCAGGCCCTGACGCGCTCGCTGCCCGCACACCCGATGACCGTCGAGAAGGACGGGTACACCGTCGCCTACCAGGGCGGCTGGTGGTACCGCGGCGAGTGGGCCGTGCTCCCGCACCCCGAGGGCGCCCGCGTGGAGCACCGCGTCTACGACGTGGCCGAGCGGGGACGCTGGGCCGTGCCCCTGGCCAACCGGTTCTTCATCGGGTTCGCGCAGCGGACGAGGAAGGGCTTCGCCGAAGGCATCGCCCGCATCGGGACAGAATTGGGGTGCTCCGCCCGGCTGTCCTAGGCTGCTGGCCATGAGCCTGGTGTGGGAACCGCTGACCCCTGACGACGCCGAGGCGCTCGCCGTCCTCCTGGCCGCGATCGAGGCCGAGGATCGCACGGGCGAGGTCCACGACCTCGACGACGTCAGGGAGCAGCTCGGCCACCGCCTGATCGACCTGGCCGCGGGGACGCTCGCGGCCAGGCAGGGCGGCGAGATCGTCGCCTACGGCTACCTGCCGGCCCGGCAGTCCGTCACCGACACCCACGTCATGCGGCTGTCCGGCGGCGTGCACCCCGCCCACCGCAGGCGCGGGCTCGGCCGGCGGATCGTCGACTGGAGCCTGGCCGCGGCGCCGGGGCTGAGCGAGCGGGCCTTCCCCGGCGTGCAGCCGGAGATCCACCTCTACGCGCCCGACACCAACCTCGGGCTGAAGGCGCTGGCCGAGGGCGCCGGTTTCGTCGCCAACCGCTGGTTCGCCCACATGGGACGTTCGCTGTCGGGCGACCTGCCGGCCTTCGCGCCGCCCGCCGGGGTGACCGTCACCACCTGGTCGCCCGACCTGGACGAAGGCGCCCGCCGCGTCCGCAACGAGGCGTTCCTCGACCACTGGGGCAGCGTCCCGCACACCCCGGAGAGCTGGCGCGACTACATCGTCGGATCCCAGAACTTCCTGCCGGAGTCGTCGTTCGTGGCCCTGCACGACGGGCGGGCGGTGGGCACGCTCATCACCCACACCTTCGAGGGCTACAACGAGCTGGCCGGCGAGCGCCGGGCCTGGATCCAGATCATCGGCACGGTCCGGGAGTGGCGCGGCAAAGGCGTGGCCGGCGCGCTCATCGCGCACGCCCTGGCCGCCTTCCGCGCCCAGGGGTTCGACACGACCGCGCTGGGCGTCGACGCCGACAACCCCACGGGAGCCGTCCGCGTCTACTCCCGCGCCGGTTTCGAGATCATCCAGCGCAGCACGAACTACGCCCTGACCGTCAAACGGGGCTGAGCGCCGCCTCCGCGAGGGGGAACCGGGCCACGAAACCGGCGTCCGTGTACGTGAGCGTGCCGCCGTGCAGGTGGGCGATGTCCCTGGCGATGGGCAGGCCGAGGCCGGCGCCGCCGGCGTCCCTCGCCCGCGCCTCGTCCAGGCGGGTGAAGCGGCCGAAGACGGCCTCGCGGTGCTCCGGCGGGATCCCCGGGCCGTCGTCGCGCACCTCCAGCACGGCCTGGCCCTCCTCGGCGCGCACCCGTACGCGTACGGCCGAGGCGGCGTGCCGTACGGCGTTGTCGGCCAGGTTGGTGACCAGCCGGTCGAGGTGGGCGCGGGAGCCGTGCAGCACCACGTCCGGCTCGATGTCCAGCTCGACCCTGATCTCCGGCCGCCGCCTGGCGCGCAGCGACTCCTCGGCCGCCACCTGACCCAGGTCCAGCTCGCCGGTGCGCAGCGGCTCGCCGGCGTCCAGCTTGGCCAGCATGAGCAGGTCGGCGGCCAGCGACTGCAGGCGTTCGACGTCGGCCAGCGCCTCGCGGGTGAGCTCGCTCGGCTCGGCCAGTTCGAGCCGGGCCCGCAGGGTGGCGATGGGGCTGCGCAGCTCGTGCGCGGCGTCGGCGACGAACCGCTTGTGCCGGCCCACGGCCGTCTCCAGACGGTCGAGGGTGCCGTTCACGGTGGTGGCCAGGGCCGCGATCTCGTCCTTGGAGCCGGGCACCGGCACGCGCTGGTGCAGGTCGCGGGCCGTGATGTCGGCCACCTTGGCCCTGATCGCGGCCACGGGGGCCAGCGCGCGGCCCACGGAGAACCAGGTCATCCCGGCCACCACGAGCAGCAGGGCGGGCACGCCGGGCAGCAACGCGCCGTACAGGGCCTGGACGGCCTTCTGCACGCCGTCCAGGGAGACCCGCGACCAGAGCGTGGCCGGGCCGGTCGGCGTGCTCACCTGCAGGCCCGCGACGGCGTAGTCGGCCGGCTGCGCCCACAGGGCGGGCGAGCCGGTGGCCCGGCCGGCCAGGACGAGGTCGGGATCGGCCAGCCGCACCACGGACAGGTCGTCCACCAGGGTCGGGCTCGCCTGCGCGGCGGTCGTGCCGGCCGCCGGCGTCACCCCTTCGGGCAGGACCGGCACCGTCTCCGCATACGGCATCGCCGCCGCGGCGCGCCTGACCGCCTCCTCGCCCGCGTTGCCCTCCAGCGTGCCGCGCAACGCCATGACCAGCACCAGGGCGGCCACGCCGAGCGCCAGGGCCACCACCAGCGTCGCCGCGACGGTGGCCCGCACCCGCACCGACGACAGCCCGGCCGGCACCCGCGCCCACCTCGGCCGCCCCGCGAGCAGCGCCCTCACGCCGCCTCCAACCGGTAGCCCGCTCCCCGGACGGTCACCAGCGTCGTCCGGCCGAACGGCAGGTCGATCTTCCTGCGCAGGGCGCTGATGTAGACCTCGACGATGTTCGGGTCGCCGTCGTAGGAGAAGTCCCACGCCTGGGCCAGCAGCTCGCTCTTGGAGACCACCTCGCCGGAGCGGCGGGCGAGCGCGTGCAGCACCGCGAACTCCTTCGGCGTCAGCCCGACCTCCACCCCGCCCCGGCGGCAGCGCAGCCCGGCCGGGTCCACCACCAGGTCGCCGACCGTGATCGTCACGGGCCGCTCGGTCCCGCCGCGCCGCACCAGGGCGCGCAGCCGGGCCAGCAGCACCACGTACGAGAACGGCTTGGCCAGGTAGTCGTCGGCGCCGTTGTCGAGCGACTCGGCCTCGTCGTAGACGCCGTCCTTGGCGGTGAGCATCATGATCGGGGTCCAGTCGCCCGCCTCGCGCAGCCGGGAGCAGACCGTGTAGCCGTTCATCCTGGGCAGCATCACGTCCAGGACGATGACGTCGTAGGAGTTCTCGGTCGCCATCCACAGGCCGTCGCGCCCGTCGTGGGCCACGTCCACGGCGAAGCCCTCGCCCGCCAGCCCGCCCTTGATCAGGCCGGCCAGCCGTTCCTCGTCCTCCACCAGCAGCACTCGCACGACGTCCAGAGTGCCTGAGCGAACCTAAAGCCAACCTGAAGATCATCTAGGGCGCGTTCAGGGTCGCTTCAGGTGCGGGCGAGCACGCTCGGGGCGTTCGGATGGATTCCACTGAGGAGAATGCATGTTCAAGCGACGTCTCGCGGTCCTCGGCACGGTGGGGGTGCTCGCGCTCGCGGGCCTGGGCGGCTCCGCCCTGGCCGACGGAACCCCCGCCCCCGACGCCACCGCCGCGACCACCGTCACCACAGCGGCCGTGTCCTGCCGGACGCCGGACGGCAAGGAGATCAAGCTCGCCGACGGCCCGGTGGCCCGCGTGTTCGTCATGCGCGCCGAGAAGGGGGAGCGGGCGGACGGCGCGCCGGAACTCAAGGCCGAGCGCGGCCGCGTGATCGAACTCGCCCCCGGGACCGTCACCGAGGCCACCCCGACCACGCCTTCGGTCCCGGCCGCCCCGGCGGCCCCTCAGGCCGGCACCGAGGCCGCGCCGACCACCCCGAGCGCCACCCTTCCCGAGGGCGAGGCCGCACCCGCGGCCCCGAGCGCCCCCCTTCCCGAGGGCGAGGCGGCGCGGATGCTGCCGGCGCTGCCCGCGACCGAGCTTCCCCCGGGCGCCGTGAAGCTGGACGACCCCGGCAAGGTCGTCCACATCGTGTGCGCCTCGGCCGAGCCCGCCAAGTAGGTTCAGCCGGGGAACGACGGGTGCGGGCCGAGCGCCCAGTACTCGTACAGCCCGTAACCGACGAGCCCGTCGTACTCGAAGCGGCCGACGGCGTCGACCAGGCCCCACATCCTGGCGGCGTCGTCGGGCAGCCGGTACGTCACCCCCTGCACGACCGGCCCCGGCCCCTGGTACATGCCGTGCCGCCACTCCGGCTCCAGCCCGTACCCGGTGCCGGCCATGAGGTGGACCGGCAGCACCGGCGTGCAGCGCACCTCGAACGGCCTGCCGCCCGGCGGCGAGAACGCGATCACGGCGTCCACGACGTCCCGGGTGCCCGGGGCGTAGACCGGGCGGTAGTCCGGCCGGCCGAGGTACTCCTCCTCCCGCCCGTCCGTCCAGACGCGCACGGCCTCCTCCAGCAGCCGCCGGCCACGGTGGTCCTCCTGGATGATGCACAGGATGGCGTGGTCGTCGAACTTCATCGGCGCGTACAGCCAGTAGAACGTGCCGGGGTCGTTGGCCTGGATGCCGGGCGGCTCGGGCTCGCCGACCGGCCGCACGCCCCACGACCGGTCCCTGGTGCCGAGCCAGCGGTCGGGGGTGACCGGGATCACCTGGTCGCCGACGGTGATGCTGCCGGACCAGCGGCCGGTCTGGGCGAGCCGCACCGAGTCGAACATCACCCGTTCCTGCCGGCGCAGGTGGTGGCGGGGTTCTAGGGTCGCCGGGATCGTCCCCTCCCAGTCGAGCTCGAAGGAAAGGCCATGCTCGGTCGGCTCCAGGATCACGCGGAGCCGCTTGAGCCCTTCGATCACCTCGACCCGGAAGGGGCCGATCCCGGTGTCCATCCGGTCGGGGCCCAGCTCGCGCGAGGCCCGCACGACCCGGTGCAGGTCGCCGTGCCTGACGAGGGCGAAGGCGTCGGTGACGCCGAGGTTGGGGTACTGGCCGAGGCCGACGATCAGCATGAGCTCGTCGGTGCCTGCGTGGCAGTTGAAGTAGTAGCGGTCGTAGAAGTTGCGGTCGGAGGTGGCGACGTGCCGCATGACCTGGGCGGTCTGGTGCACGGGGTGATCGTCGAGTGGTGACAGCGCCATGCCCGGCTTTGTAGCAAGCGCTTGGTGAAGAGTCAACGGGGGCCGGAACGCGGAAGCGCGCCCCCGCTCGTGAGAGCGGAGGCGCGCTTCCGGTCCGGATCAGGGCATGTTGTGCGATGCCTGGTCCGTCTTGTTCTGCACGTTGGACGCCATCCGGTCCGCAGAATGCGCGGTCCGGTCCGCCTTCTCGCCGACCCAGCGTGATGCATCGGAGGCAGAGTCCTTCATGTGCTCGGTCCACTGCTGGGCGTTGCGGCGGTAGGCCATGTAGCCGATCGCGCCGACCGCAAGACCGGTCAGCAGCACCATCGTCGGCCACCGCCGTGACCGGGACGGTTTGGGGTCGATTCGCTTGGCCGCCGCCGACAGCATCCTGCTGACCTTGGGAGCGACCTGATCCTCGAACCCGTGCGCCGCGGCGTCGAGCCTCGGCGCCGCCCAGTAACGGGCGTCTTCGATGCGCTGTGCGGTGGCCACCTTGGCCTGGTCCGCCATTGGCGCCATGCGATGGCCGGTCTTGACGGCCTGGGCCTTCATGCGGCCCATCCACGTGGCGGGTACCTCTATTACCACGCGGCGTCTCTTCAGTGTCAGGGACACGACAACCTCCCCTGTCGTTGGGGCCCCGCGCTTGACCTTCCCTGGACAAGGCGGCTCAATCATGGCGGTCCATGGGAGGATGGCTCAGGAGGCCGAACGGCCATATTTCTCACAACATCACAAACAACCCTGTGCATAGAGGGGGGCAGCTGTCTCGTGGCTGAGAAGCTGATCGCAAATCTGAAGACCAATCGCGGCGATATCAAGGTCGAGCTTTTCCCGAACCAGGCGCCGAAGACCGTCCGGAACTTCGTGGAGCTCGCCGAGGGCACCCGCGAGTGGACGCACCCGGAGTCGGGTGAGAAGAGCACGGCCCGGCTGTACGACGGGACCATCTTCCACCGGGTCATCTCCGGTTTCATGATCCAGGGCGGCGACCCGCTCGGCCAGGGCATCGGCGGCCCCGGCTACGAGTTCGACGACGAGATCCACCCGGACCTCTACTTCAACCGGCCCTACCTGCTGGCCATGGCCAACGCGGGCGTCCGGTTCGGCAAGGGCACCAACGGCTCGCAGTTCTTCATCACGGTCGTGCCCACGCCGCACCTCAACGGCAAGCACACGATCTTCGGTGAGGTCGTCGAGGGCCAGGACGTCGTCGACGCCATCGCCAAGACCGACACCGACCGGCGTGACCGTCCCGTCCAGGACGTCGTCCTGGAGTCGGTCACCATCGAGCGCGTGCAGGGCTGAGCCCATCCCTGACGGGGGCGGGCCGTCCACGGGTCCCGCCCCCTTCGGGCAGGCATGTCACAGCCCTGATCGACAGCACACAGCTGGGGCTGGTACGTCATAGGCTCTGGACATGACCAGCCAGCCGCCCAGCCCGCCCTCGCAGCCCGAGCAGCCCGCCGAGGCGGTCCCCACGTGCTACCGGCATCCCGGCAGGGAGACCTGGGTCCGCTGCCAGCGCTGCGACCGGCCCATCTGCCCCGACTGCATGCGCGACGCCGCCGTGGGCTTCCAGTGCCCCGAATGCGTCGCCCAGGGCAGCCAGGGCTTCCGCCAGGCCCGCTCCACCTTCGGCGGCCAGGTCGTCGGCACGCCGTACGTCACCTGGGCCATCCTGGCCGTCAACGTCCTGGTCTTCGGCGCCCAGTACCTCGTGCCCGCCGTCACCGGCGCGCTGCAGATGTGGCCGGCCGGAGTGGCGGTCTTCGGCGACTACTACCGGCTGGTCAGCGCCGCGTTCGTGCACGCCGGCGTCTTCCACATCCTGTTCAACTGCTGGGCGCTCTACGTCGTCGGGCCCTACCTGGAGCGCGCCTTCGGCCACGTGCGCTACACGGCCCTCTACCTCGTCAGCGCCGTCGGCGGCAGCGTGCTCAGCCTCTGGCTCGACCCGCTCGGCCAGCCGACCGTGGGCGCGTCGGGAGCCATCTTCGGCCTCTTCGGCGCCGTCTTCGTGGTGGGCCGCAAGCTCAACATGGACGTACGCGGCATCGCCATGCTCATCGTGATCAACCTGGTGATCACCTTCGTGTTCCCGGGCATCAGCTGGACCGGGCACGTCGGCGGCCTGATCACCGGCTCGGTGCTGGCGGGAGCGATGGCCTACGCCCCCAAGAACAACCGGACCCTGTGGCAGGTGCTGGCGATCGCGGGAGCGCTGGCCGTGCTAGCCGTGCTCGTGATGGCCCGGACCTCGGCGATCCTGAGCTCGATCTGACTTCCCCAGGCTGTGGAAAAGACTGTGGAAAGAACTAACGCCAGCGGGTGGAAAGAACCACACCGAAGATGATGAAGACAAACCCGATCAGCAGGTTCCAGTTCTGGAGGTCGCTGAAGAAGGGCGCCTGCGGGGCGACGTAGTAGATCGCGATCCACAGGATGCCGATGATCCAGGACACCACCATGGTGGGCGCCAGCCAGCGCGGGCTGACCTTGACCTGCTGGGACTTCTGCGGCGGGGTGTAAACCGCCTTCTTGCGAGCCTTGGACTTGGGCACTGGGTAACTCCTGCTGAGGGCCTGGGCTTCCGGATCGTCCACAGGCTCTTCGTTAAGCGTAGTTGAAGCGTGCCCCAGGATAGTCGCCACGCGCACGACATGGCGATCCCCCGCGTCGGGAGATGTCATGAATACGCTGACGACATGCGGTCCATCTTCCGGGCCGTGGGGGAGCTGAGCATCACCGCCGGCCTGGTCCTCATGTTGTTCTGCGCCTACCTGCTCTGGGGCACCGGCGCCTACACCAGGAGCCAGCAGTTGCTGCTCCAGCGCGAGCTGGCCGCCGAGCGAGCCGAGCGCGACCGCGGCCGCATCGACAAGATCGAGCTCGGCAAGGCCGTCGCCATGCTCAGCATTCCGAGGCTCGGCCGCGACTACCGGTACGCCATCGTCGAGGGCGTGGACGCCGAGCACCTCAAGAAGGGCCCGGGACACTACCCCGACAGCGCCATGCCCGGCCAGATCGGCAACTTCGTGGTCTCGGGCCACCGGACCACGTACGCGGCCCCGTTCAAGGAGCTCGACGAGCTCGAACGCGGCGACGAGATCATCGTGGACGCCCCCGAGGCCCGCTACACCTACCGCGTCACGTCCCAGGACGTCGTGGAGCCCACGGAGGTGGACGTGCTCGCCCCCGTCCCCGGCAAGCCCGACATCCGTCCCATCCGCGCCTACATCACCCTCTCCACCTGCCACCCCGAGTACTCCGCCGCCCAGCGCCTCATCGTGTACGGCGTGCTCAAGAAGACCGAGCTCAGAAAGGAATGACATGTACGGCTGGATCTGGCGCAAACTGCCCGGCGACCCCCGTCGCAAGGTGCTGGCGGCCGCCTTGCTGGTCACGGTCGCGGGGGTCGTACTCTGGTATGCCGTGTTCCCGCTCCTGGAGCCGGCGGTGACGCTCGACGAGGTGACCGTAAGAAGATGACCCGCGTGCTGGTCGTGGACAACCACGACAGCTTCGTCCACACGATCGTCCAGTACCTGCGCGTGCTGGGCGCCGACTGCGACGTCCGTCCCCGCGACGTCGTGGACGTGCGCGACGGCGACGCCTTCGACGGCGTGCTCGTCAGCCCCGGGCCGGGCACCCCGGAGGCGGCCGGCGTGAGCGTGCCCCTGGTGCTGCGCGCGGCCGAGCGCGGGACGCCCCTGCTCGGCGTCTGCCTCGGCCACCAGGCCATCGCGGTCGCCTTCGGCGCCACCGTGGCCCGCGCGCCCGAACTGGTCCACGGGCGCACCAGCGCCGTGCACCACGACGGCAAGGGCGTCTTCGAGGGCCTGCCGTCGCCGGTGCCGATGACCCGCTACCACTCGCTCGCCGTGCTGCCGGAGACCGTCCCCGAGGTCCTCGACGTGACCGCCCGCACCGACGACGGGGTCATCATGGGCCTGCGCCACCGCCGGGCGCCCATCGAGGGCATCCAGTTCCACCCGGAGTCGGTGCTGTCCGAGCACGGTCACCGGCTGCTCGGGAACTGGCTGCACGGGATCGTGTAACGCCCGGCTCGCACAGAGCGACTACCAAATGAGCGCCCCCGCCGTTGCCCCCGAGCGGCGGGGGCGTTCCCACGCCCCCGACAAGCCAGAACACCCACATTCCACCCCTTCTGGCAGGACGGGCCGCTCGCCACCCCCGGCGCCTCTCACAGGACGGCCCTCTCGCCACCCCGGCCCTCCCGCAGGGCGGGACGCTCGCCCCCCGCTCCTTACAGCAAGACGGGAAACTCACCACCTCTCGGCCTTCCCGCAGCGCGGGCCGTCCGCCCCCTGCCCTTCTCGCGACGCGGGACGCTCGCCACTCCGCCCCTTCCGGCAGGGCGGGACACTCGGCCCCCGGCCCTACAGGCAAGGCGGAGTGGGCGTTGCGGTGGAACGCCGAAGGCCGCCCTTCCCCGGGTGGAGAGGAGCGGCCCTCGGTGGTAGGTCAGCCGTTGAGGCCGTCGTCGCCGATCGGGTTGTCCTCGGTCGGCTCGTCGGACGGGAAGTCCGTCTGGTCGTCGGTCGGTTGCTCGGTCGGCTGCTCGTTGGTGGGCGGCGGAGCCGTCTCGGGCCCGGTGGACACCACGATCGTGATCGTCGTGTTCGGCTGCAGCTTCTGCCCGGCACCCGGGTTCTGCTGGATGACCGTGCCCTCGGCCTGGTCGCTGGCCTGCGGCGACACCTTCACCTTGAAACCGGCGCCCTTGAGCGCGGCGATGGCGTCCTGCTGGGTGTAGCCGATCACGTCGGGCAGCTCGGTCAGCTCGAACGGCACGTAGAGCGTGACGCTGGTGTCCTTCTCGATCTCGGTGCCGGCCGCCGGCTTGGTCTCGAAGACCTTGCCCTGGGGCTTGGCGGACTGCTTGGTCTTGACCACGCCCTTCAGCCCGACGTCGTCGAGGGCCTTGATCGCGTCCTGGGTGCTCATGCCGATGAGCCCGTCGGGTACGGCGACCTTCTCCTTGCCCTTGGACACGAACAGCTTGACCGTGGCGCCCTTCTCGACCTTCTCGCCCTCCGCCGGCTCGGTCCTGATCACCGTGCCCTTGCCGAACTCGTCGCTGGCCTCCTGCACCACCTCGGGCTTCAGGCCCAGAGTGACGAGCGCCTGTTGCGCGGCCCCCTGCTTCTGCGTGGACAGGGCCGGGATGGTGACCGAGGCGTCGGTGGGCGCGGTCTTGGTGCCGAACACCAGGTAGCCGACCGTGACGAAGGCCCCGATGATCAGCAGCGGGATGATGATCCACAACGCTGTCTTGACCGCGTTGCCGCCACCGCCGCCGGACGCCCTGCGCCGCCCCACGCGGGAGCCGTCGCCGTCGCCGTACTCGTACGGCGGGACCGCGCCGGTGCGCTGCGTGGCCGGGCCCTGGGCCGCCTGGGTGGCGGTCATCATGCGGGTGCCCTGGTTGAAGTTCCCGGTCATCGCCATCGTCTGGGCGTCGACCGGCATGCCGGACATGGCCCGCTGGATGTCGGCCCGCATCTCGCCGGCGTTCTGGTAGCGGTGGGCCGGGTCCTTGGCCATGGCCTTGAGGACGATCGCGTCGGCCCACGCCGGGATCTCGCGGTCGATCTGCGAGGGCGGGATCGGCTCTTCGCGGACGTGCTGGTAGGCGATCGCCACCGGGGAGTCGCCGGTGAACGGCGGCTGGCCGGTGAGCAGCTCGTACAGCACGCAGCCGGTGGAGTAGATGTCGCTGCGGGCGTCGACGCGCTCGCCGCGGGCCTGCTCGGGCGACAGGTACTGGGCGGTCCCTATCACCTGCGCCGTCTGGGTCATGGTGGCGGCCGAGTCGGCCATCGCGCGCGCGATGCCGAAGTCCATCACCTTGACGTCGCCGGCGCGCGTGATCATCACGTTGGCCGGCTTGATGTCACGGTGGACGATGCCGCCGCGGTGGCTGTAGTCGAGCGCGCGCAGGATGCCGTCGACCAGCTCGGCCGCCCGCTCGGGCAGCAGCCGGCGGTCCTGGCGCAGCAGGTCGCGCAGCGTCCGGCCGTCGACGTACTCCATCACGATGTAGGGCACCGGGGTGCCGTCGGTGACGTCTTCGCCGGTGTCGTAGACCGCGACGACGGCGGGGTGGTTCAGTGAGGCCGCCGACTGCGCCTCGCGGCGGAAGCGGGCCTGGAAGGTGTGATCGCGCGCCAGGTCGGAGCGGAGGGTCTTGATCGCGACTATGCGGTCCAGCCGGATGTCTCGGGCGCGATACACCTCGGCCATGCCGCCGCGCCCGACGACACCGTCGAGCTCGTAACGACCTCCGAGTAGCCGAGGCTGAGTCATTTCCTGCACTGTCCCTTACCGTTCATCTTGGGTACCGGCCTGCTCGGGGGGCCGCCGGTGTCCATCATCGACCCCGTAGCGCATCACGTCTCCTCCTTCGGCGGGTTTGTGCCACCCGGGTCCGGCGAAGCGGTTGGTGTCGGAGTTGTCGGTGTCCTGCTGGGCGTTGGGGTGGTGGGGGTGGGAGTCGGGGTACGGGTGGTCGGGGTTGGCTTCGGTGTCGGCTTCTTCGTGGGAGTAGCCGACTTGCTTACCGTAGCCGACCGCGAGGGTACCGGCCGCGTCGACTTCACCGGAAGCGCCGGGGGTCGGCGCGTGTGCTTCTTGGTCCGCGTGGGCCTGAGCAGCTCAGGTGACTGCATCGGGGAGTGGCTCGGCTCGGCGATCTCCGGCAGGGGCGGCGGCGTCGTATCGCGGTTGGCGAACGTGATCGCGCTCAGCCCCACCGCGGCCACGCAACCGGCCGTCGCGACCAGCGCCAGCGTCCGCGCGCCGCGGCGGCTGCGGGCCGGCGGATCGGGCGGGCTCTGGACCGTCGTCGCCGGGGCGAGGCTCTCGGTCGCCCGCTGGTCCTCCGTGGCCGGCTCGCGCACCCGGAAACCCGCGGGGTCGGTGAACATGCTCAGGTCGGCGCCCTGCTCGACGCCCTCCACCAGCGACTGGCGCAGCACGTACGCCCGGTCGGCCGCCTCCAGCGCCGAGGCCGGACGCATCCCCGGCTCCTTGGACAGCAGCGTCATGACCAGGTCGCGCACCGGGACGGGCACGTCCGCGCCGAGCGGCGGCGGCTGCTCGTTGAGGTGCAGCAGCGCGATCGCCACCTGGCTGTCGGCCCGGAACGGCGTGTGGCCGGCCAGGCACTCGTAGGCCACCACGCCCAGCGAGTACAGGTCGGTCGCGGGCGTGAGCGGGAAGCCCTGGGCCTGCTCGGGGCTGACGTACTGGGCGGTGCCGAGCACGGTGCCGGTCTGCGTGACGGGCGCGGCCTCCAGGGCGCGGGCGATGCCGAAGTCGGTCACCTTGATCGTGCCCTCGCGGGTGACCAGCAGGTTGCCGGGCTTGACGTCCCTGTGGATGATCCCGGAGGAGTGGGCCGCGTGCAGCGCCTTGGCGGTCTGGTGCACCACGTCGAGCGCCACCTCGGGCCCGAGCGCGCCGTTGCGGCCCAGGATGGCCGACAGCGGCTCGCCGTGCACCAGCTCCATCACGAGATAGGCCAGATCGCTCTGCTCGCCGTAGTCGAAGATCTGGGCCACCCCGGGGTCGGCCAGGGCGGCGGTGAGCCGCGCCTCGTTGCGGAAGCGCTCGCGGAACGTGGGGTCGGCGTGCATGTGACTGCGCAGGATCTTGACCGCGACCTCGCGGCCCAGAAGCTCGTCACGGGCGCGCCACACCTCTCCCATACCGCCCGTGGCGATGCGGGAGAGCAGAAGGTAGCGGTTACGGAGCCGCATGACCCAGCACGTTACCGTCACTCACTTGTTCAGCACCGCCTCCAGCACAGCCTTTGCGATCGGGGCGGCGGTGTGGCCGCCCGTGGCCTCCGCGCCGACGTTGGCCGCGCCCGACTCGACGATGACCGCCAGCGCCACCTTCGGGTTCTCTGCGGGCGCGAAGGAGATGAACCAGGCGTGCGGCGGCGCGCCGTTGCTGGTCTCCGCGGTGCCGGTCTTGCCGCCCACCTGGACGCCCGGCACCTGCGCGAGGTTGGCCGTGCCGTTGTTGACCACGCTGACCATCATGTCGCGGAGCTTGCTCGCCGTCTCGGAGCTGACCGCCTCGGTCAGCTCCTCGGGCTTGGCCTCCTCCATGACGTCGTTCTTGGAGTCGGTGATCTTGTTCACCAGGTACGGCTTCATCACCTTGCCGTCGTTGGCGATGCCGGCCGCGATCATGGCCATCTGCAGCGGCGTCATCCGGTTGTCGCGCTGGCCGATCGAGGCCATCGCGAGCGCGGCGTCGTCGTACTTGCTGCCGAAGTCGCTCTGGGCCACCGACATCGGCACGCCGATCTGCTTGCCCATGCCGAACTTCTCGGTCTGCTCGTTGAGCTTGTCGTAGCCCAGCTGCATGCCGATCTTGGCGAACGGCGTGTTGCAGGACTTCTCCAGCGCGTACACGAGCGGCACCTGGCCGGCGCCGCAGGCCGCGCCGCCGTAGTTGGGCAGGCTGATGTTCGTGTTGGGCAGCGGCAGCCGCTGCGGCGCGTCGACCGTGGTGTCGCCGCCGCGCGAGGAGTCGTCCTCCAGGTACGCCGCCGCCGTCACGACCTTGAACGTCGACCCCGGCGGGTACGTCTGGGCGATGGCCCGGTTGAGCAGCGGCTGGCTCTTGTCCTTGTCCAGCTCGTTGTAGCGGGAGAACACCGTGCCCTTGTCGGTGCCCGACAGCTCGGCCGGGTCGAAGGTGGGCAGCGAGACCATCGCGAGGATGCCGCCCGTCCGCGGGTCGAGCGCCACCAGCGCGCCGCGCTTGCCACTGGCGCGCAGCGCGTCGTAGGCCGCCTTCTGCGCCTTGGGGTTGATCGTCAGGTCGACGTTCGCGCCCCTGGTCGGCTCGCCCGTGAACAGGTCGATGCTGCGCCGCAGCAGCAGGTCGGCGCTGGAGCCGTCGAGCAGCTTGTTCTCGGCCCCCTCGATCGCGCTCGCGCTCTCGGGCGAGAAGTAGCCGGTGACGTGCGCGTAGAGCTTGCCGTCGGTGTACTTCCTGACGAAGCGGAAGTTCTTGCTGTCGGTCTCCACCGACTGGGCGATCACCTTGCCGCCGGCGGTGATGCGGCCGCGCTCGACGGCGTAGCGCTCGTAGTAGTTGCGGCGGTTGCTCGGGTTGGAGCGGTAGTCGTCGGCGCGGACCGCCTGGAGGATGTTCACGTTGATCATCAGGAGCGCGAACATGACCAGGCAGGCCACGGCCGCACGCTTCAGAGTGCTGTTCATCGCTGGAACACCTGGGTGAGTCCTTCGTTCTGGATCGCCTGGGGCGGGGGCCGTCGCGCCGCGTCCGACATGCGTACCAGCAGCGCGATAAGGATCCAGTTAGCCAGCAGCGCCGAGCCGCCCTGCGACATGAACGGGGTGACCAGGCCGGTCAGGGGGATGAGGTTCGTCACGCCGCCGACGATGATGAACACCTGCCAGGCCAGGATGAACGACAGGCCGCCCGCCAGCAGCTTCGAGAACGGGTCGCGGGCCACGAGCGAGGTGCGCAGGCCGCGCTCGACCAGCAGCGCGTAGAGCATGAGCAGCGCCATCAGGCCGGTCAGCCCGAGCTCCTCGCCGGTCGCGGCGAAGATGAAGTCGGAGAAGCTCAGCGGGATCAGGTCGGGGTGCCCCTGGCCGAGCCCGGTGCCGAGGATGCCGCCCGCGCCGAACCCGAACAGCCCCTGCATGATCTGGTAGCTCTTGCTGCACATCGGGTCGCCCGCGCCGCCCTGCTGGCAGACGGGGTCGGTGCCGAAGTAGATCGGGTTGCTCGGGTCGAGCCAGGCGTCGAAACGCGCGCCCACGTGGTCGAAGACCTGCCCGGCGAGGAAGGCGCCGCCGACGAACAGCAGGACGCCGATGAGCACCCACGAGGTGCGCTGGGTGGCGATGTAGAGCATCGCGATGAACGTGCCGAACAGCAGCAGCGAGGTGCCGAGGTCCTTCTCGAAGACCAGCACCAGCAGGCTGAGGCCCCAGGTCACCAGGACCGGGCCGAGGTCGCGGGCACGCGGCAGGTCGATGAAGAGCAGCCGCCGCCCGGCCAGCGCCAGCACGTCGCGCTTGGCCACCAGATAACCGGCGAAGAAGACCACCAGCGCCAGCTTGGCGAACTCGCCCGGCTGGATGGAGAAGCCGCCGATGCGGATCCAGATCTTGGCGCCCTGGACCTCGCTGAGCGAGCCGGGCAGCAGCGCCGGGATCGCCAGCAGCACCAGGCCCACCGCGCCCGCCGTGTACGTCAGGCGTTGCAGCATGCGGTGGTCGCGCAGCACGATCAGCGTGATCGAGAACATCACGACGCCGACGCCGGTCCACATGATCTGGTTGGCCGTGGAGGCGCCGCCCATGTCGGCCGACTCCAGCCGGTAGATCATCACCAGCCCGAGGCCGTTGATCAGGGTCACCAGCGGCAGGATCAGCGGGTCGGCCCATGGCGCGAACTTGGCCAGCACCAGGTAGGCCGCCAGCATCAGGCCGCCCAGGCCCAGGCCGTAGGCCAGCATGCCGGCCGGCACCTTGCCGTCGACGGCCAGGCCGACGTTGGCGTAGGCGCCCATGATGATCAGCACCGCCATGGCGAGCAGGACCAGCTGGGCCACCCGCCGTTTGGCCGGCATCGGGACGGGGGTCGCGAGCATTTCTGCCATTTATTGCGATTTCGTCTTGGTGGCGGTGGGCGTGGGCGACGTGGCCGTGGTGCTCGTGTCGCCCTTGTCGCCCGTGTCGTCCTGGGAGAACTTCAATCCGTTTATCTTCGTCACGCCTTCGTTGACGTCGGTGACGGGGATGCCGCTCTTGATCAGGGCCTGGTCCGCCGGGGACAGCTTGGAGAGCGGACGGCCGGTGCGCTTCTCCACGTGGAAGAACTCGATCGGCCCCACCTCCTGCTTGATCCCCTGGAAGATGACCACTTCGTCGCCCCTGGCACCGACGAAGAACTGGTCCTGGGTCCACTGCCATCCGAGGTAACCGCCGGCGCCCAAGGCGACGGCGCCCACCCCGAGCACGGTGACCAGCACGGGCCACACACGACGGCGCCGCCCCGACCGCCGGGTCGCCTGCGCGACCGGCTCGTCGAAGTCGTCACCGTCGGCGATCGCCGGCTGGGGTGCGGTCACCGCGCTCACTCGCCCCGGCTGGGTCTCCGGGGCGCCTCCTCGTAGCCTGGTCATCCCCGCGGCGCCGACGACCGCCGCCTCCACGGGAACCTCCTGGCCGTCGCTGATCTCCAGCACGTCGGCGAGCACGCACGTGATGTTGTCGGGCCCGCCGCCCCGGTTCGCCAGATCGATGAGCTGGCGGACCACCTCTTCGGGGTCGTCGATGTTGGTCAGCGTGGCGTGCAGCGTCTCGGCGCTCACCACGCCCGACAGGCCGTCGGAACAGAGCAGGTAGCGGTCGCCCACCTGCGCCTCGCGCAGGGTGAGGTCGGGATCGACCTCGCCGCTGCCGTCGAGCGCGCGCAGCAGGATCGATCGTTGGGGGTGCGTGGCCGCCTCTTCGGGCGTGATGCGCCCGTCGTCGACGAGCTGCTGCACCAGGGTGTGGTCATGGGTGATCTGGTAGAGCTCGCCGCGTCTCAGGAGGTAGGCGCGCGAGTCGCCCACGTGCACCAGGGCGACCTGGGTGCCGTTCCAGAGCATGGCGGTGAGCGTCGTGCCCATGCCTTTGAGGCTGGGATCCCGCCCGACCATCTCGTGCAGCCGGCGATTGGCGTCGCGCACCGCTGCCTCAATGGCGTTGAGCAGGTCACCCCCCTGTTGGGCCTCTTCCAGAGAGGCCATGGCGGCGATGGCGACAGAGCTCGCCACCTCGCCGTGTGCGTGCCCGCCCATGCCGTCGGCGACGGCCAGCAGGCGGCCGCTAGCGTACGCCGAGTCCTCGTTCCCTTCGCGGAGGAGGCCGACGTCCGAGCGGGCGGCGTAGCGGAGTGCGATGGTCATTTGCGCAATTCAATGACTGTCTTGCCGACGCGGATCGGAACACCGAGCGGCACCGGGGTCGGACGGGTGACTTTCGAGCGGTCGAGATACGTGCCGTTGGTCGAACCGAGATCTTCCACGATCCACTGACCGTCCTGAGGGAAGAGCCGGGCATGCCGGCTGGATGCGTAGTCGTCGCTGACTACCAGCGTGGCGTCGTTCGCCCGGCCAATGGTGATGGGCGTCTCCGTGAGGTTAATGGTGGTGCCCTGCAATGGGCCACCGGTAACGATGAGCTGGCGTGGCTCGCCCTTCTTGCTCTTGGGCTTGGCCACCGGTTTGGCGGGCTTCACGGCTTTGCGCGGGCCCGCGGGAGCCGTGCGTGAACCGAACAAGTCAGTCCGGATCACGCCGACTGCGGCAATGACGAAAAACCACAGCACCGCCAGGAAGGCGAGCCGGATCAGCAGCAGCGTGAGCTCGGACATGGACCGTCTGTCTACCCCTAATCGCGCCGGAACACCAGAGTCGTGCGTCCCAGCGTCACTCGCGTGCCGTTCTGGAGCTCGATTCTGCGTACCGGCTGGCCGTTGACGAAGGTGCCGTTCGTCGAACCGAGATCGACGAGGGCCACGAGCTGCCCCTCGACGCGCAGCTCCGCATGGTGCCGCGACACTCCCGGATCGACAAGACGAAGATCGCAGTCGGTGCCCCTGCCGAGCAAGGTCACCGGCGTGGTGAGCTCGTAGGAGCGGTCGCCCTGCGGGTCGTCCTGGGTGGAGACGAGCAGCCTGGGCCGCCCGTTGAAGGCCCCGGGCCTGGACGGGGGCAGGTCGCTCGCCGGCTGGCGGATCTCGTCCTGCTCGACCGTCGCGCCGCGGATGACGCCGGACCGGATGCGGAACAGGCCCACAGCCAGGTCTCCGGCGGTCTCGAAGCGCACCCGGACCGGTCCCACGAAGGAGTAGCCCTGTTCCTTGGCGTACTCCCTGGCGAGGTTGGCCAGCTCGTGGCTGATGCTGTCGGCGTAGACCTCAAGCCGTTCGCTGTCGGTCGTGGACAGCTCCACCACGAAGTCGTTGGGCACGAGCGTCCGGCCCTGTGCGACGATCGCCGCCCGCTCGTCCATCTCCCGTTGAACCGCGCTGGCGACCTCGACCGGCTGAAGGTCAGATTTGAACGCCCGCGCAAAGGCCCCCTCAACCAAGCCTTCGAGCCTTCGCTCGAAGCGCTGAAGGACTCCCACCGGGTACCTCCCTTCTTCCCTGCATATGATCGCGGCCCCAGACGCTTCCGGCGCCCGGTTTCCGCTCGTCCCACGTGGCGGCGTCGTGACGCTCGTTGCCAGTCGCGCCCAGCTCCTCCGCTTCCGTGTCTTCTGCGATCGTATCCGGGTTCAGTACCAGTGGCTGTTCCGTGCTACTGTTTCTCCGCACCCACAAACGGGCGGGTGGCGGAACGGCAGACGCGCACGGTTCAGGTCCGTGTGTCCGAAAGGACGTGAGGGTTCAAATCCCTCCTCGCCCACTCGGTGACTAGGGGATCCTTGGTCGCCGGCCTTACAGGTCGGCTCCCTCGGGTCCCCTCGTCATATCTCCCCGGGGGATAACCCCCGGACCCCCAGGGGGACAAGCTTTCGGGGGATTCTCCCCCGGGCCCCCATCCACGCGGGTTGCTCATCTCCTGGGCCTGGCCCACAGTTTCGTACCGGGTCCTGGTGCGCAAGGGTCCTGGGCTTTCTTTCTTGTGACGTGGCACTTGGACTTTAGGTCAGCCGGCTTGCAGGGAACTTTCTGGTGGCTTGCGTGATTTAGGTCACATTGGATTGGTGGGCGGGTTCGGGTGATCCTGAGGGCTACGGCAAACTGTGGCCGCTGGGTTTCCGTTCAGGGGGTTGCCGCACAATGGATGACTCGATGGTTCAGCTGCTCACGCCCTCCGGTGAGCGTGTGGAGCATCCCGAATATCCGCTGGTCGTCTCGGATGATGAGATCCGGGATCTTTACCGGGATCTCGTGGCCGTCCGGCGGATCGACTCCGAGGCCGTCGCGCTCGCCCGTCAGGGGGAGCTGGGGCTGTGGACGTCACTGCTCGGGCAGGAGGCCGCCCAGGTCGGCTCCGGGCGCGCCATCGGGGATCTGGACGCCGTCTTCCCCTCCTACCGGGAGCACGGGGTCGCCTACTGCCGGGGGATGGACCCCCTCGACGTGGTCGCCATGTGGCGCGGCGTCAACCACGGCGGCTGGGACCCGTCCCGGCACAACTTCTTCCTGTACACGATCGTCATCGGGACGCAGGCGCTGCACGCCACCGGTTACGCGATGGGCATGCAGCGCGACGGCGTCATCGGCACCGACAAGGCCGGGGCGACCATCGTCTACTTCGGCGACGGCGCCACCTCCCAGGGCGACGTGAACGAGGCGTTCGTCTTCGCGGGCGCCTGCCACGCGCCGATCGTGTTCTTCTGCCAGAACAACCAGTGGGCCATCTCCGAGCCCCAGGAACGCCAGTCGCGGATCCCGCTGTACCGCAGGGCCGAGGGCTTCGGGTTCCCCGGCGTCCGGGTCGACGGCAACGACGTGCTGGCCTGCCTGGCGGTCACGCGCAAGGCGCTGGCCGACGCCCGGTCGGGGCAGGGGCCCACGCTCGTCGAGGCGTTCACGTACCGGATGGGGGCGCACACCACCTCCGACGACCCCACCCGCTACCGGGCCAAGGACGACGTCGAGGCGTGGCGGCGGCGCGACCCCATCGAACGGGTCAGGGCGTACCTGACCGCGGCCGGCACCGGCGACGACTTCTTCCGCGAGGTCGAGGCCGACGCCGCCAAGATCGGGGCCGAGCTGCGCAGGCGGCTGCTCGAACTGCCCGACCCCGCCCCTTCGGCGATCTTCGAGCACGTCTACGCCGAGCCGCACCCGCTCATCGAGGCCGAGCGGGCGCAGCACGCCGCCTACCTCGACGGGTTCGCCGCCGGGGAGTAGGCGCGCGAGGCGGCCTTAGTGTCCAGGAGCTCGCCCAGCAGGTCCGTGAGGCTCACCATGCCGATGACCGCGCCGCCCTGGCCGGTGACCAGCGCCAGGTGCGCGCGGGCCTCCTGAAGGGCCGTCACGGCCTCGGGCACCTGCGTGACGCACGCGAGCCTCGGCAGCGGCCTGGCGAGCTCACCGGCCGTACGCGCGGGCTGAAGGAGGGCGTCGCGGGCGTGCAGGACGCCCTCGATCCCGGCCGGACCGCCCACCAGCAGCCGCAGGTGGCCGCTGCCCGCAGCCTTGGCCCTGATCTGGGCCGACCCGGCGGACGGCGGCACCTTCACGGCCCGGTCGATCGGCACCATCAGGCGCTCGATGCCCTCGGCCTGCAGCCGCAGCGCGCGGGTGAGCAGGTCGTGCTCCTCGCGGTCGAGCAGGCCCATCCGGCCCGACTCGCCCACCAGCATGGCGAGCTGCCGGGGCGTCCTGGTGGTGGCCAGCTCGTCGCGCGGCTGCACGCCGAACAGGCGCAGGATCAGGTTCGTCAGCCCGTTGAGCGACGACAGCAGCGGGCGCATGAGCTGGGTGAACCCGCGGAACGGCAGCGTCAGCAGCAGCGCCGCCCGCTCGGGGTGCGTCAGCGCCCACGACTTGGGCGCCATCTCGCCCACCACCATGTGCAGGAACGTCACCAGCGCCAGCGCGATCGTCAGCGCGATCGGCATGCGCAGCGACTCCGGCACGCCGACGGCGGCGAAGACCGGCTCCAGGAAGTGCTCGATGGCCGGCTCGGTGACCTGGCCGAGGCCCAGCGTGCACAGGGTGATGCCGAGCTGCGCGCCGGCCAGCATGAGCGAGAGCTGACGCCCGCCGCCCACCGCCGACTTGGCCGCGACCCGGACCAGGCGGTTGCCGCCCGAGGCCATCTCCTCCAGACGGTGCCGCCTGGCGGAGACGAACGCGAACTCGGCGGCCACGAACAGCGCGTTGAACAGCAGCAGCGCGAGGCTGACCAGGATCATCGTCATCGGGACGCCTCCGCGTGCTGCACGGGCGCGAGCCGCACCCATTCGGGCACCCGGCGGTTGAGCGACATGACGGTCAGCTCGGCCAGGTGCTCGGCCGCGTCGTCGGCGAACGGGTCGGCGTCGCCCTCGATCGGGACGGTCACCACGTCGCCGGGGTCGGGCATCCGGCCCAGCCGGGCCAGCACCAGGCCGGCGAGGGTGTCGTAGTCGTCGCTCTCCGGCAGCGCGACGCCGGTCGCGCGCTCGACCTCGTCCAGCCTGAGCCAGCCGGGCACCTCCCAGACGCCGCCGGGCCGCTCGACGGCGCCGGCCGGCTCCGGGTCGTTCTCGTCGACGAGCTCGCCGACCAGCTCCTCGGCCAGGTCCTCGACGGTGAGCACGCCGGCCAGGCCGCCGTACTCGTCGATGACGCAGACGATGTCGTCGTCGGCCGCCCGCATCCGGTCGAGGACGGCCGGCAGCGGCAGCGAGTCGGGCACCAGCAGCGCGGGCCGGGTGATGCTGCCGACCAGGCCCTCGTCCAGGCCGGACGCCAGCAGTTCGCGCACGCCCGTCACGCCCACCACGTCGCCGTCGTGGCCGATGACGGGGTAGCGGGAGTGGCCGCGTTCGCGCATGACCTCCAGCAGCTCGGAGATGGGCTGGGAGTCGCGCAGCGCCACCACGCGGGGGCGCGGCACCATGATCTCCTCGGCGCTGTGGTCGCCGAACTCCAGGGCGCGCTCCAGCAGCTCCGACAACCTCGGGGGCAGCTCGCCCGCCTGGGTCGACTCCTCGATGATCCGGGAGAGCTCCTCGGGGGTGGCCCCGTGCTCGACCTCCTCGACCGGCTCGATGCCGACGCGGCGGAGCAGCCCGGTGGCGGCCGAGTCGAACAGCTTGACCACCGGCCCCACGACCGCCAGGTAGACCAGCGTGGACCCGGCCAGGAACTTGGCCACCGGCTCGGGCCTGGCGATGCCGAGGTTCTTCGGCGCCAGCTCGCCGAGCACCATCTGCACCACGGTCGCCACGAACACGCCGGCGGCCACGGACAGCCCCGTGATCGCCGCGTCGGGCAGGCCCGTGCCGTCGAGCCAGGGCCGTACCAGGACGGAGATGGCCGGCTCGGCCAGGAAACCGACGAGCAGGGCCGTGACGGTGATGCCGAGCTGGGCGCCCGAGAGCATGAACGAGAGCCGGGAGGTCACCTGGAGCGCCTTTTCGGCCTGGGCGTCACCGGCGGCGGCCTGCTCGCGCAGGAGGCCCCGGTCGGCGGCGACGAAGGCGAACTCCTGGGCGACGAAGTACCCGGTGGCGGCGGTGAGGAGGAAAAGGGCCAGCAGGCCGAGATAGGCGCTCACCGGGGTGAGCCCTCAGAGGAACCCGTGCCGAGGCACGGGCCAAGACTCCACGAGTCCGGAGCGGACACGATCATCCCTTCGATAGAGGTCGTCCATAACGCTAACGACGCAGTCCGCGTCTATGTTTCCGCAGTGACTCTCAGCTAGTTGTGTGTACTTGTCCGTGGGAGAAACTTGGTGAGATGTCTTCACTGCCAGGGGGTTGGACGTAGCGTCTATGGCATACCGAAGGGAAGAAGGCGAAGTGTCTGAGGACGACCGTACGCGGGCCATGCGCTCGCCGGGCGACGGCCGCCCGCTGCCACCGAGGCCCGGCGACGGGCAGCGCTCCGGTGGCGCACCCGCCCACCGGGTCCCGCCGGGCGTGCCGAACGCGGCCACGTCCAAGCTGCCCGCCTACTCCGACGAGCAGCAGTCGCCGCCGCCTCCACCGCCTCCCCGCTCGGGCAAGGTCTACGGACGCGAGCGCGCCGGGAACACCCCGGTCAAACCGCTCAGGGCGGCGGGCGAGCCCGCGCCGAAGGAGCCGCGCGGGCCCAGGGGGCCGCGGGTGCGCGGCCGGACCGTCCTGAAGATCGTCGCGGGCCTGGTCGCGCTGCTCCTGGTGGCGGCCGTGGGCCTGTTCTTCTGGATCAACTCCAGGCTGGCGGGCATCGACGGGGTGCTCGACGAGTACGCGGGCCGGCCCGCCGACACCCCCGGCACCAACTGGCTGCTGGTCGGCTCCGACAGCCGCAAGGGCCTGACCGCGGCCGAGCGCAAGAAGCTGGCCACCGGGCGCGCGGTCGGGCAGCGCACCGACTCGATGATGCTGCTGCACATCTCCGACAACGGCGACAAGCCCACCCTGGTCAGCCTTCCGCGCGACTCGGCGGTGACCATTCCGGGGCGCGGGCGCGACAAGCTCAACGCGGCGTACGCGGCCGGCGGGCCGAAGCTGCTGGTCCGCACGGTCGAGACCGTCACCGGCGTGCACGTCGACAACTACATGGAGATCGGCTTCGCCGGCTTCGTGGACATCGTGGACGCGATCGGCGGCGTCGAGATCAACGTGCGGGCCGACGTCGACGACCCCAAGGCCGGGCTCAAGCTCAAGAAGGGCAAGCAGGTGCTCAACGGCTCCCAGGCCCTCGGCTACGTACGCACCCGCAAGGGCGGCGCGCTGCCGGACTTCGAGCGCACCAAGCGGCAGCGGCAGTTCCTCGGCGCGGTGGTGAAGAAGGCGGCCAGCCCGGGCGTGCTGATCAACCCGTTCACCTCGATCCCGCTGGCCATGAGCGCCACCGACGCGGTCGAGGTCGACTCCGGCACCGGCGCGTTCGACATGCTCTCGCTGGGGCTGGCGATGGGCGACAGCCCGGTCACGACCGTGGTGCCGTTCGGCGGGAACGAGATCGTGGCCGGCGGCGGCGCGGCGATCAAGTGGGACCGGCTCAAGGCGCTGGCCCTCTTCGACGCGCTGAAGGCGGACAAGCCCGTGCCGAAGGAGATCGTGGACGCCGGCTGACCTGCCCCGCGAGGCGCGAGCCTCGCGGGGAGCGCCCGTGCCCGGCTCAGGTCGTGGTGGCGGCGACGACCGCGGCGGTGGAGGCGGTGACGGCGACGGCGGCGGTGATGGCGGCGATGGTCTTGGCGACCGCCTGGCCGGCCCACTCGCCCTCGGCGATCTCCTTGACGCGCTCGCGGTCGGCGCCGGGGAAGGCTTTGCGGTCGAGCTTCGCCGCGTGCATGATCGCGATCAGCGTGGCGGTGCGCTCGTCGGGGTCGGCGCCGGCGAGGACGGCCGTGACGCGCTCGCGCACGTCGGCCTCCACCTGGGGGTCCGCCTCCGGCCAGCGCGTGGTCGGGAAGATCCCCAGGATCCGGCCGCGCTCCTCGGTCAGCACGCCCGCCTCGGCGAGCCTGGTGAGCAGGCGCCTGCGCAGCTTGTCCGACTGCAGCCGCTGCACCCACCACGCGGGCTTCCTGGCCTTGCCGTCCTCGGCCATGCGGGCGAGGGCGGCGTCGAGCTCCGCGTCGCCCAGCGGGGTGGGGTCCTTCACCGTCACCTTGTCGTCGGCCAGCTCGACGCGGCCCGCGGCGGCCAGCTCGGCGAGGATCGCGCCACCGAGCGCGGGGTGGAGCTGGACGCCCCCGATGAGCTGTTTGCCTTCTTCCTCGTCGTGGGCGAGGAGGAGGAGTTCTTCGGCAATCGTCACGGTCATGTCCCGACACTAACCTCCCAGCATGAGCATTTCGGAAAGACTTCACGCGATCGGCCGCCCCCTGCTCCAGGCGCAGCTCGACCATCCCACGGTGGCCGGCATCGGGCGTGGCGACCTGCCGGAGCCGGTCTTCCGGTCCTGGCTGGAGCAGGACTACCTGTACCTGCTCGACTATGTGCGGGTGTTCTCCAGACTGGCCTGGCAGGCGCCGGACGGGCATCTGGGGGACCTGGTGGATCTGGCGTACGCGACGTACCACGACGAACTGCGTCTGCATCGGTCGTTGTCGGCGGAGTTCGGGGCCGATCTGGACAATGCGGTGAAGGGGCCGGCGTGCGTGGCGTACACGACGTTCCTGCTGGAGGCGGCGGGGTCCTACGGGGAGGGGTTGGCCGCGCTTTATCCGTGTATGTGGGGATATTCGAGTCTTGGGAAGATCCTCGCCGAGAACCCGCCCGCCGAGCCGCGGTACCGGGCCTGGGTGGACACCTACGCCGACCCGGCGTTCGCGGCGCTGACCGTACGGATCGGGCAGATGATCGACGAGGCCGACCCCGACCCCGTACGGGCGGAGGCGCTGTTCGCCGAGGGCATGGCACACGAGCTCGCCTTCTGGGACGTGCCGTAGTCGCGTGCCGGCCCGGCGCTCGCCATACCCTGGGGGCATGCCGGAACTTCCCGAGGTGGAGTCGCTCACCAACTTCCTGCGCGAGCGGGCGGTCGGCCGTTCGATCGCGGGCGTCGACGTCGTCGGCTTCCAGGCGCTCAAGACGTTCGATCCGCCGGTCACGGCGCTCGGCGGGCTCACCGTCACGGGCGTGTCGAGGCACGGCAAGTTCCTCGACCTCGACTGCGACGGCCTGCACCTGATCATCCATCTGGCCCGCGCCGGCTGGCTGCGCTGGCGCGACGACCTGACCGGCGCGCGGCCGGTGCGGCCGGGCAAGGGGCCGCTGGCCGTCCGCGTACGGCTGGCGCCCGGCGACGACGGCCTGGCACCCGGGTTCGAGCTGACCGAGGCCGGCACGCAGAAACGGCTGGCCGTCTACGTCACCGACAAGCCGGAGGACGTGCCCGGCATCGCCGCCCTGGGCCCCGACCCGCTCGACGACGCCTTCACCGTCGAGGCGCTCAAGCGCATCGTGGGCGGCAACCGCACCCAGATCAAGGGGCTGCTGCGCGACCAGAAGGTGATCGCGGGCATCGGCAACGCCTACTCCGACGAGGTGCTGCACGCGGCGAAGATGTCGCCGTTCAAGATCGCCGCGACGCTGACCGACGCGCAGATCGCCGACCTGCACGAGGCCATCGTGACGACGTTGCGCGACGCCGTCGAACGGGCGCACGGGCTGGCCGCCAAAGACCTCAAGGCGGAGAAGAAGTCCGGGCTGCGCGTGCACAACCGGGCCGGACAGCCGTGCGACGTGTGCGGCGACACGATCCGCGAGGTGTCCTTCGCCGACTCCGCGCTCCAGTACTGCCCCACCTGCCAGACGGGCGGCAAACCGCTGGCCGACCGGCGGATGTCGCGCCTGCTCAAGTAGGGTCCCGGGCGCGGGATGATGGAGGCATGACCGTTCCAGAGATCGACGTCACCGCCGTTCCCGACGACGCCTACCTGCTCGACGTCCGCGAGCAGGACGAGTGGCTGGCCGGCCACGCCCCCGAGGCCGTGCACATCCCCATGTCGCAGATCCAGGGCCGGGTCGAGGAGGTGCCCGCCGACCGCACGGTCTACGTGGTGTGCCGGGTCGGCGGCCGGTCGATGCAGGTCACGGCGTGGCTCAACCAGCTCGGGCGCGACGCCGTCAACGTGGGCGGCGGCATGCAGTCGTGGGAGTTCGCGCGCCGTCCGATGGTCAGCGAGACCGGCCAGGAGCCCTTCGTGGCCTGAATGTCCGCCTGGATGTCCGTCTGAATGCCCCCCGAATGCCTCACTGTGGCGGTTCCGCCGCCATTGAGGCATGATGAGGGCGCCAACTGCATAGTCGCGGGAGCTCGGGGTGCCGGGCTGAGAGGGCAGCAACACAGCCGCTGCCGACCGCCTGAACCTGTCCGGGTAATGCCGGCGTAGGGAGTGTGCGATGACGCATGTCGTCGACGAAGTTCCGCTGACCCTTGACGGCGCGCCCCCCAAGACCCTCGGCGTCCTCGACCAGGGCGCGCTCTGGGCCAACCTCGGTGTCAGCCTCCTCGGCTTCTCCGGCGCGCTCGTCCTGATCGATCCTCTGGGCAACGCGCCGCTCAGCCTCGTGGCCGCGCTCACGGCCGCCGTGGTCGGCAGCCTCATCGGCACGGCCATGGTCGGCCTGTCGGCCATCCCCGGCACGCAGACCGGGCGGCCGGCGATGGTGCTGCTGCGCGGGCTGTTCGGGGCGAAGATGTCGTACGTCCCGTCCGTGCTGAACATCGTGCAGATGCTCGGCTGGGGGGCCTTCGAGCTCTGGGTGATCGCCAAGGCCGCGAACGCGATCTTCGGGAGCGTCCCGTACCAGGTGTGGGTGGTGGTGGCGGGGGTGCTGACCACCGCGCTCGCCGTCTGGCCGCTCGGGTCGATCAGGCTGCTGCGCCGGTACGTGACCGCGGGCGTGATCGTGTCGCTGATCTGGTTCACCGTGTCGTTCATGGGCGAGGCGCCGACGTACACGGGCGGGTCGTGGACGGCCTTCGCCCCGGCCGTCGACTACGTCATCGCCCTGTCGGTGTCGTGGGTGCCGATGGCCGCCGACTTCGCCAGGCACTCGCGCTCCAGCCGGGCCGCCTTCACCGGCGTCGTCGGCGGCTACACCGTCGCCCAGGTCGCCTGCCTGGCCCTCGGCGTGTACGCGGTGGCCATCGCGGGCGCCCAGGCGGTCCAGGCCGACGGCATGGTGGTGTTCCAGCCGTTCGTCGCGGCGCCGCTGGGCGCGCTGTTCTTCGGCATCCTGGTGCTGCGCGAGACCGACCAGTCCTTCGCCAACGTCTACTCCACCACCGTCTCGCTGCAGAACCTGATGCCGAAGGTCGACCGGCGGATCGTCTCCACGGCGATCGGCGTGCTCACCACCGCGATCGCCCTGGTCGTGGACGTCACCTCATATGGCGCGTTCCTCGGGGTGATCGGCGCGGTGTTCGTGCCGATGTTCGCGGTGCTGGCCGTCGACTACTTCGTGCTCGGCGGCGCCGCCCGCTGGAACACCGCCGAGGACGCGCCCTCGCGCTGGCTGATGCTGCTGCCGTGGGCGCTGGGCTTCGCCGCCTACTGGTTCACCACCTCGACGCCCACGGTCGCCGGCTGGGACGACTTCTGGGCCTCCGCCCGCGACGCCGTCGGCTTCACCCGGGAGCCGTGGATGAACGGCGCGCTCGGCGGCGCGCTGGTCGCGGCCCTGGTGACGCTGCTCATCGGCGTGCTCGGCCGGCGCCGCTCAGCGGCCCGCTGAGGCCCGGCGTTCGACGTTGAGCAGGTGCTGCTTGGCGGCCACGCCTCCGGCGTAGTCGCCGAGCTCGCCGTCCTCACGGACCACCCGATGACAGGGCACGATCACGCACACGGGGTTGGCGCCGACCGCGTTGCCGACCGCGCGAAGGGCGCGCGGCCGTCCGATGCTCGCGCCGATCTCCTCGTACGTCGTGGTCGTGCCGTAGGGCACGGCCATGGTCTTCTGCAGCACGGTACGGGCGAACGGCGTGGCCAGCGCGAGGTCGACCGGCGTGGCGAAGGTGCGCAGCCGGCCGGAGAAGTAGGCGTCGAGCTCCCGGCGCACCGGGTCGAGGCGGCGGGCGTCGGGCCCGATGAACGTGCCGACCTCCTTGGCCACCCGCTCGAACACGGTGTTCTCGGCCTCGAAACTGCAGGCCGCGATCCCCTTACCGGTCACCGCGAGCACCAGCCTGCCCACCGCGCCGTCGTAGGTGCCGAACGCGATCTGCGGCGGCCCCTCGCCCTTGTAGGTGCTGGAGGTCACTCTCAGCAGGGCATCGAGGTCGCTGCTCGACATGCCTCTCACCCGTTTCAGCCACCGGAATCTTCGTGAGCGCAGCGTATCGGACGGATCGCCCGTCAGACCCACCACGCCACGTGCACTATGGAGGTGTGGGATACGCATGGGTCGGCAGTGACGAGGAGATCGCTCGCGCCGTGCTCGCCGGGTCCCCCAACGCCGTGGTGGCGCTCGACCGCGACCAGAGCGTGCTGGTCTGGAACGCGGCGGCCGAGCACCTGTTCGGCTGGACGGCGGACGAGATGCTGGGGCGCCGGGCGCCGATCGTCCCCGACGAGCTGGCCGCCGAGCACAACGCGGTGCTGGAGCGCGTGCGCACCGGGGGCCAGGTGTCGCTGCGCACCAAGCGCGTCCACAAGGACGGCAGGTCGCTCGACCTGCGGGTGGACATCAACGCCCTGCGCATGGGCAACTCCGTGGTCGGCTACGTGCTGGCCCACCATCCCGCGCGGGCCGACGAGGTCGCCGGGCTGCGCATGGAACGCCGGGCCCGGCTGGTGCGCCGGCTCACCGACGTGGTCGGCGACATCAACTCCGAGCTGGAGCTGCCGGCCGTGCTCGACCGCATCTCGGCCAGCCTCACCGAGCTGACGGGCGCGGACGCGGGCGGGTTCGTGCTCATCGAGGGTGAGCGGCTGCGGCTGGTCAGCACGTACCGGCTGCCGGAGACGCTCAGGGGCACCACCACCGGCCTGCGGACGAGCCTGGTGGACAAGCTCTTACGCACGGGCAAGACCGTCATGCTGGAGTCCCAGGGGCTCGGCGACCTGGTGTGGGCAAGGCTCAACGGGCTGCACACGATCGCGCTCGGCCTGGCCGCGGTCGGCGGACGCCCCTACGGCGCCCTCTACGCGCTGTTCGCCGGCCCCGCCCCCGGCCACCTGGAGCTGGAGCTGCTCGAACTGCTGGCCGGGCACGCCGGCATCGCGGTCGGCAACGCGGTGGCCTACCAGGAGGCGGTGCGGCAGCGGGCGCACGAGCGGGCCGTCTTCGACGCCAGCGCCGACGGCATCGCCGTGCTGGACGACGCCGGCCGGGTCGTGCGCTGGAACCCCGCCGCGGCCGAACTGACCGCCTTCCCCGCCGACGCGGTGATCGGCGGCCCGCCGCCGTTCCCGCTGCCCAGCCCCGGCGAGAAGCTGACGTTCCAGATGGAGAACGGGCGCTGGCTGGACGTGGTGAGCGCCCGGATCGAGGAGACCGGCGAGATCGTCATCGACTTCCGCGACGTCACCCAGGCCAAGGAGCTGGAGGAGGCCAAGGACCTCTTCCTGGCCACCACCAGCCACGAGCTGCGCACCCCGATCACGATCGTGCGCGGGTTCGCCGGCACGCTCGACGCGCGCTGGGACAAGATGAGCGACGCCGAACGCCGCTCGGCCGTGCACACGATCGCCGAGCGGGCCGGATCGCTGGGCCAGCTCATGGACCACCTGCTGCTGGGGGCCAGGGCGGGCGCGGACGAGCTGGCCGTGCGGATCGAGACGTTCGACCTCGCGGCCCGGATCCACGCGGCCACGCTCGGCCTGCCGGTGCTGTCCGACCGCCACCGCGTCGAGGTGCGCATCCCGGACGGATTGCCGCCGGTGCTGGGCGACGCCCTGGCAACCGACATCGTTCTGGGGCAATTGCTGGAGAACGCGTTTAAATATTCCCCAATGGGTGGATTGATCTGTGTTGAAGCTTGGCCCGAAGACGACGGCGTGGTCGTAGTGGTGGATGACGAGGGGGTCGGAATCTCACCGCCTGACCGCGAACGGATCTTTGAGCGCTTCGTCCAGGTGGACAGCGGGGACCGGAGGCGCTTTGGTGGAGTGGGGCTCGGCCTCTACATCGTGCGCAGTCTGGCCAGGGCACAGGGGGGAGAAGTGAGTGCTCAACCGAGGCCCGGAGGGGGTACGAGGATGCGGTTGGTCCTGAGGCGCGCTTCCACTATCCGATCCGACACACCGATGCGGTAACGAGGTGGTCACAGTTGAGCTGATCTATCGTCCAATGTGTACAAGCTGTGATCGAGATGCGGTTTCTGCGATTGGCTAACGGGGCATTTCGGTCGTACCGGGGAGTGTTCCCGCGGGGGGCACAGGGAACGGGGAGGTGGGTGTGTCAAGCGTGGTGCTGCTGCCGTACGCGCCGTCCAGCGTCGCCGTCGCCCGCCAGCGTCTGAGCACTGACCTGCAGGATTGTGGGGTCTACACCTCCGCGATCGACGATGCGGTGCTGGTGGTGAGCGAGTTGCTGAGCAACGCGCTGCGGCACGCGCATCCGCTGCCTTCAGGCATGGTGAGGGTCGCCTGGATGCGTAGCGACGATCACATAGAGGTGGCGGTCAGCGACGGGGGTGCGGCGACAGAGCCGCGGGCGGGCCGCCCGACCCTGTCTTCGCTCGGGGGCCGGGGGCTGGGGATCGTCGAATACGTGGCTGAGAGCTGGGGGGTTCGTCACGACGGTGACACGACGACGGTGTGGGCCATCCTGCCCGCACCCAACGGGGCGGCGGTGAACGGGCAGGTCGCGGCCCTGAAGGAGGCCGGTTAGGCGGTCCTGGCCGCCAGTACGGCCCGTTCGGTGACGGCCCACGCCGTGGAGGCCAGGAGGTACAGGCCGGCCGCCAGGGGGAGCACGAGCACGGCCAGCGCGGAGCCGTACGGCAACAGCGGCATGACCTTGCGCAGCAACTCCGGCTGCCCCTCCGGCACCTTGATCGAGCGTGCCGACAGCCATGCCAGCAGCACGAGCCCCGCGATGACGACGACGAAGACCGAAACCGGCCAACTGATCAGACCGAAATGGGCCACCACGCCCGCGAGCTGCTGTCCCAGCGGCGCCCCGAACAGAGTGTGACCGGCCAGTGCCGTCGGATGCGTGGCCACCCTGAACATCAGCCACAGGAACGGCAATTGCGCCAGCATCGGCAAGATCCCCGCGAACGGTGACGTGCCCTCCCGGGCGTACAGAGCGGTCAGCTCCTTGGACAGCCGCTCGGGATCGCGCCCATGGCGCTCGCGCAGTTCCTGGAGCTTCGGCGCGAGCCGCTGCCGGACCTGCCCGGCCCGCGCCTGGCGGACGTTGAGCGGCAGCAGGACCAGGCGTACGGCGAGGGTGAACAGCACGATGGCGAGCGCGGCGTGACCCCCGGACACGCCGATGACGAACGTGACAAGTGAATCGATCATGAGCCCTTCAGACATGACGACGGACCAGGGCTCATCACATGACGATGAGCCCCGCTTTGACGGAAGCGGGGCTCGCCTAAGGCGCTCGTGGACGCGGGCGTCCGGCCGCGTCGGGATCGCGCATCCGCTGGAAGGCCGTGCGGCGCGCGTAGGTCAGCGGGAAGCCGGGAGACTCACCGCCGGGGGTGGGCAGCGAGGTGGCCGCCCACGTGGCCAGCAGGAGGATCGCCATCATGGTGATCCCCACCAGCCACGGATCGAACAGAAGCGACGTCACTGCGACGAACGGGACTTACCGACGACGGTGACCGCGATGAAGACGATCAGGGCGACGACCCCGACGATCAGGACGAGCTTGAACAGGCCTGCCAGCAGGGGCAGGAGGAAGTTGAACAGCACGAAGAGACCGAGAAGGGTCCCTAAAACGAGCATCACGACTCTACTCATGAGGCCACCGTACGTCCTCCGAGCATGATCCGCGAGGCTTACGAACCTGTGACGTACATGTCCGCCACCATGTCCGCCACGTGGGGCTCGGCCGTACGGTGAGACGGTGAACACCCGCATCCTGGTGGTCGACGACGACCCGACCGTGTCCGAGGTCGTGGCCCGCTATCTGGAGCGCGACGGGCACGAGGTGGAGTGCGTGGGCGACGGCGCCGAGGCGCTGCGCAGGGCCCTGGCCGACCCGCCCGACCTCATGGTGCTCGACCTGATGCTGCCCAGGATCGACGGGCTCCAGGTGTGCAGGAAGCTCAGGGAGCGGTGGCCGGTCCCGGTGATCATGCTCACCGCGCTCGGCGAGGAGATCGACCGGGTGGTGGGCCTGGAGACCGGGGCCGACGACTACGTGACCAAGCCGTTCAGCCCCCGGGAGCTGGCGTTGCGCGTGCAGTCGGTGCTGCGCCGGGCGCGGGGGGCGTCCGTCACGGCCGGCACCGGCGTGCTGCGCGACGGCGACCTCGTCGTGGACGTCGGCGCCCACGAGGTGCGGCTCGGCGGCGCGCCGGTGATGCTGACGGCCAGGGAGTTCGACCTGCTGGCCTACCTCATGCGCAACCCGCGGCAGGCGTTCAGCCGGTCGGCGCTGCTCGACCAGGTGTGGGGGTGGTCGTTCGGCGACTCCTCGACCGTGACCGTGCACGTGCGGCGGCTGCGGGAGAAGGTCGAGGCGGACCCGACCGAACCGCGGCGGATCGTCACGGTCTGGGGCGTCGGCTACCGGTACGAGCCGATGGAGAGCGCGGGGTGACGCCTCCCGATCCCATGGTGTCGGTGAGCGAGCTGCCCATGGTCGTGGCCGTCTCGGCGGGGCTGGGGCTGCTGGTCGCCGCCGCCGGCGTATGGGCCATGGGACGGCTGCGGACCAGGTCGATCGGGGTGATGCTGGCCGTCGTGGTGGTGGTCGCCGTGGCGGCGACGCTGGCGGGCGTGGTCGCCATCACGATGAAGATGATCATCGAGGGGGCGGTCAAGGACTTCGTGCTCAGCGTGGTCGCGGTGGGCGGCCTGGTGGGGCTCGGAGTGGCGTTCGTGCTGGCCAGGCGGGTGGTGGGGGAGAGCAGGCGGCTGGTGGCGGCCGTGCGCGACGTGCCGTTCAGGGCGCCGCTGGGGTTGCCGGCCGAGCTCCAGGAGATCGCGAGCACCCTTGAGGAGGCGTACGCGCGGGAACGCGCGCTCGAAGGCGCGCGCCGGGAACTGGTCGCCTGGGTGAGCCACGACCTGCGCACGCCGCTCGCCGGCCTGCGGGCCATGGCCGAGGCCCTGGAGGACGGGGTGGTGGCCGACCGCGAGACGGTCGCCCGCTACCACGGCCAGATCAAGCTGGAGGTCGAACGCCTCTCGGCCATGGTGGACGACCTGTTCGAGCTGTCGCGCATCCACGCGGGCGCGTTGCGGCTCTCGCGGGCCAGGATCGGGCTCGCCGACCTCGTCGCGGACACGCTGGCCGGGGTCGAGCCGCTGGCCAGGGCCAAGGGGGTGGTGCTCACGGCGGAGGCGGCGGGGGCCGTGCCCGTGGAGGCCGACGCGGCCGCGCTGGGCCGGGCCCTGCGGAACCTGGTCGTCAACGCCATCCGGCACACGCCCTCGGAACGGGCCGTGGTGCTGCGGGCCGGGGTGGACGAGCAGGGGATGGCCTGTCTGTCGGTGGCCGACGGTTGCGGGGGGATTCCCGAGGAGGATCTGCCTCGGGTGTTCGAGGTGGCGTTCCGGGGGGAGGCCGCGCGTACGCCCACCGCCGACGGCGGCGCCGGGCTCGGGCTGGCGATCGCCCAGGGGATCGTCGAGGCGCATGATGGGATGATCGGGGTGGTCAACGAAGGACCGGGGTGCCGGTTCGAGATCCGGTTGCCCCTGGTGTCCGGAAGCTGACGTTCCCGCACGGTGTCCTGCCTCGATCTTCCGCTGTGGTCTCGCTTCCTCGGTCGTGGGCCGCCCGGGTCTGGGCGCCCGGGTCAGGCGGGTTCGGGGAGCGCGGTGTCGCGTTGCCCGAACGATTCCGACATCGCCCGGAACGTCGGGCAGGGCCAGCGCCACATGCAGCTCCGGCACCGCAGGATCGGGTTGGCGGTGTCGCTCGTGATGCCACCCGCGTCGCGCGGCTGGTGCAGGTCGAGCAGCCGCAGCCCGAGCTCGGCGAACCTGAGCAGGTCGGCGCGGGAGCCGGCCAGGAAGTCGAGGTCTTCGCTCGCCAGCCTGGTGCGGATCGGGACGTAGCCCTCGTGGTTCAGCAGACCGCGCAGGCGCGCTGCTTCGTCATGCCATGAGGTGGCCTTTTCTGTGCGGATGAGGATGGTCTCCAGACGTTCCCGGAGCCCCTGACGCTGTGGATCTTCAGGTTTCTCTGCATTCATCGATACGAGGCCCATGGGGCGGGCCACAGCCCCTCCTTCTCCGTGAAGCGTTGCCGGTTCCGGTGTCACGCTGTCAAGCTTCGCGTACTCTCCGTTTTGATGGAGCCCAAACGGAGGACAAAAACCTGTCGTTCCCCTCTCGGCGTGACAACGTGACCGGAAGCCTCCGCGCCGCTAGCCTGCCCATGTGGAGCTCAAGGTCTCGACTCGATCACATGCCGGGTGCGCACTCGTTGCCATCACCGGAGAAATCGACCTCTATACGGCGCCTCACCTGCAGGCCGAGTTCACTCGGCTGCTGCAGGACGAGCCCAGCCGGGTGGTCATCGACATGTCCGCCGTGGATTTCTGCGACTCCACGGGGATGAACGTGCTGCTCTCGGCGCTCAAGCGCATGAAAGAGCGGGGAGGTGTGCTGGAGGTGGCCGCGCCGCGTCCGGCCGTCCGCAAGATCCTGCAGGTCACGGGGCTCGTCTCGGTGTTCACCGTGCACGACGAGCTGCCGCAGGAGTTCCTCATCACCGAGGGATCATGACGCAGGCTGACACGGCTGTCGTCATTCCCGCGGTGAACGAGGGCGACCGCATCGCCGCCACCGTCGCCGCGGCGGCCGGCCTGCCGGGCGTCGATCTCGTCGTGGTCGTCGACGACGGCTCGACTGACCGCACCGGCAAGGTGGCGCGGGCGGCGGGCGCGCGGGTGGTCCGCCACAGCCGCAACCGCGGCAAGGCCGCGGCCATGGAGACGGGCGCGGAGGCCGTACGCCTCCTCGACGAGGACCGTGCCCCTCGCCACCTGCTCTTCCTCGACGCCGACCTGGGTGACACGGCGAGCGCCGCGGCGCCGCTGGTGGAGCCCGTGCGCGAGGGCAAGGCCGACATGACGATCGCGCTGTTCGGCACGCGGGTGAAGCTCGGCGGCCATGGGTTAGTCGTGCGCGTGTCCAAGGACGGCATCCGCCGCGCCACCGGCTTCGAGGCCGCCCAGCCGCTCAACGGCCAGCGTTGCCTGACCAGGGCCGCCTTCGAGGCCGCCCGGCCGCTGGCGCACGGGTTCGGCGTGGAGACGGCGCTCACGATCGACCTGCTGCGCAAGGGGTTCAGGGTCGTCGAGGTCGAGGTGGAGATGTCCCACCGGGCCACCGGCAACGACTGGCGGGCCCAGTTGCACCGCGCCCGGCAGTTGCGGGACGTCGCCCTGGCTCTGGCGAGCCGGGAGCCGGTGGTCGTCGAAAATCTCGGCAAACTCCTTCCTAAGCGGTGATTTCGGCCTCCGGGTTATCCACAGGCGTGGATGATCTGGGGCTGGGGCCGTGACGAGTGTGCTGGAATTTGCGGGTGACTTCGGAGAGACGCCGCAAACAGGCACAAGCCCCACCTTTCTGGGTGGCATCGCTGCGGCTTCCGTGGTCTGCCGCCGACCGGCGCCGGTTCCCGGCGGGCGGCGGCGGGGTCGCCGCGTGGGGTGCGCGGCCGGTGTTCGCCCGGGCCTCCGCGGCCGGTGGGCGGGCGGCGGCGCCTCGGCCGGGGCGGCTCGCCGACGCTGTCCGGGCGCGGCTCGCGGTTCCCGGGCTGGTGATGATCGCGGTCTCGGTGCTCCTGACGATCACGATCGGGTTGCTCGGGCCTTCTCCCATGGTTCCCGCGCTGGGCGGGCCGGGGTGGCAGCCGCCGTACTGGGTGGACGCCCGTCCTGATCCTTATGCGGTGCTCGTCCTGGCCGCCGCCGCCTTGCTCATCGGCGGGGCCGGGCTGCTGGCGGCGCTGGCCGCCGGGCCGCGTCCCGGGCTGCCGGTCCGGCCGCTGGTGCTGCTCGGTTGCCTCGCCGCGGGGGTGCTCGCGTTCCTGCCTCCCTCGGGCTCCGGCGACCATCTCAACTACGCCGTGTACGGCCGGATGGTCACGCTCGGCCTCAACCCCTACACGCACGGCGCCGTCGACCTGCCGGGCGATCCCATCGCCGACGCGGTCGAGCGGCCGTGGCGCGAGGAGCCCAGCGTCTACGGGCCCGTCGCCACCGCCCTCCAGGCATTGGCGAGCTGGATCGGGGGCGACTCGCTCCGGCTGACCATCTTCGTGCTGGCGGTGTTCAACGCCGCCGCCTTCGTCGTCACGGCCCTGCTGATCGACCGCTTCACCAGGAACGACCCCGCCCGGCGGCTGCGGGCCGCGCTGTTGTGGGCGGTCAACCCGCTCCTGCTCTACCACCTGGTCGCGGGCATGCACGCCGACACCCTGGCCATCGCCTGCATGGTGGCCGCGCTGCTGGCCAGGGCACGTCCGGCGGCGTCCGGGGTGCTGCTCGGGCTCGGGGTGGCGACGAAGCTCAACGCGGGGCTGGTGGCGCTGGGCCCCGCGTGGGAGCTGCGTCGCCGTCCGGGGCGGCTCGCCGTCATGGCGGCCGCCGCGCTGGCCGTGGTGGTCGTCGGCTACGCGGTCGTCGGGCCCGAGGCGATCACGCCGGTGACGACCACCAGCAAGGCGATCTCGCACGCCTCGTTCTGGAAGCTGGTGCAGGGGTGGCTCTGGGCGCTGGTGGGCACCGGGCGCGCTTACCGGGGCGAGATCCAGGTGGGCGCGCTGGCGGTGCTCGCGGTCGTCGCCTGGTCGTTGCTGCGGCTGGCGTCCCGGCGGTCCGCCTTCCGCGAGGGGGCCTCCGGAGGGCTGGAGGCGCCGGTCGTGGCGGCGGCGCTCGTCGTGGCCTACCTGTTCGCCACGCCGTACATCCTGCCCTGGTACGACGGGCTGGCGTTCGGCATGCTCGCCCTGGTGGGCGCCTCGGCCGTCGACGGGTTCATGGTCGCCCACCTGCTGATCCTGTCCCTGGCCTACCTGCCCGCCCGGGTCGACGGGCAGCCGCAAGGGGCCGAATGGCTCAGTGGCGTCCTCAGGCCTCAGATCGCGTGGGCGCTGCTGGCGTTGACCGTTCTGCTGGTGGGGTGGGCGTGGCGAGCTGCAGGGCCCGTACGCAGGCCGCGAGCGTCAGCGGCACCGCCACCGTGAGCGCCATGGCCGGGATGGCGATGCCCGAGTCGTTCATCAGGAAGCCGATGAAGGCGCAGGTGAGCGTCCCGAACAGGCCGGCCCTGAGCGGCGGGGCCAGCGCGTACGCCTGACCCAGCGCCGAGGCGCCCCACCTCGACGGGCGGGCCAGCACCAGGAACAGGAACGCCAGCGCGACCACCGAGAGCAGGGTCAGCGGCCAGTTGCCCACGCTCACCCCGATCATGGCCCCGAACTTGCGTCCGACGACGGTCCACGCCTGGCCGTCGATGATCTGCTGCACGAACGCGCCGAGATGCGTGCGCCTGTCGGCCGGGCGCATCCAGTCGAAGACCGAGATGGCGGCGATCAGCGCGACCGCGCCCACCCCCACGACCAGGAGTTTCACCACCGACACGCGCCTGCCGGACAGCAGGATGAGGAAGACCGCCACCCCGATCACGAACGCCGGCACACCGCCGAAGTCGGCGCCCCACGAGGGCGAACCGTCCGCGAAGACGGCGAAGGCGCCGTACAGGCCGCACAGCGCCACGACCACCGTCCTGGAGACGCCCCTGCCGAGCAGCCAGTGGGCCACCCCGGCCAGGCCGAGGACCGTGCCGGTGGCGTAGACGGCGAAGGCGATGTTGCTGAAGCCGTAGAAACGTCCTCCGGTGACGGGTTCGTAGCCGGTCACGGCGTTGACCTGGAGGGCCGAGCCGGTCATCACGTCGATGAGGAGGGCGAGCGAGGTGACGGCCGCGACCACGGTGAGCGGGCCCAGCACGTGCGCGCGCCACGGGCCGGCGAACGCGAGGCCGGTGATCAGGGCGGCGATGGCCAGGATCGTCACGATCACCGAGACCATCGGCATCGGCAGGCTCCACCACGGCACGAGCTGGGCCAGGAACGTGGAGACCGCGATCGCGCCGCTGACGGTCGCCACCACCTGGATGGCGGCCAGCAGCTTCGAGGCGTCGGCCGGTTCGCCGCCCGTGGCCGGGGCGGGGTGGCCGTTCGCCTCGGCAGCGCCCGTCACGGCGGCGGCCGCCGGCGGCGTGCGGTCATCGGCGGCGCCGGACGCGGGCGGGGCCTGCCGGACGCGGGAGGAGCGGCGGCGGCGCAGCGCCAGGGCGGCCAGGGCGTAGAAGAGCAGCTGGACGCTCACCAGGACGGTGAAGAAGGGCCCGCGTACGTCCCGCAGCACCTGGCTGGCCAGGTCGCCGTCGGCCAGCCGGGTCACCGTGGCGGCGGCCGGCGCGGTGGCGTCGCCGCCGGGCTGCCAGGCGCGGCCGACCACGTCGCGGGGGGCGGTCAGGCCCAGGAGCTGGATGGCGGTGGCGGTGAGGTCGGTGATGGTGACCAGGCCGTCCTGGCGGGTGGAGGAGGCGGTGAGGGAGCCGCCCGGCGGGTACGGCTGCCCGCTCGTGGACGGCCCGGTGGCGAGGGCCGCGTGGAGGTGGGCGTTCGGGCTGAGGTCGGAGATGCCGGCGAGCAGGACGGTGGTGTTCGGGGGCACTCTGCCGATCAGGGCGGCGATCTGCTGGTCCGCCCTGGCCGCGGCGGCTTGACGTTCGGCGGCCGGGAGGGAGACCGGGATCCCGTGGTCGTCGAGGGGGCCGCGGGCCCAGGCGGTGGTGAGGTCGGCGGCTTCGAAGACGATCAGGTTGTAGGGGGTCAGGTCGTTCAGGGCGTCGAGGGTGGGGGCGTATTTAGTGATTTTTCCGGTCTTGTCGGCGGCGGCGAGGGCGGCGCCGGGGCCGATCGCCGCCACCTTGCCCCCGCCGTCCGCCACCAACTGGCCGAGCGTGCCGATCTGCGCCGCGTAGCCGGTGTCGGCCTGGAAGGCCACCAGCTCCCGCCACCCGGGGACGGTGGCGCCGTCCCCGGCGGGCTGGGGAGGCGTCGCGGCGGGGCAGCCCTGTCCGGGCGTGCCGGCGCGCTGGCCCGCGGAGACGGTCAGCCAGCCCGCCATCGGGCAGGTGAGGCCGCGGTCCTTGGGCGGGACGGCGCGGGTGGACAGCGACGCCGAGCTGCCCTGGGCGGCGAGCTTCCACAGGGTGGGCGTGCCCGACTCGCTGAAGTCGCTCCACTGCAGACCTGGGACGCCCACCACCACGACCCGCCGCCCTTCGGGGCCGCCCTGCCCCGGGACGCCGCTGCCCGAGGCCGCCGCGGCGCCCGGCGCGGTCATGACGCCGGAGTGGATCATCGCGGCACCGCCCTGGGAAGCGGCGGCCGCGGCGGAGGCGGGAAGGAGGAGGGCGGCGAGCATGAGGCCGAGGAGCACCGTGACGAGCCGGCGGCGCGCCCGAGGCGCCGCTGTCCTGAGGTGCCGCAGGCGGGAGCCGGTCACGGCGCTCGGGGACGCGGGGCGTACGCGACGCGCTTGGTGCCCGCCCCCGAGCGTGGCGTAAGGCATGTACGGAACCCCCAGTGTCTGCGCCCTCGATCAACAGCCACGGTAACGTGCCACATCGTGACAAGAGGCGAGGTGCGAGTGATCCGGCGGCAGTGGTGGGCGTGGGCGGTGGTGGCGCTCGTCGTCGCGGCGGCGGCCGCGCCTCTCGTGCACACATGGCTGACCAACCCGGACGACCAGCGGCTCGTCGACCTCGACGTCTACCGTACCGGCGGCCAGATGCTGCTCGACGGCCGTCCGGTGTACGACTTCTTCACCCCGGCGCCCCAGTTGCTGCCGTTCACCTATCCGCCCATCGCGGCGATGCTGGCCGTGGCGCTGGCCGAGATGTCCTGGGGCACCGCCCAATGGGTGTGGACGGCCGGCATCTTCGCGGCGCTGGCGGTCACCGTCTGGTTCGCCTTCCGCCAGGCGCTGCGGGCCTACGTGCCGTGGGTGTTCGGGCTGCTCATGGTGGCCTGCACGTACCTGATGCCGATCCGGGACCAGGTGCGGTTCGGGCAGGTGGACATCCTGCTGGTCGCCCTGTGCCTGGTGGACTGCCTGGCGCGGCGGCCCTGGCTGCCCCGGGGGTTCCTGGTCGGGCTGGCCACGGCCGTCAAGCTGACTCCCGGCGTCTTCCTGATCTACTTCCTGGTCACCAGGCAGTGGCGGACGTTCTTCATGGCGGCGTTCGTGGCGGCCGTGCTGACGGTGCTGCCGTTCGTGGTGATCCCGCAGGACGCGTCCGCCTTCTGGTTCTCGGCGCTGCTCGATCCGGAGCGGCTGGGGGCGAACACCGCCACGACGAACCAGTCGATCCGGGGCATGCTGCTGCGGCTGTACATGCCGGAGTCGCTGACGTTCGTGATGTGGGCCGTGATCGTGGCGGCCGTGGCCTGGTACGGGTTCCGGGCGGCGCGGGCGGCGTACCAGGCGAAGGACGAACTGACGGCGGTGGCACTGACGTCGCTGATGGCGGTGCTGCTCTCGCCGGTCGCCTGGATCCACCATCTGGCCTGGGTGGTCGTGGTGCTCGGGGCGATCGTCGGCGACGGGCGCGATCCGGTCAGGCTGCGGGTGGCCGCGGGGGTCTGGCTGTTCTACGTGGTGCCCGTGCCCTGGTGGGGGGTCTCGCTGATCGCCGCCGGGATCCCGGGGGTGAGCCTGGTGCTGGGGAAGATCGTGCAGGACGGGTTCGGGCTCGGGGCGCTGGTCCTGGTCTGGCTGCTGGCGTCCTGGTTGCCCAAACGGCGGCAACTGGCTTGACCGAAGTATTACCCTCTGTGGCGTGCTCGTTACCGCTTGGGTAGTCGTGGGCCTCGTGGCCGGGGTGAGTGGCGTGTTCATCGGCTACATGGGCCTCAGGCAGGCCAGGGCCGCCGTCGACGACTGCCTGCGCAAGGTGGCCAGGCAGACCAGCGAGGGCGCGGGCGACCTCAAGGCGATCAGAGACGTGGCCGTGTGCCGCTACGACGCGCTCGCCGAGATGAGCGGCAGGCTGTCGTTCTCGGTGGCCATGATCAACGGGCTGGGCGACGGCATCGTGCTGACCTCGATCAACGGAACCAGCGAGACGCGCACGTACGTGCGTCCGGTGGTGGGCGGGAAGGGGCAGCAGCCGCTGTCGCCGGAGGAGGAGCAGGCGGTGCGGGCGGCCCGGCTCGGGCTGGGGCCGCTGGTGCCGCCGCGGGTCCTGAAGGGTTCACGCTGAGTGTCCGTACGGGTGCCGTACGCGGTCGGCGAAAGGGCGGCGTGCTGCGACCACCTGCGGATACTCTGGATGCATGCCCAGACTCGCCTATCTCGGACCGGAAGGGACCTTCACCGAAGAGGCCCTGAGGCTCCTTGATCCCGCCGCCGAGCGGCTGCCCTGCGCCACGGTGAGCGCGGCGCTCAACGCCGTCCGCTCCGGTGACGCCGACGGCGCCGTCGTGCCGCTGGAGAACTCCATCGAGGGCGCGATCACCACCACGCTCGACGAGTTCGCCTGGGGCGAGCCGTTGACGATCACGGCCGAGCTGCTGCTGCCGGTCCAGTTCTCGCTGCTGGCCAGGCCCGACACCGAGATCGCGCACATCAAGCGGGTCTACACCCATCCCGCGGCCATCACGCAGTGCCGCGCCTACATCGCCCGCGAGCTGCCCGACGCCGTGGTGGTCGCCGCGCCTTCCACGGCCGCCGCGGCCCAGGAGGTCTCGCTGCCGGGCTCGCCGTACGACGCGGCCATCGCCGCGCGCATCGCCGGCGAGCACTACGGGCTGGTCGCGCTGGCCGGCGACATCGGCGACCGGTCCGACACGGTGACCAGGTTCGTCAAGGTGAGCCGTCCGGGGCCGCTGCCGGAGGCGACCGGCTCCGACCGCACCACGCTGGTCGTCTTCCTGGCCGACGACCACCCGGGCGCGCTGCTGGAGATGCTGACCGAGTTCTCCGTGCGCGGGGTCAACCTGACCCGCATCGAGTCCCGGCCGACGGGCGACGGCATCGGGCGCTATTTCTTCCACTTCGACTTCGAGGGGCACATCGCCGATGCGCGGGTGGGCGAGGCCGTCGCCGGGCTCCACCGCATCTGCGGCGAGGTGCGCTTCCTCGGCAGCTACCCCCGCGCCGACGGGGTGGCCCCGCAGATCAAGAGAGGCACGGCCGACACCCAGTTCGCCGAAGCCGCCGACTGGCTGACCCGCATCAGATCCGGCCGGCTCTGACCACGGAGAGGCCCTTCACATGGGCCTAAGCGCTCCGGGGGGTGTCGGCGCGAGTCCGGCCGTGGCCGCCCACCGAGCGGAGCGGGGAATGCGGGGGCGGGGTGGGGGTGGGCGCCGGTAGCCTTTCCTTGTGATTGACCTGCGTACCCTTCGTGAGGATCCCGACCGGCTACGGGCGTCGCAGCGTGCCCGCGGTGAGGACGACTCCGTCGTCGCAACGCTGCTCGACCTCGACGAGCGCCACCGATCCGCGCTGACCTCGTTCGAGTCGATGCGCGCTGAGCAAAAGAGCATGGGCAAGTCGGTCTCCAAGGCGCAGGGCGAGGAGAAGGCCGCGCTGCTCCAGCGGGCCAAAGACCTCGCGAGCCAGGTCAAGGCCGCCGAGGCCGAGGCGGAGAAGCTGGCCGCCGAGCTCGACCAGCTCATGCAGACGGTGCCGAACATCGTCGAGGAAGGCGCCCCTCCGGGCGGCGAGGACGACTATGTCGTCCTGGAGACGTTCGGGGAGCCGCGCCAGTTCGACTTCGAGCCGAAGGACCACCTGGAGCTCGGCGAGGCGCTCGGCGCGATCGACATGGAGCGCGGCGCCAAGGTGTCCGGCTCGCGGTTCTTCTTCCTCAAGGGCGTCGGCGCGCGCCTGCAGCTCGGCCTGCTCAACATGGCGATGCAGCAGGCGATCGAGGCCGGGTTCACGCCGATGATCACGCCGGTGCTGGTCAAGCCGGAGACCATGCAGGGCACCGGCTTCCACGTGGCCCACGACAAGGAGATCTACCGCCTGCCGGAGGACGACCTCTACCTCGTCGGCACCTCCGAGGTGGCGCTGGCCGGCTACCACGCCAACGAGATCGTGAGCGGCGACGAGCTGCCGCTGCGCTACGCGGGCTGGTCGTCGTGCTTCCGCCGCGAGGCCGGCTCGTACGGCAAGGACACCCGGGGCATCATCAGGGTCCACCAGTTCGACAAGGTGGAGATGTTCTCCTACGTCCGTCCGGAGGAGGCGCACGAGGAGCACCAGCGGCTGCTGGCCTGGGAGAAGGACATGCTGGCCAAGATCGAGGTCCCCTACCGGATCATCGACACGGCGGCGGGCGATCTCGGCATGTCGGCGGCACGCAAGTTCGACTGCGAGGCGTGGATCCCGACCCAGGGCCGCTACCGCGAGCTGACCTCGACCTCCAACTGCACCGAGTTCCAGTCGCGCAGGCTCGCCGTCCGTTATCGCGACAAAGACGGCAAGCCGCAGCATCTGGCCACGCTCAACGGCACGCTGGCCACCACCCGGTGGATCGTGGCGATCCTGGAGAACCACCAGCAGGCCGACGGCTCAGTGGTGGTTCCCAAGGCGCTGCGTCCCTACGTGGGGCTCGACGTGCTGGAGCCGTCCAAGTAGGAGTGGCGGCGGGCGTCGACCGCGATGACGGCGACGCCCGCGATCACGATCAGGCCGGTCAGCAGGGCCGCGAGCGTGACGGCGGTCCCGTGGGTCTCGGGCGTGCCGTGTGCCCAGCCCTGGAAGGGCAGGTAGACGGCCGCGTAGACCAGTGGCGCGGCCACCACGCCGGTCAGCGCGCTCACCGGCTGCGGCTTCCCGTCCCAGGCCAGTACGAGGCACGCCAGCCCGGCCGCCAGGGCCACCGCCCAGCTGAACATGGCGGTGAGGTCGACCAGCACCGCCTCGCCGCTCTCGCTGTCCAGCGCGACGAACATGGCCAGCGCCCCGATCGCCCCCGATGCCGCGAACGCGCCCTGATACCGGCGCATCCTGGCGCCGACGCCGCCCAGCAGCATGCACATCGCCAGGAACAGCGCGACGTTCCGCTCGGGGCCGAGGTCCACCTCGTCGTCCTGGACGTCGTCGAGCGTGTAGGACCAGCCGAGGCGACGCCAGGCGCCTGAGACGTCCCTGACCAGGATGCCGTCCACGCCGTTGGCGACGACCACGACGTGTCCTCCGGGCCTTGCCTGGACCGCCAGGTCGTAGGACACGAGCATGCTCTCGTCCTCGCCGTGCTTCCTGGCCAGCCGGAGGCGGGTGTCGGGGGACGGTTCCCAGGAGGGCCGCCAGGTGAGGCCGCCGTCGTCCGACTGGTCCACGCCGAGGTGGTTCTGGCGGACGCGGTAGCAGCGGGTCGCCTGGCCGGGCACGCACTGGGCGCTGATCGACGTCCGGGGGGAGGCGGGGGCGGTCGCGTCGGTCCAGGTCGTCCCGCCGTCGTCGGAGAGGCGGGAGCTCTGTTCCGTGCCGGTCGTCCCGACGACGATCTTGCCCGATTCGGTCACGTCCACGGACAGGGCCGCCGATGCCGGGACGGGCCCGGCCGTGGCGGTCACGGCCAGGACGGCCAGCGGCACGGTGACCATGATCCGCCGGCGCGGGGAGTCGGCGCCGGCGCTGCGCTGCCGTACCCACCAGGCCAGGGCGAGGGCGGGCAGGGCGATCAGGTCCGTGGGGTCGGCCAGGACGCGCGAGGGCCCGGCCACGAGGCTCCAGCCCTGGGAGGCGAGATCGGCGCCCGTCTCCGTGGTCTTCATGAACGTGAACAGCAGACCGGTCAGGACGGTGGCCGCCAGGTCGGCGCGGCGTCCGAGGAGCAGGGCCATCAGGGCGGGGGCGACGACGAGTCCGGCCAGGTCACTGAGCTTGCCGGTGAGCAGGCCGGGCCAGAGCGGCTTGAAGAGGTGGTCGTTGAGCAGGAGCAGGATGACCCCGGTGATGGTCACGGGGTGACATAACCACGCGTACCTCATATACGGGTGGATGGCGGGAGACGGAGGGAAGTTGGGCCGCGCCCGAGGCCGTGACTGATTTGTGAACCTCCCCTTTGTCCACAGGAAGACGTCCGCCTGTGGACGGCAGTCCGCGCGGGCGCTTCAGACGGCCTCTGGCGCGCGAGTACATGTCCGGACATGAGAAGGGGCCGCAGAGGGCCTCCCAGGGCCGTGACGGCGTCCTGGAGGCTCTGGCGAGGGGCCGGCAAAGGCTCTGGGGCGTCGGGCTGAGGGCTCCGGAGGCTGGCCTGGGCTTCGGCGGGAAGCACAAAGGCCGGAGTCCGCTGGAATGCGGACCCCGGCCTTAGTTGCGAACTACGAACTACAGGTCAGAGGGCACGGACCTGGGAGGCCTGCGGCCCCTTCTGTCCCTGCGTGATCTCGAACTCGACCCGCTGGCCGTCTTCAAGGCTGCGGTAGCCGTTGCCGACGATCTCGGAGAAGTGCACGAACACGTCCGGCGCACCGCCGTCCGGGGCGATGAAGCCGAAGCCCTTCTCAGCGTTGAACCACTTGACGGTTCCCTGAGCCATAAAAGCTCTCCCTCAGGATGTGAATCTATGGGACCCACACCTCGTGGATCCCGGTGTGTCGTACAGCAAGCACCCGGGGTGGCTCAGACAAAGTCATGCTGGTTTTCACTACGGGATCAGCTAATACAACGCCATCACATCTAACACCATTCTGGCGCGTTGGTGTTCCCGTCCCTACGAAGATTTCTGTCAGGCGGCATCACCGGGCAAACTGGAACCTGTTATGCAGAGCCTTGCACCGCCGCGCCTAGTGGCCACCGACCTCGACGGCACCGCCCTGCGCGCCGACGGAACCGTGTCTCCCCGGACGGCTGCGGCCTTCGCGAAAGTCGAGGAATCCGGGGCCGCGCTCGTGTTCGTGACCGGACGTCCGCCGAGGTGGATGAGGGAGGTCGCGGGCGCCGTACGGCACCGTGGCCTGGCCGTATGCGCCAACGGCGCACTGATCTACGATCTGCATACCGAACGGATAGTGGAATCTCACCTCATCGACGCCCGCGTACTCGGGGAAGTCGTCGCTCAGCTACGAGCGAACGTGTCCGGTCTCGCATTTTCGGTCGAGTATGAAGGTGGGTTTGCGCACGAGTCCGATTTCCGGCTCGGCGGCCTGGATCGCAAGGGTGTCGGAGTTGTCCGGATTGACCGAGACGCACTGACCGCCCGGCCCTGCGTCAAATTGCTCGCCCTCCATCCCGACATGGGCGCCGACGAGCTGCACGCGACCGTGCACGACCTGGTGGGCCACCTGGTGACCGCGACCCACTCCAGCCACGGCGGCCTGGTCGAGATGAGCGCCCAGGGCGTGACGAAGGCCACGGCGCTGGCCACGCTCGCCGGGCGGCACGAGATCAAGCCGGCCGAGGTGGTCGCCTTCGGCGACATGCCGAACGACCTGCCCATGCTGAGCTGGGCAGGCACGTCGTACGCCGTCGCGAACGCCCATCCCGACGTGCTGGCGGCGGTCGATCACGTGACCGCGTCCAACGACGAGGACGGCGTCGCTCAGGTGCTGGAGCGGCTCTACAGGTAGGGGCCCGACCCGCTCGGCGGCCGGTGGCCCTCGTCACCCGGCACGCCGGGCAGCGCCCTGCGCATCTGCTCCAACTGAGCCCTCGCCGCCATCTGCTGGGCGAACAGGGTGGTCTGGATACCGTGGAACAAACCCTCCAACCAGCCCACGAGCTGGGCGTGCGCGATGCGCAGCTCGGCCTCGCTGGGGGGCGTGCCGTTGTCGTCGGTGAAGGGGAGCGACAGCCGTTCCAGCTCGTCGACCAGCTCCGGCGCCAAACCGTCCTCAAGCTCCTTGATGGAGGACTCGTGGATCTCCTTCAAGCGCTTGCGGCTGGCCTCGTCGAGGGGGGCGGCGCGCACCTCCTCCAGGAGCTGCCTGATCATGCTGCCGATGCGCATCACCTTGGCGGGCTGCTCGACCAGGTTGGTGACCGAGCGCTCTTCATCACCGCTATCGCCCTGACCTTGGAAGTCGGGGCCCACCACCACGATGTGAGGGGTGTTGTTGTCCTCAGCATTCATAACACTCACCGTACTAGCAGGATCTTGCCGACGTGCTCTCCCGAATCCAACATTCGGTGTGCATCGGCTGCCTCCGCCATGGGCACCCTCGCGTACACCACCGGACGTACGGCACCCGCCTCGACCAGCGGCCAGACGTTGTCCACGACGCTCCGGACGATGACGCCCTTCTCGTCGACCGGACGGGCGCGCAGCGTGGTGCCATGGACGGAGGCCCGCTTGGTCAGCAGCGCGCCGAGATCGAGCTCGGCCCTCCCGCCGCCCTGAAGCCCGATGATCACTAGCCGGCCGCCGGTGCGCAGCGCCCGTACGTTGGCCGCCAGGTACTTGGCGCCCATGATGTCGAGGATGACGTCGGCCTCCACCCGGTCGGCGAAGTCCTCCTCGCGGTAGTTGACGACCTCGTCCGCGCCCAGCTTCCTGACCTGCTCGGCCTTCGCCTCGGACCCGACCGTGGCCGCCACCCGCGAGCCGAGCGCCTTGGCGAGCTGCACCGCGAACGTGCCGATGCCGCTGGCCCCGCCGTGCACCAGCAGCGTCTCGCCGCGCCGCAGCCGGCCGACCATGAACACGTTCGACCACACCGTGCACGCCACCTCGGGCAGCCCCGCCGCCTCGGCCAGCGGCACGCCCTGCGGCGCCGGCATGACCTGCTGCCAGGGCACCGCCACGCGCTCGGCGTAACCGCCGCCGGCCAGCAGCGCGCACACCTCGTCGCCGGCCTTGAACTGCTCGACGTCCGCCCCCACCGCGGCCACCACGCCCGAGACCTCCAGCCCGGGGTACAGGGGCGCGCCGGGAGGCGGGTCGTAGAAGCCCATCCGCTGGTGGACGTCGGCGCGGTTCACCGCGGAGGCCGCCACGTCGATGAGCACGTCGCCGCGTCCGACGGCCGGATCGGGCACCTCACGCCATTCCAGGACCTCTGGTCCGCCCGGCTCGGTGATCTCAATGGCTCGCATGCGATCCACGGTAGCCGGGCAAAGAAGTTGTGGGTTGCCGGGCTGCGCGGGAACGCGTGGCGTTAACCTGCAAAGTATTTGCTGCCCCTTTAGACCCACCCGAGGGGGAACACGGTGGCAAGACACGATCGAGAAGAATCTCTCGAGGAACAGCTGGCCTGGCTGGACGCGATCAAGGAGACGGAGGAGACGCCCGTCTCCGTCGGAGCCTCGTCCGCGTCGGCGGACGAGCCGGTCGCTTCGCCGTACCCCAAGGACCCGTGGCTGCTCGTGCCCACGCCGCACGACACGCCGACGCCGCCGCTGTTCCGCGCCGCCGTCGACTCCGTTTACGGCCACGCGGCGGCCGAGGATCTGCCCGAGGCCGAGAGCGAGGCCGGTGAGTGGCTGGACAGGGCCGCCACGCAGGAGAGCGGCCGGGGTCAGGAAGGCGGCAGAGGGCAGGAGAGCACGGCCGGTGAGCCGGCCGCGCCGCCGGTGAGCCTCGGCCGGTCGGAGGACCCGTTCCTGGCGCCCCTCAAGCCGTTGCCGCGCCCTGACGACACCGACAGCTACTCCTTGACGTTCACGCCGCCCGAGCGGGCGGGGAGCGGGGAGAAGGACGCCGAACAGGCCCGGGAGCAGGGCGAGAAGCCGAGCCAGGAGCAGGGCGAGGAGCCCTTCCAGGAGCGGGGGCGGCAGCAGGGCGAGGAGTCGTTCCACGAGCGGGGGCGGCAGCAGGGCGAGGAGTCGTTCCGGCAGCAGGGCGGCGAGCAGGAGCGCGAGAGCGAGGAGCCGGGCTGGCCGTCGCTCGGCGACTGGCCGCGGCCCGCCGAGCAGTCGAACGAGACGCAGCCGATGATCACCGAGCTGCCCGAGGCGTTCGACGCGCCGGCCCGTACCGAGCCGGCCACGATGTTCGACATCCCGGCCCGTACCGAGTCGCGCAGGACATTCGACGAGCCCGCCCGTACCGAGCCCGGCCCGGTCGAGCCTGCCGAGGCCGCCGAGCCCGCTCCCGCCGAGCCGCCGCGCGGGTTCGAGGAGCCCGTCCACAGGGAACCTGAACGCGAGGAGCCGCCGGCCGACGAGCGGCCCCGCTGGGACGAGCGGCCGCAGTGGTCCGACACCTCCTTCCGCGAGGGCCGCCCGCAGCGGCCCGACCTCGCGCACGGCGAGGCGCCCGCCCCCCAGGAGGCCGCGCGGGACGAGCGCCCGCGGTGGAGCGACCACCAGGAGTGGCGGCCGGCCGAGCGGGAGATACCGCCGCCGCACGAGCGCCGGCGGCGTCCGGCGCCCATCCCCGTGTTCACCGCGCCGCAGCGCCCGCCGCTCACCGGCAGGCCGACCGCCGACAGCCTCGACCCTGAGTCGCTGCTGCGCGGCAGGCGCAACGCGCCCTCCAAGGGCTGGCGGCGGCTGGTCTACAAGGCGTCCGGCGGCTGGATCAAGCCGGGCGAGGCGCCGGAGGTGCGCCGCCGCCGCGAGCTGGTGACCAGGGCGCGCACCCCCGTGACCACCGGCCACCACCGGGTGGCCGTGCTGAGCCTGAAGGGCGGCGTGGGCAAGACCACGACCACGGTCGGGCTCGGCGCGACGCTCGCGCAGATGCGCGGCGACCGCGTCATCGCCGTCGACGCCAACCCCGACCGGGGCACGCTGTCCGACAAGCTGGTGCTGGAGACCTCCGCCACCGTGCGCGACCTGCTCAACGAGCGCGACCAGGTCAAGCGGTACGTGGACATCAGGGCGTTCACCTCGCAGGCGCCCTCGCGGCTGGAGGTGCTGGCCTCGGACCGCGACCCCTCGGTGTCGGAGGCGTTCAGCGGCGCCGACTACCAGGCCGTCTCCCAGGTGCTGGAGAACTTCTACTCCATCTGCATCACCGACTGCGGCACCGGCCTGCTCCACTCCGCCATGGGCGGCGTGCTCGGGCTCGCCGACCAGATCGTGCTGGTCAGCAGCCCTTCCGTGGACGGCGCCAGGGCCGCCTCGGCCACCCTCGACTGGCTGGAGGCCCACCACTACGCCGATCTGGTGAAGAACGCGACCGTGGTGCTGTGCAGCGTCCGGCCGCGGTCGAAGTCGGCGGTGGACATCAGAAAGCTGGAGGCCCATTTCGCGGCCAGGTGCCGCGCGGTGATCAGGGTGCCGTACGACCCGCACCTGGAGGAGGGCGCGGAGATCGACCTCGACCGGCTCCAGGAGGCGACCAGGGAGGCCTACCTGCAGCTCGCCGCCAGCGTGGGCGACGGGTTCGCGGGGGTGCGCGAGTGAGCGGAGGGTGTGGGATTCGAACCCACGAGGCCATCGCTGACCTGGCCGCTTTCAAGGCGGCTGCACTCGTCCACTATGCGAACCCTCCTGTGCGGACACCACGATAGCGGCTGTGGTGGCAGGGGTGTACGTTCAGGAGGTGGCGGATCTCGGCATCGAGGTGGAGCGCGGTCCTGGCGACGCGACGGTGCGCCTTGCCGGAGACCTCGACAAGGTCACGGCGCCCCTGCTGAGGCGGCGGCTGGCCGAGCTGTCCGCCGAAGGGCTCGTGGATCTCGCGATCGATGCCCACCACCTCGACTTCTGCGACTCCAGCGGCCTGTGGACGCTGGTGGAGCACCAGCGCGCGGTCGCCGGGCAGGGCGGCTCGTTACGCCTGGTCGGCGTGCACGGCGTGCTGCGACGGGTGCTCGACGTGACCGGCCTGACGGCCGCCTTCGACGAGGTGCTGCCCGTCTAGAGGCGGCTCGGGCCGAGCTGGGACAGGAGCCAGCGGGGGCCCTCGGTCTCGGCGCCCAGTTCGGCGACCCGCTCCCGGAGCCCGCGGTCGGCCGTGACGACGAGCACGCGCTCCCACGGCTTGGCCCGGGCCACGACGTCGACGATCGCGTCGTCGCCGCTGCCCGTGGCCGCGACGACCTGCAGCCCGGGGATCTCGGGGGTGCTCCTGGCGGCGCCCTCCACCACCGCGACCACCCGCGGGAACCACTGCGACAACACCGGATGGAACAGCCTGAGCTCCGCCACGTCGGTGAGCAGGCGGGTGGCCGCGCCCAGCCGGTCGTTCCACCAGCCGTGCTCGGCCCGCGCGCCGATGATGTTGGCGACGTCGAGCACGATCGTCTCGGGACGGATGGCGGCCTGCACGCGGTCCCAGGTCGCGGCGAAGCCGGGATGCAGCTTGCGGCCGGCCACCTCGGGCAGCGGCAGCCAGCGCAGGTCGGTGCTCTCGCTGTTGGCAGGCTTGGCCGGCATCAGCTCGGCGGACTCGGCGATCACCGTCTCGAAGGTCCAGCCGCCGTGGTCGTCGAGGTAGACGCCCTGGACGCGGAACCCGTCGCCGCCGAGCGCGGCCTCCTCATGGGCCTCGCGCAGCGCGCTGGTGACGGCGTCCTCGTGGCTGTCGCGGGCGCCGCCGGGCAGCCCCCAGGTGCCGCCGTGATGGCTCCACCAGGAGCGCTTCTGCATGAGCACGTGGGGCACGCCGAGCGGGTCATGGTGGACGAGCAGCAGGCCCGACGCTCCGTGGATGCCCCAATGTCTGTGTCCGAGCCCGCATTCGGCCCAGCCGTCGCCGTCCTTAGCCGCCATGAGGGATTGTCTCAGCCTCCGCCCTTACTGAAATGCTGCAGGTCCTTGGCGCCCGTCCAGTAGCCGCCCCACTCCCATCCGACGTCGGCGAAGGCCCTTACGACCTTGTCTCCAGGGTTTACCACACCTTTACCCTTCATTGGGCGCTGGGTGTACCTCTTGGCATTTTGGTGCGCTGTGCCACCGCTTGCAGTGACATATGGGTTCTCGCGTGGATTGATGTCAATCGCTTGGCCGTACGCGTGGTTCGACCAATTGGTGGAGCCGGTCGCGCGACGGCAGTTGAATGCCGAGGTGTTGTCGGCCTCGATGGAGGCGAAGTCGTCGCCTTTGAAGACGTCGACGAGCTTCATCTGCCGGATGGGCCAGCGCCAGTCGTACAGCTTGCGGAAGACGGTCTCGATGTCGTCGGTGACCGTCTTGCGGACGACCAGCTCGCCGGTGTGCGGCTTGTCGTCGAAGCCCCAGAACGACATGGTGACCAGCCGCAGGTCCTGGTAGGACACCGGGCAACCGGGCCGCCACGAGTACGGCAGCCGCTCGCGCGACACCTTCGTGACCTTCGAGGTGAACGGCGGCGGAGCCGCCGGGCTCGGCTCGCTCGTGGGCGAGGTCGTGGGCGACGTCGTCGTCCCGGTTGCGGGCGCGGAGGGCGTGGGCGTGGCGCCGGACGAGGCGACGGGCGCCTGCCCTGCGCACGAAACGGACGTGAGCACCACGAACGCGATGGCGGCTGTACGTTTCATCTGGCCACCATATGCGACGTCATGCCAGGTCAGGGGACTATCAGCACGGTACGGCGAGCCCGTTTCGCCAGGCCGACGGCCACCGAGCCGCCCAGGGCGTGCCAGGAGGAGCGCGACCTGCCGACCACGATGGCGTCGGCCCGGTAGGAACCGGCGAGCGCCTCCAGCTCGCGGGCGGTGTCCCCGCGGGCGCTGACGAACTGCCAGGGCACGCCGGCGCCCCTCAGCTCGTCCCGGAGGTCGTCGGTGAGGTCGGCCGCGCTGTCCGGGATGATCGGGGAGCCGGCGAAGAACCACAACGTGGTGCTGTTGATCGGCTCCACGAAGACGACGAGCAGCGCGGCGGCGTCGCGCCGGGCCAGGCCGGCCGCGTACGCGAGCGCGTTGCGGCTGGGGTCCGACCCGTCGAAGCCGACGACCAGCAGCCCGGCGCCGTCCTTGCCGATCTCGAACTGCCCCGCCGGGAGCCGGCCTTCCAGTGGCTCCCAGCCGGGGTCTGTGCTACCGCCGAACACGGCACGACTCGCGTCAGACGTCCGCGTGCTTGCCGCGGCGGGCCAGCTCGCGCAGGGAGTCGGCGGCGTAGATCACCAGGGCGACGAACGAGACCGCGGCGAGCCCGCCGCCGACCCAAAGGTCGTTGACGGTCGCGTCCGCGTACACGGCGCCCCGGGGCTGGTAGCCGACCGCGAACGGCGCGGCGACCAGCCACAACCCGGTCAGGAACAGCAGGACGAGGGCGGAAATGCCCAGCTTGGCCTTCATCGGGACTCCTCCAGACCCACCAGGGTGGCCTTGCCGTTCTGACGGTGCTCGCCGCCGCGGCTCGGGTTGTGCATGTCCTCGCGCAGCGCCTCCACGAGCGGGGCCAGCAGGCTCGCCAGCTCGGCCGAGGACGCCTGCGGCGCGGCGGGCACGGGCTCGGGCTCGGGCTCCGGCTTCACGCGCTGCTTGACGGTCACCAGCCCACGGATCACGAGCTCTTCGTAGATGGCCAGGACGAAGCCGACGACGCCCACGAGACCGAAGACGGTCACGCCCAGGCCCGAGAAGAACTCGGTCGTGGTGGGGTCGGTCCAGTCGGCGTTCTCGGGCTGCGTGCCGAGGGCGAAGGGGGCGATCATCAGCCACAGGCCGGCCATGACCGCCAGGGCCGCCGCTACGGCGCCCACGAACTTGCGAATCATTGTGAGACTCCTCCGGATACGAGGTCTTGCTGCGCCGGCGTGGCCTGCGCGATGAGGGCGCGCGAGGTGGGCCGGAGCACGTTCTGGGCGACCGTCCAGGCGCGTTCGCGCTCGGGACGGCCGTCGGGCGGCGCCATCCTGGCGACCGCGGAGAGCAGCGCGGACGGCTGGCCGTTCGACCGCTCGACGCGCTGGGCGATGAGCTCCAGGAGCAGCCCGGCCAGGACGAGGTCGTCCTTGCCGAGGGGCTTGGGGCCGGCCGGCATCGTGGTGCCGCGCAGCGGCAGCTCCTTCAGGAACAGGGCGGCGAGGAACCCGAGCAGGGCGATCGGCACGCCGACCAGGAACACCGTCTCCAGGGCCCGGGTGAAGGACTCCAGGATGATGCCCTTGATCGGCTCGGGCAGGCGCTGGATGGCGGCGGGGCTGCCCAGCTTCTGCCCGGTGCCGGGCAGGTGGAGGCGGGCCTGGGCGACGAGGTCGGCGAACTCGCTCGCCTGCCGGTTGGTCAGGATCGCGCCGAAGCCCGCGACGCCCATCGCGCCGCCGAGCGAGCGGAAGAACGAGACGCCGGCCGTGGTCGAGGCCATGTCGCGCAGTTCGGAGCCGTTCTGGGCGGCCAGGATGAGCATCTGCATGGACAGGCCGAGGCCGATGCCCAGGACGCCCACGTCGAGGCCGATGAGCCATTCGCTGGAGTCGACGTGCAGCCGGGAGAGCAGGAACAGGCCGACGGCCACGATCACGAGCCCGGCGACCGGGAAGATCTTCCACTTGCCGGTGTTCGTGACGATCTTGCCGGAGATCACGCCCGCCAGGAACAGCGCCACCACCATGGGCAGCGTCATCAGGCCCGAGTTCGTCGGGCTCAGGCCCTTGACGATCTGCAGGTACTGCGGCAGGTAGATCATCGCGCCGAACATGGCCATGCCGACGAACAGCGAGGCCGCGCTGGTGAGCACGAACGTGCGGTTCCTGAACAGCCGCGGGGGCAGGATCGGGTTGCGGGCCGTACGCTCGGCCAGCACCGCCAGGGCCAGCATGAGCACGGCGAACGCGGCCAGGAAGTACGTCCAGAACGAGTTCCACTCGAACTCGTTGCCGCCCAGCGTCAGCAGCAGCATCAGGGAGGCCGCGCTGGCCGTGATGGTGGTCGCGCCCCAGATGTCGATCGAGGTGTTCCGCTTGACCTTGGGCAGCCGCAGCACCTTCTGCACCACCGCGAACGCGACGATGGCGAACGGCACCACGACGTAGAAGCACCAGCGCCAGCCGAGCCAGTCGGTGTCCACGATGAACCCGCCGAGCAGCGGCCCGGCGACGGTGGAGATCCCGAAGACGGCGCCCATGTAGCCGGAGTACCGGCCGCGCTCGCGCGGCGAGACAATGTCTCCCAGGATCACCTGCGCAAGTGCCGACAAACCACCCACGCCCAGGCCCTGCACGGCACGTGCCGCGATGAGCTGACCCATGTTCTGCGACAGACCGGCCACCAGTGAGGCCGCCACGAACAGACCGAGAGCGGTCTGGAAGAGCAGTTTCCGGCCGAACAGGTCGGACAGCTTGCCCCACAACGGTGTCGAGACCGTCATCGTCAGCATGGTGGCGCTGGCCACCCACGAGTACTGGTCCTGACCGCCGAGTTCCCCCACGATCGTCGGCAACGCGGTGCCCACCACGGAAGTCGAGATCATCGACGTCAGCATGGCGAGCATGAGCCCGGACATGACTTCGAGGATCTCGCGGTGGGTGTACTGCCTTCGGGCGGGGGGCGCGGCCTGTGCCTGGGCTACCAAGACACCACATCCCCTTCGTACGCACTTGTCCAATGTTGAGTATACGCATGTTTACTAGCCGCGCGGCAAGTGACTTTATTCCTGAGTAGAGTTCGGAACATGGACGCCCCGACGACGGACGCCCGGCCCCGCGGACGCGAGGCCACCCGGCAGCGCATCCTTGACGCGGCACGCGTGCTGTTCGGCGAGCACGGATACGAGCAGGTCACCGTCCGCATGATCGCCGCGGCCGCGGAGGCCAACATCGCCCTGGTCGGCCGCTATTTCGGCTCCAAGGCCGGGCTCTTCGGCGCGGTGCTCGAAGGCGAGCCCACGTTCGTCGCCCTGCTGGCCGGCGATCACGGGAGCCTGCCGCGGCGCCTGGCCGAGTACGCGGCCGAGCGCATGCACCACGACCCCGAGAGCCCGGTGCTGCGCACCCTCGAACGCTCGGCCGCCCATCCGGAGATCCAGGACGTCGTGCGCGAGCGCCTGCGCACGTCCATCCTCGATCCGCTGGCCGCGCAGCTCGACGGGCCCGACGTCCAGGCGCGGGCCAGGATGGCGACGGCGGTCTTCCTGGGCATCGGCGCGATGCGCCGCCGGCTGGGCCCGGAGCAGCCCACGGCGGCCGACGTTGACCGGCTGACCGCGGTGTTCGAGGCGTGCCTGGCGGAGTGAAACTTTCATCGCCCTCACCGGTCCTGGCCTGGGGAAAGCCGGAGGAAAGCCGGTTCGCAACGGTCGGATGTCTTTCTGCGGCCGGGCGGGCTCCCTACCATCCGGAGAGAGCCGTGGGAGCGCTCCCACTCCCACTCTACGGACGGAGTAACCTCATGTCTCGCAGAAGGCCCGCGCTCGCGGCGCTGCTCGCCGCCACCGCCATGGCCGTGGCGGGGGCGGTCGTCCTCGCCTCGTCCACCGCCCAGGCCGCCGACTCCGCTTTCTACGTCGATCCCCAGACGAACGCCGCCAAATGGGTCGCCGCCAACCCGGGCGACAGCCGTACGCCGGTGATCAGGGACCGGATCGCCGCCGTGCCGCAGGGCCGGTGGTTCGCCAGCTACAACCCCACGACCGTGCGCGGCCAGGTGGACTCCTACGTGGGGGCCGCCGCCGCGGCGGGCAAGATCCCGATCGTCGTCGTGTACGACATGCCCAACCGCGACTGCGGCGGCGCGAGCGCGGGCGGCGCGCCCGACCACGCGTCCTACCGGGCGTGGATCGACCAGATCGCGGCCGGTCTGGGCGGGCGGGCGGCGACCGTCGTCCTCGAACCGGACGCGCTGGCCATCATGACCAACTGCATGAACGCCGCGCAGCAGGCCGAGGTGAAGGCGTCCATGGCGTACGCCGGCAAGAAGTTCAAGGCGACGTCGTCGCAGGTGAAGGTGTACTTCGACATCGGTCACGACGCCTGGTTGTCGGCGTCGGAGGCCGCGTCCAGGCTCAACGGCGCCGACGTCGGGGGCAGCGCCGACGGCATCGCGCTCAACACCTCCAACTACCGGGCGACGCCGGGACTGGTGTCGTACGCCAAGAGCGTCATCGCGGCGACCGGCGTGTCCAGGCTGAAGGCGGTCATCGACACCAGCCGCAACGGCAACGGCCCGGCGGGCAGCGAGTGGTGCGACCCCGCCGGCCGGGCCACGGGCATCTGGAGCACCACGAACACCGGTGACGCGGCGATCGACGCCTATCTGTGGGTCAAGCCGCCGGGCGAGGCCGACGGCTGCATCGCGGCGGCCGGGCAGTTCGTGCCGCAGCGGGCGTACGACCTGGCCATGGCCGCGCCCTCACCCACGACGAGCCCGACCGTGACCCCCACCGTGACCCCGACGGTCACCCCCACCGTCACCCCCACCACCGGCCCGGCCGGCTGCTCGGCCGCCTACAAGGTGACCAGCCAGTGGCAGGGCGGCTTCCAGGGCGAGGTGACCGTGAAGAACACCGGCTCGGCGCCGACCGCCGGCTGGAAGGTCCAGTGGACGTTCCCCGGCGGCCAGACGATCAGCCAGCTCTGGAACGGCAACCTGTCCGGCAACGCCACCGTCACGAACCTGAGCTGGAACGGCGCCCTGGCCGGCGGCGCGACGACCACGTTCGGCTTCCTCGCCAACGGCGACGCCGCGACCAGCACCCCGCCCGCCCTCACCTGCACCGCGTCCTGACGCCTCCAGGGCGCCCCCGCGCGGGGGGCGCCCTGACCACGAGCCCGGCCACGAGCCCGGGAAATAAGCGGAGAGCCGTTACGGTTGCACTGCCCGATGGCCACCGTCCAGGCGAAAGGGCTCGTTCCCCATGACTGTTCCACTCTCCATCCTTGATCTGGCGCACATCGGCGACGGAGAGACGGCGAGCGAGAGTCTGGCCGCCAGCGTGGGCCTGGCCCAGCGGGCCGAAGAACTGGGATACCACCGCATCTGGTACGCCGAGCACCACAACATGCCGAGCATCGCCTCCTCGGCCACCAGCGTGCTCATCGCCCACGTGGCCGCTCACACCAGGACGATCCGCCTCGGAGCGGGCGGCATCATGCTGCCCAACCACTCCCCGCTGACCATCGCCGAGCAGTTCGGCACCCTGGAGACCCTCCACCCCGGCCGCATCGACCTCGGCCTCGGCCGCGCCCCCGGCAGCGACCAGCCGACCATGCGCGCCCTCCGGCGCACCCCCGGCGCCGCCGACACCTTCCCCCAGGACGTCCTCGAACTGCAGGGATTCCTCACCGGCGAGTCCCGCATCCCCGGTGTGGACGCCACGCCCGGCAAGGGCACGAACGTGCCGCTGTACATCCTCGGCTCGTCGCTGTTCGGCGCCCAGCTCGCCGCCGCGCTCGGGCTGCCGTACGCGTTCGCCTCGCACTTCGCGCCCGACGCGCTGGAGGAGGCCGTGGCGCTCTACCGGCGCGAGTTCAAGCCGTCCGAGCAGCTCGCCGAGCCGTACGTGATCGCCGGGGTGAACGTGATCGCCGCCGACACTGACGAGGAGGCGCAGGAGCAGCTGCTGACGGCCAAGCGGTACCGGGTGAGCCGGTTCCTCGGGCGCGGGCGCACGTTCACTCCGGAGGAGGCCGACATGGTGCTCGAATCGCCGGGCGGGCAGCAGATCCTGCGGATGATGCAGTACTCGGCCGTCGGCACGCCCGCCGAGGTGGAGGACTACCTCACCCGCTTCGCCACGCACGCGCAGGCCGACGAGCTGATCGTCGTCTCCTCCGCGCCCGACAGGAAGGCGTGGCTGCGCTCCGTCGAGCTGCTGGCCGCCGCCCACGGCCTGACCCGCGACGCCTCCTAATCGGCCGAGCGCTGCGGCCGCAGCAGATGCGGCCCGGTCAGGTCGGACGGCGGCGCCGGTGACAGCCCCGCGTCCACGAGCTGGGAGCGCAACGCGAGGACCGTGCGTTCCAGGGCCCGGATCTGGGCCTGCAACCGGCGGATCTGGTCGCGCATCGCCACCGAGCTGCTCTGCTCGTTGACCAGCTCCGCGCCGAGCTGGCTGGCCTGGCCCTGCATCCGGGTCATCTGCTTCTCCATCTGCGCCAGGGCGTCCTCGTAGATCGTCTTGGCGCGGATGAAGGCTTCGGCGTCGACCTTCGAGCGTTCGACCTCGGCCTGGTGCTCGACCTGGAGCAACGCGCTCTGCTGGGACTTCTTGCTGGCGTCCGTCGCCGAGCGGAAGGCGAGGTAGGCCACGCCGAGCGGCACGATGCCGACGCCGAGCTGGACCAGGATGTCACTCAGAGCGGACATGGCGGCCCCCCAATGGACGGATCACCCCTGTGTAGGTGACGCCGTCGTCGCTGTGCCAGGCGTTGACCGTCAGCGCGATCGGGAACTCGCTGCCGTCGCGATGCAGGCCGACCAGCGGGATGATCCGGCCGGCCAGGTCGGAGTGGCCGTCGGAGAGCACCCGGGCGAGCCCGTCGGTGTGCGGGTCGCGGAAGCGCGGCGGCATCAGGATCGTCAGCGACCTGCCCACCGCCTCGTCGGTGTCCCAGCCGAACAGGGCCTTGGCCTGCGGGTTCCACGACTGGATCGTGCCCGAGGCGTCGGCCACGATGACGGCCGTCGAGGACGCCGCGCGGCCGCCCGGCAGGCGGCCCAGCACGACGGCCTCGGGCCAGGTGGCGATCAGCGCGATCCAGCCGCCGAAGGCCAGCCAGACCGCCCCGCCGACCCAGCCGCGCGGGTTGTCGCCGGTGAAGGTCGAGATCAGATAGATCAGCCCGTACGTGAGGAGCAGCGCGGTCGCGGCGGCGAAGGCCACCCGGTCGGACCGCATGAACGCCTGCGCCAGGCAGAGCATGCCGAGGGCGCACCAGACCGCCGCCCAGGCGGGCAACGGCGCGATGACGGCCAGCGACGCGTAGCCGGGCGTGCCGCGCTGGTTGCCCGGCACGAACGCCAGCGAGGCCGCGATGGCCAGGCTCAGCAGGCCCACGAACGTCAAGGAGGCGCCCCGCCTCCCGACGCGGCGGAGGACGCGGGTGAGGGTACGGCGAAGCGGGGGCGTACCGACAACGTGTCCATTACTCACAGTCGTCAGATTAATGCATTTAGTTATTGTCCGATGAGATTATCTGGCTGGTCGGCCCGGCGTGGCGGCCGTACGGGAAACATCGGGGAAACCCCGTGACCGGTTCCATGCCTTCCTGGACCCGTCCGAGAAACCTGCTGAACCGCCAGCGGCAGGCCGTCCTGGAGGGCTAGCTGGTTCCGCACGTGGTCAGGAGGTGGGTGAGGGTTTCGGCGGGGGTGTGTCCGGCGGTGTGCAGGACGGTGGTGGCCAGGGTGCGGTTGCCCGGGGCGCGCACCCACTCCGCGAGGAAGTCGTGGCCGTCGGCGCTGATCCAGTCGGTGCCCTTCGCGGCCAGGCTGCGCCGCCGCAGGACTTCGACGGATCGCTCCTCGTCGGCGCAGGGCAGCACCAGCACCACGTGCTCGACGGCGGCGAGGGCGGCCCGGACGCGCAGGAACAGCTCCGGCCGCGTGTAGTGGCTGTGGCCGGCCCCGAGGGCGACGATCGCGTCCGGATGGTCGGCCACCGCGCGTTCCACGGCATGGGCGCGGGCCGGTTCCCACTCCCGTTCGGCCGCGACCCGGCCGACGGCCCGGATCCGGGCGCGCAGCCGGTCCATGTCCCAGCCCGTCTCGGCGTAGTAGCCGGCGCCGATCGCGTCGATGTCGACGAAGCGCCGGCCCGTCGCCGCGGCCATGCCCTCGCCCAGGGTGCTCTTGCCCGCTGCGGCGGGACCGATGAGGATCATCCACGGCGCTGCACGCATCCGTACATTCTCCTCGGCAACCGGTGAAACCTTGTCGAGGGCGTCATGAAACCGGCGTCCCCGACAGTGGAGACATGAGCATCACAGAACTCGGGCAGACCGGGGTCGGCCCGCCCCCCAGAGCGGCCACCGAGCCGGCCGTACGCGCCGAAGGGCTGGTGAAGACGTTCGGCGCACACCGGGCCGTGGACGGGATCGACCTGGACGTACGCACCGGCGAGATCTTCGGCGTCCTCGGCCCCAACGGCGCGGGCAAGACCACCACCCTCCGCATGCTGGCCACCCTCCTGAAGATCGACGCCGGCCGCGCCGAGATCTTCGGGGTCGACGTGGCCGTCAACCCGCACGTGATCCGCCAGCTCGTCGGCGTCACCGGCCAGTACGCCTCCGTCGACGAGAACCTGACCGCCCGCGAGAACCTGTGGCTGTTCAGCCGCCTCCAGGGCATCGCCAAGCCGCGCGCCCGGCGCATCGCCACCGAGCTGCTGGGCCAGTTCGGCCTGGAGGACGCGGCCGACAAGCCGATCTCGCAGTTCTCCGGCGGCATGCGCAGGCGCCTGGACCTGGCGGTCAGCCTGATCACCAGGCCACCGCTGATCTTCCTGGACGAGCCCACCACCGGCCTCGACCCCCGCACCCGCGGCCAGATGTGGGACGCCATCCGCGACCTGGTCTCCGACGGCTGCACCGTGCTGCTGACCACCCAGTACCTGGACGAGGCCGACCAGCTCGCCGACCGCATCGCCGTCATCGACCACGGCCGCAAGGTCGCCGAGGGCACGCCCGACCAGCTGAAGAGCGCGGTCGGCAACTCGACCCTGCAATTGCTGCTCGCCGACCCGGCCGAGGTGCCGGCCGCCGTCGAGGTCGTGCGGCGCGTGCTCGGCTCCGACCCGGTGCTCAGCCCGGAGCAGGGCCGCCTCAACGTCGCGCTCGACCAGGCGGACCTGGCCGCCGAGGTGCTGATCGCCCTGCGCACCGCCGGGGTGTCGATCTCGTCGGTGAGCGTGGCCAAGCCCAGCCTGGACGAGGTGTTCCTCGTCCTGACCGGCCACGGGACGGACGGCGACGCCGCGACCGGCACGGAGGAGAACCGATGAGCACCATGATCGCCCCCACCCGCGAGACGGTACGGGCCGCCGACCGCGTGGAGGCCGCCCGGCGGCGCGTGACCCTGGCGGAGACCGTCGCCCAGACCCTGTCGATGGCCTGGCGGGCGCTGAAGAAGATGCGCCGCAACCCGGAGCAGTTCTTCGACGTGGCGCTGCAACCCCTGCTGTTCACCGCGATGTTCGCCTTCATCTTCGGCGGCGCCATCGCCGGCGACGTGCAGAGCTACCTCCCGCTGATGATCCCCGGCATCCTCGCCCAGACGGTGCTGACGACGTGCATGGCGACGGGCACGCAGCTCCGGGAGGACATGGAGAAGGGCGTCTTCGACCGGTTCAAGTCGTTGCCGATCGCCCGGATCGCGCCGCTCGCCGGCCCGATGGTGGCCGACCTGCTGCGTTACACGATCGCGGCCACGCTCACCTTCGGCATGGGCCTGGTGATGGGCTACCGGCCGGGCGGCGGCGTGGGCGGCGTGCTGGCCGCGATCCTGCTGGCCATCTTCACGGGCTGGTCGCTGGCGTGGATCTTCACCTGGGTCGGCACGATCGCCCGCAGCGCCCAGGCCGTGCAGGGCATCTCGATGATGATCCTGTTCCCGCTGACGTTCCTGTCCAACGCGTTCGTCCCCGTGGAGACGCTGCCGGGGTGGCTGGCCGCGTTCGTCCGGGTCAATCCGGTCTCACACCTGGTCACGGCCACCCGGGACCTCGCCAACAACGCCCTCGTCAGCGGCGAGGTGGCCTGGACCCTGCTGGCGTGCGCGGTCGTCATGGTGATCTTCGCGCCCCTGTCGGTGCGCAGCTACAAGCGGCACATGTGAGCGCCGCCGGTCCCGGCCGAAGACCTGCTCGACGTGCCGCCGGGCCTCGTCGAGCAGGTCGGGGCCGCGCCGGTCGCCGTACTCGGCCCGGATGGCCGCGAGCGTGCCGGGCGCGGCCCGTTCCGCGTGCGGCTCGATCAGCTCGAAGTGCATGCTCGGCATCGTGCCGTTGTACGCGAACCGCTCGGCCAGCACCAGCAGCCTGATCGCGTCGCGCGCCCGCATGGCCTGCCGCAGCAGCCCCCACGTCCCGAGCGCGAACAACATCGAGCCGCACACCGGGAAGTCGAGGACCGGGTTCGTCACGATCAGCAGGTCGTAGCTCTGCGCGGCGGCGAACAGCTCCGCGCCGTACCGGGCCTCCCGCGGCCCGGCATGATGGGCGTACGCCGTCAGCGCGGTCGACTCGGCGACCACCGACCAGGCCGTGGCCCCCTCGTACGGAAACCCAGGCGGACGCAGGTCGCGCGCCCGCTCGACCGCCCTGCGGTAGTGCACCAGCGCCGCGGCCGTCTCCCCGCGGGTGAGGGCGATCTCGGCCGCGCACAGCAGGTCGATCGCCGCGCTGCCGAGCACGGTCTCACCCTTGCTGATCCCGTTGATGCCGGCGAGCTCGGCCTCGGCGGCGTCGAGATCGCCGTCGGCCAGCGCCGAGATCAGCAGGACCGAGCGGAGCTGGGCCTCGTCGTCGGCGGCGCCGAGCCGGCGCATGACCGGCAGGGCGGTCCGCGCGTGGCCGACCGCCCGCCCGCGGTCGCCGAGCTGCATGAACAGGTGGGCCAGCACGGCGTGCGCGACCGCGCCGATCCACGGGCCCTCGCCGCCGCGGAGCAGCGACAGGGCCTGCTCGGCGGCCTCGATCGCCTGGTGCACCTCCCCGACGTTCTCCAGCACGTGGATGCTCGCCTGCGCCGCGGCCAGCGCCACGTCGCGGTCGGCGCTGCGGCGCAGCTCCAGGAGCGTGCGGTGGGCGTCGTCCCGGTCCCATGCCAGCGCCACCGCCGTCATGGCCACCAGGCGGGGGTCGGTCTCGCCGGTCTCCGGCAGGTCCTGCAGGAGCAGGCGCAGGGGATCGTGGGCGCGGTCGGTGACGGCGATGGTGTTCATCAGCGTGATCAACAGGGCGACCCTGGTCACCTCGACGAGCGGCGGCGGCGGCACCCAGCCCTTGATCGCCTGGCCGATCGCCTCCCGGTGGACGAAGATCCGGGTGTGGTCGCCGCGGATGGACCACAGCGAGCCCACCCCGGCCAGCAACTGGACCGCCGCGGCCGGGTCGGCCTCGCCGAGCGCCTGCCGGAGCAGGTCGGCGAGGTTGCCCTCCTCGGCGTGCAGCGCGTCGGCCGACTCGTACTGGGCCGGGCCGAAGAGCATGTAGGCGTGCTGGAGGGCGTACGCCGTCGCCCACTTCCGCTGCGCGGCGCGGGCCGCCGTCTCCTCGCCGGCCTCCTTCAGCCGCAGCCGTCCGAACTCCCTGACGGTCTCCAGCATCCGGTAGCGCAGGCCGTACGCCGTCTCGCGGACGCCGACGATCGACTGCTCGGTGAGCGCGTCCACGACGGCCAGGGCGTCCGGGCCGAGCACGTGCTCGGCGGCGGTCAGCGTGAACCCGTCGCCGAACAGCGACAACCAGCGCCAGGCCCGCCGTTCGGGCTCGTCCAGCAGGTTCCACGACCAGTCGATCACCGCGAGCAGCGTCTGGTGGCGGTCGGGGGCCGTCCGGTTGCCGCCGCGCAGCAGGGCGAACCGGTCCGCCAGCCGCCGCGCGATCTCCTCGACCGACATCACCCGTACCTTGGCCGCGGCCAGCTCGATCGCGAGCGGCAGCCCGTCGAGGCGGGCGACGACCTCGGCGACCGCCTCCTCACCGATCCGCACCCCCGGGCGGGCGGCGGTGGCGCGCTGCCGGAACAGCTCCGCCGCGTCCTCGGCGAGCAGCTCGCCGAGCAGGTAGACGCGTTCGGCGGGGATCGACAGCGGGGCGCGCGAGGTGGTCAGCACCCGCAGGTCTCGGGTCGTCACGGTCAGGAACGCCACCAGGTCGGCGACGGCCTCGATCACGTGCTCGCAGTTGTCCAGGATGAGCAGCGCCGGAGCCTGGTCGAGGTGCTGGGCGATGCGGGCGCGCACGTCGGCGCGCTGCCCGGCGGTCAGGATACGGCGCCCGCTGACCGAGTCGCGGACCCCGAGCGCCGAGCCCACCTCGCCCACCACGCCCTCCGGCGAGGAGACGCCGACCAGCTCGATGAAGTGCACGACGGGCTGCGCGGCGTTCCGGCCCGCCACATGGGCCAGCCGCGTCTTGCCCAGGCCGCCGGGGCCGACGACGGACACCACCCGGTTGGTCTGCAACAGGGCGTGGACGGCGCGGATGTCGTCCTCGCGGCCGAGCAGCGAGGAGCCGTCGAACTGGAGGCCGACGCGCACCGGCTGGTCCGCGGCGAGGAGTTCGGCGTACACGCGGGCCAGCTCGGGGCCGGGTTCGGTGCCGAGCCGGGCGATCAGGCCCGATCGGTGGCGTTCGTAGCGCTCCAGCGCGGCGGCGGCGCCGCGCACGGCGGCCTCGCTGCGCAGCAGGCAGGCCAGCAGCTCCTCGTCCTGCGGCCGTTCGGCCGCGGCCTCCTCCAGCAGCGGCAGCGCGGCCTCGTGCGCGCCGCCGCGGGCGGTCGCGATAGCCGCCACCCGCCGGGCCTCGGCCGCCTGCCGCGCCGCGACGGCGCGCAGGTCGGCCGGCGCGCCCGAGGCGCCGTCCGGGCCGCCGCCCACGACCAGGTCCAGGGCCTCCTCGGCACGGCGGCGGGCGAGCGCCGCGTCGTCCCGGCCCAGCGCGGACCGCGCCTGCTCCACCAGCGTCCCCAGCAGCAGGACGTCGACCTGGTCCGCGGGCAGCCCGAGCCGGTAGCCGCGCGGGACGCGCACGACGACGTCGGGGCCGGTCGCGGCCCTGGTCCGGGAGACGACCACCTGCAGCGCCTTGGTCGGGTTGGCCGGCGCGCCGTCGGGCCACAGCTCCTCGACCAGCCGCTCGTCGCCGACGCCCGCGCGCCCGTGCAGGGCGAGCACGGCCAGCAGGGTGTGCGCGCGGTCGCCCACGACGCGCGCGCCGTGCCAGCGGACGCCGTCGAGGAGGACCAGAGCGGGAGACACATGCTCAGCTTACGGACGATTCACCGGCCCGTGCCGCCTCTCGCACCCGCCCCGCCGCAACGCTTCGGCCGACCGGCTTTCCCGCGGCCTTCCTCACGATTGGAGCGCCTTGGCCGGTCGCGCTCAGACCGCCTTGGCGGTCGCGCTCAGACCGCCTTCACCCGGCCGGCGCCGAAGGGGGAGAGCTGCTGGATCACCGCGACGATGTCCGGCGCCGGGGGCACCCCAAGCTCCCGCAGCAAAATCCCGCTGAACTTCTCGTACTGGCGCAGCGCGCTGCTGGGGTCGCCGCGGCGCGCGTGGATCTCCAGCAGGATGCGGTTCGCGCTCTCCGACCACGGCTCGGTCTGCACGGCGGCCAGCCCGTACGGCAGCGCCTCGGCGGGCCGGCCGAGGGCCAGCAGCCGGGCGGCGGCGCTCTGCAGGGCCTGCGCGGTGAGGGTGCGCAGCCGGTCACGGAGATCGATGACCCGGTCGTCCATGAACCCGCACAACGGGCCGGCCACTGCGCGCCCGGCCTTCCTGCCGATGATGGGCCTCGTCGAGCGACCTCCTGCTTACGATGAGGCGTGGATCGGCTGCGGAGCGTCCCCATGGCGGAGGGCGAGGTGGAGGTGCTGATCGTCGGCGGCGGGCCGGTCGGGCTCACCGCGCGGGCGCTGCTGGAACGCTGGGGCGTGCGGGTCCTGCTGGTCGAACGGCACCGCGAGCCGTCGCCCTTCCCGCGGGCCCGGCTGGTCAACGTGCGGTCGATGGAGATCTACCGCGGGCTCGGGCTCGCCGCCGGGATCACCGCCCGCGCGTTCGCCCCCGAGTACGGCCGCATCCGCTTCCGCGACACCATGCGCAGCCGCGACTTCGCCACGGCGGCGATGACCGGCATCGACGCGCCGGTGGCCGAGAGCCCGGTGACCGGCGTGGTCACCTCGCAGGACCGCCTGGAACCCGTCCTGCTCGCCGGGGCGAGGTCGCCGGTCCGCTTCGGCGTCGCACTCGCCGGGCTGTCCATCGGTGATCTGCCCCTCGCCGGTCTGCCCCTCGTCGGCCCGCCCCTCGGTGACCTGGCGCTCGGTGACCTGGTGCTCGCCGGTCTGAGCGAGGAGGCGGACGGCGGCGTGGCCGTCGTGCTCCACGGCCCCGGGCGCGGCGAGCGCACCCGGCTCCGGGCCCGCCACGTCCTCGCCGCCGACGGCGCGAACTCCACCGTCCGGCGCCTGCTGGGCATCGGCGTCACCGGCCCCGGCAGCATGGGCGGCTTCACCACCGTCGTGTTCGACGCCGACCTCCGCCGCTGGTGCGCCCACCAGCCCGCCGGGGTCTACTTCACCGCGCACGGCCTGTTCGCGCCGCTGTATCCGGAAGGAGGCTGGGCCTGGTTCGTCCCCACCCCGGACGACGGCCCGCACGCCGACTGGCCCGCCCTTCTCTCGCGCGCCCTCGGCGACGTTCCGGCCGACGTCGTACGGGTCCAGCACTGGGAGAGCGACGCGTTCGTCGCCGAGCGCTTCCAGCACGGACGGATCCTGCTGGCCGGCGACGCGGCGCACGCCATGCCCATCGTCGGCGGGCTGGGCATGAACACCGGCATCGCCGACGTGCACAACCTGTGCTGGAAACTGGCGGGCGTCCTGCGCGGGTGGGCCGCTCCCGGCCTGCTGGAGACGTACGAGGAGGAGCGGCGGCCCGTCGCCTGCCGGACGCTGCGCCAGGCGGTGGCCAACACCGAGCTCATGCTCGACGTGCAGAACCGGCGCCGCGCCCAGCTCCGGGCCGGCCGGGCGGCGCCGGACCACGTCGAGCTGCCCTGGTCGGAGCGGTACTTCGCGCAGCTCGGCCTGGTGCTCGGCGTCACGTACCGCTCCGGCGCCGTCCTCGCGGACGAGGGACCCGCGCCGGAGCCGCCGGGCGCGGACTACGCGCCCAGCGCGGAGCCAGGCCGCCGGATGCCGCACCTCTGGCTCGCCCGCGACCGCTCGACCCTGGACGCGTTCGGCGAATGGTTCACTGTGCTCACCCCGGACCCCGCCGCCTGGGCGCCGCAGGCGACGCCGTGGCCGCTGCGCGTCGAGCGCCTTCCCGCGGAACACGCCGCGTCCTGCGGGCTCAGCGCGTACGGGGCGGTGCTCGTCCGGCCCGACGGGCACGTCGCCGCGCGCTGGCCCGGCCCGCCCCCGGCCGCCTCCACCCTCCTCGACGCCCTCACCGCGTTGACCGGGCTGGACACCCGAGCGGTCCGTCGCGCAACCCCTCCGTGACGACCGGCCCGCGCCGTCATCCCGCCTGCGCCGTCATCCCGCCTGCGCCGCATGCCGTCCCTTGCGCCGCTCGCCCAGCCGGACGCCCACGAAGACCAGCACGGCCAGCAGCACCGCGGCGATGACCGCGTTGGTGCCCAGCCCGACGTAGGACTCCACCAGCGACCAGTTCTCGCCGAGCGTCCAGCCGGCCAGCACGAACGCGGTGTTCCAGAGCAGGCTCCCGGCCGTGGTCAGGAGCGTGAAGACGCCCAGCGGCATGCGTTCCACCCCGGCGGGAACGGAGATCAGGCTGCGGAAGATCGGGATCATCCGGCCGAAGAACACCGTTTTGCGCCCGTGCCTGAGAAACCACGCCTCGGTCCGCGCGATGTCGGAGACCTTCAGCAGCGGGAGCCGGGCGGCCAGGGCCAGCGTGCGCTCGCGGCCGAGCACCGCGCCCACCCAGTACAGCGCCAGCGCCCCGATCACCGAGCCGGCCGTGGTCCACAGCAGCACGGCGGCCAGGTTCATGGTCCCCTGGGAGGCGGTGAAGCCGGCCAGCGGCAGGATCACCTCGCTGGGGAGGGGCGGGAAGAGGTTCTCCAGCGCGATCGCGATCCCCGCTCCCGGCGCGCCCAGCAGCTCCATCAGGTTGATCAGCCATTCCGTCATGCGTCAGAGACTAGGAACGATCGGGGGGCGGCCACCATGAGGCGGGTGGCCGTTCAGGGGTGCGGGAAACCACACCCCTCCGCTTTCCTCATGGGGGCTGATCACCGGTGCGCCACTCTTCGCGCGAGTTCGGCGCGCGGGAGGTCAGCGGACCTGCTGCAACCGGCATCCGACCCGCTTCAGCGGTATCCGACCGGTTTCGGCGGTATCCGACCCGCTTCAGTGGGAGCCGACCCGCTGAACTCGTCGCGCGTACGTGCCCCGTGCGTCGCCGCCGTCAGACGAACCTCGCCGTCGGCATGACCCTCTTCCTCAGCGCCGCGACGCCGACGGCCGCCACCCAGATGGCGGCGATGCCGTTGAACATCGCGACCGCGCCCCAGCCGTTCGAGGCGTAGAACTCCGAGGAGTTGAAGCCGAAGAACATCGACGGCACCCCGGCCAGGTGCAGTGCGGCGATGCCGAACGACGACCAGCCGACCCACCGGGACAGGGCGCCGGTGCGCAGCACCGCGTACCCGAAGGCGACACCGAAGACGACCAGCATCAGGTGGCTCATGGAGCCGTAGAGCAGGTAGGTGGGCACGGTGCGGGTCGGGTCGATCTCCTCGACGGCCTTGATGGCGCTGCTGCCCTCGATGCCCTTGGCGACCATGTCGATGATCGTCCACGCCACCCCGGCGGTGCCGGCGACCGCCCCGAACCATTCGTAGCGGGCGTCGGCCCGCGTGATGAGCGACCGGACGCCGCTCATGAACACCAGGAACAGCGTCAGCGCGCAGAAGTTGAACAGCGTGCGGGTGAGGATCAGCCAGTCCGGCATGAGGGCGCCGGTCTCGACGCTGCAGGCCGGAGGGTCACACGCGGGCACGACGAAGTAGAGGGGGAGCTCGGCCATCGCGAAGACGGCGCCGAGGATCGCGGCCACGCCGATCCAGCGGCGAGCCGTGTGCGGGAGCTGAATCTGTGTAAGCAATGAAGTGTTCATGGCATGCACAGTAGCAACAACTGTGTAAGCCGTCTACTATTTCCTTCAGATCTTCGAGAGGATGCCGGCATGACCCCACGCAACAGCTCCGGACGCGACCTCACGCGAGACCGCGAGCCCGCGCCGGATCCCGCGCCCGACGCCGACCTCGATGCGCTGCCGCCGGGCCTGGCCGCCGCCTGGGGCGTCGTCGACACCGGCGGGCGGCGCGGCCCCAAGCCGGCGCACAGCGTCGAGAAGATAATCGCGGTCGCGACCGAACTGGCCGACGAGGAGGGCATCGCCGCCGCCTCCCTGCCGAAGGTGGCCGCCCGGATCGGCGTGACCGCCAACGCGCTGTACCGCTACGTCAGCTCCAAGGAGGAGCTCATCGTCCTCCTGGCCGATCGCGCCTGGGGCGACCCGCCCGAGCTGCCCGACGGCGACTGGCGGGAGGCGGCCGCGCTGTGGTCACGCCGGCTGTTCGAGCGCTTCCTCTCCCGCCCGTGGCTGCTGGACGTGCCGACCACCGTCTCCCTGACCCCGCACAACGCGGCCTGGCTGGACGCCCTGATCACCGCCCTCGGGCCGACCGGCATGGAGTCGCAGCTGATGCTGAACTGCGCGTACCTCCTCGACAGCCACGCCCGGTACGGCGCCAACCTGCGACGCAACACCCCGACACCGGCCGCGTTGCGCCGCGCGAACCCCGACCAGCAACGGGCGGTCCGCGCGGTCCGCGTCTTTCTGGACGACCAGCTCCGCTCCCGCAACCTGAACGCCGTCGCGGACGCGATCCAGGACCCGATGTTCCTCGCCGACGAAACTCCACTCGACGGCTTCGAATTCGGCCTCGCCAGAATCCTCGACGGCATCGAGGCGTACGTCCAGCCGTAGGAACACCGCAGCAGAGGGACGCCGTACCAGCCGGCCTGCCGCAACAGCCGGCCCGCCGCAACAGCCGGCCCGCCGCAACAGTCGGCCCGCCGGACGAAGGCCGACGGCGCGGGCTGTGACGGCCGAGCTGGTCGCGTGGAGTGCGCGACCCGCGAGCCGTCACGCTGCCATGGGCCGGAATGGCTCCCGCCCGACTCATCGCGAGGCCACGGACTGGGCTGCCGTGCCTGTAGGGCCCGTCCCCTGACGCGCGAGCCGGCGGGGTCCAGATCGGCGACCGCAACAGCGTGGTCGGCGACGTCGACGCCAATGTCGTCCAGGCCCGATCGATCCTCGGCCACGTCCTCGCCAAAGGCCGCAAACTATGGCCACTCGACTGACACAGACACCGCACGCGCCGTTCGCTCGCTCACCCTGACGCCAGGTCCTCGAACCCCACCTTCAACCAAGCAGCCCCCACGACGACGTGCAGCTCACCGCCTCGCCCCAGCACGGCCGCCGTCCTGGGAACAGGCCGTCCGTCGGGCATCACCAGCCGGGTGGGACGATCCACCGACAAGCCTTCTCCCTTGATGCTCCCAGCGACCACCCGGCGCCGATGATCTGCATAGCCGCCGACAAACGCCACCCGGTCGCCGGCGACGACGAGCGCATAGGCGCCCCTGACCGGCGTGGACCAGCCGGCGACCGCGCCGCCTCGAACCCGCACAAGCGGAAAGTCGGTGTAGTAGTAGGCCCACGCGTCATTTCCCGACACGTTCAGCGCGTAGCAGTCGGAGATCGCGCCGAACTCGCCGTCGTACGGATATCGCCACGCGGGAGCCAGGTCGGCCCCGAAACGGATCAGCCCGGGGGAGCCGATGGGCGCAGGACTGCCATTTTCTCCCCAGCCGAAGTTGCCGAACACGCCTTCGTCGAAATAGCTCACCCATATGTCACCGGAAACCGTCGTCTGGACGTCGGCGATTCCGTCTCCCAGCACGCCCCTTCGCAGGAGTTTTCCATCGGCATCGTAGACGGCGGCATTGGATTCGGCCGCTCCGTCGCGCAAACGGCACCGCGCCCCCACCAGGAGCACGGCCCCGTCCGGCAGCGGCTGGACGTGGTTGTGCGCCTGTGAGTGCCGGGCGATGGAAACCGACCCCGCCAGATGGGGGCAATAGGTGGCGACATGTAGCGGGACTGGCGCAGCCGTACGTGAACAGGGAAAAGAAGCCCCATCGGAGGCGACAGTCCGGGCGGTCAGCGCATCCATGTTCTCCTGCGCGGCCCACACGACGACGAGTTCTCCCTCGGGACCTGCCGCCGTAGTCACCATCTCCGCGCCCCGGGATGGCGGTGCCAGGTCAGCGTGACGGCGCAGCCTCACAACGTCTGTCTTCCGGCGTCGCATGGGAGACAACCTTATTGATCGCATAGCGGAATCGCGCCTGAAATAAATTCCAGCCAGTGCCTGCGCCGTCCTGGAGCCCGCTTTGGGGCCGATCTCCATATCGCAGCACGTCACCGGCGAGCCGGTGGTGCACACGAACCACATGACCAGCCGTCGTACCGAGGCGACGCCCGCCACGCAGCCAAGAACGGCTCCCGGACTGGGATTCTGGGGAGAAGCCCACCCCCGCCTCTGAAACCGCCATGCCATTGAGCACGACCCGGCCGCGCGCCGCGCCGATGCCCGGCCGCGCGCCGCGCCGATGCGCGGCGGCTGCGGCAGGACGGTCGGCGATGCCTTCGGAGACGAGGCCGTCCGGGGGTTCAGCGACGGGCTTTGCGCAGCCCGGTGATCTGCAGCTCGGCGAACAGCCCCACGACCAGGGCCTGCGCGATGCCCCAGACGGCCCCGAGCGTGCTGAACTCAAGCCCGCCCGTCACGACCGCGGCCACACTGCCCAGGGTCCAGACGATGTTCAACGCGATGACGGCCCTGACCGCGTTCTGGCTGATCGTGGGACGCGCGGCCACCAGGCCGACGGCGGCGCCGTACACGAGAAGGAAAATCCCGATCTCGCGCAGCAGCCCCGCGCCCGGCCCGAGCAGGTCGCTCACGAGGCTTGCCAGGCCCAGGTAAACAAGCCCATTGACGCCGGTGACGACGGCGTCCGCAACAAGAGCGAGGCGCAGGAACTTGGTCCGGTCGGCGGTGATGGTGAGGGCGGTCATCTCTGCTCCTTCAAGTGCTCGTTTCGACACCTGAACAATGGCAGCGCGACGTAAGGACCGCGATTACGCGCCAGGTAATGAGAACGGCGACCAACCAGTGCGGGCCCTTCACATGGATGCGGCCGGCGGCCCTCGACCCCCGTTGTCAGTCCCAACGCCTACTGTCCACCGCATGGCAGTCCCCGAGATCATCCCCATCGTTCACGAACCCGGCTACCACACCGACACGATCGGCCATTGGGAAGGCGGCCAGTTCTTCGGTTCCGTCACAGCCGCCTTCCAGGGGGACTACACCCACACCGACGACTGGCAGAAGCACAAGCGCTGGTACGCCGTTCTGCACACCTTCGACGCCGCCGGCCACCACCTCGGCTCCCGCATCGAACACACCGGAACCGACGAAGACCACCACTCGGCCGTCGCCCTCGCCGAAGAGCGACTGAAACACTGGCTCGACAATCTCACGGGCCTCCGCTTCGACGACATCGCCATCCGACCCTTCCAGCACACGTTCGACGGAGTACTGTTCGGCCTCGTCATCGAAACCTTCGAAGGCGAAGAACACGCCGAGTTCCACCCGAACAACATCGGCTTCTACGAACCCTGGGACGGCCTGTACGACACCTGAGCCATAGGCAAGCGCGGACGCCTCATCAACGGCCTCTTGCCAGCCCCAAAGGCAAATGCGAGTCGGTGGAAAGTGACCCTGTAACCGGTGGCCGGGGCGTCCGCCGATCTCGACTGATTGTCGGTACGGCCTGCCACCATGTCTCGCGTGACGACACCCGCCCCCGTGGCACCGTGCCGATCACCACAACCGGCTACCGCCAGCGCCGAAGTGAGCGATCGTCAGGGCCACCACCACGACGACATCGGGAAAGGACTTCCTTGTGTCACAAGTTCTGTCGTCGGATGATCGAAGGCGGGTGGGTGACGCTGGGCCCGACCGACCGAAGATCCGCAGCGCGGCCGGCGACCGCCCACGGGCGGCGGGTCGCCGCAGGCGCCCCGCCCTTGCAGTCGTGGAGAAAGTCCTCATCCACTCAGCAACCACAGCCTTGATCTAGGGACATGTCAGATCGCCCATCGTGCCGGGCCAAAACCATGCCGATGGTCTCGGTCCTCAACCGATGTGCAGGCCGCCGCTTGGAGGTAGCGGTGCCTGCATACCCACAGGCGTCGTGATCTCCACCCTTCGCAGCCGATTGGGCTGGGACCGTGCTGGCGTACGGGTTCCGCGGGCCGCGGTATACAGGAGATCAGGTCTCGAAGACCATCGGGATCGGTCAAGCGCGCACCTGGTGTTCCACGCGATGACGGATGTACTCGTCTGGATGCGAGCGGGCGATCGACACCGCCGCGTCCACAAGGTCATGCAGCTCCGGTGGGTACGCGGATCGCCAGAGTGGTAGTCCGGGGATGAGGCATCGCCGCACGTTCAAGTGCTCATTACTCACGAACTCTTTAAGTGCTGCCTGGTGCCAGTCCTGAGTCAGGAGCGATGGGTCATCCGGCTCTGTCTGCCCCTCAGCGGTCGGAGTCTCTGCTCGCACTTGGTGGAGCTGAAGCGGTAGAGCCGACCAGTACCACGCTCGCGCAGCGCCGGCCCGCTCCTCGTCGGTGCCCGTCAGCAGATGGTCGAGCAGCGCCGCTCGGACGCGCCAACGTCCGAATGCGTTCAAAGCTGGCTCGATGAACTGACGGTTGAAGCTCGGGTCCGGGTCGTGGACGGCCGCCTTGATGAGTACATCGAAGGACGCATCAGACAATGTCAGGCCATCACGGCAGGCTTTCCGGAGTGCCGCCCGCGCCCGCTGAACCCAGCGCCGCTGATCGCCGGAATGCGGCTCGGGCACCACCTCGATCCCCAGCAGGTCAACCACGGCCACCAAGCATTGTCGGAACGACGCCATGCCGTCATCCGTTCGCGCTGGCAGCGCCATGAACATCTGCTTCGCACCCACTGTGTCCTTGCCGGCCGTTCCATTCTCACCTGTCGTCAACGGTCTCTCCAACGTTCAACTCTGGTCAGTTAGGCGCAATTGTCCTCGTCGCTGCGGCGGATTACCAGAACAGCGCTCATAATTTCTCACCAGCTCACGAGAGTCGGCTGCCGGCTCCTTGTCATACTTGTGCCTCGCTTCGGTTCGCCTCGACGTTCACCCGCGCGTGGCAATGCTCATCCTGCGCCACTCGCAGATCTCGATGACCATGGACATTTGCACTCAAATCCCAGCCTCAAAACTCGTAAGGTGCTTGGCCGGCTGGATCAGAGTCACGACCGTTCAAGCGAGACATAACTAATCTCGCGGTACTACACATAGGTCCTCTGGGGGTATCCCAGAGGACCTATGTGTGTGCAGAGGATCTAGCCATAACCGAAGGGATATGTCGGACTGGCTACGGTGGCCATTTCGCTTTCCGCTGCTTGTGGTTCAAAAGAATAGGGCTTCCAGTGAGGCGCCAGTCCACTTCCTTTCGGACGTAGCGGAGGGCGAATGACGCATCCTGTGGTCTGCGAGCGGGCAAAAGGGCATTACTGTGGATGTTCCGCGTGCGGTGGGGCGCAGCACGGCTGGACCAACGCTCTCTTGTTGGCCCGAGACCCCTCTCCCGTTGCTCGTCAAGAGGCAAGAGGTCGCAGCGACGTCGCCTGGACCGCAACTCGGCCTCCCGTAGGGCGACGAAAGCCATCCAAGGACAGACAGGCAGCAGCCACCGACAGCGCCACGGTCGATCTCGTTGACTGGCTATCCGAAAACCCCGACACCATCGACCGCATCCAGGAAATCGGAGACATCCTGGCCGGTCCCGTCATCCAGGAGCTGGACAAGAGGTTCGGCGGGAGCAAGCCTCGAGAAGCCAGAAGGAAACTCACCGATCATTTCTGGTGTGATCTTCTCGTCACGGTGGCTGAGGCCATAGAGAAATTCTCGAAAGCCATGGACCGAATCCCGGAGTACGTGACGACGGTCGTCCTGCAGTCCCGCAAGGCCCAGGGCCACAGCGTTCTCCTCGATGCGCTGGTGCGTCATGCCGTACGGACGGCGTGGGAACCCATCAGAAGCATGATCCACACGACGGGGATCGAGGAGCTTCAACGATCATGCCGGATCCTCGCCGTCCTGATCTGCCCGGCACCCGAGGATCACAAGGCCGTCCAGGACGGCGCCCTTCTTCCCTTGGCGAAGGAGGGGCTGTTGGAGACCAGCAGGGAGCGGCTTGAGCAGGTCTTCCCCGCGGATTGGGTCCAGCGTCTACGAGAGGGCCTCGGCGGTGCCTGAGTAGAGCGGCCAGCGTCCCGTCGGCAGGAGCTGTACGCGTGGGACCGGCTGTGTCGGGCTGCGCTGTTGTACGCCCACGAAAAGGGCCCTCTGGGATGATCCCGGCGGGCCTTTTACCTGCTGTGCGGCCGGAGGTACTCTAAGAAGTCCTAACAGAATGATCAGCGGTTGAGGCGTCGCCAGCAGATGATCGCGGCGGCGAGGGTCATGAAGGCCTCGTGGATGTCGTCGCGGATC
>NZ_JBITLO010000025.1:0-112957 GCF_044465345.1 Nonomuraea sp. NPDC049684 | reverse complement strand
CTGGACACCACCCGCCGCTACGCCCTGCCGACCGAAGCCGACAAGGCCGCCGCCCTGGACGCGCTCATCACCGACCACTGACCAGAACAACAAACTGGTTCGGAGCGGGTGCCGCGATTGTTTACTCCCGTATCCCAGCCCGGCTGGAGGGCACCACGTCCGCGGACAGCGCTGAGGCGGGCCAGTACCTGTAGCAGCGGCCCTCCCGGTCAAACCGCGTACGCCGAAATCGAACGGGCAACGTCACAGGTCATAGGCGTCACTGCACCTTTCTCGCCCTTGGCGGCTGCGGCCGCCGACCCGGCTTTTCCCGGTTTTACGGAGATAGCGCGACTCCTCCTCTTTCATCTTTGTACGACCCGATAGGCGGCTTTTAGCGCAGACAAGACGGAAAGGCTATAAGCGTGGGGTGACTAATGATTCGCCAGAGAAGACAGCGGTTAGTGCGCGGACGGGTGACTGTCGCGCCCACATGATCGATGAGAGTTTCACCGTGACATGGCGTTGAACTGTTCTGTTCGGTGATGAAAGTCGGGGTTCGGGGACACCGGGCAGGTGCGCGCCGCCGTGTCTGGGCGCCCGGCTGTGCAGCGCGGTCCGACAGGGACCGGGCGGCCGAGGCGGCGAAGCCGAAGGGAAGTCCTTCCTCATGCCCTCGACCACGAACATCTCCCTGCGCGGGCGCAGCCCGCAGGGCCGTCTGACCAGGCTGGCCCTGCGGGGCGCGCTGGCTCTGGCGCTGGCCACCGGTGGCCTGGCCGCGGTCGCCCCGGCAGCCCAGGCCGACACGACGGTGACGTTCACCTACACCGGTGGCCCGCAGAGGTTCACTGTGCCGGATGATGTGACCTCGATCGAGGTGGACGCGTTCGGCGCCCAGGGCCAGGCCGGGCCCGGCGAAACCCCGGGTGGCGCGGGCGGCCTGGGCGGGGAGGTCAAGGCCACCCTGGCCGTCACCCCCGGGCAGGAGCTCCAGATCAACGTCGGAGGGACCGGCGGCTACGGCGGCGGAGGCCCCGGCGGCAAGGGCGGGAACTTCTCTGGGTACCTCGACGGCGGCGCGGGCGGCGGCGCCTCAGACGTGCGCACCGGCCCCGGCTACGGCCTGGACGACCGAGTGCTGGTGGCCGGCGGCGGTGGCGGCGGTGGCAACTACACCCGCGTCGCCGCGGGCGCCGGAGGGGACGGAGGCGGTGCCGCCGGTGCCCCCGGCGGCAGCTCGAGCCTCGGGTCCGACCCCGGCGGCGGAGGGACATCCTCGGCCGGTGGAAGCGGCGGCGCCGGCAGCTACGGAGCCGACGCCGGAGCCGACGGCACGGCCGGTACGGGCGGCGCGGGAGGCGCGGAGGTGCCCGGCGGGCCCTCCGGCGCCGGCGGAGGCGGCGGCGGAGGCGGCTGGTACGGCGGCGGTGGGGGCGGTGGAGGCGAATACGCCGGCGCTCCGACCTACGCCAGGGCCTCGGCGGGCGGTGGCGGAGGCAGCGGCTACGGCCCGGCCGGGGCCGTCTTCCAGACCGGCGTGCGATCCGGCAACGGCCTGATCACCATCACCTACACCCCGCCCGGGGCCGACCTGGCCGTCACCGTCACCGACTCGGCCGACCCGGTCACCCCCGGCACGCCTGTCACCTACTCCGTGACCGTCGCCAACAACGGGCCCCGTTCGGCGACCGGCGTCTCCGCGGTCACCACCTTGTCCGGTGTGGCCCGCACGATCGGATCGGCGACACCGTCTCAGGGCTCGTGCGCGATCGCCGCGCCGACCATCACCTGCCCGCTCGGCACCCTGGCGGCCAGCGCCAGCGCGACGATCACGATCACCGTCACCCCCACCGCCGTCGGCACCTTGACCGCCACCACGACCGTCTCCGGCACCGAACCCGACCCTGACCCGGCCAACAACAGCGACGCCGGGAACACCACAGTGGCCGCCGCCGACATCGACGTGAACCTGGGCGCTCAGCCCCACCTCGGCATCCTGGTCCCCTACCTGCAATACACCCTGACCGCAGACAACACCGGCCCCAGCCCGCTCGCCTCCGCCACCTTGACCGCGACCCTGCCGACCGGCGCGTCGGCGAGCGACCTGTCGACCGGCTGCACCAGCGCTGGAACCACCGTCACCTGCGCCTACGGCGCCATCGCCAGCGGAGCGTCGGTGGACAAGACCTTCCGGATCCCGCTGTCGCTGCTGTCGCTGGGCCAGGTCACCGTCACCGGAGTGCGCACCACCAGCACCCCCGCCGACCCCAACCCGGCCAATGACAGCGCCTCGGCCACCTGCACCGTCATATCCATCGTCCTGGTCACCTGCTCCTAACGGGAGCTACCGGCCAGGGCCCAGGCCATCCAGAACGTGCTGCGCTCGGAGCAACTGGGCCAGGCCGGCCTGGTCGCCACCGCCCACGCCTCGAAGGTCCGGGCCCTGGTCGTGGTCATCACTACCCTCAACACCGAGATCAAGACCCTCGAAGACGAGGTCAAGGCGCATTTTGGCCGGCACCCGGACGCTGAGGTCATCCTCAGCCAGCCCGGTCTTGGGGTCGTTCTCGGCGCCCGGGTGCTCGCCGAGTTCGGGGACGCCCCGGCCGCAACGCCAGTGCCAAAGCACGCAAGAACTACGCCGGAACCATCCCGATCACCCGCCGATCCGGCAAGATGCGCACCGTCCACGCCCGGTTCGTGCACAACGACCGTCTCGTCGACGCCCTCCACCTCCAAGCCGGCTGCGCCATCCTGCATGACCCCGAAGTCCGCGCCTACCACGACGACCTGCGCGCCCGTGACATCGGGCACAACGCCGCGCTCAGACAGGTCGGCAGCGGTGCTGCCCCTCCCAGTGCAGCAGGCGGATGAACTGCGGATGCTCACGGTGGTAGTCGTACACCCGGCCGGCGTACTCCGGCAGGTCGCCGGCCAGGGCCTCGTCCAGCGGCACTGCCTCGGCGAGCTTGCAGCGCCCAGGTCAGCACGGCGGCGAACGGTTGCTCCTTGTTGCCGCCCGCGGCGGCGGCCACCCGACACCGCGACCGCTTCCGCTGCGCCCCCGCTGACGCCTGAAGACCAGGTGCCAGTCGTCGAAGTCGTCTTCACGCGTGTCCTGGGCTGCGCGACGAGGGCGGTTGTGGCATGGACGGCGAGCAAGTGCACGAATCGAGAGCGCGGGCGGGAAGTGCGCGTCAGACGCCCTTCAGCACACGATCAAGTGCCGCGCGGCCCGCGGGCCCCCAGTGCGGCTTGCCGCCGGGATGACCCCGATCGCCGCTCTGCCCCATGAGCAGCAGGAAGAGGCTCTTCATGGCGGCCAGCCCGCGGGCGCGCCGGATCGCCGCCTGGTCCGCACGTCCGTACGCGTCGAAGAAGCGCGCGGCCGTGCCTTCGGGAAGCAGGACCCATGCGGCGGCCAGGTCCCACGCCGGATCGCCGGCGAACAGGCAACCGAAGTCGACGACGCCCGAGAGCGTTCCGTCCGAGACGACGACGTTCGCGGGATGGAGGTCGCCGTGCACCCACACCGGCGGGCCCGCCCACTCGGGGGCGGCGACCGCATCGGCCCACACGGCACGGACGGCGCCGACGTCACCGAGGGCGTCGGGGTCGATGGCCTGCAGGAACTGCTCGAAGCCGCTCGTGCACCTCTTGGGGTGAGCGCCGAGGTCCGCGCTGACGGGGGCGTCGGCGGGCGCCTCCCGGTGAAGCGCCCTGAGGAAGCCCGCCAGCGTGTCGGCCGCGTGGTCGCCCCTGCTGATCGAGCCGTGGTCCAGCGGCTCGCCGGCCACCCACGTCATCACGGTCCAGTGCTTGGGGAAGCGTGCGGACGGTTCGCCGAACCGCACCGGGGTCGGCACCGGCAGCGGCAGGCGCGGGGCCAGCACGGGTAGCCACTGCCGCTCCTTGAGCTGGAGCTCCGGGGTGGGGTCCATGCGCTGCATGCGCACGGCCAGCTCGTCCCCGAGGCGCCACATCTGGTTGCCCCAGCCGCCCGCCACCTCGCGGACGGCCAGCCCGGCGAGGTCCGGATGTTGCTCCCGCAGCAAGTCACGGACCAGGTCAGCGGTGACCACGATCTCGGTGTCGGTCATGCGACGTCACAGTACCGGAGCGGCCCTCGCGCCCCGATCGTCAGTCAAGCCGCAGAGATGTGCCGTTCAGCGACCTGGCGGATCTCCTCCGTCAGTCGATGCGCTGGCAGATCGTCACCGGCAGGCGCGGCGACCAGGTGCGGGTGGCCTCGTCGTAGGCCTGCGCGTAGCCGTTCTTGCTTCCCGAGCAGGGCGCGGCGATGGTCGTCTCCACGTAGACGGCGCCGCCGGGGGTGACGGGGTGGGTGCGGGCGATCACCCACCGGGAGAACTTGGTGACGCCGTTGTTGAACTTGACGGCGACGAAGACGCGGCGGTCGACGGTGAAATTGCCGCCGGCGACCTTGAGATGGTTGTTGAAGGTGTAGGTGAACAGGAAGGAGCGCGCCTGTGCGAGATCGTGGGCGTGACTGGTGTCGTTGAGGCCGGACGGCGAGGCCGGCGACGCGTTCGCGGCGCCGCTCATGGCCGGGACGGTCAGGGCGATGGCCGCGGCGGTGGCGGTCAGGCCGAACAGGGTGCGCAAGCTGCGGTTCATCGGAACCTCCTGTTGTATGCGGACTTGAGCACTATTGAGCGGCAGACCGCCTGCAACGCGCTTTCAACCGCCAGACACGGCGAACCCGGCCGCGTGCGGCGGTGCGCGGGTAACGCTGAAAGGTGGGATGACGGCCGGCGGGCAGGCTTTTCGTCTCCCGGTCACCGAGCCGAGCGGCCGAGACACCGGCGCAGGGCTTGTTGTCCGGCTGGGACGAAAGGCCCTCGATCGACCACCGTCCGCAGTTCGGGCTCCGTGACCCAGGCATGCCAGGCGATCTCGGACGGGTCCGGAGTCAACGGCTCGGCGATCAAAGCTTCGTGCACCCCGAACCAGACGGGGCCCATCCCGCCCTGGAACAGGAACTTGACCAGGAATCGGACCGGGACGCCGACACCCAGTTCCTCGACCAGTTCGCGGGCCGCCGCCTCCTCGTACGACTCGCCGACGCCCACGGCGCCGCCCACCATCACGTCATAGTGGCCGGGAAAGCGAACATGCCCGTCGGCTCGGCGCAGCACGAGGATCCGCCCCGCCGGATCGCGGCAGATCGTCGTCGCGATCCGATGCATCCATCGCCGGCGCACCGCCTCCGCGCGCTCCACGACCTCCAGCACGCGGTCCTGTTCGTCCACCCGCTCGACCAGCTCACCCATGCGCACACGGTCGCAGACCCCACTGACACTCCGGAGCCCGGCAGCCTCACGCCGAGCGGCTCAACCAAGCCGACCGGGACGAGCCGTCACCGGACGCTCGCCGACTGCTCGGCCTCCCGGCTCTTCGCCTGGACGCCGCCCGGCGTCCGGGCCGCGGTCAGCCACAGGCCGGTGAGGACGGCGCAGGCCAGCGTCACGGCGCCCGCCACGAGGAAGGCGCTGTCGAGGCCGGACTCGAACGAGGCGCCGCCGGACTCCCGCGTGTGCACGATCGCCCCGAGCACCGCCACGCCGAGCACCGCGCCGATCTGCCGGGTGGTGCTGCTGACGCCCGAGGCGAGGCCGCCCTCCTGCGGGCTGACCGCCTGGATGGCGGCCCCGGTCAGCGGCGACATGGTGAGAGCGAACCCGGCGCCGACGACCGCCAGCCGCCACCACACGTTCCCGTAGCCGGTGTCGGCGTGGACGAAGCCCAGCGCCAGCAGCCCCAGCCCGGCCAGCGCCAGGCCGACGCCGGCGACGACACGGAAGCCGTACCTGGCCGCGAGCCGGCCCGCGTACGGGCTGACGATCACCATGGCCAGCGAGACGGGCAAGGTCTGCAACCCGGCGACCAGGATCGAGCTGCCCTGGACGTAGACGAAGAACTGGGAGAAGAAGAACGACGACCCCATCAGCGCGAACCCGACCACGACCATCGCCGTGTTCGACACCGTGAACAGCCGCTGACGGAACAGCCGCAGCGGCAGCATCGGCGTCGGCACCCGGCCCTCGACCACGACGAACGCCACCAGGAGCACCAGTCCGGCGGCGAAGCCGCCCAGGATCACCGGCGAGGTCCAGCCGCGGGAACCGCCCTCGATCAGGCCGTAGGTCACGGCGCCCACGCCCGCGGCGGACAGGATCGTGCCGGGGACGTCGATCGGCGGCGCGCCCGGATTGCGGGACTCCCCCAGCACGCGCCACCCGGCCAGCAGCAGGGCCGCCCCGATGGGCACGTTCACCAGGAAGATGGCGGGCCAGCCGAAGGACTCCACCAGGATGCCGCCCGCCAGCGGCCCGGCGGCCAGGCCGATGCCGCTGAACCCGGCCCACAACCCGATCGCTCTGACGCGCTCCTTCGGGCCGGGATACGCGGCGGTGAGCAGTGCCAGCGAGGCGGGGCTCAGCGCCGCGGCGCCGACGCCCTGCAGCACCCGTCCGGCGATCAGCCAGCCGAGCGAGGGCGCGAGCGCGCACACCACCGAGGCGGCCGTGAACACCACCACCCCGGCCAGGAACACCCGCCGCCGTCCGAACCGGTCGGCGAAGACGCCGCCCGACAGCAGCAGCATGGCCACCAGCAGGACGTAGGCGTCGACGATCCACTGCAGCCCGGTCAGCCCGGTGTGCAGCCGCTGCTGCATGTCGGGCAGGGCGGCGCCGACGATCGTGTTGTCGAGCAGCACCATGAACTGACCTGCGCAGGTCAGGGTGAGCAACGCTCTCACGTACATCTCTCCTAAAAGCAGTTGGTGACTGCGTTAAGGTAGACCTTCCAAGGCTCTAACGCAAGTCCCAACTGCGTTAAGGTGGACGCATGGATGAGCAGGGACGGGCCAAGCGGCCCGGCGGGCGCAGCGCCCGGGTCCGCGCGGCAGTGCATCAAGCCGTCACCGAGCTGGTGAGGGAGCGCGGCTACGGGCATTTCACGATCGGCGACATCGCGGCCCGCGCGGGCGTGGCCGACACCAGCCTCTACCGCCGGTGGGGCAACCTCCAGGCCCTGCTCAGCGATGTGCTGCTGACCCGGCTCAACACGCAGTCGCCGATGCCCGACACCGGCAGCCTGGCCGGCGACCTGCGCACCCACGCCGCCAACGTGGCCCGCGAGGTCACCGGCCCCGACGGCCTGGCGCTGGTGCGGCTGACCCTCGCGCTGTCAGGCGAGGGTCAGCAGGGCCTCAAGGCGCGCGACGAGCTCCTGGCCGACCGGACCAGCCAGTTGCAGGCCGTCCTCGACCGCGCCCGCGGCCGCGGCGAGGAGCCGCCCGACGTACTGCAGGTGCTGGACCATCTCCTCGCGCCGATCTACATGCGCGTCCTGTTCGGCGCGGGCCCGCTCACCCCCGACTACCTCGACGGGCTGGTCGACCGGCTGCTCGCCCCAACCGGTCCGTCCCGCCGCGGCGCCGGCGAGCGAAGGAGCGATGCGTGAACCCCGGGCAGCCCCGACAGCGGACAGGCACTGCCTCTGGACCAGCTCGCCGTCCGGCTCGGCGGGGGCGCGCCGTACCAGCTCCATGAGCCGGCGTCGCCCAGAGCCGTCCTGATCCCCTACGACACCGACAATCCTGTGTCCGTCGACTGGCGCGGATCGGCCGCCATGCTCGCGGTCATCGACCGGACCACGGGAGCACGGCTGACCGGCGAGTGGCTGGAACAGCCGCACCCGTACCTGACGGTCCGCATGCCCGACGCGGCGCGCTGACCCCCTGCCGGGCCGCCGCGGCATGCATGAAGACTCTTCATGCATGCCGCCTCATCCACAAGTCCCGCCCGCTACCTGCGCAACCGTGCGGCTCCTAGCGTTGACGGCATGAGAGCGATGGTTGCAGAACGCCTTGGCGGACCCGAGGTCCTGACCCCCGCCGACCTGCCCGACCCGACGCCCGGCCCCGGCCAGATCCTCCTTGACGTCGAGGCCGCCGGTCTCAACTTCGCCGACGCCGAACGCCTGCGCGGCACCTACCTGCCGCCGCGACTGCCGTTCGTCCCGGGCAGCGAGGTCGTCGGCCGCGCCCCGGACGGTCGCCGCATGCTCGCCTTCGCCGGCGGCGCCTTCGCCACCAGGGCGCTGGCGCAGGATCCGGTCGAGATCCCCGAGGACGTTCCCGCGGGCGCCGCGCTCGCCCTCCTGGTCCAGGGCCTGACCGCCTGGCACCTGCTGCGTACGGCTGCGCGGGTCCGTCCCGGCGAGACCGTCGTCGTCAACGCCGCAGCAGGAGGCGTCGGCCACCTGGCGATCCAGCTGGCCAAGGAGTTCGGCGCCGGACGGGTCATCGGCACCGCCTCCACCGCCGACAAGCGCGCCCTGGTCCTGCGGCTCGGCGCCGACGCCGCCGTCCCGGGCGACGCCGACGGCTACGCCGAACGCGTCCGCGAAGCCAACTACGGCGCCCTGGCCGACGTGATCCTCGACGCCGTCGGCGGCCCCGTCTTCGAGGCGGCCCCCCATGCGCTGGCCCCCTTCGGCCGTCTGGTCACCTACGGCACCTCCGGCGGGATCGACCCCGGCCCCGTCGACCCCGGGATCCTGAGCGAGCGCAACATCAGCGTCGGCGGCTACTGGCTGGGCGCCCACCTGCGCCTCCCCGGCAGCGCCGCCGCCGCGCCGCTGCACGACCTGCTCGCCCTGGCCGCCTCGGGACGCGTCCACCCGATGGTAGGCGGCGAATACCCGCTCGACCAGGCCGCCGCCGCCCTCACCGCCCTGACTTCCCGCCGCACCACCGGCAAGGTCATCCTCCGCATGACGTGAAGCCGCCCGCAGCGGCGTCCCTGGACGCTCAGTTGCGGACGGCTCGTTGCAGGACGGCCTGGATGTGGTCGGGGTCGGCGGGCACGTTGTCCAGGAGGATCGCGGTGCACAGCCCGTCGGAGGCCGCGACGAGGGCGGCGACGGCGGCGGGGTCGTCGGTGAGCGTGGTGGCGAGTTCGGCGATGTTCTGCCGCCAGCGCCGTGCCACCGGGCGCAGCGCGGGGCGGCGGGCGGCCAGGGTCGCCAGCTCGCGTTCGGCCAGGGCGCGTTCCCGTCCGGGGCCGGCGGACTCGGCGATGAGGTGGGCCAGGCCGCTGAGCTTGTCGCCGGGGGTGTCGATGATGTCGCGGATGCGGGCGGTGTAGGCGTCGGCGACGGTCGTGAGGGCGGCGACGAGCAGGTCGTCGAGGGTGGCGAAGTAGTAGGTGCTCAGGGACGTCGTGGTGCCGGCCTGCTTGGCGACCGTGCGATGGGTGACGCCGGCCGCGCCGTCGCGGGTGACCACGGCGAGGGTGGCCTCGATGATCTCCGCGCGCCGCTTCTCGCCCCGTGCGCGACGTCCGTCGACGGGGTCGTCCTTGCTGCTCCTCGGCACGAGGCCCAGGATAGTCGGACCATCGTTCAGCCGTCGGTGTCGCCGTGCTGCGCCGCCCCGAGCGGGGGCACGTGGCGCAGCATCGCCAGGCACAGCGCCGTGGCGGCGGCGATGGCGACCCCCGCGACCAGGGAAGCGACGTTGAGCCCGCTGGTGAAGGCGTGCCGGGCCGCCTCGACGGTTCCGGGCGGCAGGCTGCCGGTGATCGCCGCGGTCGCGTTCAGGCTGTCGGCGAGGGGGCCGGAGCTCTCCGGCGTCAGCCCTTCGGGCACCGTCACCCGGGCGCGGTAGACGGCGGTGGTGAGGCTGCCGAGCAGGGCGACGCCGATGGCGATGCCGAGCTCCTGGACCGTCTCGGAGATCGACGCCGCCGACCCGGACCGCGCGGCCGGCACCGCGCCCACCACCATGTCGGTGCCCAGCGCGGCGAGGGCGCCCAGCCCCAGGTAGACGAACGTGAAACCGGCCGACACCGGGACCTCGTCGTCGAGCCCCGCGGTGGCGAGCAGCGCGTAACCGGCGAGGGACGCCCCCAGGGCGGCGCCCATGACCGAGCCGGGACGGAGGCGCCGGGCGACCAGAGGAGCGCCGATGGCGGCGGCGAACATCGCCAGCGCCGGCGGTCCCATCCAGAGCCCCGCGACGAAGGGCGTGAGCCCTTCGACGAGCTGGAGGTACTGCGTGACCAGGTACATCGAGCCCCCGACCCCGGCCAGCCCGATGAGCAGCACGCCCAGGGCCACGACGAAGGCCCGGTTGCCGAACAGCGTCACGTCCAGCAGCGGATCGGGCAGGCGGCGCTGGCGGCGTACGAACACGACCGCGGCCAGGACGCCCGCCCCGGCGCAGACGAGGGCCGGGCCGCCCGAGCCCTCGGAGGCGATGTGCTTGACGGCGTAGATGACCGGCAGGATCGCCGCCAGGGACAGACCGACGCTGATCAGGTCCACCCGGCCGCCGGACGGGGCCGCGTACTCGGGAAGCAGGGCGCGCGCCCCCGCCAGGACGACGACGGCGACGGGCACCGCCACCAGGAACGGCGCTCCCCACCAGAAGGAGTCCACCAGGGCCCCGCCCACGATCGGCCCGGCGGCCATGCCGAGCGCGAACATCGTGGCCCAGACGCCGACCGCGACGGCACGCTGGCGCGCGTCGGGGAACATGTTCGAGATCAGCGACAGCGTGGAGGGCATGAGCGTCGCCCCGGCCACGCCGAGCAGGGCTCGCGCGAGGATCAGCAGCTCGGCCGTGGGGGCGAACGCGGCGAGCACCGAGACCGCCGCGAAGGCGACCATCCCGGCCTGCAGCAACCGGCGCCGGCCGATCCGGTCGCCCAGCGTGCCCATGGTGATGAGGAACCCGGCGACGAGGAACCCGTAGGCGTCCATGATCCACAGCAGTTGGGTGGCGGACGGTGACAGGTCGGCCGCCATGCTCGGCGCCACCAGGTACAGGACGGTCACGTCCAGCCCCAGCAGCACCGTCGGCATGGCCAGCAGGCCCAGGCCCGCCCACTGACGCGCCCCCGCCCGCGTGAACTCTCGCTGCGTCATCGGCTCCCCTTCGCTCTCATCATGTTGAACGTTAGTACAACTTGTACGTACGTTCAACATGATGACGGACCGCCCGGGATCGTCGGCCGTTCGGCCGATGCGGTCGCCCGAAAGGCCGATGGCGGAGGCCGGTCGGCGAGGGACGATCCAGATCATGAAATGGACCCCCCTCATCACGGGCTTGGCGCTGATCGCGGCAGCGGTCCCGGCGGCCCCCGCGGCCGCGACCCGGGCAGGTGCGATCACCGCAGAAGCCATCGACTGGCGAGCCTGCGGAACGGAGCCAGGGGCCGAGTGCGGCAGCCTCGCCGTGCCGGTGGACTGGGCCAAGCCGGACGGCCCGCAGATCTCGCTGAACATGACGCGACGCAAGGCCACCGGACAACGGATCGGGACGCTGTTCTACAACCCGGGCGGGCCAGGGACGGGCGCGGCCGACCTGGTACGGGACTGGGCGCCGTACTACTTCTCCGAGGAGTTGCGCGAGCGGTTCGACCTCGTCGGGATCGACCCGCGCGGGGTCGGCGGCAGCGAGCAGCTCCAATGCGGAAAGGCGGTGCACGATCCGGCCGTCACACAGTTCCCTGGGACGCGGCGGGAGTACGACCGGCTCGTCGCGCACAACCGGGCCGTGGGCGACAGTTGCGGGCCGTTGATCCGGCACATGGACACCGGCAGCGTGGCCCGGGACTTCGACGCGGTGCGCGCCGCGCTGGGCGAGGAGCGGATCAGCTACCTGGGACGCTCCTACGGGAGCCTGCTCGGCGCCGAGTACGCCCGGCGGTTCCCCGCCCGGGTGCGGGCGATGGCCCTGGACGGGATCGTCGATCACGGCATGAGCTCGCGCCGGATGGTGCGCGATGCCGCGGCGGCGGTGGAGGACGGGTTCGCCAGGTTCGCCGGGTGGTGCGAGCGGACGCAGGAATGCGAGCTGCACGGCCGGTCCGTGCCGCAGGTGTGGGATGCGCTGGTGCGCAAGGCGGCGCAAAGCCCGATCCCGGTGACCGGCGGGCGTCCGCTGACGGCGGACGAACTGCGCTACGTCGCGTACGCGATGCTCACGATGGCCCCCGACTTCAACGGCGGTCTGGCCCGGGGCATCGTCCAGGCGGAGCAGGGCGATGCGGTGATCTTCGGGCAGATGCGGGCCGAGGCGCTGGACAACCCTGCGACGACCTCGGCCTACCGGGCGGTCCTCTGCCAGGACATCGACCCGGAGATCAACGCGTTCCCGCAGCTCAGGACGCGGGCTCGGGACGTCATCCGGAGGGCCCCGCACATGCGCGGGACGTCGGAGTTCTGGGACATGACGGCCGGATGCCTGGGCTGGCCCGTCCCGCCGGCCAATCCGCAGCGGCCGGTGCACATCACCCAGGCGCCGCCCGTTCTGCTGGTCGGGAACACGCATGACCCCGCGACGCCGCTCGCCTGGGCCAAGAGCCTGGCCAGGGGCATCAAGGGGGCGCAGGTGCTGACCTACGACGGCGACGGGCACACCTCATACCTGCGCAACCCCTGCGCGACGGGGAGCATCGACCGCTACTTGATCTCCGGGACGCTTCCCGCGCCCGGCACGGTCTGCCGCTGATCCCTGCACGCCGGGATGACCCTGCGGCCCGCCGGCCGCGCTCTTCCCGGCTTGCCGGCGCTCGCCCGTCCGGCGCGGCCATGACGCTTCCGGGGGCGGTCAGGCGCCGGACCAGAGGGCGGTGAGCAGCGCGTTCAGCCGCTCCGGCGCCTCGACGTGCGGATAGTGGGCGCTGCCCGGCACCTGCTCGTGCCGGGCGCCGATGCGCTCGGCCGTGACCCGCGCGCAGGCCATGAGAGGGACGCCGCCGCGCTCCCGATACGGCCCCGGGGCGTCCTCCCAGGTGCCCGAGACGACCAGCTTGGGGAAGGACGCCGCCCGCAGCGCCGGCAGCGGGAGGCCGGCCTCCCAGCAGACGCGTTCGCGCAGTGCCGTGGCGGCGGCGCGCAGCCGCCGATCGCCCGTGCCTGGCTCCAGCATGCCGGTCGAGCCGGCGGCGGCCCGCAGCCACTCCTCGGGCGTCAGGTCGGGCAGCTCGGCGTAGGCGGCACGGTTGACGCGCAGCGCCTCGGCCACGGCGGGGTGGTCGGCGGCGGCCTGGTAGCCGCCCGGCTCGATCAGAGTGAGCGAGCGCACCGCCTCCGGCCGCCGCGCCGCCGCGATCATGGCTCCGACGGCGCCGTAGGAGTGGGCGACCAGGTGCGCGCCCGCGCCGAGGAGTTCGGCGACGTCGTCGGCGTCGGCCAGGTAGTCGCCGGGGAACCTGTCCCCGGCGTCCGGGCTGCCGCCGTAGCCGCGGCGGTCCATCAGCAGCAAGCGGAACCGGCCGGCCAGCGGGCCTTGCGCCGCGAACCCGTACACCGGGTCGTCGCCCCAGCACGTGGAGCCGTGCACGAAGAGCGCCGGCGGCCCGGACTCGGGGCCGAGCGCGGTCACGTGCACCTCGCCCGGCAGCGGGCCGTTCGGGCGGAACATCAGGGCGGGCATCCGACTCCTCCTTGAACAGCGTTCAACACTCTTGAACGTTGTATAGGGAGAGGGAAGGCGACGTCAAGCCGGGTAAGGTGATCGCGTGCCGTCGTCAGAGTCTCCCGGCGGGTCCGTGTGGCTGCGTCCCGAACGGCCGCCGCGCGACCGCCAGCTCACCCGCGAGCGGATCGTCGAGGTGGCGGTCGCCGTCCTCGACGCCGAGGGTCACCGCGGGCTGTCGATGCGCCGCGTCGCCACCGAGCTGGGGGTGACCGCCGGGTCGCTGTACTGGTACGTCCACACCAAGGACGACCTGCTGGAACTGGCCCTCGACCGCGTGCTGGGCGAGGTGCGCGCCGGCCCCGGCACGTCCGGCTGGCGGGACGGCCTGGCGGCGCTGGCCCGCAGCAACCGCGCCATGCTGCTGCGCCACCGGTGGGCCCTGTCCGAGCTGACCGTCAGGCCCAACCTCGGCCCGAACGCGCTCGCCCTGGCCGAGACCGGGCTGCGCCTGCTGGAGCACGCCGGGTTCGCCGGCCCCGACCTCGACGCCGCCATGGCCGCCGTCAACGACCACGTGGTCGGCGCGGTCATCGCGGAGGTCGCCTGGCGCGACACGCTGGCCCGCATGAGCGGGACCGGCTCCGGCTGGGACGAGCAGGCGGCCGACTACCTGCGCCAGGTCGCCGAACGCCACCCGACGCTGGCCGGCCGGATGGCCGCCACGGGCGAGATCGACGTCGAACGCGAGAGCGAGCGGCGCTTCACCTTCGGCCTCGACTGCCTCCTGGACGGCCTCGCCACCCGCTGCGCGACCCCTTCATAGCGCCGGACCGCACGTCACCAGTTGCGCACCTCGTGTGCCCACGCGATCAGCCCCGCCACGAACCCCTGCCGGTCCGACGGCGAGAGGCTGTCCAGAACGCGCAGCAGCGGCGCGGCGCGCAGGGCGACGAACCCCTCGACCATGGCCCGATGATCAGGGGCCAGCGACACCAGGGTACGGCGGCGGTCGTCCGGATCCTCCCGGCGTTCGACCAGGCCGGCCCGGCTGAGGTCGCCCACCAGCTCGCTCGCGGTCGGCAGCGACATGCCCATCCGGTCGGCCAGCTCGCTCACGCTGAGCGACGGCTCGACGGTGAGCTGCGGGATGACCGCGCCGTGCCTGCCGGTGAGCCCGTGGCTGCGGAAGATCTCCCGCATCCGGTCCGGCATCTCGGCCTGGGCCCGCCGGAAGTACGCCTCCACCAGGGGTACGAAGCCAAGGGCTTCCCTGACCTCCTCGGGCCGCGGCAGTCGCGGGGGCGAAACGGGGTCCGTCACGGTCAAAGGATACAGTGCCCATATCCAAACAGTTCGGATATCCGAAGTGAGGTAGACGTGATTCTGGTGACAGGCGCCACGGGTAACGTCGGGCGTCATCTGGTGGAGCTGCTGCTCGGGGCGGGCGAGCAGGTCCGGGCGATCAGCCGCGCTCCCGAGCGGGCCGGCCTGCCCGACGGCGTGGAAGTGGTCAAAGCCGACATGTCGCGGGCGGAGGATCTGCGGGTCGCGTTGCGGGGTGCGGACCGCGCGTTCCTGCTCCCGGCCGCCGGCCAGGTGGACGGCTTCCTGCGCGAGGCCGCGAGGGCCGGCCTCGGGCACGTGGTGCTGCTGTCCGCGCTGGCGGTGACCATGGAGCAGGCCGGCGTGCTGGGCAGCGCCCACGCCGAACACGAGCGGGCCGTGGCTGGGTCGGGGCTGCCGTGGACGTTCCTGCGTCCCGGCGCGTTCATGGCGAACGACCTGCGGTGGGCGCCCGGCGTCAGGAACGGCGGCGTGGTGCGCGCTCCGTTCGCCGAGGCCGCCACCGCGCCGATCGACGAACGCGACATCGCGGCGGTGGCCGCGCGGACGCTGCTCGACGACGGGCACGCGGGCAAGGCGTACGAGCTGAGCGGGCCCGCCTCGCTGACGACGGCCGACCGGGTCCGGATCCTCGGCGAGGTCCTGGGCCGCGACCTGCGTCTGGAGGAACTGTCTCCCGAGCAGGCGCGCGAGCAGATGATCGCGCACACCCCGGCGGCGGTCGTGGACTCGGTCCTCACCCTGTTCGCCTCGTTCGTCGGCAGGGCCGCGGACGTGTCACCGGCCGTGCGGGAACTGACCGGCGACGAGCCCCGCGCCTACGCCGACTGGGCGGCCCGCAACGCCGCGGCCTTCAGCTGAGCCCGCTCCCGGGCACCGGCCGGACGACCTCGTCGAGGTGCGGCTGTCACCAGGGCACGTTTCCGGCGTCGTCGAAGAATCCGCCGGTCGGGCCGTCGTCGGGCAGGGTGGCGAGGCGAATGGCGATGGCCGCACCCTGTTGCGGCGTGCGGACGCCCTGGAAGCCGTTCAGGTCGGTGGCGGTGAAGCCCGGACACCCGGAGTTGATCAGGATGCCGGTGTCGCTCAGTTCCTTGACGTACTGGACGGTGACGGCGTTGAGGAAGGTCTTCGAGGCCAGGTAGGCGACGGGAACGGGGCCCATGTCGATGCCGGGGGTGGTCTGCAGGCCGAGCGAGCCGACGCTGCTGGACATGTTGACGATCCGCGGCGACGGCGAGTCGCGCAACATCGGCAGCATCGCGTTGGTGACCCGGATGACGCCGATCACGTTGGTCTCCACGACGGCTCGCACGGTCGCGGGCTCGACCGTGGTCGGCGTCTGCGGCATGCGTCCGGTGATCGCGGCATTGTTGACCAGGACGTCGAGCCCTCCGGCCTGGCCGGCGATCAGCTCGGCCGCGGCGGCGACACTCTCGTCGTCGGTGACGTCGAGCGGCACGCCGAACGCGTCGACCCCGGCCGCGCGCAGCTTCTCGACCGCGGTGTCACGACGATGCCGATCCCTCGCGCCCACGCCGATCCGCCAGCCGAGCGCGCCCAACCCTGCCGCGATCTCGTATCCGATTCCCTTGTTCGCGCCGGTCACCAGCGCGATCGTCTGTTCACTCATGCCGTCGATCATGTTGCGGACTCGGGCGGGGCGTCCAAGACCGGTCAGGTGGACGGCGATACCGCACGGGTATCGGCCGTGGTCAGCGCTGGATACGATGAGCTCGTGGAGACGCGGGAGCTGCGGTACTTCGTCGCCGTGGCCGAGGAGTTGCACTTCGGGCGGGCGGCGCAACGGCTCTCGATGGCGCAGCCACCGCTGTCGCGGGCGATCCAGCGACTGGAACGGCGGCTCGGGGTCGTTCTCCTGCACCGCGACGCCCGCGCGGTCGCCTTGACCGAGGCCGGGTCGGTGCTGCTGCGGGAGGCCCGGCTCGCGCTCGACGCGGTCGAAGCCGCCGAGCGCCGCACCCGCCGCGCCGCGGCCGACCGGCCCGGTGTGGTCCTGGCGACCAAGGCCGGAGCGTCCAGGGAACTGCTGTCGAAGCTGCTGCACGCCTACGCCGCCGAACCGGGCTCGGTGCCGGTCGAGGTGATGTTGTGCGGGCCGGGCGAGCCGGAGGGTCTGCTGCGCACCGGGCGTACCGACGTGGCGCTGCTCCACCGGCCCTACGACACGACGGCCGGACTCGACACCGAGGAACTGCACACCGAACGGCAGGTGGTGGTCCTGCCCAAGGGCCATCCACTCGCCGGCCGGGCGCACCTGTCGTCGGCCGAGGTCAACGCCCTGACGGACCTGCCCCTGCCGCGCTGGCCCGGACGCGATGGCGGCCATCCGGACGGCCCCGGCCCGCAGGTGCGCGACCATACCCAGCTGTTCCAGCTGATCGCGCTCGGACTGGCCTGCGCCGTCGTCCCCGAGTCGCTCCGGGAACAGCTACGCGACGACTACGCCATCGTGCCGGTGCCGGACGCCCCGGCCGTCACGACCGTCATCGCCTGGCCGCCGCACAGCAGGTCCAAGGCCGTCGCCGACCTCGTCCGCACCGCGACCCGCCTGGCGCAGGCCGGATAAACCTGTGGCGCATCGAAAGATCCTTTGGCAGGGTGGCCGCATTCTTGCTTGAGTCGAGGGGAAACGCCCATGGGCCGTGCCGTTACGTTGATCCGTTCGTCCTCTTTGTCCGACGTCGCCCAGTACGCCTACGCGGCCACGGCGCCCGCCGGATCTCGCCTGATCTTCCTCGCCGGAGCCTGCCCCCTGAACCAGGACGGATCCACGGCCGCGGTCGGAGACTACGCAGGCCAGGCAGCGAAGGCTCTTGAGAACATGCAGACCGCCCTGACGGACTCCGGCGCAACCCTGCAGGACGTCATCAGCACCAGGGTTCTCGTGGCGTCCAGCAGGCAGCAGGACCTGGGAGCCGCCTGGGCGGTGGTCCGGGCCTTCTTCGGCGATCACGACGTTCCCAGCACATTGGTGGGCGTCACGGTGCTGGGCTATGAGAATCAACTGGTGGAGATCGAGGCCGTCGCCGCCGTGCTCGACTCCTGAGACGGCGATCGACCGAACCTGCCGGTGGTAGCGGCGTCGGCAACGAGCGCTCCCGGTCGGGTCAGGACTGACGGCATGCCTGTTCGAGGCCGCGGATCAGCTCGCCGAGCGTGCGCTCGTCGGAGCCGAAGGTGATGCGGACATGGGTGTCCGGAGCGTGCATGTCGGCGCCGCGGACCGTCGCGATGCCGTTGCGCAGGAGTGCGCGGTCGATGGCGGCCGGGGTGTCGCCGAGGCGCGAGCAGTCGGCGAGCAGGAAGGCGCCGCCCATCGGCGGCACGGGCCGGCCGAGGCCGCTCGCGGCGATGCCGTCGCAGACCAGGTCGCGCTTGGCCTGGTAGCCGGCGAGCGCCTGGTCGAGCCAGTCGCGCGGGCCGGTGAGGGCGGCGACCGCGGCCCGCTGCGGGACCGCTCCGCAGCACACCGCCTCCCACTCGAAGCGGCGGTTGAGCGCGTCGATGACCGGCGGCGGCGCCAGGACGTAGCCCAGCCGCCAGCTCGCCAGCGCGTAGTACTTGCTGAGGCTGGTGACGGTGACCAGATGCGGCCAGCGGTCGGCGAACGCCTCCACCGGGTGGTACCGGTGGCCGTCGTAGGTGAAGTGCTGCCAGGAGTCGTCGGAGATGACGAGCAGCCCGTGGCGTGCGGCGAGGTCGACCACGGCGGCGAGGGTCGCGGCGTCGGGGAGGTAGCCGGTCGGGTTGGTCGGGTTGCACAGCAGCACGGCCCGGCTGCGGCTGGTGACGGCGGCCTCCAGGCCGTCCAGGTCGATCGCCCAGCCGTCGCTCTCGCGGGACGGCACCCGCACGGACGTCGCGCCGGCCTCGCGGACGGCGCCGTCGAAGAAGTAGGTGGGGGTCGGCACGATCACCTCGTCGCCCGGGGCGAGCACCGTGCGCAGCACGAGGGACAGCCCCTGCATCGCGCCGTGGGTGATCAGCAGGCGACGCTCGGGATCGACCCGCAGGCCGTGCTCGCTCCGCAGTTCGGCGGCGATCGCGGCGCGCAGTTCCGGCAGGCCGCGGGTGTCGCGCGGGTCGGGCTCGTCCATGGCCGCCGCGACCGCCCGGCGTACGTGCTCGGGCATGGGCAGGACCGGGGCGCCGACCAGGGAGAGCATCCGCACGCCGTCGCGTGCGCCGCGCTCGGCGCGGGCGCGGGTGCTCATCGCCCCCAGCGCCGGGAAGTCGCTCGCGGCGGGCAGGACCCAGGGATTCGAGGTGCGTCGCTGCATGGACGAAGCATGGCACACTGAGATATCAGCGACAAGAATAAATATCTCTATTCTCCGGACGCGAGCGGAGCTGCTGTATCAACGCCAGAAGTTGATATTCTTAACGGATGTCCGACATCCATGGCGTGATCAGCGGAACGCCGCACATCCCCGCGCTGCTGCTGGTCGGCAGGGACGAGAGCAGCCTCGATCGTACGAGTCAGGCATATCGGGCGATCAGGCGGCAGATCATCGATCTGACGCTACCGCCCGGCAGCAGTTTCACCGAGTCGTCGCTCGCCGAGCAGTGGCGCATCAGCAAGACGCCGGTGCGCGAGGCGCTCGCGCGGTTGAGGCGCGACGGGCTCGTGACCGCGCTGCCGCGCGCGGGCTACGTCGTCAGCCCGATCACGCTCCAGGACACCGACGCCCTGTGCGGCCTTCGTACGCTGCTGTCGGGCGAGGCCGCCGCGGCGGCGGCGCGCCTCGGCGTCACCGCGCCGGCCCTCGAACGGCTCGAAGCGCTGTCCAAGGTCCCCCTCGCGCTCGCCGCCGGCGAGGTCGAGCAGGAGGAGTCGCTGCAGGCGGGCATCGAGTTCGAGGGGATCATCGCGAATTTCAGCGGCAACCCCCGCCTCGGCAAGTCGATCGTCGACGTGCTCGACGAGCTGGAACGGGTGCTGCGGATGGCCGCGCTGATCGATCCCGGCATCGCGAGCCCGCCCGGCGAGCTGGGCGCCGTCTTCGAGGCGCTGCGCGACCGGGACGCCGCCGCCGCCCGGGAGGCGATGCGCGCGCGGTGCGAGCGCGTGCGCCGGGACCTGCTCCAGGTGCTGGCCAAGAGCACGTCCGTGAGCAGGGCGCACATCGAGCTGCCCGCCGCGCGCCCGCCGGCCTAGCCGGTACGCGCCGAGGCGTGGCGGCCGGGCCCCGGATGCGGTGCCGGGGCCAGGCCGCCGGTCAGACCGCCGTCGGGAAGGACAGGTCGCCGCGCGGTCGCGGGCCGTCCCCGGTCTCCTCGGGCCACCGGACGGTGACGGCCTTCGCGCGGGTGTAGAACGCGACGCCCTCGGGACCGTGCATGTGATGGCCGCCGAACAGCGACTGCTTCCAGCCGCCGAACGAGTGGAACGCCATGGGCACCGGGACCGGCACGTTGACGCCGACCATCCCGGCCTGCACCGAACGCTGGAAGCGGCGGGCCGCGTGGCCGCCGGCGGTGAAGATCGCCGTGCCGTTGGCCAGGCTGTTGCGGTTGATCAGGTCGATCGCCTCATCGAGCGAGCCGACGCGCACGACGACGAGCACGGGGCCGAAGATCTCCTCCCGGTAGACGTCCATGTCGGGAGTGACGTGGTCGAACAGGGTCGGGCCGACGAAGAAGCCGTCCCCTGGGAGGTCGAGCTCGCGGCCGTCCAGCACGAGGTCGGCGCCCGCGGCGACGCCGGAGCCGATGGCGGCCCTGATCCGGTCGAGTGCCTCCGGTGACACGACCGGGCCCATCTCCGCCCCGGCCTCCAGCCCCGGGCCGACCTTGATCGCCTGCGCCTTCTCGCGCATGAGCTTGACCAGCGGCTCGGCCACGTCGCCCACCGCGACGGCGACCGAGATCGCCATGCAGCGCTGGCCCGCCGAGCCGTACCCGGCCGCGATCAGATGGTCGGCGGCGTGGTCGAGGTCGGCGTCCGGCAGCACGACGGCGTGGTTCTTGGCGCCGCCGAGCGCCTGCACCCGCTTGCCCGCGGCGGTCGCCCGCTCGTACACGTACCGCGCGATCGGCGTCGATCCGACGAACGACACCGCGGCGATGTCCGGGTGGTCGAGGATCGCGTCGACCGCGACCTTGTCGCCGTGGACGACGTTGAAGACGCCGTCGGGCAGACCGGCCTCGGCGTAGAGCTCGGCGATGAGGTTGGACGCCGACGGGTCGCGTTCGGAGGGCTTGAGGACGAACGTGTTGCCGGTCGCGATCGCGATCGGATGCATCCACAGCGGCACCATCGCCGGGAAGTTGAACGGCGTGATCCCCGCGCAGACGCCGACCGGCTGCCGGAAGGAGAACAGGTCGACGTCGGTCGAGACCTGGTCGGAGTACTCCCCCTTGAGCAGCTGCGGGATCCCGCAGGCGAAGTCGATCACCTCCAGGCCGCGGACGAGCTCGCCCCGGGCGTCGTCCAGGACCTTGCCGTGCTCGGCGGAGACCAGCCGGGCGAGCTCGTCGAGATGTCCGGCGACCAGATTGCGGAAGGCGAACATCAGCCGCGACCGCCGCGTGACGGACGTGTCGGCCCAGTCCGGCAGCGCGGCGCGCGCCGCCCGCACCGCGGCCTCGACGTCGGCGGGCTCGGCCAGCAGCACGTCCGCCTGGTGCTCGCCGGTCGCGGGGTTCCACACCGGGGCGGTCCGGATCGACTGGCCCGCGGTCTCGTGGCCGCCGATCCGGTGCTGGATCATCCTGACTGTTCGTGTGCTCACAGAGGTTTCGTCCTTTTCATGGGGATGCTGGGTGCGGCGCCGCGTCAGACGATCAGGTCGCCGCCGTTGATGTCGATGGCCGCCCCGGTGATGTACGCCGCGCGGTCCGAGGCGAGAAACGCCACTAGCTCGGCGACCTCCCAGGGCTGCCCGGCGCGGGGCACCGGGAAGGGGCGGGTGGCCTGTTCGAGGGCCCGGCCAGGCAGCAGGGCGCGGGCCATCGGGGTGTCGATGAGCCCAGGGCAGACGGCGTTCACCGTGATCCCGTCGGGCCCGTAGTCCTTGGCCAGGTGCCGGGTCAGCCCGAGGACGCCGTGCTTGGCCGCCGTGTAGTGGGCGCCCGCGGCGGTGCTGACGGTCTTGCCGGCGGTGGAGGAGAAGTTGACGATGCGCCCCCAGCCGCCGCCGCGCATCGCGGGCAGCGCCTGCCGGCAGCACAGGGCCGTCCCGAGCACGTTGACCGCGAGCACCCGTTCCCACTCGGCCGGGGTGATGTCCTCGAACGCGGTCGGCGGCGCGATGCCCGCGGCGTTGACCAGGATGTCCAGCCGCGCCCGCTCCCCCAGCAGCTCGGCGAACGCGCGCTGGACCCGGTCGCCGTCCGTGACGTCCACCGCGACCGAATGGACGCGGTCCGCCGTCACCTCCAGCATCGCCGCCAGCTCCCCCGGGTCCGGCGCGGCGGGGTCGAACACCGCGACGGTCGCGCCGCGGCGGGCCAGCGCGTGCGCCGCGGCCAGGCCCATGCCGCCGGCCCCGCCGGTCACGATCGCGACCCGGCCCGCCAGCTCGCCGCCGTCGGCGCTGGTGGGCGCCCGCAGCCCCCCGGCGCTCATGAGTCCACCAGGACGGAACGCGCCCGGCCGAAGGCGGCGGCCGCCTGTTCGAGCTGGCCGGGCGTGTGCGAGGCCGAGACCTGCACCCGGATGCGCTCCTCGCCCGCCGGGACGACGGGATGGGAGAGCGCGAAGACCAGGACGCCCTCGCGGCGCAGCGCCGCCGCCACGTCGGCGGCCCGCGTGCCGCCGCGCAGCATCACGGGGATGATCGGATGCTCCCCGGGCGGCACCTCGTAGCCGAGGTCGCGCAGCGCCCCGCGCAGCCAGTCGGCGTTGGCCGTCAGGCGTTCGCGCAGCTCGGGACGTTCCCGCGCGATGCGGATCGCCGCCAGCGCGGCCGCGGCCAGCGCCGGGGCCATGGCGTTGGTGAAGATGTAGGGCCGCGAGCGCTGGCGCAGCGTCTCGACGACCGCGCGGGGGCCGGCCACGAAACCTCCTGATCCGGCGCCGAGCGCCTTGCCGAGCGTCCCCGTCAGCACGTCCACGCGGCCCGCCAGCCCGAAGTGCTCGGCGGTGCCCGCCCCTGTCGCGCCCAGCACGCCCGTGGCGTGCGAGTCGTCCACCACGAGCACGGCGTCGTGGCGCTCGGCCAGCTCGCAGAGCCGGGGCAGCGCGGCGAGGTCGCCGTCCATGCTGAAGACGCCGTCGGTGACGATGAGCCGGTGGCGCGCGCCGGCGTGCTCGGCGAGCAGGCGGTCCAGCTCGTCGAGGTCGGCGTGGGCGAAGACGCGCCGGCCGGCCCGCGCGAGGCGGATGCCGTCGATCAGGCTGGCGTGGTTGAGCGCGTCGCTGAGCACGACGTCCTGCGGGCCGAGCAGGGCGTCGAACAGGCCGAGGTTGGCGTCGAAGCACGAGGTGTGCAGCACGGCGTCCTCGGCGCCGACCAGCTCGGCGACGGCCGCCTCCAGCTCGCCGTGGATCGCCCGGGTGCCGCAGAGCACCCGTCCGGCCGTGACCCCGAGCCCCATGTCGCGCAGCGCCCGCCGTGCCGTGCCGAGGACCTCCGGGTCGCCGGCGAGCCCGAGGTAGTCGTTGGAGGCCAGGTTCACCAGCCGCTCGCCGTCCACGCCGAGCGTCGGCCCCTGGGCGCCCGAGACCACGAGGTCGCGCCGGAGGCCGGTGGTCGCGCGGCGGTCGTCCAGCTCGGTCCGGAGCCGGTCCAGCAGCGCGGCGTTCACGTCGTCCCTCCCGGGCGGTGGGCGGCGGTCATGACAGGCTCCCGTCCAGCCGCTCCATCCGGCGTCCCGCGGTGAGCAGGACGACCAGGCCGGCGGCCATGATGATCGCGATGGCCAGCAGCGCGTAGGTGAAGCTGCCGGTCGCGGACGCGATGGTCCCGGTGAAGTAGGGACCGATGAATCCGCTGACGTTGCTGACGGAGTTGATCAGGGCGATGCCGGAGGCGGCGGCGGCCTCGGTCAGGCCGATCGCCGGGATCCGCCAGAACTGCGGCATGGCGGTGATGATCCCGGCGACGCTCAGGCAGACCGCGAGCACGAACAGGGTGCCGCTGCTGGTGAAGGTCGCCAGGAGCAGGCCCACCGCGCCGAGGGCCATCGGCACGGCCGTGGCCGTCACCGCCGTCCGGCGCGCGGCGAAACGGGCCCAGAGCAGGAGCGCGACCGCGGCCACCACGTAGGGGATCGCGGACAGCAGCACGCTGCTGACGTCGGCGGAGTCGCCGACGCTCTGCGTGATGGACCTGATCATCGTGGGCAGGAAGAACTGCAGCGGGTAGAGCCCGAACGCGATCGAGAACCACGTCACGGCCATCGCCCAGACCCGGCCGCTGGTCAGCGCCTGGCGCAGCCCGGTGAGCGCGCCGTGGGCGCGTTGCTCGGCGGCCTCGTCGGCCAGGATCTTCTCGATGGCGGCCTTCTCCTCGTCGTCGAGCCACCGGGCGTCCGCCGGGCGGTCGGGCAGGAAGAGGAAGATCAGGACGCTGACGACGACCGTCAGGACGCCCTCGACCAGGAACAGCGCCCGCCAGCCCGCGATGCCGAACAGGTTCTGGCCCCACTCCAGCAGCGCGGCGGCCAGCGGAGAGCCGATGATCGAGGACAGCGGGATCATCACGATGAAGGCCGACAGCGCCCAGGAACGCTGGCGCCGCGGGAACCAGAACGTCAGGTAGAGCAGGATGCCGGCGGCCAGGCCGGCCTCGGCGAACCCGAGCAGGAGCCGCGCGACGAACAGCGTGGCGGCGGAGTTCACGGCGGCGGTCGCGGCCGTGACCAGCCCCCACGTGATCATGATCCGGGCGATCCACTTCCGCGCGCCGAACCGGCTCAGCATCATGTTGCTCGGCACTTCGAACAGGACGTAGCCGATGAAGAACAGGCCGGCGGCCAGGCCGATCTGGCTGCTGCCGAGGCCCAGGTCCCGTGACATGGGGGCGGCGATGTAGCCGACGTTGGCGCGGTCGATGTAGCTCGCCACGTAGGCGAGGCCGACCAGGGGCATGATCCGGACGCCCACCTTGCGCCACGTTTGGGGCGAGACGGTGCTCCGGGGGGTCGCGACGTTCGAACTCATGGGGGGTTCCAATCGGTCAGGGGGGTGGGGGGTGCCGCGCGGGCCCGAGCTCGACCAGGTGCCGGGCGCGCGTGTTCGTCGGGGCCGGGAGCGCCCTTCAGCGCGCCCGGCCGCGCAGCCCGGCGGTGGCGTCGGCGTCGATCGCGCCGTCCGGGGTGATCACGACGCCGTAGTCCCGTTCGGCTCCCTCGCGGGTCACCTTGCCGTCGAGGACGTCTTCGAGGACGAGTTCGGGGACGCGCTCGAACGGGACGCCGTGGCCGCCGCCGCCGGCGGTCACGTGCCGGTGGCGGGTTCCCGCCGTCATCACGAAGTGCGGTTTGGACTCCAGCAGGCGTTCACCGGGCCCGCCGGGGTCGAGCACGTTGAGCGACGGGCTGCCCTGGGCGCCGCCGGCCAGCCCGTACGGCAAGAAGGTGCGCCGGTCCGACCGGATCTGCACCCTGGCCTCGGGCGCCAGCAGCGTCATGTCCCGGAAGGTGGCCAGGCCGCCGCGCCAGCGGCCCGCTCCGCCGCTGTCGGGCAGGTAGCCGTAACCGTCGATGCGGATGTGGCCGGAGCGTTCCAGCTCCTCGACCGGCGTGTTCGTCAGGTTGGCGCCCAGGGAGCTGATCCCGTCCACGCCGTCGCGGTCGGGACGGGCGCCCCAGGCTCCGGCCAGCGGATCCCACAGCACCATGGACTCCCCGTCCGGGCCGACGAGGCCGATCGCGATCCCGTCGGGCCCGCCCTCCCCCGCGGCCGGCACCCGGTCCGGGAAGACCGGGGCGAGCGCCCCGAGCACCGCGTCGATGATCCGGAAGCCGACGAGCCCGCGGGCGCCGCGCGCGGACGGACGCCGCCCGTTGAGGATGGACGCCTCCGGGATGACGAAGCTGAACGGCCGGTAGAAGCCGCTGTTGGCCGGGATGTCGGAGGCCAGGACGCCCTGCAGGGCGGCGTAGGCGGCCGACCGGGTGAACGAGGCCGTCGCGTTGAGCGCTGAGTCCACCTGCGGCGAGGAGCCGGTGAAATCGAGCTCGATCCCGGCCGCGGACAGCGTGACCCGCACCCGGATCGGGATCGGCCCGGACCCGAGGCCGTCGTCGTCGATGTGGTCGAGGAACTCGTAGGAGCCGGGGACGGCCTCGGCCAGCGCGGCGCGCAGCAGGGTCTCGGAGTAGTCGAGCAGCTCGTCGACGAGGCCGGCGAGACCTTCGACGCCGTGCCGCGCGGCCAGGGCGCGCAGCCCCTCGGCCCCGGTGTGGCAGGCCGCGAGCTGGGATTCCAGGTCGCCGCGCAGCAGCTCGGGCTCGCGGACGTTGCGCAGGATCAGCCGCAGGAACGTCTCGTTCACCGTGCCGGCCTCGACCAGGCACGACGGCGGGATCTGCAGCCCCTCGGCGAAGATGCTGGTCGACTGCACGGCCATCGAACCGGCCGCCCAGCCGCCGACGTCGGTGTGGTTGACGACCGTGACCGCGAAGCCCAGCAGGTCCCGCCCGGCGAAGACCGGGGCGACCGCGAAGATGTCGGGCAGGTGCATGCCGCCCAGGGACGGGTCGTTGAGCAGGTAGACGTCCCCCGGCCGGAGCCGGTCGCCGAACTCGCCGAGGATCGCCTCCATCGCGTCCGGGATGGACCCGAGGTGCACCGGCAGGGTGTTGGCCTGGGCGATCACGCGGCCGCGGGCGTCGCACAGAGCTGCGGAGAAGTCCATGCTGGACGCCACGAGCTGGGAGTGCGCCGTGCGCAGGATCGTGATCGCCATCTCGTCGGCGAGCCCGGTGACGGCGTTGCGGAAGACCTCGAAGGTCACGGCGTCGCGGATCATGAGGCGCTCCAGGTGATGACGATGTTGTTGAAGCGGTCGCGGTGCACCCGCGCGCCGGGCGGGACCAGGGTGGTGGCGTCCATGTCCTCCACGACCATCGGTCCTTCGACGGGCTCCGGGCCGAGGGCGGAGCGGGCGACGACGGGCGTGGACACGGTCTCGGCGAACCGGCATTCGCGGGTGGTGGGCTCGCCGGCGTCGGCGAGGGGAAGGCTCAGCACGTCCGCGATCGACACCGGGGTGGGCAGCCGGCCTCGTACGCGGAGGTTGACCAGCTCCACCAGCTCGTCGGCGCCGGCCCGGCCGTAGGTGCGCCGGTGCTCGGCGTGGAAGCGCGCCCGCGTCTCGGCGAGCAGGTCCTCGGTGAGGTCGCCGTCGGGCACCCGGATCCGCAGCTCGAACCGCTGGCCGCGGTAGCGCATGTCCAGGAGGCGGTCCACGACGGCCTCGGCCCCGAGCTCCTCGCGCACCTGGGCGGACAGCCGCGCGAACTCCGCCGCGAGCGCGCCCACGTCGGCGAACCCGGACCGGTACGGGGTGAGCTCCTGGCGTTCGGTGTCGGCCACGAGCAGGCCCAGGCTGCTGAACAGCCCCGGATAGACGGGCACGATCACGGTGGAGATCCCCAGCTCGCGGGCCAGGGCGGCGGCGTAGAGCGGGCCGGCCCCGCCGAAGGCGACCATGGTGGCCTCGCGGGGGTCCCGGCCCCGTTCGCTGGTCACCGCCTTGACCGCGGTCGTCATGCTGGACACCGCCACCTGGTACGCGCCGCGCGCGGCGCCCGCCACGTCGTCGCCGAGCCGTTCGGCGACCGGCGACAGCGCCTTCACGGCAAGCTGGGGGTGGATCGCCACCCGGCCGCCGGCGAGGGCGTCCGGGCTGAGGTATCCGAGCGTGACGTTGGCGTCGGTCAGGGTCGGCAGCTCGCCGCCCTGGCCGTAACAGGCCGGGCCGGGACGCGAGCCGGCGCTGACCGGCCCCACGTGCAGCGCGCCCGCGGCGTCGACGGAGATGACGCTGCCGCCTCCGGAGCCGACCTCGGCGATGTCGATGGACGGCGCCCGCACCGGGTACCCGGCGCCGGAGCTGAGGCCGCGCGCGCCGTTCATCCCCCCGCCGACCTCGTAGTCGGCCGAGACGAACGGCTCGCCGTGCTCGATCAGGGACGCCTTCGCGGTGGTCCCGCCCATGTCGAACGCGACCACCGTGGACAGGCCGATCAGCTGGGCCAGCTTCTGCACGGCGGTGACGCCGGCCGCGGGCCCGGATTCGATGATCTGCACCGGCCGCCGCGCGACGGAGGCCGCGTCGAGCAGCCCGCCGCTGGACTGCATGACCAGCAGGGGCGCGCGCACCTTCGCCGCCCGCAGCCCCGCCTCCAGACGGGTGAGGTAACCGTGCACGGTGGGGCCGACGTAGGCGTTGACCGTCGCGGTGCTCATGCGCTCGAACTCGTGCGGCTGGGGCGAGACGTCGACCGACGCCGTGACGTACACGCCGGGCAGCGCGGCCCGCAGCAGCTCGGCGACCCGCCGCTCCTCGTCGGGGCGGACGTAGGAGTTGAGCAGGCACACGGCCACGGCCTCGATCCCGTCGGCGCGCAGGCGCTCGGCCAGGGCGTCGATCTCGTCCTCGGCGGCCGGCGGGTCGAGGCGTCCGTCGGCGGTGATGCGCTGGTCGAGCTCGTGCCGGTGCCGCCGCCGGGCCAGGGGCTCGGGCTTGGACCACGACAGGTCGTACAGCACCGGGCGGCGCAGCCGCCCGATCTCCAGCACGTCGCGGAAACCGCGGGTGGTGACCACCGCCGTGCGGACGCCGTTCATCGACAGGATCGCGTTGGTGGCGACCGTCGTGCCGTGCAGCATCGCGACCACCGCCTCCGGGTGCGCCCCGGCCAGCGAGAGCACTCCGGTGGTCGCCGCCACCACGCCGGCGCCGTAGTCGGGCGGGGTGGACAGGACCTTCATCGGGACGAGCTCGCCGCCCGGACCCAGCGCGATGACATCGGTGAACGTGCCGCCGATGTCGGCGCCGACTCGCCAGCCGGCCGGTCGAGGATCGTGACTGGGGGGCACTGGATCTCCTTCGCTCAACGTGCGACTGGGATCACAGTACGAGCGAGCTGAGATATCAGCAATGCCCTGTTGCTATTTTTATCCGCACAAGTGATATGCGCAGGACCCGATCGGTCGAGTGGCCCGAGGATGACGCCTTGGCCGCGGCCGACCAGGCGCGCGCAACGCCTTGGCCAGGCGTTGTGCCCGGCCAAGGCGTGACGGGGGTTCCGTGGCGCCTGTGCCCAGGATGGATCAACCGGCGCAGGCAGCTCGGAGGCGTGAACGGCCGGACGCAGGTCCGCCGCTCAGGGCACCAGCGCCGACATCACGTCGGGCGGCAGGGCCGGATTGGCGGCCGCGGCCTCCACCACCTGCCAGTCGTCATCGGTGAGCAGCTCGACGACGGCCTGAGGCGGCAGGGCCGGGTGACCGGCAGCCAGGTGCCTGGCCTGCCGGTCCGCCAAGCAGACGAGGAGCGCCGCAGCCGTCGCATTGGAGTGTCGGGCGATCTCCCGCAGTGCCTTGCGAACCGGCGGCTCGTGCCGAGCCAGGTCTTCCAGCAGCGCCGGTGCAGCCTCCGGGTTCTTCGCCACCCTGGCCACGACTCGTACCCCATGCCGGTCCACCATGGCACGCAGCGACGCGTCGGACAGGCCCGGATGCGGCGCGATGGATTTGACCACCTTGGCGTCGAGATCAACGGCCAGCGCATCGCGGATCTCGGGCGCCAGGTCCCGTCGTTCGGCCACCAGCATCCGCACGACCGGATCCGGCGAGGCGGCCAGCTCCTCGATCTCGGCACGCGAGGCGGTGGCGATCCGCGGCAGCAGGGTGGAACCGATCTTGCCGGTGCCCGCCAGGCGGGTGAGCACCTTCAGCGGCAACCGCGGGTTGAAGGCGAGGCCGCGCCGCACGTCAGGGTCGGGGTCGGCGGCCAGCGCGCGCATCAGGTCGTCGCCGATCGCCGGGTTGGCGGCCAGGGCGGCCCGGACACCGGGCTCCGGGTCGGCTGCGAGGCGTTCGTAGACCATCGCAGGCAGGTCGGGGCGGACGGCCAGGGGCCGGCGCAGCAGCATCGACGGGTGGCCGGCGAAGCCGATGACGGCCGCGGTGGGCGTGGCCGGGTTCCACAGGGCACTGACGTGTGTCTGGTGAACGGTGGACTCATGCGAGCCGTCGCAGGCGGCGCCGGGCGGCAGGTCGCAGTCGAGCTTCGGGCATTCAGGATCGTGGGTGAACGGCGTCTCCTCCCGGTCGCAGACCAGACACCGCCGTGCCGGCGGTAGCCCCTCGCCGGTGACCAGCGCGGCCAGCACCGCCGGCGGTGCCGCCTCGTTGCCGGCCACGGCGCAGCGGACCTCGGCATGGGGATGCGCCGCGAGCCGGGCCGCCATCTCCGCGGTCGCCTGCGAGGCCAGCTCCGTCACGACCCGCATCTCCGGATCGGCGGCGAGGATTTCCTGCACCTCAGGCGGGAGGCCGGGAGAGGCGGCCAACCGTTCCCGGCGTTCGGTGATCGGATCGGCCGCCAGCAGCCGCGCCCAGGGCCATTCTGCCCGGACCGTGATCGCGTGGCTCGTGAGTGTTTCCGTTATGGCGAGGCGCTTTGCTGTGAACAGGTGGCGGACGGTCCGAGACGCGGTGGCTGCTGGGGCGCTCAGCCGGAGCCGGATAGGTAGTCGCGAACAGGACGGTCGAGATCCGGCACGCCTACGTCGACCAGGTCAGTGGACGGTTGACCGTGGCCCGCTACGGTGCTCGGCCCCGAAGGCGGCGGCGTACGAACCCGGCAAAGCGCCCACTACCTGAACCCTCGGTGCGCGCGATCCTGCCGGAAGGCGTCGAGGCGGTCGAGGTCGAGCAGGCAGGAGGACAGCGGCGCGTCCGGGCAGGCGGTGAAGAAGCCGTCGGCGGCGTCGGGGCAGGGGTTGGCGAACCCGGTCACGCCCGCACACCGCCGGCCCTGGTAGGCGGCCTCGTGATGCCAGTCACTGACCGCGACGTACGTCATGAACTCGTACGCCCGCGCCACGCTCATGTGCCGCCACAGCGCACGGGCGGGGCCGGGGCCGTCCCAGCGGGTGACGGAGAAGGCGGAGACCAGGACGACGTCGAGGTCGTCCTGCCCGGCCAGGGTCGCCGAGTACCACAGGTCGGCGCAGAGCAGCACACGCAGGCGGCGCCCGGCCAGCTCGAACGCGCCCCCGGCCCTGCCCGGCACCACACCCGAGCGGCGTTCGACGTCATACGGGTGGACCTTGTCGTACTCGGCCACCAGCGTGCCGGACGGATCGATCACAGCACCCCGGTTGACCAGGCCCGCCTCCGTGCGGTCATAGTGGGAGCCGCCGGCGACCGTCGCGCCGGTGCCCACGGCGAGCGCGGCGACCCGGGCCAGATAGTCGGCGCGCGACAACGAGGACCCGGCCAGCTCGGGCAGGAGCAGCACGTCACTGCGCACGGGCTCGCGCGCGGCCAGCTCCTCGATGGCGTCGAAGTTGGCGTGGCCGTCCGGGGACCAGGTGGGAGGTTGAACCAGAAGGACCTTCACTCCCCCACTGTGGCTTATCCAGGCGAATGACGGTCATGTCCTGCGGGCCCAGCGGTTCCCGGCAGCTCCGCGGCCGATCGCCGCAGCCGGCGGACGGTGCGGCACTCCCACCGCGACCACCACAGCCAGCCTTGGATCCCGCCCTGGCACGTTGGCTCAGGATGGCACGCGCGGTTATCGGGAGCGGTATGAGCTGGTGCATCGCCGGGAGGCGGGCCGGCCCACCGGATCTGGCTGGCCGACCACACGCAATGTGACCTGTGGGAGATCGCCCCGGCCGGCAACCGGCCCGGTCCTGGCTGACCGTCATCGAGGACGATCATTCCCGTGCGATCGAGGGGTACGCAGTCCACCTGGGCGCTCCTGGTCGGCCTCGAAGCCGACGTCGGCGCAGGGTTCGGGTCTGTCGGCCCTACCGCAGCGGGACGATCGCACCCAGCGCCTCGACCAGGGCGGGAGGCAGCGGAATGGCGGCTGAGCCGCCGGCTCCCACCGTGACGTAGACGACGCAGCCGGTACACGTCGGTCTCCCGTCCCGCCGGAAGGCGAAGTCCAAGGTGAAACTCTTGCCTCCGATGCGGGAGGTGCTGATCAGCACCTCAGGTCGTCCAGCACCGTCGATGCCCTCCTTCCCGTCGAGTTCGGCGTGCACGACACGTACGTCGAACCCCAATGTCGGGCCACTGGCCGTACGGCAGGCCACGATGGACGAAGAAGCCGGTCACCGCCTCGTCGACATAGGCCAGGTACCACATGTTGAACATGACGCCCTGACCGTCGATCTCGTAGAAGCGGGGCGTGAACGCCTGGGCGAAGACGCCGTCGAAGTCGGCCGAGAACTCTGTGTCGTCCATGGCAGAGCCTTTCTCAGGGGCGGCGAGCGGCCTGGCGCCAGGCGGGACCTCGACCGCGCCTTCCGGCTCGGCGAGGCGCTGGACGTCGGCATGGTGGGCGTCAACACCGGCCCGGTCTCCAACCCTGCGGCGCCCTTCGGCGGCGTCAAGCACTCCGGCCTGGGCAGAGAAGGCGGACGAGCCGGGATCGAGGAGTATCTGGAGAGCCAGTATCTGGCCATTCCCCGTTCCTGATGACACCGTCAGACCGCTGCGAAGGAACCCTCGGTCCGGCTGGTGCGTCCCGAGAGCCTGCCTTGCGGTCAGCGCCTGCTGTGCAAGCGGCCATGTCCCCCGCACAGCGTGGATGGGTCCGGTGCGGAAGACGCCGCAGGAGCATCGGGCCGCTCGGCCATGATCCCCTGGGCCGCAGCGTTCAGGCGGGGAGCCGGACCATCCAGTGAGGCTGCCCTGTTTTCCTCTGCCTTCCATGTCTACGGACGAGAAGGCTGCCTCTGCTTCTTCTCACGTCGTGGCATCAGGTCGCTGCTCCGCGGGCGTGGTGGACAGCAGGGGCGTGACCGTGGGGACGCGGAGGCGTTCGACGGCGTCACGGGCCTCTTCGTCCGGGCGCACGTCGTAGCGGAGGGTGGTGCTGGGGCTGGCGTGGCCGGCCAGCCGGGCGGTCATGATCGCGTCAGCCTGTGGCAGGAGGTTGGAGATGAAGGTGCGGCGCAGGTCGTGCGGCCGGACCGGCGTGGTGGCGGCCTGGTCGGTGCGCTTGGCGAGGATGTCGCGTACCGCTTGGGGGTTCATCTGCCAGGGACGGCCGTCGGGGGCGGTACGTATCGCGCCACTGCGGGTGAGACGGGGGAACAGCGGGCCACGGTGGGTGCCCCGGCAGGCGAGCCAGGCCTCCAGGCGGCGGGCGGCGAAGGTGTTGACGGGGATGCGGCGCTGTTTGTCGCCCTTGCCGATGACGGTGAGCATGCGCCGGGCCCGGTCGTAGTCGGCGTACTGCAGGCTGACCAGCTCGGCACGACGCAGACCGCAGGCGTCCAGCACGGCGATGATGGCCGCGTCGCGGAGCCCGGCGCTGGTGAGGGCGCCGGTGGGAGACCGGTCGGCGTCGCAGGCGGCGATGAGCGCGCCGATGACGGTGTCGGGCACGTGCTGACCGGCCGGCTCCCGGTGGCCGGCGAACGGGGCCAGGGCGACGGCGCGCTGATGGTCGTCGGTGCTGAGCAGGCCCAGTTTCCAGGCTTCCTTGAGCACCCCGCGCAGTGCGGCCAAGTGCTTGTTCCGGTAGGCGGGTGACCAGTCCATCTGGTCGATCTGCTCGCGGATCCAGGCGGTGTGCTCGTAGCGCAGGTGGTGCCAGGGCTGCCCCTGGCCGGAGACCGTGGCGTTGTCGAGCGGGTCGCCGGTGAGCATGCGCGTGATGTGGTCCAGGCAGATCTGCATCCCGCGCCGGGAGTCGGCACTGCCCAGGCGTCCCAGATAGAGCAGGTACGGGTCCCTCGCGGGGGCGGCCGGCGTCAGCCCGGCAGGGAACGCAGCGGTGGGGAGCGGGCGGGAAGCCGGCCTGAGCGACGCGTCGGACTCGATCACGCCTCCTACCCTAGCAGAGATGATCTTTGAGAAGTTCACTTCCCAGTGATCATAGACATATCGCACATGCCTTATGCGAAATGCAGTCGAAAAGCGCACGTGCTGATGCTAAATTCATGGTCGTGACGGAGACCAGCTTCAACCCCGGCGATCCGAGCCGCGCCGACGCCCACGCCGGCGCACCGCCCGCCCCAGCGGCACCGTTGACGCCCTCGACAATGGGGACATCCGCGGCCTCGCCCGAAGGCCTGCTCGCCGCAGCCGACAACGAGCCGGCACCCGCGGACCACGAAGCAGGGCAGGAGTCGCCCCGAGGCGGCCGCGGTCACAGCCGCGACTGCCCGGCCCTCAAAACCGACGACGTGCTGCGGCAGTGCGCCCGGCCCGGCTGCGGCCGAGCCAAGCCCGACCGTGCACCCGGCAAGGGCGGCCGCCCCAGCAAGTACTGCTGCAAGCTGTGCGGCAACGAGGCCAGCCGCACCGCCGACAGCGCCCCCGCCGCGCTGGCCACGCACACGGCGGTCAGTCTCTTCACGTCCGAGGCCGGCCAGATCCGCGCCGCTCTGCACGAGCGCGACGCCCAGTTGGCCGCCGAACGCGAGGACCTGCGCCGTCTCGCCGAGCGGCTGGAACAGGTCGGGCAGGCCATCGACACCCAGCTGGCCCAGGCCGAAGCACGCGTGCAGCAGGCCGAAGCCGACGCCGAGCAGGCCCGCGACGCGACGCGCGCCGCCCACGCCGACCGCCAGACGGCCGAACAGGCACGCGACGCGGCCCTGCACGCCCAGCAGGAAGCGCTCGACGCCCAACACGCCGCCGAGGAGCATCGCGACCGCATCCACGCCGAAGCCCGCGCCGACGCCGAACGCCTCGGCGTCCAGATCGGCAACCTCACCACCCGCCTGAACGACGAGCAACTCGTGACTGCCCGCCAGGCTGAGCAGCTCAGCGGCCTGGCCGCAGACCTGTCGCGCGCCCAGGCCCTGGCCGAAGAGCGCGCCGTGGCCCTGGCCGAACGCGACCGTCAGCTGGACCAGGCCGGCGCCGAGGTTCGTCGGCTGGCAGACAATCTCGAGCAGACCGGCGCCCACCTGGCCACCACTCAGGCACAGCTCCACCAGGCCGGCGTCGCGGCCGAGCAGGCCCGAGCCGAAACCCGCGCAGTCCGCGACACCCTGGCCGGCAGCACCCGCCGGTTCGAGGAGGAACGCGACCAGCTACGTGCTCAGTACGATCAGGCCCGCCTGGCCCAGGCCACCGCCGAAACCCGCCTGGAGATGGCCGAACGCGAACTGCACACACTGCGCCGCCAGCTCGCCGCCGCTCAGGCGGCCACCGGCCTCGTCGTGCCACCGCTGGCCGACGTCAACGGATACCCTGGCGTGCGGCTGCCCAGCGGCGCCTTCGACGCCGTCACCCTCCAGGACGGCGTAGTGATGTTGCATCACGACGACGTAGTCATCGGTCTCGGCGACGCCCGGCAGTCGCCGGCGCACGCCCGGGCGTTGAGCGCCGCCCTCCAGGCCGTCACGGCCTCACCACCAGCCTGATGGTTCGTTCTTTGCAGACACGTCAGATGTCGGGTGAGTGCGGCGCGGCGTCGGCGGATGGAGCGTCGGGCGGGTTCGGGTTGCTTGCCTTTGAGCTTGCCGTTCTTCTTGGCCAGGCTGTAGCCGCTGTGATCTGGGGTCCATGGCATCGATCAGGAAGGGGCTCCGGCGTGAGCGCCTCAGCGCCTGGACACTGGTCGAGGGCGATTGGGACCTGATCGGGGAAAGGATGGGAACCGGCAGGCTCAGCTTGCCCGTCTCCTCCAGAAGTTCGCGGGGTCTGTGGCACTTGCCGGGATCGATCCGGGCGAGGCATCCGACAACCGCGCCGGCAGCAGCCGATCCTCCTTTACGGCGATCACGTACGCCGAGACGCGGGTTCTCACTTGAGAGTCCACAGCTCCCATCCTCCCCGCGCCACCTCAGCCTTCCGGCGGGAGCCACGCCTGCAGGGTCCGCGGGTCGATCGGCACCGAGACGTGCTCATGGGTGATCAGTTCCTGCGTTTCCCGCTGTCCAGGTGGAGCATGTGCGCGAACGCTACGTCCACGCCCGCCGCGACGACCAACTCGCGGGTCTCCAGTGCGATGGGCCCGTCGTACTCCCCGAACCAGCGGACGAAGTTGCGGCGGGCCTCATCGAGCCCGGCGAACCTCATCGGGGGAACGACGTCGTAGTACACGACGTCGGGAGCGTAGAGCGCCATCAACCGATCGACGTCCTTGACCCGGCAGGCGTCGGCGCGCATCTCCAGCAGTGCGCTGATCGCGGACTCCTCCGACATCATCGCCGTCCGGCCTTGAGCGCGGCCGCGATCTCGGTGACGCGGAAAGCCTGGTAGGCGGCGGCCTGCAGGGCCAGCTCCGTGGGCGGGCCGTCGCCGGCCACGTGGGAGGCGCCGTAGGGGTTTCCGGACCGGAACTGGACGGGGTCGGTGTAGCCCGGCGGCACGATGACGCCACCCCGGTGGTAGAAGGCGTTGCTCAGCGCCAGGATGGTGGATTCCTGCCCGCCGTACGCGGTGTTGGAGGCGGTGAAGGCCGAGTACACCCTGTCCGACAGCCTGCCCTGCATCCACAGCGGGCCGGTGGTGTCGATGAAGGCCCGCAACTGGGCGGCCGGGTTGCCGAAGCGGGTGGGGGTGCCGAACAGCACCGCGTCGGCCCATTGCAGGTCGTCGTGGCCGGCTTCGGCGACGTCGGCGGCGTCGCGCAGGTGCTGGGCCCAGGTCGGCTTGGAGTCGATCGCCGCGGCCGGCGCCGTTTCCGCGGCCTTGCGGAGCCGTACGCGCGCGCCCGCGTTCTCCGCACCTCCGGCGGCGGCCTGAGCCAGCGCGTGCACGGTGCCGGTGGCGCTGTAGTAGATGATCGCGCGTTCACGTGGTCCATGGCCGCAACGCTAGGAGGCGGCCCCACCGGCCCGAATCCGTGGCGCCACGGTAGTCACCACCGGGGTCGGTTCACACCAGGCCCGCCAGCTCCTGCCGGGAGCCGATGCCGAGCTTGGGATAGGCCTTGTAGAGGTGGTACTCGACGGTCCGGTGGCTGAGGAACAGCTGCGCGGCGATGTCGCGGTTGCTCACCCCCGCCGCGGCCAGCCGTACGACCTGGAGCTCTTGAGGGGTGAGCGCCGCGAGCGCGTCGGCGGGACGGGCGGCCGGCGCGCTGTCCCCGGTGGCGCGCAGCTCGGCACGGGCACGCTCGGCCCACGGCGCGGCGCCGAGCCGGTCGAAGATCTCCAGCGCCGACCGCAGCGGCGGACGCGCCTCGGCCCTGCGCCGCGCGCGGCGCAACCACGCGCCGTACAGCAGCTCCGTGCGGGCGCGTTCGAACGGCCGGCCGCCCTGCCGGTGCAGGTCGACGGCGTGCGCGTAGTGCTCGCCCGCCTCCTGGGCCGGGCTCAGCAGGCCACGGCAGCGCAGCGCGACCGCGCGGGCCCATGGCCGGTCGGCCGCCCGGGCCCAGGCCGCGAACCGGGCGTAGGCGTCCGCCGCGCGGTCGGGCGCCTCGGCGCGGACGGCCGCCTCGATCAGGTCGGGGGCGGCGAAGACGACGGTGACCGCGGCGAGATCGCGCAGCGCCTGCTCGTAGTGGCCCAGGGTGAGGTGGAGCAGGCCCGTGTGCGCGCGGTCGCGGCAGCGTTCGGCGTCGCCCTCGATGGCCGCGATCCTCGCGGTGATCGTGCAGCTGCGCGATCCGGTGGCTCTGGCCGGTGTCCCTGGCCAGGTCGAGCGCCTCGGCCACGGTGGCCTTGGCGTCGTGGTGCCGTCCCGCCATCAGGTGGGCGTGCGCGAGCGCGTGCAGGGTGACCGGGAGCGCCCCGGCCAGGCCCTGGTCTCTGCAGCGGACCACGTCGGCGGCGGCCAGCTCGCCCACGGTCCCGTCGTCGCCAAGGTGGAGCGCGGCAGTGGTGACGAAGATGCGGGTGAGGGCGTTGTCCGGCGGTTCGGCGCGGGCCTCCTCCACCAGGGCCGCCAGGGCGGGCAGCGCGGCGGCGTAGTCCTCCTCGAGCAACCGTGCCAGGGCGCCCATGGCCTTGGCCGTACGGCCGGGGAAGGAGCCCGCGAGCCGGGCGACGCGCCGTAGGGCATCGGCCTCGCCCAGCGTCCAGGCATTGGTCGCGGCCATGGTCAGCATGTCGAAGGCCAGGCCGGGGTCGTCGCGCAGGATGCGTTCGGCGCTGTCGGCGAGCAGGTGCGCGGCGCCGTGCGGCCTGCCGCGCTCGAAGGCGACGCTCGCGCGGACCATCGCCAGGCCCGCGCTGTCGCTCCCGAGGTCGGCGGCGCGTTCCGCCAGCGCCGCGGCCTGCTCGGTGCGTCCGCTGGCGATCGCGGCCCTGGCGGCCAGGGTCGTCCGCCGCGCCCGCTCGGCCCGGTCCGGACTGAGCAGCGCGGCCTGCTCGTAGATCGACGCGGACGTGGCCATGCCGCCCCGGCCGCGCGCCGCCCCGGCCGCTTCCTCCAGCCGGGCGGCGATGGGTGCGGTGGCGGCCTCGGCCTGGTGCCAGACCCGCCGCTCGGCGTCCACGACCCCGGCCAGCGCCTCGTGCACGGCCACGCGCAGGCTCAGCGGGGCGCTGGTAGGCGGCCGACCGGATCAGCGGGTGGCGGAACCCGACCTGGACGCTCGTGATCCGCAGCAGCCCCGCCTTCTCGGCGACGTCCAGGTCCGCGATGTCGGCGCCGAGGGCCCGCGCCGCCCGCAGGACGGTCCCGAGGTCACCGCTCCCCTCGGCGGCGGTGACCAGCACGGCCAGCCGGGCCTGGTCCGGCAGGGCGTCGATCCGGGTGCCGAAACCGGCGACGACGCGGCCGGTGACGGCCATAGCGCAGGCGAAACTCCGTACAGGCCTTAGCAGGCGTCGACCCACTTGTGCGAGGCGACGTTGTCGTTGAGGGACTGCCCGTAACCGGACAGGCCGGCGCCGCCGTTGAAGGTCTCGCGTCCCAGCGAGAGGTTGTCCCAGTGGTTGCCGGGCGCCAGGCAGCGCCAGGCGCCGGTGTAGCTGCGGCCCCAGAAGAGCTTGACGACGTCGTAGTTGCCCGGGAACCCGTTGTTGAACATCTGGGACGCCTGGTTCTCCATGCTGATGGTCTGGTTCTCGCCGTTCAGGCAGTCGGCCCAGGAGGCGTCGTAGATGAGCCACCTGCAGTACTTGCCCTGCCCGTACGGGTGCTCGGCCGCGTAGAAGAACCCGTCGGCGATCATGAGATTCTCGGGCGTGACCGCCTTCTCCGCCGTTCCGTCGGCGGGAGCGGCGGACGAGGTGGACGAGGTGGACGCGGTGGGAGCGGCGGGAGCGGTGTCGTCGGCCATGGCCTGGCCGACCGGCAGGACGGCGGCCAGGCCGGCGATGGCCAGTGCCACGGCCACGGAGGTGATGGTGCGCATGGTGATCCTTTCTCGGGTTTGACAGAAGACGGGCAGTCAGGGGGACACGGTGGCGGTTCGGGCTCGCGGAAGCGCGGAGAGCGCCAGGCGGCGCCAGGTCGCCAGCTCCTGGCGGTATCGGGCGCGGATGCGCTGCTCGTAGTGTCGGTCCAGGCGGTGCGCCGTGGCGGCGAAGCCCGTCCGCAGGGCGCAGGTGGCCTCGGCGACGGCGGTCCGGCGCCACCGGGCCTCCGTCCCGTTCTGGCGGCTGTTGTCGAGGGCGACCCGGATCTCCCCAGGTGATCCGAACGCCTGCCCCTGCCCGCGCATGCAACCCGCCCGGCCATGGCCGTGGCGAAGGCCGGATCGCCGCTGACGGCCTCGTACCGGACCGCCCGCAGGCTCGTCCTGATCTCCTTGACGCGGAACCACGTCCGGGCGTCGCCGTACAGCTGCTGCTGGGCCTGGGACGTGCAGCCCCGCGAGCTGTGACGCACGCGTCCGCCCGACGGCAGACTCGCCTCGAACTGCTCGTCCGTCAGGCTGCCGTGGATGGCGAGGAGCCAGGCGTGCCGCCGCTCCGGCGGGAGGCTCATCCCGTGGACCTGGTTGGGATGGGGTGAGCGGCCGCGCGCTCCGCCGGTGTCGTAGCCGTGGGCGCCGGCCGCGTTCACGTCCTCCAGGACGTAGGGGAACGCGGGGGGCGGCGCGTACTCGACGACCCAGTAGGCGAAACCGCCTTGCCGCATGCATCGCTGGATGAGGAGCTCTTCCGCGTCGTGCAACAGCGCTTCTTCCCGCGGGGTGGGATCGCGAGGAGCGGTGAGGGCCGGCGTCGGGACGGCGGCCCCCGAGCAGACGGCGACCGTGGCCAGCACCCCCGCTGAGGCCAGCCACCGCCGCCATCGCGACGACGGACTCATCGGCCCGGCCGCGGCGCGGAGCGCGGGGGTCTTGGAGGCATGGCGGCGGCCTTTCTGGAGGAAGGGGATGCGCGAGAAGCCGCCCGGACGCGGGCCGCGCAGCGAGCGCCGCGCCACGGGCCGGCGCTCTCACGACCCCCAGTCTCGGCCGCCGAAGAATTGTCCGGCACCCCCATCCGCCACCCGGACAAACCTGCTCGCCCTCCCCCGCTGCCCTCCTGCCGATCCGCCCCGCACGCCTGACGAAGAACACCCCCGAACGGCCGACGAAGAACAGCCCGCGGGCCCCTCGTCCGCGGGCAGGCCGCGTCATCGGCCTCGCCCCGCAGGCCACTGCAAGCCATGCACGAAGTCGTCAAGCCTTCGCCAGCAGCTCTCAGGTGCCACCCATGCCCGGCGATCTTCGCTGATTCGCATTTGGCTGCGAATCGAGCAAACATGGCAGAATATCTCCTTTTCTGTATCCATCCGGCATGTGACAGTTGTTAAAACACCAAATCAAGCGTTAGGGGATCCAGTGCGCGTAATAATGCGTGCCTTGGGCACGCTGGCTCTTGCAGGCGGAATGCTTGCCGGAACGCTCGCTCCCGCCGTAGCCGAATCAGCCGCCGCGCCATCCGGCGATGTCGGCACTCTCTCGGCTCCTGTAGGTAAGCAGTGTGGCGCATATCTGACCGGCACCCAGTGGGGATCGCAGCTGCGTTACTATCACTGCGGGAACAGCGTGATCGAGGTAGAAATCGATATGCGCGGACAGCCTAACCGGCTCGCGTGCGTCGGTCCGTGGCAGGACGTCTACCTCGACAACTGGGAGTACGCGGACAATGCCTGGTATGACGGCAATACGTGCTAGTAAGGCCTAGCAATAAGTAACGGGCGCCCGGCGATGCGGGGGCGCCCGTTACTTATGTTAAGCGGTACTGACTCAGCACTGGGCACTTCATCGCGATCTCATCGTTGACCGGTACAGGATGCCCATTTTCACCTCGTAGGCTGCCGGGACCGGCCGGATAACCGCATGCCCGGCCGATCGATCCGCCAGACAAGAACGCCCGACGCGGATCGCGTCGGGCGCTCTTGAAGCCTCGGATGAGCGATTCGGCAACTCGTGGTTTGTTGAGGCGCGTCTGGACCGCCCTCGCGGCGTCCACGTCGCAGGAGAAGGTCGAAAGGGCGCTCGACGCTCTGGCCGCGCCGGCTGACGATCTCGGCGAGAAGGAGCAACCAGAAGATTCCGATCACGGCTTGATCGTCGCCGGGTCGGGGAGGCCAACGGCTACGCACAAGGGACAGCTGGTCTCCCCGGCTCGAACGACACAGACTTGAACTCGGTCACTCTGAGGAGGGTGGCCTTGAGCGTTCGGCGGTGGTTGAACACCGCCCCACGACGGTCACCGTCTCACCCCCTGACCGTCGAGCACCACCGCGAACCGCTCAGCATCGGCGAGCCCGCCCGCGGATTTCCTGGAAGGGATGACTAGGGCCCCACCCACAGTTCCCAGTGGGACGTACCGGGCGGCATGTGCCACGTTTCGGGGTACCACTTGCATTCGTAGCCGGTGGAGCCGTCTGCGTAGTATTGGCCCTCCGTGTGGCATGCGATTTCGTTCGCCGCGTCGCCAGGAATATAGGATCGAACCCATTCCCAGCCCTGCTCCTTGACGGACGCAGATGCTGCAGAAGGAATCGCCGTCCCGGCCATCAATCCCGCAAGGGCGGCAAGTAGAACAAGGCTGTTTTTCGCCGTGGTCACAGAGAGTCGCCTTTCGTTGGCTTGATCTATCTACGAGTCTATTTGGACAACGCGCTGCGGAAAGCGGTATAGGTGCCACTTTTCGGTGAGATACTGCCAAAGGCGATCCCCGCAATGCCTTCGTCCTTGGCCATGTTCCTTCTGGCCTGCCCGTCCCGCACCGGCGTCGTCCATCAGCCGCCTCATCCTCGACACTCGCGGCATTCGTCCGCACCGTAACCACCAATCGCCGCCCACCGGCAGCCAAACCCCCATCTAGGGCCTGAGATCATCAGAGGGATCGTCTGCGGTATGGCCGGTGCCCCAAGTAGGCCATCGAACATGGCACGTGGAGACCTCACCGACGAAGAATGGTCCTTGATCGAGCCCCATTACCGCTGGGCGCGAGCGGGGTCCGATACCGGATCTGCGGCGGCTGTTCAACGCAGTGATGTGGCGGTTTCGTACCGGCAGCCCGTGCCGTGACCTGCCGCTCGAGCACGGGCCCATGGTCCACCGCCTATGACCGGTTCCGCACCTGGGCGCGAGACGGCGTGTTCGAGCAACCGCTACAGGCCATGATCACTGAGGCCGTAGCCCGGGAACAGGCCGACCTGGGCCTGGTCGGCGTCGTCTCCACCGCTGTCTGCGCCCACCATCATGCTGCAGGGATGGCGTTGGACGGCGAGCTGAGCGCAGCACTGGAAGAAGCCGCCCGGCAGGAAAGGGGGCTATGCCAGAGGGGCAAACGCCCCCGACGACGATCCCGGCTACCCCGTTGACCAGCAAGGTGCATCTGGCTGCTGATGGCCGATGCCGTCCGTTGTCTTTCGTCATGACTGCCGGCCAGGCCGGGGACAGCCCTCAGTTCCGCCCGGGTCATCGCCGGGCACGGTGATCGACCAGCGGCTCTACCCCTTCCAGCACACGCCCCACGACGGCCCTCACAGCACGGCTTCCCGGCCATGAGCTCCCAAGGCAGAGCGTTGCCGTAGGCCAGAGCGGAGGACGGCTGCGGGCGGTCGCGGAAGTAGCGCTGTACACGTAACGGTCCGAGCGAGATCGCGTGGCGCTCGCTCGGACCGTCCGTCATGCCTTCGGACACCTTCTCGGGGTCCGGTCCTCCCTAGACCGTCGCGGCGATCCAGCCGACGGTCTCGGTGCTGTGGTAGCCGTCGCTCTTGACGGTGCTGCTCACGAGGACCTCGTTGAAACGGATCTTGAAGCCCTGGGGATTGACCTCCGCGATCCTGATGCCGGGGGTGTAGGGGCCGTTGAAGGTCTGCACGAACGGAATGACGACGACCTGCGCGCCTGACGGAAAGGGGGTGGGAAAGGTGACCTGGGTGAAGGTAGTGGTGTTGCCGCCGTTCTCCTCGACGGGATGCTTGGAGTCGAGCTGCAAGCTACCGGTCTGGATCATGCTCATGAGAGATCTCCCTCACCGTGCGGGACTGACTGTCACATAAAGTATTTGCGTAACTACAGTCCGCGCTATCGGTGAATGTGTGTCCTCACCTGTCACAGAAGCTCACCCTGGTGACGCTGGACAACATCTGCGCATCAGCACTCAAGTTCTTGATCCAGGGAAGGCGGTCCTCCCCGTGGCGCTCGTCGGCCCGGTCCGGGCCAGCACCGACAAGCAGGAGAAACAACGCCAGCGCGACGCCCTCGACCCGATCTGCCTGAAGGTCTCAAGGAGAAGATCGGCGGCAAGCTCGCCACCGACGACCGGCCCGCACTGCGACGTCGTCCGCAAGACCAAGAACGGCCTGGAAGTGGCCCGCCGCCAAGGCCGGGTCGGCGGTCGCCGGGCCGCGGGCGACGACGACAAGCGCGCCGCCACCCTCCCCCGCCGGGAGCGCGGGGAATCCATCCGCACCATCGGCGTCGGCGTCTCGGTCGGTGTCGTCCACAAAACCCTCGCAGCCGCTGAGGGGACCCCCACTGACCAGTTCCCGGCTCCCTGAGCAGGCTGTGACCCTACTGAAGAGTAGGATGCTCGGGTCATCCTGCAGAGCTGTATTCGTCCATGAGCCGGAGGAAGATCATCGACGCGGCAGGCAGCTCCGGGTCCGCGCAGTGGTGGGAGAAGGTCGAACGGGAACGTGCAGATGCTCTGGCCGCTCTGGAGCAGGTACGCGCCGAGTCCGCTCAGCGGCTGAATGCCGCCCGCGCTGATGCTGAGCGCCGCATCGCCGCCGCCGAACAGGAGATGGCCGACGCGATCGCCGAGGTGGAGCGGATCCGCCATGAAGTGGCCGCACTGCTGGCCCAAGCCCACCGTCAGGCCGCCGAACGCCTCAATGCCGTGCAGGCGCGGTTGCACGATTTTCCTGATCCCTAGGACTGCCATCGCGGGTCTTAAGGCGTCCGGGACGGCGCCCTTCTCTCGAAGCTGTCCTCAGCAGCCAGGTAGCGGTGATCGGGGCAGGACAGCGGTTCTGTCCGCCCCATGGAGCTGCATAATCGCAGGTCAGCGTATCAACCTTGTTTCTGCACCGATTGTGGTCGCATGCTTGCTCAGCACCTGAGACCGCGGCGTAGCCGGGTGACGCTGTACCGGACGTTGGAGGGTGATGACCTGAGCAGCCCCAGAATTGATCTTGCATGGCTGAACCCCCCGGACCGTCCGGGGAGTTCCACCGGGTGTGGTCAGCAGGTGAAGGTGATCGGGTTGGCCTGGAAGCCGGAGTTGACGTAGTAGGTCTTTCCGGGCTGAGGGGTGTCATTGATCCACAGGACCAGGCGGTGGGTTCCAGCGGCCAGGCCCGGGAGGGTGAGGGCGGCGGTGCCACTGCCGTTGGCGTCCGTGGTCAGGTTCACGCCGGTCCAGACGAAGTCCGAGCCGTCCAGCCTGTAGACCAGGTGGAAGGTCTTGCCGGGCTGGCTGGTCTGGCGGAGGACGACCTGGAGGGTGAGGGTGCCGCCGACGCAGGCCGCGGTGGCGTAGCTGTTCTGGCCGAACCCGTTCTCCATGGGGGTGATCTGCTGGCCGGTGTAGGAGGGAGCACCGTCAGCACGACGCAGCCGGGCTGGCCGGATGTGCTGGCCACGACTGCGCCGGCGCCTTGGACGGGCCCGCCGCCGGAGCCGCCGGAGCCACCGGCGCCGTGGGTGCCCGACGGTGAGCCGACGCCTCCGCCGCGGGCGGCCACCACGATCACTCCGCCGGTGCTGACGGTGCTGTCCCCGCCGTTGGCACCCGGTTGCCCGGCCTGACCGGGGGTGTTGTTCGCGAAGTTGGGCGGAGCTGGGGCACCACCTGCGCCGGCTGAGATGTTCGCGCCCATGGCCCGCTCCGATCAGCGGGTCAAAGGGCGCGACGAACCTGCGTGGATCACCAGGCATGGTTGCAGCAGTTCGTGCCCACGTCATGGGATGACCATGCCTGTGATGCCGCCACCGGTCCGCAGGTGGCCGCGCGACGGGACCGCTGCGGGATCCCCGGACAGAAGCGGCATCGTCCGAAGTGGACGACCGCGGTGGAGAGGCTCGATGCGCCGATCGAGCAAGCCGCGTGGCCGCTTCGGAGAACATGCAGCTCAAGCCCTGTGTGAGGGGTTGGACGCGGCACAGGGCGAACGGCGGGGTCTACGCGACGCCGGTCTGAGCGCGGACCATCCGCGCGTACCACCCGTACCGGTCGCCGAGCAGGTCGAGGCGGTCTCCGTGTTCCGCCACCCGGCCCTCGTCCAGGGCCACGACGGTGTCGAAGGAGTCGAGGACGCCGAACCTGTGGGTGATCATCACCGTCGTCCGTCCCGCCCGCTCGGCCAGGATCGCCTCGACGACCTCCAGCTCGGTCATCGGGTCGAGCGCGGAGGTGGCCTCGTCGAGTACCAGCACTGACGCGCCGGCCAGAAGCGCGCGGGCCAGGGCGACGCGCTGTCGTTCGCCGCCGGACAGCAGCGCCCCCCGTTCTCCCACCAGCGAGTCGTAACCGTCCGGGAGTGCCATGATCCGCTCGTGGACGCGGGTGAGCCGGCAGGCGCGCATGAGATCGTCCGCGGTGGCGTCGGGGGCGGCGTACCGGAGGTTGTCGGCGATCGACCCCTGGAAGAGGAAGGGCTCCTGCGTGGCGATGCAGACCCGTCCGGGCGACGGACGGGTGATCTTCGCCCCGTCGATTCGGACCGACCCCTCGGCGGGCGTGTGCAGGCCGGCCAGCAGGTGGCCGAGTGTCGTCTTGCCCGAGCCGCTCGGGCCGACGACCAGCGTGGTGGATCCGGCCGGGAGGGTGAGACTCACGCCGTCCAGCGCCGGACGGCCCCCCTCCCCTGCGGCGTACCGGAACGTGGCCTCATGGACGGCGAGCGCGCCGGGCCCGGGAGCGGGGTCCGGCCGTTGATCAGGCCCGGGCTCCAGCTCGGGCTCGGGCTCCATGTCGAGGTAGTCGAAGACCCGCTCGAAGGCTCCCTGGGCGGAGCGGAACTCGGTGGAGATGTGCAGGAGTTGCCAAAGGGGCTGGTAGAGCCTGGCCTGCAGCACGGTGAAGGCGACCAGTGTGCCTGCGGTGATCCCGTCGGACAGGCCCGCCGCCACGAACACCAGATAGGGAGTCAGCACGAAGAAGACGTGTCCCGCGCTCAGCACCCCCTGGGCCACCAGTCCGGAGCGCACCCCGAGCCGGATCAGCCGCCGGCTCTCCGCGGCGAATCCGCCGGCCTCGTCCGCGCTTCTGCCGTGGACCCTGGCCAGGGTGACGGCGCCAAGGCTCAGCCGCTCCGCCACGATGGCCGACAGTTGCGCGCGAGTGTGCTGGCTGACCTCCGACAGGTTCTTGAGCGCTCGCCCGGAGCGGGAGGCCACCCAGACGACGATGGGCGCGAGAATCAGAGCGGCGCCGGCGAGCCGGGGTGAGAGTGCCACCATCGCGCCGGCGGCGGCCACGAATCCGACGACGCCGGACAGCGTGCTGGGCAGGGTGTCCTTGACGGCGTTCTCGATCTGCACGGTGTCGTTGGCCAGCCGCGACTGGATCTCGCCGCCTGGTGTCGCGGCGAAGAAGGCCAGCGGCATGCGCTGGAGACGGCCGAACAGCTCCACGCGCAGCGCATGCACCACTTGCTGCGCGACGCGGGCCGACACCCACGACTGGCCGAGGTCCACCACACCCACAGCGCAGGCGGTGGCCGCCGCCAGGCCGGCGATCAGCGCGAGCAGCGGCAGGTCGGGACCGCCCGCGCCGAACAGCGCCCGGTCGAAGACCAGCTGGGTCAGCAACGGGACGGCGGCGTTCAGTGCGGAGTAGGCCACGACGAGCAGGACGACGAAGCAGATGGCGAGCCGGTACGGCATGAACAGCCGCACGACCCTGCGCCAGGTCCCGGGGGCGGGAGGCCGCTCCGGAGCGAGGAGGGGACGATCGTGCACGGACCGGGCCTGTCCTTGTCTGGTGATCGAACGTCTACTGATCGAACAGGGCCCCGCCCGCCCGTGTCCGGACGGGCGGGTTCGGCTGTCAGTTGTCGGTGCAGCCGAAGTGCTTGATGCAGTTGGTCAGCCGGAGCGCCTCGTTGGCGCCGGGCTCTAGCTCCTGGAGCGCCTGCAGGTCCTCGACGTCGAAGGACATGGTCGTCACCTCCTTGTGAATGCCGGGGCCGCCTGTGGTGCGGCCGTCTGTCATCGCCGTCCCGCTGCGGGAGCGGCGAGTCTGGGGGCCTCTTGCGGCATCCACAACCGGGCGGACCGGTCGCGCAGTCGCAGGAGGAAGGCGACGATCCCCGCCGTACCGGCGAGAAAGGTCGGCGGGAAGTCTCCCTGGGGTCCGGGGACGAGCAGGCGGCCGCGATGGTCGGCCGCGCGGAGCTCCAGGCAGCCGGCCAGATCTCGCGCCCACTGCCGGTAGTGGTCGTCACCGGTGAAAGCGGCCATGTCGAGCAGGAATTCGCCGTCGCCGGGCAGTCCGTGGCACGGCACCGGCCCTGACTGCCATCGAGTACGGTGCACGGCCGCTGCGGCCTTGCGCGCCAGGTCCAACGCGGGCGGGTCGCCGGTGGCACGCCAATGCCTCACGAGGAAGGAGCCGATCCCGGAGGAGCCGCTGCACCAGTACGGCCGGCGCGGGCGCACCGTGGACAGGTCGCCGCGCTGCGTCGGCCACCAGGCGGTGTCGCCGTCCACCTCGGCGTGTTCGTAGAGGGCGCGGGCGATCTCGTGGACGGTCGCCGTCCAGTCCGGCCGGTGGAGAGCCTGGCCCGCGTGGAGCAGCGCGGTCCCGATGCCGGCGATGCCGTGCGCGAAACCGAAGTGGTTGGCCCCGGCCAGGCCCGAGTCGAACGTCTGCGGCGTCGGCCACTGCGGGTGGCCGTTGCCGTACGACCGCGCCTGATGCAGGTTCTGGAAGACCTCGGCGGCCCGGTCCCGGAGCGCGAGATCTCCCGAGGCCAGGGCGATGTGCAGGAGCGCCATGCCGCATCCGGCCAGTCCGTGCGTCACGTCGGAGCTGGGGTGGTCGGTCGGCAGTCGCCGCGCTGTCCGTACCGCGAACCGTGCCAGCTCGGCGTCGCCCATGGCCGTCGCCGCGTCGTACAGCGCCCACACGGCGCCGGAGCGCCCGAAGTGCAGGCCGGGCGGCCAGACGTCCTCGGCCGCCAGCCGCCGCCTCAGCCAGCGGGCGAGTTCGGCAGCCGCCCTCGCGTGCGGTTCGGCCCGCGTCAGGACGCCGAGGATTCCCGCCGCGCCGCCGTTGATCGAACAGGGATCGGCTTCGAGGCCGTCGGCGGCGTCGGGCCACGGCGAGGAGGCGTCCTCGCTCGTGTCCGTCGTCTCCACCAGGTGCGCGATGCCGTCGTCGATCAGGCGGCCGATCCGCTGCGGCGGCCGGGACCGGTGGTTGGGGGCGGCCCGCTCCGGGGCGAGCGCGGTGAGGAAGCGGAGGCAGCTGTCCAGCGACCAGCGCCGCTCCGGTTCTGTCGCCAGCAGGCTCTCCACAAGCGGTCGCAGCAGGGCGAGCGTGGGGTTTGTCGCGGCAACCGCTGCCACCCTGGCCGCCTGGCCGGGGCCCGGCGGGTCCAGGTGGGCGCCGACCGCCAGGAAGTACGCCATCGCGCCGAGACTGTAGAGGTCGGCGCCTGCGTGCGGGGCGGCCCGGAACTCCCCCGCGTGGCCCGCCAGCTCCGGGGCGAGGTAGCCCGGAGTCCCGCCCACCATGACGGTGGTGCCCGGCACGGCCGCGTGTTCCAGGTCGATGAGCCGTAGTTCACCGACGGGCGAGAGCATCACGTTGTTCGGCGACAGGTCGCCGAACACGTAGCCTCGGCCGTGCAGAACCTTCAGCGACGCGATCAGGCGGCTGATGATGGGCAGGACCTGCGCCGGGGCGCTGCCGAAGCCGTCCTCGCCCAGTGGCCCGGCATTCTCGTCCGACCAGCGCTGCAGCGTGATCCCCGGCACGAACTCCTCGACGAGGAAGGTGTGGCCGCCCTGCTCGAAGAAGTCCACCACGGCCGGTGTGACCCCGGTCGTGGCGAGGGCTACCAGGCAGGCACGTTCGGCCGCGACCCGATCCCGCGCGTCGCGGCCGCTCAGATCGGCGCACGCGTGCGGACGCCCCTCCTTGACGACGACGTCGTGGCCGGTGGTGGTGTCCTCGGCGAGGTAGACGCCGCCGCGGTTGGCATGCCGTACGGCTTTGCGGACGATGAACCGGTCATTGAGCATCACCGCGGCGGCCCGCGGGCGCCGGCTCGCCTCTGGAACCTCGAACGGGCAGGTCGCGAACGGTGGCGGGGAGAAGCTCGGCCGCCGTTCGTCGGGAACGAGCCGGCCCTGCGGTGAACGCAGCCGAATCTCGTAGAACCCGTCGTTGCCGAGCACACGGTGCCCGCTGAAGGCGCCGTAGCGGTAGTGGACGATCCCGCCTGCCCGGTACGGACGATCGGAAAGGATCACCGGGCCGGGAAGTCCCCGGGTGGCGTCATCGAGCAGGGCGGCCAGGCGTACCGACTCTGCGTCGTCGAGGGGATAGACGGTGATGAACTTCCCGGCCTGCGCCCGGCTGCAGTGCGGTTCAAGGAGTTTCCAGTAGTCGCTCAGCCGGGCGGGGAACTTGAAGGCGCAACGGGCCTCGGTGAGTACTCGCGAGGCGCGGGCGAGCGCCAGCGGGGCGGAGAGCATCGTCGCGGAGACGTGCAGCTTCCATCCCTGGTCGGGCATCGGGTAGGCGTCGGGGGTGACCTTGCACCAGAGGTTGTCCTCGAAGATCGACCAGTCCTGTGCGCCCGCGCGCCCGAGTTCGGCGGTCACGATGTCGCGCAGAATGGCCGGGTCTTCTGAATGGATGCCCACGTGACCCGCTTCCACTGTCGCCGCTTCCTGCGGAACCGAGAGTCGCGAAGTGCTCTTGCAGATGAATGGGAAATGAATTGAATGCGAGGTGAGAGCATTCGGGTGAGATGCAGGAGGTGAGGCACAGCGCGAAGCAGCCCGGACCCTTTCCGGGCGAAGTTCGACGGCTGGGTTGCGCCTTCGCGTTCGACCCCTATCCCGTTTTTCCGAATTTGCGGTTTCGGGGCGTCCGATTTAAACGCTCAAACCTTTTCCCGTGGGTTCTCGGGCAGTTCTTCTGGAGCTCGATATTTCATCATGTCATGTGTGACATGCTACTGATCGCGTGTGGCGCGAGGCCGCATGCCCGATCATCAAAGGGGAAACCGTTGAAGCAGATCGTCAAGCGTGGAGCCGCAGTACTCGCCGCAGGGGCGGCGGCCGCGGGGGCGCTCGCGTCGAGCAGCCCGGCATCCGCCGCCACGACTACGACCACCTGCAGTGACAGCGTCCTGATCTCGGGTCTCTCCACCAAGGCTTGCGTGGATCTCACCGGCACTCAGGCGCGGTTCTACGGCACCGTCGGCGCGCCCGGCATCGCGGAGCCTGGCCCCGGCGGAGTCATCACCCCACAGCGCGCCGAGGTGGAGGTGTCCGGACAAGTCGTCGGTGGCCTGTTCCTCGGCTTCCGGCGGCAGTCGGTGAGCATCTGGAACAACACCGTGACCGTTGAGGGCGCCACCGCGACCGCCCCTTGCGGATCGACGATCCGCGCCGAGGTCAAGCTTTCCCAGGGGCCCGTGGGTCCCGGCGGGTCCAGCTTCTACGGCCCTGCCTCCGTCACGGTGGATGCGCCGGTCGGCTGCTGAGACAGATGGATCGACGGTGGGCGCGGAACAGCCGTTCCGCGCCCACCTGCGCATGCCCGCGGCTCGCGCCGCATCAGAGCGATGAGGGATGCGCCGCGGTGCCTTGAGGATCAGAGTTCGGCGTGTAGGGTTTCGCGTCCCGTCCACGATGTACAGGCGAGACGCGAAACCTTACACGCCCGCGCCGGATCACCCGTTGCCGCGCCGCGCGTCCGACAGTTCATCGGAGGCCCAGGTGCCCTTCCAGCCGTCTTGCCTGGTCCCGGCCGTCGTCATCCTCCTCACTCTGGCGGCCTGCTCCTCGCCGGAGAACGCCCCTGTGACACCCGACGAGATATCCGCTTCCGCCGCGGGTACCCCTGGATCGGCGGGGACGCCGAGCGGCGCGACCCCGGGCTCGCGGCCCTCTCGCACCTCCAGTCCCTAGGGAAACCAGATCAGCTGGGTCCCTTTCGGCCCCGCCGATCCCGACAGCCCGCTGCGACGCTTCGGGGACGCCGGCATGAGCTGCCGCGTCGGTTGCGTGCCCCCGGGAAGGGCCCCTCCCTCCGGTCAGGGCCGTTCTTGAAACGGCTGGACTGAGGTTGACGGGATCCCGTCCGATCATCTGAATCGGACGGGATTTCGTGTTTTCCTGTCCCGTCGCAGCGAAGGCTGAGCATTGTCAGCGAAGGTTGATGACGACTACGGTGTCTCACCCAAGGTTGAGCGACTGCTGGGGCTTGATGTCCGTTGCACCTCACCGACGGCGCGTTCGAGGTCTGGTCTGTCGTCGCCGCAGAGGGCCGCGCATTGTGCGGTATCCCGTTAGGTGAGGCGGGTTGCCGGGCGCAGATCGGATTCACAGGTTGGCGGGAGGCCGTCCTTACGTGGAGCAGTGCTCACCAACCGGGTCTGGAGGCGTGATCGAGAAGCGATCGTATGCGTTGACCGCGACCATGGTGGCGAGCTGGCTCGTGGTGGTGACTGGACGGTATCTGCTGTGGCTGGAGTACTACGATCGGATCATCGAGCAGTCGATCCTCGGGATCGTGTTCGTCGTGGCCGTGCTTTCCACGTCGTGGTGGGCGCAGAGACTCGTACGCCGACATGGTGACATCCGCGGTTACGTCGCGGCCGGTGCGGCGGTCGTCCTGTGTGCCGCCGTTGTGCTGCTGCCCTGGAACGGGATCTTCGGGCGTACGTGGTTCGCGGTCCATCACGGCAAGTTCACCGCGCTGGCCCAGTTGGCCAAGGACAGGGAGCTGTCGGCAGACACGCCTTCGGGTGGCTGGGTGCATCTGCCTGACGAGTTCGATGTCCTGCATTTCGATCATCCCAATACGCAGGATGTGCCGATCGAGCTTTACCCCGGACGTGTTCTCATGATGGGCCTGTCGAACGAGGAAGTGTCGGAGAACATGTTCCTCTACATGTATGACCGGCCTGACGCCGCGCGGATAAGTCCCTGTGATCTCACCAAGACCACATTCGACGATTACTACAGGTGCAGCCGGCTGAGTGACGGCTGGTGGTGGCTGGCGCGCAAGTCACACTATCCGGACGTGGACGAATAGGCGCGCGAGGCTGAGCGGGACCGGCGCCCCGGAGCCGTGATGCCTCCGTGTCGTGGTCAGCGGAGACTCCTTCTCACCGGCAGGAAGACCTGAACGACTGCGTCAGGAACCTTCCGGGCCAAGGTGACGTGCCGCAAGCCAGTGCGCGTCCCTCCCGCCAACTTCCCTGGGAAGGGACACCACCACCCGAAACCGGGAGAGCGTCCGCGGTGTCGGCCGCGGCTGCTCCGCTGCCCGCTGTAGCGGTTGCCTGTGGTGGAGCTCCGGGATCGACCAGCTTCTGACCGGTGACGCCCTCGACGAAGCGGTGAGCCCGCCCTCAGCACCAACCGCGCCAGGCCGTCGACGAGCGGTTCACCCCATTGAGCGAGGTTTGCGGCGGTTTCCTTCTTATACAGACGGCGGCCCGAACCCTCGGCGCGGGGAGGGACGCGCCTGCGAGCGCGGCCCGGCCGACCCGGCGCCTGTACGGGCTTGTACGGATGATTCGGCCAGGGCTTCACCGGCCGGCGTGTTCTCGTCAGCGTGGTTCCGGCAACCACCCGTCGCGGAGCGCATGTGGCTTCGCGTGAGCAGAGAGGGGATCCCGTTGTCCAGACTCGTCAAGGTCGCGTCCGCCGCGGCGGCGCTGTCCGGAGTTCTCGCGCTGACGGTCACGGCGGCCCAGGCCGTGGCCAGCTCCCAGACAGGCACGCAGACCAGCGTGCAGTACTTCACCGGCGAGAGCGCCCCCTGGACCGCCCAGACCATCGGCGCCTGGGGGAACATCCCGACGGCCGCCGTCAACATCACCGTGCCCACGGGGACGACACGGTTCCTCGACGCCCGCTTCACCGCCGAGTCCGTCTGCGCCGGCACCGCCGGCGCATGGTGCTCCGCGCGCATCGTCGCGGTCAACTCCGCCGGGACGACCATCGAGCTGCAGCCGGTCGTGAGCACCGACTTCAAGTTCGACAGCCCCGACGGCGCCGAGGAGGCGCACGCCTTCGAGCGGTTCTCCCCCTCCCTGGGCCCCGGCACCTACACGGTCCGGGTGCAGGCCCTGCGCATGTCCGGCATCAGCCAGTTCACCCTGGACGACTACGCGTTCACGGTCGGTCTCGTCGAGCCCTGAGTCTGCCCTGCGTCGGGCCGCGAAGCTGCCGGGACATGACCCCGCCCGTCCCGGTCACGGGCAGGGGGGACGATAGGCCAGGCCCGGCATGCGGCGGGCCCATTCCGCCGGGCTGATCACCGGGTAGGCGAGCGCGCAGGCCAGCAGGGCGGCGCGGCCGGTGTCGGTCTCCCAGAGCCGGACGGTCGCGTCGACGCCGCCGGTGACCAGCGTGCGGCCGTCCGGGCTGAATGCGGCGGCGTACACCCGGTCGGTGTGGCCGTTCAGCGTGACCGTGGCGTCCGGCCGGCCGGCGCGCGTGAGGTCCCACAGGTGGACGGTGCCGTCGAAGCCGGCGGAGGCCAGCAGCCGGCCCCCCGGCTGGAAGGTCACGGCGGCGACCGCGCTGGTGTGGCCGGTCAACGGCACGGGCGGCCGCCGGTCGGGCCGGGCGGCGACGTCGTGGAGCAGGACCACGCCGTCGGCGCCCGCCGAGGCCAGGCGGCGGCCGTCCGGGCTGAACGCCACGTCGTTGACGGCGTTGCGGTGGCCGGTCAGGGTGGCGGTGACGGCCGGGTGCCGGGTGTCGGTGACGTCCCACAGTCGTACGGTGCGGTCGGCGGCGCCGGTGGCCAGAGTGCGGCCGTCGGGCGAGAAGGCCACCGACAGGACCGTGTCGCCGTGCCCGGTGACCGTCGCCAGCGGCCGAGGGTGGCGTGGATCGGCCACGTCCCACATGCGCACGGTACGGTCGGCGCCCACGGTGGCCAGGGTCCGCCCGGACGGATCGAAGGCGGCCGAGTACACGTTGTCGGTGTGGGCCCTGATGGTGGCGAGCGGGCCGGCGCGCCCGTCGTCGCCGGCCTGCCAGAGCCGGACGGTGAAGTCGAGGCCGGCGGTGGCGAGCACCTTGCCGTCCGGCCGCCACACCGCCCGGACGATGCCGTCGGTGTGGCCGGTCAGGACGGCCCTCGGCATGGGCGGGCGTCCGGGGGACAGACTCCACAGTCGCGCTGTCCGGTCGGCCCCCGTGACCAGGGTGCGGCCGTCGGGGCTGACGGCGACCGTGTAGACGGTGCCGTCCTGCCCGCCGATCAGCGGCGCCCGCAGGTCCCAGAGCCGGATGCTTCCGTCTCTGGAGGTGGTGGCGAGCGTTTCACCGCCGGGCTGGAACTCCGCGGCGAGGACCGTGTCGGCGTGCCCGGTCAGGGCCAGGGGGATGCTCGCGGGCCGCTGGAGGTCCCACAGCCGTACGGTCATGTCGTAGCCGCCGCTGGCGAGCCGCCGGCCGTCCGGGCTGAACGCCAGCGCCGCGACGCCGTTGGTGTGCCCGGTGAGGGTGCCGATCGGCTTCGGCTTCCGCGGGCGGGCGACGTCCCACAGCCGTACCGTCCTGTCGAAGCCGGCGGTGGCGAGCGTGCGGCCGTCCGGGCTGAACCGCGCGGCCAGGATCGCGGCGGTGTGGCCTTCGAGGTCGGCCAGGCGCCGGGGTCGGCGCGGGTCGGCGACGTCCCACAGCCGCGCGGTGCCGCCGGGCCCGGCGGTGACCAGGACGTCACCGGCGGGGGCGAAGACCGCCATGGTCATCGTGCCGGGCTCGACGGGCAGTGCGGCGGCCAGCTGCGGACGTGCGGGGGCGGACACGTCCCACAACCTCGGGACGCCGTCATAGCCCGCCGTCGCCAGGGTGCGGCCGCTCGGGCTGAACGACACGTGCCGGATGCCCTGGGTGTGGCCGGTCAGCACGGCCAGCGGGCGCGGTGCGTGCGGGTCTGACACGTCCCACAGCCGCGCCGTGCGATCGTCACCGGCGGTGGCCAGGACGCCGCCGCCCGGCGCGAACGCCACCGCCGCCACCGCCCCGAGGTGGCCGCGGAGGACCGCCAGAGCCTGCGGACGGCGTGGACGGCGCACGTCCCACAGTCGCGTGGTCCGGTCGGTGCTCGCCGTGGCCAGCAGGCTCCCGCCGGGCTGGAAGGCGGCTCCGTAGACGGCGTTCTCGTGGCCGGTCAGCAGGGTGGCCGGCATTCCGGCCACCGCGCTGAGCAGGGCGCCCCTGGCTTCGGCGGTGGGCGACAGCCGGTAGGCGGCCAGGGCGAGCTGCGCGGCCAGGCCCGGGTCGGTGACGCGCAACGCGCCGGTGTCCGTCGCCGTCTTCCGCGAGAGCGCCTGGTCGCGCTGGTACGTGGCGGTGCGCTCGGCGTCGGCGGCGGCCCGCTGGGCGCGTACCGCCATGCCGGACGCGACCAGGGCCAGCACCAGAAGGGCCGCGAGCGTGGCGACGGCCTGGTGCAACCGGCGGGTCCGCCGCCGGGACTGGCGAACGCTCGCCTCCAGGAACTCCCGCGCGTCGGCCGGGAGCCGCCCGTCATAGCCGGCGGCCCACTCCTGCGCCGCGACCAGGCCTGCGCCGCGATACAGCGCGTCGGGGTCGCGGTGGAGGCGTACCCAGGCCGCGGCGTCGGCGGTGAGCCGGCGCGCGACGACCAGCCCGGCACGGTCGGCGTCCACCCAGGACCGCAGCAGCGGCCAGGCGCGCAGCAGGGCCTCGTGGCTGATCTCGACGGTGTCCGCGCCCGCGGTGATGAGCCGGCGCGCGACGAACCGGTCGAGGACCTCCTCCATCTCGGCCGCCTCCTCGCCGTCGCAGCCGTCGAGCAGCTCGGCCATGGTCGCCCTGCGCCGGGTGTCGGCGGCGTCGGGCGCGACGTGCACCAGGTGAAGGAAGAGACGGCGGGCCAGTTCGCGGCGGCGGCCGGTGAGCCCGTCGTGGACGGCGTCCGCGCTGGCCGCCACCGCGCCCTCGATGCCGCCCACCGCGTGGTAGGCGGCCACGGTCAGGCTCCTGCCCTGCCCCTGGCGCCAGGTGGTGTACAGGGCGTGCGACAGCAGCGGGAGCACACCGGCCTCGTGCGCCCCGCCGTCCGCGGCGACGCCCCCGGACGGGGCGACCTGCCGCAGCAGCAGCTCCACCAGGCCGTCCTCGATCTCGACGCCGGCGCGCCTGGCCGGCTCCACGATGGCCTCGCGCAGTTCGGCCTCCTCCATCGGGCCGACGGCGAGCTGGCCGTCCTGCGCGAGCGCGACCAGCTCCGGATGCCGCAACGCCGCCGCGTAGAAGTCGGCACGCAGCCCCAGCAGCACGAGCGCGCCGCCGGGCGGCGCGGCCGCGGCACGCACGGCGGCGATGAAGTCGCGCCGCTCCGCCTCGTCCCCGCACTCGGTGAACACTTCCTCGAACTGGTCCACCACCAGCACCAGCGGCCGGTCGCCTGCCCGGCCGACGTACCTGGCGGCGGCCCCGGGGTCCTCGCGGACGTCCGCGCCGATCTCGCGCGCCGGCACGTGGGCCAGTGCCGCCAGCCGGGCGGCCAGCTCGGCCACCGGCCGCGCACCGGGGACCGTCACGACCACCAGCCAGTGCGCGGAGCCGGGCAGGGCGCCGTCGCGGAGGGCCGCGACCACGCCGGCCCGCAGCAGGGAGGACTTGCCCGACCCGGAGGGTCCCACCACCAGCCGTACGCCCCCGCCCGCTGCCCTCATCCCGGCCACCTGCTCAAGCAGCCGGGCGGTCAGCGCGCGCCGCCCGAAGAACCAGCCCGCGTCCTCCGGCTGGAAGGGGGCCAGTCCCCGGTACGGCTCGGGACCGGCGACGCGGCGGCCGGGAGCCCGCCGTACCCGCCGCCAGGCGTCCAGCCACGCGCCGGCCTGCGCCGGATCGGCCACGCCGCACACTTCCAGCACCCGTTCCAGCAGGTCACGCGAGGACGGGGACGGCAGCCCGCGGCCGGCGAACCAGTCGCCGAGGGTGCTGTGCGCGCCGTACGCGCCGGCCTTGGCCGCCACCTGCCGTACGGTCAGACCGGCCCGCTCGCGTAGCGCCGAGAGCTCGCGCGCGAACTCCTGCCGGGTGGCGATCCCACCCGGATCGGGACGGTCCGGATCGGGACGGTCCGGCTCGGGACGGTCCGGATCGGCGTCGGCGGACTCGGACACACGGCCTCCTCGGCAGTCGTGCGGCTACGCGCCCTCGACCGGCGCCACCTGTATGTCGCTGGCCGATCACAACTGGTTACAGCCGTCCCGTACGGTTTGTACGGAAGATTCGGTCTCCTCGCGCATCTCCCGTACCAGTGACTCGTACCTCCATCACCCGCGTGCGCGTAGCGAGCGCAGGTGGCGGTGGCCTGGCATGGGCAGCCAGGTGCGGGTCGGTCGTCGGCCGGCTCCGCGGGATGGGCGCGATCCCGACTGTTCGGGACGGGCAGGCCCGCCGGTCGGCAGGCCTGCCGTTGTCGTCTGCTCCTCCTGGTGCAGCTCCAGCCATTGGTCGGCGAGGGCGTCGGGGTGGCCGAGCCGGGCGTTCATGGTTCGGACGGCCTCGATCTCGCCGGGGTGCAGTTCGCCGTCGGCGGCGCAGGCACGCAGCGCGTCGTAGGTCAGGGAGCGAGTGGAGGCCCCGATGGCCGAGCTGGCACCGACGAGCTCGGCGAGGTCCTGGTCGATCGGGTCCCCGTCCGGCTGCGCTTCCCCGAACAGGACGCCGACGCCAAGGCGCACGCCGCCGCCACCGTGCCGGCCGGACTCTGGCAGACCGACGAGGCCGACCGCCGGCGCCTGCGCCACGCCCTGCTTCCGCCTCTGACCGCTCACTTCGCGACGGCGCCGACCACCTCAGCTCTCGGAGACCTGTTCGGAGGTCCGCTCGGTGCCCCGGGCGACTGGTGGGGCACAGCGTGTAGCGCGACCTATGGGATGATTGCCCCATGGTGTCGGTTAAAAAGGTTCAAGTCGCTTTTGATTGTGCGGAGCCTGAGCGCGTCGCGCGGTTCTGGTGCGAGGTGTTGGGATATGTCGCACCGTCCCCGCCGGAGGGGTTCGCCAGTTGGGACGACTACAACCGCTCGTTGCCGCCCGAGCAGCGCAACTCGTGGTTCGCATGCAGCGACCCCTCGGGTGCGGGTCCCCGGCTCTACTTCCAGCGAGTTCCCGAAGGCAAGGTCGTCAAGAATCGAGTGCACCTTGACGTGCGGGTCGCTACCGGGCTCGTGGGCGCCGAGCGCCTGGCCACACTCGAGGCCGAATGCGCCCGGCTGATCGCGCTCGGCGCGGTACGCGAGCGGCTACTGCCTGCCGACGAAGAGAACGAGTCGGTCATCGTGATGCAGGACATCGAGGGCAACGAATTCTGCCTCAGTTGAGATCCTTTCTCCGGTCAGGCCTGTACCCCGTCGGCAGGAAGGGCGGCCGGGCGGGAGAGGTCAGCCGGTGATGGGCACGCCGTGCATCGGGGTGAACCCGAACAGGTTCACGTCCACGCTGGTCACGTCGGCCGGTGGGGCGGTCATCAGCACGAACATCCGGATCTGCTCGCCCGCTCCCAGCGATTTCAGCACCGTGGTGGAGCAGACGCAGTGCCGGGGCACGTCGAGGCGGCCGGGCGTGGTCAGCGGGAAGTAGCGCGTGTGAGCCGCGTCGGCCAGCGCGAGCCAGAAGAAGTCGAGCTTGTAGCCGTAGATCCCGGCCTGCTGGTCGACGTCGGCGTCCCAGGCTCCCCTCTCCAAGGAGACCTTGCCGCCGCCGCCGGCGTGGCGGAAGGTGACGGTGGCGATGAGGGTCCTGTCGCTGATGCGTCTCAGCTCTTGCAGGTCGGCCTTGAGGCCGGTCAGCTCGCGCAGGCCGGTGGCCGTCGGAACGGTCCCGGTCGCCGTCGCCGTCGCCGTGCTGGACGGCGTCGGAACGGGCGTGCGGGGCGCGCCGGCCGGCTTGGGCAGCCGCTGGAAGGTCACCTCGACCCGCCGGTTGCGGGCGCGGGCGGCGTCGGAGGTCGCCGCCACGGCGGGTTCCGTCTCGCCCTTGCCCTCCACCTGCAAGGGGGTCGGGCCGACGAGGCCGGTCAGCGCCTTCTGCACGGCCTTGGCCCGCCGTAGGGACAGGTCCATGTTGTACGCGTCGTCGCCGACGTCGTCGGTGTGCCCGACGACCCGCACGTCCCCCTGGGCCTCGGTTCGCACGCGCTCCGCGACGCGCTGCAGTGTCTTCCTGGCGCGGGCGGTGAGGGTCGCCTTGTCGAAGGCGAACAGGACGTCGGTGTTGAGCGCGAGCTCCACCTGCTGGTCCGACTCGGTCACCGAGGTCGTGGTGGCGGTGGAGCGGGTGGCGAGCGGGACGGTGAGCGGGAAGGCGGCGGCGATGGCGGCGGCGTCCGGCTCGCCGTCCAGGCGTGGGCCGGTGCCGGCGGGGCTGATAGGCAGGGGCGCGGTCAACCCGGCGCTGTCGAAGCCGACGGCCAGGCTGGTGGTCTCCGGCGGCACCTGGTAGGTGGCCCACATCAGCGCGGGACTGCCGGGGGTGGCCTTGGCGAGCGGCCCGGAGTAGCTGCACAGGCAGCGGGCCCGTACCTCGGCGTTGTCCTTCTTCATCGGGTAGTAGACGGAGAAGCGCGGGTCGTCCAGGAGGTAGAAGCCGGAGGCGGCCTGGATGTAGTCGTAGGGGGTGTCCCCGGCAAGCTGGCCCGCGTGGAAGCCCTCCAGACGGACCTCGTCCCGGTCGGCGCTGATCCGGAATCGCGCGGTGACGGCGTTGGGGGCGCTGCGTTCCAGCCCGATCACGTCGATGCGCGCCGCGGCCAGGCCGTCGGTGTGGCCGTCGCCGTACAGCGTGGCCAGCGCTGGAGCGTCGGCGGGCGTGGTGGCAGCGGACGTGGTGGCAGCGGGCGTGGTGGACGGGATGACGGATGGCTCCCGTGCGGTGGCCACCGGCGCCGACGGGAGGGAGCAGCCACAGAGGGAGAGCAGCGCCACGACCAGAATCCGGCCGCTCGCTGAAAGCCTGCCAAAGTTCATGATCCGCCATTAAATCAGTATTGATTTACTCAGTATTGATTTACCGCTTTCACGCGTCCGGCTGAGGATCGCACGACACAGCAGAGACCCCGCTATTCGGTGCAGCGCCATGCCGAAACGCGGCATCTGTCATCCCCCGGCTCCCGGAATGTCACCGACCCGCATTGCCGTGTTCACCATCGTTCGCCCTTCGGAGGTCTCCTGCGCCATTGCCCGCCCTTCTCCGGTTATGTGATCTTCTGGTCACCCGGGAACGATAGAGTCGCCTGCCACCGCGACAATTGGGGAAGGTGCACGATGAGGTCGGTGATGTCCGTCTTAGGGGCGACCGCTGGGGTTGTTCTGATGACCCTGGCTTCGGGCGGCTGCAGCGGCGCCGGCCCGTCCGCGCAGCGGGCCACCGAGCAAGCTCGCCGGAGCGAGTCCACCTCCGCTCCGGTGGCGCCGGCCACCGGTCGAGCACCTCTGGGCACGCGGGCGCTGGCGATCGGCGCCAAGGTCTCGGTCGACCTGCTGGCCCTGGACCGGGTCTCCCCGACGGCTGTCGTGGCCCGATGGCGGGTGCGTAACGACCTGCGGGAGGACTACTCCTTCAGCGCGAGCTTGGCCGTGCCCTGGCACAGCGCCGACATCGGTTCGAACGCGATCGGCGGCGTGTCCCTGCTCGACAGCGCCCACGGCCGCTGGTACTTCCCGCGCGCCTACCGCAACGGCGACTGCCAGTGCACGCGGGGCTGGCCGACCGTCAAGGCGGGCCAGGAGCAGGAGCTGGTGGCCGTCTTCCCCGCTCCGCCCGCCGACATCACGCAGCTGGACGTGATCTTCCCGCAGGCGCCGCCGTTCCTCGACGTCCCGCTGGGGGAGGCCGCGCCGACGCCCTTGCGGGTCGACGACGGCGGCGGGGATCCGGTGGATCCCAACTCCAGCCGGGTCGGTGAACCGGTGGTGCTGTCGATCGTCAACCAGGTCGAGCAGGCGGGCGCGGCACAGGACGACGACGGGCGTCAGGTGTCGGTGCGGCTCTCGACGGACGTGCTGTTCGCCGTGAACAAGGCGGACCTGTCCCCTAAGGCTCGGACCGTGCTGAAGGACGTGGCCGCTCAGATCGACCGCTCCAGGGGCGAGGAGGTCGCCGTCGACGGCCACACCGACGACACCGGGAGCGACGGCATCAACGACCCGTTGTCCCAGCGGCGGGCCCGCAGCGTACAGAACGCCCTGGAGAAGCTGGTGACCCGCTCGGGCGTCATCTACCGGACGCGAGGCCACGGCTCGCACGAGCCGATCGCGAGCAACGAGAACGCCCGCGGCCGCGCCACCAACCGGCGCGTCAGCATCACCTTCGCCCGCCCGGCACCCGAGCCCGCCCAGCCGACGCCCGCCGCCACAGCGCCCGCGCCCGCCTCTCCCTCCCCCTCCACGACCGCGTCGCCGGTGCTCGGCACCGCGCCCGTCGGCAAGGCGCCCGACATCGAGAGCGACCGGAGCTGGCCGCGCCGGGCCGAGGTCCGCATCAACGAGCTGACCAGGGACGCAGGCGGCTACGTGAACCTCGTGTGGACCATCCGCAACGACGACGACATCCCGATCAACGCCTGGTCCTCCTCCTACGACTGGGGCGGGGTGTACGCCGAGGCAAGCACGAGCGGCGCGGCGCTCGTCGACGGCCCGCGCCGCTACCGGCCGCTGCGTGACGCCAAGCACAACGTCGGCGTGGGCCCCTACCTGCTGTCGGTGCTCCGCCCGGAATACCTGGTGACCAAGGGTGAGGAGTACACGTTGTGGGCGATGTTCAAGCCGCCCGCGGACGTGCGATCCGTCACCGTGCAGATCCCGGGCTTCGAACCGGTCGCCGACCTGCCCATCCGATGACGGGGAGGTGCCCCTGAGCCCGTACGTACGATCTCGGGGCGGCAGCGCTCGGGCCTCATCCGCCCGTCATGACGACGCCGCGGACGTCCGCCGGACGTTTGAGGAGCTTGTAGGCGTGGGCCAGGTCGGCGACCCGCTGGAGCTCTGACAGGTCCAGCTTGGCCGGGTAGGAACCGAACGCGACGTCCGCGAGCTGCGGGCGGGTGATCCTCGTGTAGGTGGGCAGCAGGTCGCGCGCCTGCTGCGGATCGTCCGCGATCAGGCGTTGCGCCTTCGCCAGCGCGCGCTGGAAGGCGGCCAGCGTGCGGGGGTTGTGCCGGGTCCACTCGGCCGTGGCCATCATGCCCGCGGTGTGCAGGCCGGAGAAGCTCCGGGTCATGGCGTCCTCCAGGATCCGCGAGCGTCCGTCCTGGCGGCTCAGGGTGATGTACGGCTCGGCGAGCAAGGCCGCGTCCACCTGGCCCCTGTTCAGCAGGCCGAGCATCTGGGGGTAGGGCCACTCGACCAGGACGACGTCCCGCAACGTCAGCCCGGCCCTGTCCAGCGCTGCCCTCAGCGCCAGCGGTCCGATCCCTGCGATGTTCGGCACTGCTATCGTCTTGCGCCTCAGCCCGGCCGTGCTCGTGATCTTCGATTTGGCGTTGGCGACGATCGCGTAGCTGCCCTGCGCGGCTTGGTACATGCTGGTGACGATCTTGAATTGCTTGCCCGCCTCGTTCGCCGCGAAAGCCATGGCGTAGTCGGTCTGCGCCAGGTCCAGCTCGCCCTTGCCGACCTGGTGCACCGCGGCGGCGGGGCCGGTCACGACCACCGGCTCGACCGTCAGGCCCTCCTCCTGGAAGTAACCCTTGGCCCGGGCCACGAACACGGGCGCGGACTCCACGGTCGGCACCACGCCGACCTTGATCAAGGACTGCTCGGGCGAACCGGCCGGCCGGGTGGCGGCGCGCGGCTCGGACGACAGCGCCCGTACCCCGACAGTGGCGGCGAGCACGGTGACGACAACCATGGCGACCGCCGTGAGCGTCATGAAGTTGCGCCGTCTGCGCTGGTGGATCGCGATCGTCCTGGCGCCCAGGTCACGTTCGGGCATGTCGTCGGCGATGCGGCCGAGCTGTTGTCTGAGCCAGGTCATCGGCGGATCCCCTCGTGACGGGTCGGGCGGTCCAATTCGGGCAGTCGCGGCGCGAGTTCGGGCGCCAGCGCCCTCAGGCGGCCCAGCGCGTGGTGCGCCTGGCTCTTGACTGTGCCGACCGAGCAGCCCAGCAGGTCGGCGACCTCCCGTTCGGTGCGGTCCTCGTAGAAGCGCAGGACGAGCACCGCGCGCTGTTTGGGCGTCAGCCGCATGAGCGCCTGGTGCAGCACGATCCGCAACACGGCGCCGTCCTCGGAGGAGTACGCGCGTTCGGGCGGCACGGCGCTCAGCACCTCGCTGGAGCGTCGGCGACGCCGCCATGAGATGTGCTGGTTCACCATGATCTTTCGCGCGTACGCGTCGAGGTTGTCGATGTGGCGTAACTTCGGCCACCGTCCGATCATGCGGAGCAGCACGCCTTGCAGGAGGTCCTCGGCGAGGTGGACCTCTCCGGTGAGCAAGTAGGCCAGACGCATCAACGGACGTTGGTGAGCATTGACGAACGCCAGGAAACCGGTATCACGATCCAACGTCTCTCCCTGATCTAGGTATCCTCCCAACGCCGTGGACGCCGCAAAAGGTTGGCACTCCTGAGAGGCTGACGCACGAAAGAAATGTCGTTCTTCTGATCCGTCAAGGACGTCGCCCGGCCCGCTGACTATCTGGAATCAGGAGGAATATGTCGGCTATGTGTAAACTTCCGGGTCCATGAAGATGCGCTCACTGGTGGCCGCCGCCATGCTGGCCATGACGTTATCGGCGTGCCAGCTCGGCCCCGCCCCGTCCACCCCGTCCGGTTCCGGGCCCATCTCCTCCAGCGCGCCGGTGGCCCCGGTGTCCGCCTCTGCCCCGCCCGATCAGGTGCTGGCCGGCCGGGAGGGCAGCGTGGAAGGCAGACGGTTCCGCATCGACGTGGTCCAGCTGGTACGGCGTGACCGGTTCGTCAACCTCACCTTCACCCTCGCCCTGACCGGCGGCGACGGCTGGCAGGTGCACAACGCCTTCTCCGCCGTCCCGCAGGCCAACCCCACCATCGACGGCGTCTACCTGATCGACACGGTCAACGCCAAGAAGCATCTCGTCGCGCTGGACAGCGCGGGCGGCTGCGTGTGCAGCCGGACCAAGGACCTGACGCTCAACCCGGGCGACACCGCGGTCTTCTCCGCGACCTTCGCCGCCCCTCCGGAGGGCGTGACGTCCCTGGACGTCCACATCCCCCACGCCGGGACACTGGCCGATGTCCCCCTTTCCTGACCTCCTGCTCGTGGTGGCGCTGCTCACGCCGACGCCCCGCCCGCCCGTCCAGGTGCCCGTCAACACCGCTCCGCCCGCCACCGCGCCGATCCTGGACCTGACCGGCGAGCCGCGCGACATCACCGCCGACGTCCTGGACATCGGGGAGCGCATATCCAACCTGGACGAGTCGCTGATCCAGGAGACCCGCGGCGCCCGCGACAAGATCATCGTGGCGGCGGACGTGCTGTTCGCCTTCGACAAGGCCACCCTCACCACCAAGGCCAGGAGCCGGCTGGCGGAGACAGCCAGGCTGCTCACGGCCAAGGCGCACGGCAAGCAGGTGCGCGTGGACGGCTACACCGACGCCAAGGGCTCCGACGCCTACAACCAGGCGCTCTCCCAGGCCCGCGCCCAGGCCGTACGGCGGGCCTTGACCAAGCTCCTGGCCGGCTCCGGGATCACTCTCACCGTGCAGGGCCATGGCGCGGCCGACCCGGTGGCGCCCAACACCACGCCCGAAGGCGCCGACAGCCCCGCCGGCCGGGCCAAGAACCGCCGCGTGGAGATCAGCTTCCCCCGCTGACGCCGCTGACGCCGCTGACCTCGCCGACCTCGCCGACCTCGCGCTCGGCGGTGGCGGGCCGCCCGGTCAGGTTGCGGGCTGTCCGGCGAGGTTCCGGGCGCAGGCGGAGAGCAGCGCGGCCAGGTGCCCCACCTCCTCGGACGGGAAGCCGGCGGTCATGCGCCGCTCCACATCGAGCACGATCGCGTCGGCCTGGTCCAGCAGGGCCCGGCCGGGGCCGGTGAGCGTGATCGGCAGCGCGCGGCCGACGCCGGGCCGTTCGGCGACGGAGACCAGACCGGCCGCGGTGAGGCCGGCGAGCACGTCGCGCAGGGACTGGCGGGTGACGAAGGTACGGCGGGCCAGTTCGGCGGCCGGCGCTCCCGGGGCGTCGGCCAGGGCCCGCAGCAGCGCGTACTGGGCGATGGACAGCCCCAGCGGTCGCAGCCGCTCCTCGCCGGCGCGGCGGAACGCCTGGTCGACCTGCTTGACCAAGTAGCCGATACGTTCCCGGACATCCTCTTGACTCATGACAGGAACCTTACACATAATCGAGGCATGTAAGGAACCTGACACAAGGAGAGGTCATGCCGTCCACCACGATCACCACCGACGCTCCCGTCGCCACCCTGATCAACGTCTTCACCGTGCGGGCAGACCGTCAGCGCGAGCTCGTCGACCTGCTGACGCGGGCCACCGAAGACGTCATGCGGCACCTGCCCGGGTTCGTCTCCGCCAACATCCACGCCGGCGTCGACGGCACCCGGGTGGTCAACTACGCCCAATGGCGGTCGGCGGACGACTTCCACGCCATGCTCGCCGTCCCGGAGGCGCAGGTGCACATGCGCCAGGCCGCCGCCCTGGCCGACCACTTCGACCCCCACCTGCACACCGTGGAGTCGATCCACCACCGCTGATCCCGCGGCGACCGGAACCGGGCACTCCGGGGGCGGCGGGTCCGCGCACGCGCCGGCGTCAAGGGGCGATCTCGCAGGTCAGGAGTCCGGCCCGGTCCGCGGCTGACCGGCGTTGACGTCGGCGATCGAGGCGCGAAGCTTGGTCACCAGCCGCTCCAAGGTGCGCACCTCCTCGGCGTCCCAGTCCGCGGTGAACCGCATCCACCGGCTCAGGCCGGCGGCCTCCAGCCGGGCCAGCTCCCGCCGGCCGTCCTCGGTGAGGGTGATCGGGCTGGCCCGCCGGTCGTTCTGGTCGGCGGTCGTCCGCACGAGCCCCTTACTGGCCAGCGTCTGGATCTGCCGGGTCACCGACGACTGGTGCACGCCGAGCTCCTGGGCCAGATCGGAGGTTCGCGCCGGCTCCTTGGCGGCCAGGAGTTGCAGCGTGCGCAGCAGCCCCGCGCCGGGACGTTGCCGCCGCGCCCGCTCGATACCGTCGCTGAGCTGCAACAAGGCGTTCACCATCTGCTGGACGTCGTTCTCGCTCGGTCTCATGCCGCCAGTATACTTGCTTGCAGCATGCATGTAATGTTAGCGTCGAAGACATGAACGCGATGCAGATCTCCTCCCAGCGCGCCACCCCGCTCTCCGTCGCCGTCTCCCCGCTGGCCGTCCGGCTGGCCAACGCCGCAGCCGGTCTCGGCGTCGCCCTGTTCGCCGTGACCATGGCCGTCGCCGCGCTGGGCACCGACCCCGGCTCCACCGTCTGGAACCGGGCCGGCGGCGTGCTCGCCGGCTCCCTGATCTGCCTGGTCATGGTCAAGAAGGCCCAGGCCGGCAGCCGCGGCGCCTACACCCGGGTGCGGTGGATCACCGCGGTGGCCGGGGCGGCCATGATGGTCACCGCGGTGATCGCCGGCTCCCTCCCCCTGTGGTTCCGCGCCGAGCAGGCGGTGCACGCTCTGGTGATCGGGGCGCTGGCCTGCGCGCTCAACGCCCCGGCCCTGCTGGGCAACCGCCCAGCCCGATCCCGGTGAGAACGGGCTCCTCCACCCCCTCGTCACCGCCGCACGCGCCCCGCGGTTGGCCGCCTGATCCCTCTTCTCGCGGGTGACCGCCTTGATCCCGCGCTGGCGCAGGCTAGGTATGGATCTTGGTCTCGGCTCGCTTGCGCTGGTAGAGGGCAGCGGGTCGAAGGTCCGCAAACCGTAGGCATGGCAGACCGCCCCACCCCGTACAGTGCGTGGCCGAGGCCGATCAGCCTGCCGGGCTCTGGTCGCCGTCCTGGCGAACCGTCCCGAGGGGGATGCAGTTGTCCGGGGTTCCGGTACGTACTCCCTCACACAGCTGAGCCCGCGACAGGTCGGCCTTCTCCGGTACCAGTTGCCAGGCGCGAGTCCAGTACGGGGTGTCCGCCACCAGGTCGCCGAACTGTTTCGAAATGCCGGTGCCGTACTCCTGAGAGTGGATCTCCTCTTCGGTGAAGTAGTTGGTCCCGTCGTCCATGCCACCACAGCTGACCTGGCTGTTGGCGTCCTGAGCGGACTTGCAGCCGTCGTACCGAACCACCCAGTACGCCTGGGGGTGCGGGGCCTTGAGGGGGCGTCCCGGAGTGCTGGTGACCTTCAACACGAGCTGGATGTATGTCAGGCCCCGCGGTGCCGGGGCCTGCGGAGCGTCGGGACTGAGCTGGGCGTCCACGATCTGAACCGAGTGCGGATAGGGCCCCTTCTTCACAGACAGCACCGGACCGCGTCCCTCGAACGAGGAACCCGACGGAGTGGGCGACGGGCTCATCGCGGCAGACGTCCCGGGGGTGACCGCCGGGTCCGGGGCAGACCGGTTCGGCGGCATCCATCCCCCACACGCGGCCAGAAGACCACTGCAGGCCAGGGCGAAACCGCCTCGCGCCCACCGGACCAGACGTATGCGTCCACCGTTCCCCATCGATCCTCCTGTTGGTCGCAATGGGGTCGCGCTCCCAGCCACCCCCCTTCTGATCTTGGGTAAAGAGTAGCGAATGCGGTTATTCGGACTTCCTGAAGGCCTTCTTCGCATTCTGGCCGGACTTGGCCACAGCGTGAGACGCCACAGCGGGGCTCGTACTTTCCGGACTGGCTGCTGGAGCGGCGTCGCCGGGCCGAACAGGCGCTGGTCAGCGTCGCAGCCGGCCCGCCGTGTGATCTGGCTGGCCTTCGTCGATGCCACACCACCCTTGACCATGAACCAGATCGGCCCGGTCGCGCTGATCGACGGGCCGGGCTTTCCTGTACGGGAAGCTGGGAGAGGGTCAGGGGGTGAGGCGGTAGCTGCTGACCCAGAGGCCGGAGATGACCTCGGCGTCGTTCACCCAGGTGAAGCCGTACCCCTCGTAGAGCCGCCGGGCGGGTGTGTTGTCCCGCCCGGTGGAGACCAGCACCGTACGGCCGGCGGCCCGGTCGAGGGCGGTGGCGACGAGCAGTCGCCCGATGCCGCGCCTGAAGGCCGACGGCGACACCACGAGCCGGTTGATGTCCAGCGTGTCCGCGTCGGCCTCCCACGCGACGGCCCCCACCAGGGCGTCGCCGTCGAAGGCGCCGACCCAGGTGAGCGGCGCGGCGAGCAGATCGGCGAGGGGCTCGTGCAGGGGCGGGATACGGTCATCGCCGATGAGGGCGGCTTCTACGGCGTAGGCGGCCCGCTGCAGGTCGAGCAGACGCTGATCGGGCGAGATGTCGATGACGTGCACAAGGTCACCCTAGGCGGGCGGGCAATGCCCTTCGCCCAGATCGGCCCGGTCCTCCAGCTCGCCGTCCGGCGCCGCGTCAAGGCGTGGAGGCCCGTCCTGGTGGCCGCCGACGTCATGGTCCCGTTCGTGGACAAGGACCTCATGCCGCTCGGCGCCGCCTGCCTGCCGGTCTCGTTCCTGGCGCCGGCCCGAACGTCCCGCCTGACGGACGGGCCGCGCCCGCCGTACCGGCTTCTGCGTGATCAAGGGAGGGCGGCGGCCTCGGGGCCGGGTGAGCGGGGTGGCCGGCTGCCCCGGAAGGCTTGGCGGTAGGCCGAAGGCGGAACGCCGATGACGGTGGCCAGGTGCTGGCGGAGAGCGGCGGCGGTGCCGAAGCCCGCATGGGCGGCGACCTGGTCGACCGGCAGGTCGGTGGTCTCCAGCAGCCGCCGTGCGCGCTCGACCCGCTGCCGCGTGAGCCACTGGCCGGGCGGCAGGCCCGTCTCGTCACGGAAGCGCCGGCAGAACGTCCGGACGCTCATGCCGGCGTTGTCGGCCAGTTCGGCCAGAGTCAACGGCCGATGCAACTCGTGCAGGGCCCACGATCGCGTGGGGGCCGTGGTGGCGGCCGACTGCTCCGGGATCGGCCGGTCGATGTACTGGGCCTGGCCCCCCTCCCGCCACGGAGGCACCACGCAGAGCCTGGCCACCCGGTTGGCGATCTCGCTGCCGTGGTCACGGCGTACCAGATGCAGGCACAGATCGATGCCGGCGGCGACGCCCGCCGCCGTGAGGATCTGCCCGCCGTCGACGAACAGGACGTTCGCGTCCACCTGGACCTGCGGGAAGGACCGCTGGAAGTGCTCGGCCTCGTTCCAGTGAGTGGTGGCGGGCCGCCCGTCGAGCAGTCCCGCGGCGGCGAGTACGTACGAAGCAGTGCAGATCGAGACGATCCGGGCGTCGGCCGGCACGAGGGCAAGAGCCTCGCGCAGCCCGTCGGGCAGCCAGTCCCTTTCCTCGTCAGGGCCGCAGGTGAACGGCGGGATGACCAGAGTGTCCGCCGACCGCAGCGCCTCGCTCCCATGGGCCACGGAGATGCTGAAATCGGCGCTGGTGGTGACCGGCCCACCGTCCAGGCTGCAGGTGGCGACCTCGTACAGCGGCTCGCCGTCGCGACCGGCGGCCGTGCCGAAGATCCTCACCGGAATGCTGAGCTCGAAGGGATAGACGCCTTCCAGAGCCAGGACGCGAACGCGATGCATGGCAAGATTCTTCCACATGTTGGCATTCCTGCCACTGGCTGCCCTGCGCGGACTCCGCAAGCATTGATCTCCACGGGGCCACGGAAACTGCCCCGGAACGACAGAGGCAGGAGATGGACATGCGTGCGATCGGCCAGGACGGGTTCGGCGGGCCCGAGGTGCTGAAGGTGATCGAGGTGGAGCGCCCGGAGCCCGCTCCGGCCGAGGTGCTGGTACGGGTGCACGCGGCAGGCGTCAACCCCACCGACTCCTGGCATCGCGCCTCTGGAGGGCTGGCCGGCGCGGTGGTCCGGCTCGGCTGGGACGTCTCCGGCGTGGTCGAGGCGACGGGCCCGGGGGTGACGACCCTCGTCCCCGGCGACGAGGTGTTCGGCCTGCCGCGTCACCCGCTCCCGGCGGGCACCTACGCCGAGTACGTGACCTCCCCGGCCCGGCACCTGGTCCGCAAGCCCGAAGCGCTGACCCATGAGCAGGCCGCGGCGCTGCCGCTCGCCGCGCTCACCGCCTGGCAGGCTCTGGTGGACGTCGCCCAGGTGCGGCCGGGACAGCGGGTGCTGATCCACGCGGCGGCGGGCGGCGTCGGGCACCTCGCCGTCCAGATCGCCAAGGCCCGCGGAGCCCAGGTGATCGGCACCGCCCGTACGGCCAAGCACGCGTTCCTGCGCGGCCTCGGCGCGGACGAACTCATCGACTACACCGAGACCGACTTCGAGACGGCCATCGAACCGGTGGACGCCGTCATCGACACCATCGGCGGCTCCTACGGGCCACGCTCGCTGCGCGCCCTGCGGCCGGGTGGCGTTCTGGTCGCGCTCGCCTCCCCCGCCGAGGCGTACCTGGCCGACGAGGCCGCCGCCCTCGGCCTGCGTGCCGCATTCATGATCGTGGAAGCCGACCACGCGGGCATGCGGGAGATCGCCGCGCTGGCGGCGTCCGGCCTGCTGCGTCCCGAGATCGACACCGTGCTCCCGCTCGACCAGGCGGCCAAGGCTCACGAACTCGGCGACAGCCGCCGTACCACCGGCAAGATCGTCCTGTCCCTCGCGAACTGAGACCAGGAAAGCCCACGATGACCACCTTCGTCCTCCCGACCTCGCCCACCGCGGGGGCCGGTGAGCAGCGCTTGATCGTCCCGGGCGATGCCGAGCCGGTGACGTCTGAGTTCAGATCCCGGGCGGCTTTCCCGCCACGAGCTTCCCCGAACAACTCAGCGGCATCTACACGATGACCGGCGCGGTCTGCGGATCACCTGGAACGGCTGCGTCTTCGAGATCAGCCCGTTCTGAGGCCGTCCGGGTCGCGCGGGCTCCACCCCGTCTACGCCTGTGGGGGCAGGAACCGGTCGTGCGGGTGCAGGCGGGCATGGTGTGGTTCCCTCCTGCGCGGGACGACCGTGGAGCAGCCCGTCACGTACGTTGTCGGTCGTGGGATTGCCGGAGATCTGCCTTTTCTGCCGGGTGCTCATCGGTGTGGTGTTCGCCGTCGCGGCGCTCGGAAAGCTGCGCGGGGCCGCCGCGCGGCGTGCGTTCGCCGACTCCTTGGTGCCGGTGCTGAGCGCCGCGGGCATCGGACGGCGAGCCCGCCACCCGGTCGCCGCCGCGCTGATCACGGCCGAAGCCGCCATCCCGGCGGCTTTGCTGTTCCCGTCCGGCGTGACGGCGGGCTTCATGGCGGCCGACGCGCTGCTGGTGGTGCTGGGCGGTGGGCTGGCGGTGGCGCTGCGGGCCGGCGTACAGGCCGAGTGTCACTGCTTCGGCGCCCGCGCCGGCTCCCCGCTGGCGGCCCGCCATCTCGTGCGCACCGGCGTGCTTCTCGTCGTGGCCGTCACGGGGACGGCGGCCTCCTGGGCCGCCCCCGTGACGCCCGGCGCGGCGCCCGCCGTCGCGGCGGCAGGGGCCGCGGTGGTCGGCGCCGTCGTCCTGATCGCGCTGGACGACATCCTCGCTCTCTTCGCGCCCATCGGTCCATGACAGGATCGGCGACGTTGAGCTCATGATCGTCCGAGACTAGGCTGCCTGCGTGCCGTTCAAGCGTGCAAGGGCCTTCCTGGGGCGGCATCCGCTGGTGAGCGATGGCGCGGCCGCCGTTCTGCTGCTCGCGCTGTCGCAGTGTGTGGCGCGGTTGTCGCCCGCGCCGGGGTTCGCGCCGCACGACGCGCTGGGCACCGTACTCACCGCCTGCGCCAACCTGGCGCTGGTGGCGCGCAGGCGGGCGCCGGTCGCCGTGCTGGTCTGCTGCTCCTGCGCCACGGCCCTTTACCACGCGCTCGGCTACCAGAACAACCTCAACAACATCGCGGTCCTGTTCGCCCTGTACGGAGTGGCCGCCTACGCCCCGAGGACCGCTCTGGCGCCCGCCTTCGTGCTCTGCGGCGCCGTGATCGTCCACGCCGCGGCCTTCACCACCGACGTGGCCGTCTGGATCGACGTGCTGCAGGCCGTGACGTTCACGGTGGCGGCCGGGGTCACCGGGTACGGCCGCCGCGTCCTGGCCGAGCGGTCCAGGCTGCTGGCGGCCGTCGCCGCGCATCTCGACCGGGAGCAGGAGGAGCGGACCCATCGGGCCATCACCGACGAGCGCCTGCGCATCGCCAGGGAGCTGCACGACACCATCGCCCACCACGTGTCGGTCGTCTCCGCGCAGGCCGGGCTGGCCGAGCTGGTCCTCGCCTCCGATCTGCCCGCCGCCCGCCGGGCCCTGACCTGCGTGGGCGACACCGCCAGGGAGACGCTGACGGAGACCGCCAGGCTTCTGGAGGTCCTCCGGCTGGACGGCGACGAGCCGCCGCCCTGCGGCCTCGACCAGCTCGACCGGTTGGCCAAGCGCATCACCGAGGCGGGCGTCCCCGTCGAGCTGACGATCAACGGGACGGTCCGGGACGTGCCCCCGGACATCGGCCTGTGCGCCTACCGGATCGTCCAGGAGGCGTTGACCAACGTGCTCAAGCACGCGCGCGGCGCGAAGGCCCGCGTGGTCGTCAGGTACGGCACGTCGTGCCTGGTGATCCGGGTGCGCAACCAGGCCGGGTCACCCGCGGCCGGCCCGGCGAAGGCCGGTGTCCATGAAAGGAGAGGGTTGGTGGGCATGCGCGAGCGTGTCGAGCTGCAGTCCGGGCGCATCGTCGCCACCGCCACCCCCGACGGTGGCTTCCTGGTCGACGCGGTCCTCCCGCTGCCGCCGGCGGCGGCCCGATGATCAGGGTGGCCGTGGTCGACGACCACGATCTGGTCCGCGCGGGGTTCGCGGCCATCGTCAACACCGCCCCGCACATGGAGGTCGTGGCGGAGGCGGGCGACGGCGAGGCGGCGGTCGTCATGGCGGCCGAGGCCCGGCCCGACGTCATCCTCATGGACATCCGCATGCCGGGGATCGACGGCGTCTCCGCGGCGCAGCGCATCCTGCGCCAGGCGCGCGGCACGCCGCCGCAGATCATCATGCTCACGGCCTTCGACCTGGACGAGTACGTCTACACGGCGCTCCGCGCCGGGGCGGCGGGCTTCCTGCTCAAGGACACCCCGCCCCGCCGGTTGCTGACGGCCGTCCAGTCGGTGGTCGAAGGCGACATGCTGTTCGCGCCCAGCGTGCTGCGCAAGCTCGTGGCGACCTACACCGGGACCGAAGCCTGCTCGGCGCCTCTTCCGCCGGCCCTCCAGGAGCTGACCGCCCGCGAACTGGAGGTGCTGAGCCTGGTCGGGCAGGCGCTGTCCAACGCCGAGATCGCCGAGCGCCTCTCGGTGACGGAGGCGACCGTCAAGTCCCACCTCAACCGCGCCTCGGCCAAGCTGGGGCTCAAGAGCCGCGCGCAGACCGTCGCCCTGGCCTACGAGATCGGGCTCGTGGTGCCGCGCGGCGGCCGGATCGCCGGTCAGTAGGGCTCCTCCCCCATCGCCTCCGCCGTGCGGTGGACGCTGTGGCGGAACGGGTGGAACCGCCGGCAGAAAGATCAATCCCGCGGTTGAGGTGTGACCGCCGCACCGGCCCCTAGCGTCGCCGGTGAAGGACACCTCATGTGCTCATCGCGGAGGGATCGCATGGCGTATCTCGTGGCGTTCGCCACCCTGCTCGGCCTGACGAACCTGGTGTTCACGCTCGGGGTGGTGCGCAGGCTGCGGCAGCACACCGAGACTCTCAACACGCTCCTGGCCGGCGGCGGCAGGCGTGACCTGGTCCCCGCCGGATCGGTGGTCGGGGACTTCACGGCCCGTGCCCTCGACGGCACGCAGGTCAACCGCGACTCGCTGGCCGGGCCCGCCCTGGTCGGGTTCTTCTCGCCCGGCTGCCACTCCTGCGCCGAGTTGCTCCCCCACTTCCTCGAACGCGCCCGCGACCTGCCCGTCGAGCGCGTGCTCGCCGTTCTGGACGGCATGGCCCCCTTCGGGGTGGAGGAGTACGGCTCACGGCTCTCGCCCGTGGCCCGGGTGGTGGTGGACGAGCCGGACGGCCCGGTCCAGCGTGCCTTCGGCGTCGAGGGGTTCCCTGCCGTCTTCCTCGTCGGGCCCGGCTCGGAGGTTCTGTTCAGCGGCGCCGACCTGGCGGCCATGCCCGCCGCGGCCCGATGACGGCCGGCCACGACCCCCGGCTGACGGCCGTCGCGCTGCGCGCGGCCGCCATGGCCTGGACCGCCTCGCCCCGTCGTCTGGTGTGGTACGGCCTGACCCTGCTGGCCGAGGCGCTGCTCCCCCTGACCGCGGCCTGGCTGACCAAACTGGTCATCGACGCCCTGGCCGGCTCCGGGTCACCCGATCTGCCCGCGCAGGCCGCCGCGCTGGCGGCGGTCGGGGTGGCGGCGGCCGTCCTGCCCCAGGGCGAGCGCTACCTCAGCCGCGAGATCGGCCGCGACTTCGGCGTGACGGCGACGGACCGGCTCTTCGCCGCGACGGAACGGCTCACCGGCCTGGCCCGCTTCGAGGACGCCCGGTTCCTGGACCGGCTGCGACTCGGGCGCAACGCCGTCAGCCTGGGAGCCAACCTGATCACGGGGTCGTTCGGCATGGTCAGGGCGGGCGTCTCGCTGATCGGGCTGGTGGGCGCCCTGGCGGTGCTCAGCCCGATCATGGCGGCGGTCGTCGTGGCGGGGGCCGTGCCGTCCCTCCTGGCCCAGCTGCGTCTGGCCCGCCGCCGCGCCGGGATGGCCTGGCAGACAAGCCCCGCCGAACGCCGGGAGATGTTCTACGCACGGCTGCTGGGCACGGTGGAGGCGGCCAAGGAGATCAGGCTGTTCGGCAGCGGCGGCCTGCTGCGCGGCAGGATGATGGGCGAACGCCGGGCGATCAACGCGGCCGAACGACGGATGGACGTCGTGGAGCTGCGGGCGGAGGGCCTGCTGAGCGGGCTCGCCGCCGTGGTGGCCGGGGGCGGCCTGGTGTGGGCCGTACTGGCCGCCCGCGACGGACGGCTGAGCGTCGGTGATGTCTCGCTGTTCGCCGCGGTGGTCGCCGCCGTCCAGGGCGGCCTGGCGGCGCTCGTCTCCTCGCTGGGGCAGGCCCGCTTCGAACTGCTGGGATTCTCGCACTTCCTCGCGGTCGTCCAGACCGGCCCCGACCTGCCGATCCCGGCCGCGCCGCGGGCCCTGCCTCCGCTGCGCCGCGGGATCGAGCTGCGCGACGTGTGGTTCCGCTACAGCGACGACCATCCATGGATCCTGCGCGGCGTCGACCTGACCATCCCGTACGGCTCGTCGGTCGCCCTCGTCGGTCGCAACGGGGCGGGGAAGAGCACCCTGGTCAAGCTGCTGTGCCGGTTCTACGACCCCACCCGCGGCACGATCACCTGGGACGGCGTGGACCTGCGCGAGGCGGCCCCCGCCTCGCTGCGGCGGCGCGTGGCCTGCGTGTTCCAGGACTTCATGACCTACGACTTCAGCGCCGCCGACAACATCGGCGTCGCCGACCCGTCCGGTATCGCCGATCGGCGCAGGATCGAGGCGGCCGGTGCGCGGGCGGGCGCCGACGGCGCGCTGCGGGCGCTGCCACATGGCTACGACACCCCGCTGAGCAGGGCGTTCTTCGGGGAGGACGAGGTGGAGGACCCGGCCGCCGGCGTCGTGCTGTCGGGCGGGCAATGGCAACGGGTGGCCCTGGCCCGCGGCTTCATGCGCGACGACCCCGACCTGATGATCCTGGACGAGCCCAGCTCCGGGCTCGACCCGGAGGGCGAGCACGACGTGCACCACCGCATGCGTGCCCACCGCGCCGGACGGACAAGCCTGCTCATCTCCCACCGGCTCAACACCGTCAGGGACGCCGACACCATCGTCGTGCTGGAGGAAGGGGTGGTCAGTGAGCGAGGCGAGCACGCGGAGCTGATGAAGGCCGGCGGCGTGTATGAGCGCCTGTTCCGGCTCCAGTCGGCCGGTTACCAGGTCGAGGAGGCGGCCCGGTGAAGGACGCGGCGCTGCCTGTCCTCGGTGGCCTGACGATCGTCGTCCTGGTGGCCGGCGTCGTGCTGTGGCTGCGGCGTACCCGGCTGGTGGTCGTCGTCGACGGGCCCAGCATGGAGCCCACCCTGCGGGACGGCGACCGGGTGCTCGCCCGGCGCGTCCCCGCGGCCGACCTGAGCACCGGCGACATCGTCGTCCTGAGCAACCCGCACTTCGGCCGGTCGGCGGAGCCGTCCCCCTTTCTGGTCAAGCGCGTGGCCGCCCTGCCCGGCCAGCCGGTGCCCCCTGCCGTGGCCTCCAAGCTCGGCGGCCGTTCGACCGTCCCGCCCGGCCGCCTCGTCGTCCTCGGCGACAACGCCGAGGTCAGCTGCGATTCCCGCGACTACGGCTTCCTGTCCGAGTCCGACCTCCTCGGGGTCGTGACGCGGTTTCTGCACGGCTCCACGCGGAGCGCGGCCGCCAAGGCCGTTCCGTTCGTCCATAGGAAGGAATGACATGATCAAGTCACTGACCGGCCTCACCGACAGGCTGGTGTCCCTGGTGGTGCCCAGCGTCAGAGCCGCCGCCGAGCACTGCCACGACTCCTGGGCGTGCACCGACGAGTGCACCCAGGGCATGAAGTACAAGCTCCGCTGCTGCCCGAGCGTCGGCTGCACCTGGATCGGGCGCATCGGCTGCTCCTGCTGAGCGCGGCGCCGGCCGGAGGCATCACCGGCCTCCGGCCGGTCATCGGCCCTCCTCGGGGTACCGGTCGAGCACGGCGTCGCGGGCGGACGTGACGGAGGCGCCGTCCGTGACGTCGACGCCGAACGTGCCGAAACCTTCTCCGGCGAGCTCCGCAAACGCCTGCGGGCTGCGACCGCCCACGGCCACGGTGCTGCCTGCCGCTGCGAACCGCCGGGCCAGCTCCCGCCCGATGCCCGAGGTCCCGCCGACGATGAGAACGGTGCGGTTGGAGAGATCCACGAGATCGTCCCTTCGGTTCAGGGCGCCGACGGCGTGCGGGCGCGCGGCGCGGACAGCGATGTGCACCGTCCGTTTCCAGTGCTCCTGCAGTCTCGACGGCATCCGCCGGGTGTGGCAGAGCCCTCGTTCTCCCTGGTCCTGACAGGCCCTCCTTGGAGATACGCCCACCGCATACGGTGTTGGTATGGCCGACAAGGAATCGGGCAACCGGCTCGGCAGGTACCTCCGTGCCCGGCGTGAGCTGGTCTCCCCGGCTCAGGCGGGACTGCCGCCCGGCGGCACCCGCCGCGTGCCCGGCCTGCGCCGTGAGGAGGTCGCCCTGCTCGCCGGAATCAGCCCCGACTCCCTCATGGCTCGCCACATCAACGCCGCCCCCACAGGCACTGACGCGACACGGAGGTCAGCGATGAGCGCCACGCCGATCAACCTCACCAAGGGGCAGTACAAGCACCTGATGCGCATCCGGGACAACACGGTGATCACCGGCGACGTGAACATCTTGTGGGGCGACCTGACAATGCGCGCGGTCTTCGTCCGGCTGGCCGAACTGGGGCTGATTCGCGACGAGCGGGACGATCTTGTAAATGGTTACCGCTGGCACATCACCGACGCGGGCCGGGCAGTGCTCGACCAGATCGCGGAAGACAAGCGTGCGGGCCGACCTGCCCGGACGTGATCGGCGACCACCGGCACCACCCGCCCTCCTGCCGCCCACGCCGATGTCGCGGGTTCGCCGGTGATCCAATGCTGAGCATGCTCGACGAGCCAAGTACGCCGACGCGACCTGCAGCTGTCGCACTTCTCGGGCCGCGCACCAGCGGAGATCTTCACGCTTCTTGAAGCGGGGTGTCGGTAAGGCCCGGCCCATAGGGTCGCGTCCACGGATGTGGTGGATGAGTCGATCTTCGCGTGATCGTATCTGCAGGTTAAGCGGTCAGTGTCTGCGGGATCGGGGCCGGGCTGGATGTGTCGCCAGGGATGACACGCAGTGGGCTCTGGCCAGCACGTCCAACCCCGTGTAGCAGCGAGTTTCGCCCCACCCGTCGCTCTGCTCGGCCAGCACGGCGCCGACCAGTCGGATGATCGCGGCTCGGTCGGGGAAGATGCCGACCACGTCGGCGTGACGGCCGATCTCCTTGTTCAGCCGTTCTTGCGGGTGTTGGACCAGATCTCGTGCGGGAAAGCGGCGAAGGCCAGGAGATCCTCCCAGGCGGCGTCCAGGTGCTGGGCAGCAACTGGATGCTTGGCCTCCAGCGCGTCCAGCACCCGCCGCGCCTGCGCTCGTCGATGGACGGCCTTCACGGCCTGGTGCGCCACGCATGGCCGGCAGGCCGCCACCGGGCAGACGCCGGCCGAGTACATCGCGCAACTGTGCACGGCCGGACAGGCCCCGGCCAGCATCGAACAGGCTTTGGCCGCCGTGCGGAACATGCACCGCCTGTCCGGGCACGCCGGCCAACCCGCCACCGAGGCCGCCCGGCCGGCGTTGCGCGCCTACAAGCGTCAGCGCGCCGAAAGCGGCGGGCGCGGACAGCGCGCGGCCCCGCCCAACGTGATGCGTCCACGAGGTGAACAGGGTCAGATTTGTCGTCGCCCCTCGACCTGCGGCCGGCTGCGGCAGCGCCATGCGGGTGGTGCGGCGGACGGGCGCTGTCCGTGATCAGGAAACCTGGGATGAGGAGACCGTCCAGGTGTTGCAGGCCTGCGGGGATCTTGTGCGGAAGCCCTTGTCGAGCCAGGTGGCGCGGTTGCTTCCCTTGCCGTGGGAGCGGATCTTCTGCTGCTCGTCCCCGCTGTCGCGCACCATCTGGAGCAGGATCTTCCAGTCTTCCTCGCTGCGTTCTGTCAAGGAGTCCCAGACGCTGCCGAAGAACACCCCGCCCAGGCACTCCGCCTGCAACTCCATGCGGCGGTTCTGCTCGTTCAGTTCGCTTTTGTTCCGGTACGGGTAGCGGTCGTAGCTGCGGGCGATCCCGGTGAGGTTCTGCACGTGGTGCCCGTACTCGTGGACGGCCGTCTCGAACAGGAACAGGCTGGTGGAGACGTCGAGCATGTCGTCGTCCAGAAGGACGAGGAAACGCCGCTCCGCGTCGCAGTAGGTGGCTGCGGCGGAGCCCCAGGGCCAACCGCAGTACTTGCGTGGTTTGGTGATGAATCCGATCTTGGCCTTGGCGAAGGGCAGGCCCGCCCTCTTGAAGTGGGCGCCCCACGACCGGTTGAGACAGTTCAGCACTGCGGTCAGGTACCGCTTGGCGGAGGCGACGGTCTTCGCACCGACATCGCGCTCCGCGCACTGGCTCGCCCGGAGTTCGCCCGTACGGTACAGCTTGTTCGCGGTCAGAACCCGGGCCCTGATGGGGAAGGCGGACGCCGCGTGCGCAGCGTTGGACAACGGGGTGCTGGATAACAGCAGGCAGGTCAGCGTGGCGGTGGCGACAAGGGTGGCGAAACGCATGATCGCCATCTTAAGCAGGAGGTAACGGAACTCCACCGGCCAGAAGCGTGCGTCAGCAGCCGTCCATCTGGGCTGCGGGGACGGCGGTGGCAGGGGCCGCGGGCAGGCCGGGCTGGGCCCAGAGCAGGTAGGAGACGGCGCCGGCGTCCGCGGCGGGGCCGATCCAGAAGGCGCCGGTCTGCTTCGGGACGGCGAGGCCGTAGTGCCCGGCGTTGGTCCTGACGCACCAGGAGCGGTCCTGGGTTCCCGGCTGCCAGTCCCGGAACTCGCCGGTCCAGGCCGCGGCGGGCATGGACATGCAGGCGTGCAGCGTGGGCCGGCCGGTCCCGGCGAACAGCGCGGCCGCCGCTCCGTTGACCAGCTTCGGACCGACGTTGAAGCCGAACGTCTCGATCTCGACGTCCCCCGCGCGGGCGCCGGGAGAGTCGTCGGTCGAGGTGTGGCCGGTGTCGAGGTCGAAGGAGCCGTCCAGGTCGCCGGGGACGGTGCCGCGCATCGCGACCTCGTCGCCGTTCCCGGCGTCGGTGACGGAGACCTCCGCCGCGGTGCCGCGCGGGATGATCACCTTGATCTGCCGCTCCTTGACGTAGAGGTCCACGTGCTTGAGCTGCGCGCCGTTCACGCTGACCTTGAGCTCGTGGTCGGTGCCGAGCTCGAACACGCTGGTCCGCTGCTGCCCGTGGAGCGTCTGCTCGATCAGCAGCCACGTCCTGTCCTTCGGGACCGCGTGGTCGATGAGGTATCGCGCCAGGGCGTCCGCCGCGAACAGGCCGAGGCTGACCGCGATCCCCGGGATCGCCTTCGGCACCACCTCAGGCAGGACGGCGAGGACGATGGGCGAATAGGCCTCATAGACGCCGGCGATCGCCTTCGGGGCGCAGTCGCCCTGGTCGCAGCCGGAGATCAGGCCGCCGATCAGGACGCAGGTGACGGCCACTGATGCTGTGTGTCGAGACATGCTTCGTCCCCCGCCGGTCGCGTGGCCCCGCTCCAGAATCGGGCTGCGGCCTCCCCCTGGCAAGAGCCGGACGGCTCCGCCGTCGGGAGCGAGCCGGCCACGCGCCGAGCCGGGATCACGTGAACCAGGTGATCTCCTGGCCGTGCGATCGGGTCCAGGCGAGCGGCTGCCCGTCCAGCGCGAGCACGTGGTAGTCCGCCTCGCCCGGCGGCGTCGGGAGCGTGTCGTAGGGCACCACGCCGGCGGTCTCGTTCGCGATCCAGTGCCCGGGGAGCTCGCGTACCGCCTCGGCGAACTCCATCCGTCGCGGCATCGGCACGTGGTACAGCACCGAGCTGTGGAACACCACCAGCGTCGCATCGGGCGGGGACTGCGCGGCCAGGGCGGGCAGGTCGTCCACCAGGTCGCCCTGGACGAGCAGCGGCGGGTCGGCTGCGACGACGGCCGCAGCGGCGCGCAGCCTGGCCCGGCGGTGCGTGTGCTCGGGCCAGATGAGGGCGTCGAGCCAGGCCAGGTCCGCCGGGTCGGTCACGTCGAGCGGGTTCAGGTCCAGGCCGGCCCGCCACACCACCTGGGGCAGGCCGGTCGGCGGCGTCAGGTTGGCGGCCGTGCAGGCGACGACCGGGTCACCGGAGCCGACCAGGTGATCGCCGTAGCGGTAGGCGTACCGGTCGGGGTAGAGGCACAGTCCGGCGGACGCGCCGACCTCCAGCAGCGCGAGCGGCTGCGGGAGCGCGTTGAGCACCGGCAGCAGGACGGCACACCGTCCGGCCTCGTTCGTCTGGGTGGTCCGGGTGCGCATCTCCGCCTCGATCACGGGCCAGTTCGCCACCGTGTACTCGTGGAAGGCGGCCGGATCGTCGACCGGCCCGCCGAGCAGCCGGACCACGCCGAACAGCAGGTTCGGCTGCCGTTTGGCCGGCGGAAGCCCGGCGAGCAGGGCCAGGAGGTCGAGATCCCGCGCCACCGCGGAGGCCAGGCGTTCGTACGTGGGCGACACACCGTGCGCCTCGCGCGCGGCGAACTCGGCGTAGACCGCAGCGATCGTCATAGTGCGATGATCGCAGCCGGCTCCATCGCCACTGAGCCGGGTGCTGAAGAAGCCGCCGCACGGCGTCGGCGCGCGGGCCGGGCGGCGGGTGGTTCATCGGGCGCACCGAGACCGGTCACCTGCTCGCCCGCCAGGGAGAGGGCTGCGCGGGAGCTCGGCCGGGGGCTCCCCTTGCGTTTTCATCCCATGAGACGGATCATTCGTGCGCACCGTGCACCCGGACTGGTCCTGCTTCCCCCCTTCTCCCTGCGCATCAGGAAGGACGATCCATGATCCGTCGCGTACTGGCCGTCGCGGTCCTGGCCGCCGCCACGCTCGCCACCATCCCCGCCGCCGCGCACGCCATCCCCGCCTGCCCGGCCGGCTACCTGTGCAACACCCAGTACTTCTCCGACTCCGCGCGCACCAACCTGGTGGGCGTCAGGACGCAGTTCTGCGACGGTTCGGTCTCGACCTGGGGCAGGCTCAGCGGCTACATCACCTGGTCCTCCAGCCCCTGCAACTGATGGAAGGCCTCCGGCAGGGGGTCGGGGAGCCCTAGTCACCCGTCCTGCTGCCGGAGCTCCGGGGACGGCGCGGGCTCGGTTCGCGGCCGGGCGGCTGGTGGATCTGCTGCTCCGGCGCCGGTCGCGACGGGTTGGGCCGGGTGACCTCCGTCCCGTCCAGGACGATCTGCTCCCCGTGGTGGGTCACCGTGATCGACGGCCCCCGCAGCAGCCGGTAGGCCGTCGCCTCCGGGGCGACGCCGACGCTCAGCAGGCTGCCGCGGTAGCGCAGCCGGAAGGCGAGCCGGGTGATCCCGGGAGGGAGTGAGGGGGCGAAGCAGATCCGTCCCTGGCCCGCGCGCATCCCGCCGAAGCCCGAGACGAGGGCGATCCACGCCCCGGCCAGCGAGGCCATGTGCACGCCGTCCATGGTGTTCCTCTCCAGGTCCGCCAGGTCCATCAGCGCCGCCTCGCCGAGATAGCGATAGGCGAGGTCCAGATGGCCCACCTCGGCGGCGAGCACCGCCTGGGTACAGGCCGACAGGGACGAGTCCCGGACGGTCAGCGCCTCGTAGTAGGCGAAGTTGCGGGACTTCTGCTCCGGTGTGAAGGCGTCCCCGCGCAGGTGCATGGCGAGCACCAGGTCCGCCTGCTTGACCACCTGCTTGCGGTAGAGGTCGAAGTACGGGAAGTGCAGCAGCAGCGGATACTGGTCGGGCCTGGTGGCCGCGAAGTCCCAGAGCGCGTGCTGGGTGAAGCCCTCGCACTGCGGGTGGACCCCCAGCCGCTCGTCGTAGGGCACGGACATCGCCTCCGCCGCGTCCCGCCAGCGGCGGATCTCCTCGGCGGTGACCTGGAGCCGCCCCGCCGGGCCCGGATGGCGGTCCGCGGCCTCGGCCGCCGCGCGGAGGTTCTGCTGGGCCATCAGGTTCGTGTACACGTTGTCGTCGACCACGGCGGTGTACTCGTCGGGGCCGGTCACACCGTCGATGCGGTAGCGCCCGGCCGGGTCGTGGTGGCCGAGGGCGCACCACAGCCGGGCCGTCTCGACCAGCAGCGGCAGGCCGGTCCGCTGCTCGAACGACATGTCCTGGGTGGCGTCCGCGTACTGGATCGCCGCGTGCGCGATGTCGGCGTTGACGTGGAAGGCCGCGGCTCCGGCGGGCCAGTAGCCGGAGCACTCCTCGCCGTGGATGGTCCGCCAGGGGAAGGCGGTGCCGTGCAGGCCGAGCTGCTTCGCGCGCTCGCGGGCCAGGGGGATCGTGGTCCGCCGCCAGCACAGCGCGTCGGCGACGGCCGCGGGATGGGTGTAGGTGAGCACCGGCAGGACGAAGATCTCGGTGTCCCAGAAGGCGTGCCCGTCGTAGCCGGAGCCGGTCAGGCCCTTGGCCGGGATGGCGCGCTCCTCCAGGCGCGCGGCCGACTGCAGCAGATGGAACAGCCCGAAACGCACCGCCTGCTGGACCTCGGCGTCGCCGTCCACCTCGACGTCCGCGCCTTCCCAGAAGTCGTCGAGGAAGCGGCGCTGGTCGGCGTGCAGGCCGTCCCAGCCGTCCAGGCGGGCGGAGGCCAGCGCCGCGGCCACCTGGTCGTGCAGCGCGGCCCGCGAGCGCTGCGCCGACCATCCGTAGGAGAAGAACTTGACCAGCCGCAGCGTCTGGCCGGGCGACAGTCGGGTGGCGACGGTGAGCCGGCTGACGTCGTCGCTGCCCTGGGCCTCGATCCGGGTGCCGTCCGGCCCGTCGATCTCGTGGCACATCCCGGCGGCCACGCGCAGGCCGCTGGCCCGGGTGCGGTGGACCATGATCGCCGTTCCGTCGCTGCTCGGGACGTTCTCCTCCGCGACCAGCGGCGCGTGCAGCGGGGCGGCGGCGCGCGGATCGCCGCTCTCGTAGGTCTGGGTCTCGTTGGCGATCAGCTCCGACTGGACGACCACGCGCGACGGCCGCTCGACGGCCTCGACCTCGTACAGGATCGCGGCGACCGCGCGGTGGGTGAAGGACACCAGCCGGGTGGACGTGATCCGGACCGGGGTCCCGGTCGGCGAGCTCCAGTGCGCGGTGCGCGTCAGGGTGCCGGCGCGCAGGTCGAGGACCCGCTCGTGCTGGTGGAGCGTCCCGTACCGGAGGTCGAACGGCTCGTCGCCGACCAGCAGCCGGATCACCTTGCCGTTGGTGACGTTCACCACGGTCTGCCCGGATTCCGGGTACCCGTAGCCCGCCTCCGCGTACGGCAGCGGCCGCACCTCGTAGAACCCGTTGAGGTACGTGCCCGGCGCCCCGTGCGGCTCGCCCTCGTCCAGGTTGCCGCGCAGCCCGATATGGCCGTTGGACAGCGCGAACACCGACTCGGTCTGCGCCAGCACCCGCAGGTCGAGATGCCGTTCCCGGACCGCCCACGGCTCGACGGTGAACGCCGGATGCCGGATCATCCGGCCTCCCGGGACGGCGTGCCCGGCTCCAGCAGGTCGGCCAGGTCGGAGACCACGACGTCGGCGCCGTGGTCGCGCAACGCCTGCGCCTGCCCGGCCCGGTCCACGCCGACGACGAAGCCGAACCTCCCGGCCCGGCCGGCGGCGACTCCGGCCAGGGCGTCCTCGAACACCGCCGCCTCGGACGCCCGCAGCCCCAGCGCCTCGGCGCCCGCCAGGTACATGTCCGGAGCCGGCTTGCCGGCGAGCCGGCGGTCCCGGGCCACGACGCCGTCGATCCGGGCCTCGAACTGGGCGGCGAGCCCGGCGGCGGCGAGGACCTGCTCGGTGTTGGCGCTGGAGGACACCACCGCGCGGCGCAGCCCGGCGTCCCGGACCGCGGCCAGGTAGCGGACGGAGCCGGGGAACACGTCCACGCCGTCCCGGTCGATGATGGCCTGCACCAGGTCGTTCTTGCGGTTGCTCAGGCCGTGCACGGTCATCGTGCCGGGCGGGTCGTCCGGCGTTCCCTCTGGCAGGGTGATGCCTCGGGCGTCCAGGAAGCTGCGCGCGCCGTCCGCCCGTTTCTTGCCGTCGACGTAGCGGTCGTAGTCGGCGCCCGCGTCGAAGGGGACGAACGCGGTGCCGGTCTGCTCGCTCCAGGCCCGCAGGAAGTCGTCGAACATCGACTTCCACGCCCTGGCGTGCACGGTGGCGGTGCGCGTCAGCACGCCGTCCATGTCGAACAGGCACCCCCGAATCCCCTCAGGCAGCCCCAGCATGGATCCCCCCGTTCTCCCTCACACGAGCTCCCACCTGCGCATACCCTCCGCCGGGCGTCAGCAACAGGAGGCGTTTGCCCACTTCGGCCAGGGGCATGTCGGCTGAACGGCGTGAGGTGCCATCGGTGCACCGCGTCGGGGGGAAGGGGAACCCATGCCACTCGTCAACGTGAAGGTGATCGAGGGTGTGTTCAGCGCCACCCAGAAGACCGAGATGGTGCGGAAGCTGACTGACGCGATCGTCGCCGTCGAGGGTGAGCACCTGCGTCCCCTGACCCTGGTCGTGATCGAGGAGATCAAGAGCGGCGATTGGGGTGTGGCGGGACAGCCGGTGACGGCCGCGGAGGTGAAGGCGCTGGCCTCGGGCGGGCCCGCGTAACCGCCTCCTCTCTCTACGATGTCGCGCTCTGGGCGTCCAGCGCGGCCAGGGTCTCCCGTAGCCAGCCGATCTCGGTCCTGCTGGTCGCGGTGGCGATCGTGAACAGGCCCTTGCGGAACGGGTCGTCGAAGTCGGCGGCCCGCAGGGGGCGGTCGCCGTCCCAGAAGAAGCTGGCCGGTTCGGTGAGGAAGGTCAGCCTGCGTCGCAGCACGCCCGCCTGGAGCGCGGGGTCGCCGAGGTGGCGCAGGAACGCCAGCATCGTGAACCAGCGGTTCTCGTCGGTGATGAACGGCTCGTCCGGTTCGGCGAGCCGCCGCCTGAGGTCGGCGCGCCCGGCGTCGGTGAGGGTGAGCACGTGCCGGGGCGCGGCCTGGGCGCCGGGCTGGAGGTCGCGTTCGAGCAGGCCGTCGCGCTCCAGACGTTTGATCGCCGGGTAGAGGGTGCCGTCGGCGATGGGCCGGACGTGGCCGGTCAGGGCGGCCACGCGTTTGCGCAGCTCGTACCCGTGGAGCGGTTCGTCGTAGAGGAAGCCCAGGATCGACAGCTCAATCACGCCGCTATGCTATCTCGATGTCTTGATATATCGACATCTAGGTATCTCGGAGGGGATGGTCATGAGGGACGCGCAGGTGCTGCCGGACGGGAGCCGCATCCGCTGGGCAGAGGTGGCCGGCCGTGAGCCGGTCCGCGTCTACGTGCACGGGCTGGGCGCGGCGGCGGCGCCGTACTTCCTGGGGGTCGCGAGCCGGCCGGAGCTGGCCGGGCACCGGAGCCTGTTCGTGGACCTGCTGGGGTTCGGCACCAGTGACCGGCCCACCGCGTTCGGCTACACCATGGAGGAGCACGCGGACGCCCTCGCGACCGCGCTGCGGGCGGCGGACGTGCGCGCCGCGCAGGTGGTCGCGCACAGCATGGGCGGGACGATCGCGGTGCACCTGGCCGAGCGGCATCCGGAGCTGGTGGCCGACCTGGTGCTGGTGGACGCCAATCTGGACCCGGCCGAACCCGCGCCACGGCCGGGCAGTTCGAGCATCGCCGCCTACACCGAGGCGGATTTCGTACGGCACGGCTGGGAGGAGACGCTGACCCGGGTCGGGCCGCACTGGGCGGCCACGATGAGGCTAGCCGGACGGGAGGCGCTCTACCGGAGCGCGGTCCACCTGGCGCGCGCGGACGTGCGGGAACGCCTGCGCAGGCTGCCGATCCCGCGCGCCCACCTCTACCCGGAGGCGGACGGCGAACCCCGCGGAGCGGCCGAGCTGGCAGCCTCCGGCGTACGGCTGATCGCCGTCCCGGACACCGGCCACAACATCATGATCGACAACGCGGCGGTCTTCGCCAGAGAGGTGAACGGCCTTCTCGCCTGTCGGTGATCGTGCTTCCCGGCCTGATGCGGCGTGACCCGGCCGACGTCCAGGTCACCGGCGAGGTCCGGAGGCGTTCGGGCTCGGACGCTTGACGGACGTGCACGCGATGACGGCGCTGCTGTCCGCCGAGAGGAAAAGCATGGGGGTCCATGCACCCGGTTCGCGTGAGGTGGTCCGGCGGTGGGTTCACTCTTCGGTGGCCGACCGGATCCGGGCATCGTCCTCATGGGCGGCGAGTTCCTCGGGAGTGCCGGCGAAGGCGGGGCCACAGCCCCGGTGGCCGCCGCCGATGACGGGGGCTCGGCGTAGGCGGCGTCGGCCAGTTCCTTGTGGACGCCGCCGTCGTCGCGGAGGTCCCGCCAGGCGGCTTCGACCAGGTCGGGCCCTGTCGCATCGACGCTCATGGCGACATCCTGCCCCAGTTCGCCGGCGAGGGCAGCGGGCGACTTCCGATGTGCGGCTCGGAATCCTGTTGGTGGAGGCCCGTCGGGAGAAGGCGTCTCGTCGCGCGCTGTTTGCGGGGGAATTGGGGGTGACCGATTCTCCCCATCCAGGCCGTGACAAAAGGGGTGACAGGCGCTTGAATGGCGCTCGAACATGAAGAGTCACATCGGGCTGGTGGGCCGGGGCGCGGAGCTGGAGCGGCTGCTGGCGGCCGTCGTCCATCCGCCCGCTCTGGCCGTCGTCGAGGGTGAGGCGGGCATCGGCAAGACCCGTCTGGTCTCCGAGCTGGCCGCGCGGGCCGGCCGGCCGGTGTTCCTGGGGCGGTGCGCGCACATCCGGGAGCCGTTCCCCCTCGGCCCGCTCCTCGACGCCGTGCGCGGCATCGGCGCAGGAGCCGGCACCGGCCTCGGCGCGAACGGGCCGCTGTCGCCCGTCACCGGCGCGTTACGGCCGCTGCTGCCGGAGCTGGCCGGGCAGTTGCCGCCCGCCCCCGAGCCGCTGGAGGAGCGGGCGGCCGAGCGGCACCGGATCTTCCGCGCGCTGTCGGAGCTGCTGGGCTCCCTGGGCGAGGTCGTACTCGTGCTGGAGGACCTGCACTGGGCCGACGAGCAGACCCTGGCCTTTCTCGGTTACCTCATGGGCGAGCCGCCGCCGGGGCTGTCGGTGGTGCTCACGTTCCGGGGCGAGGAGGTCGCGCTGGACGCCAGGACGATCGCGGCGCGGGCGGCTCCGTCCGTGTCGCGTGCCCAGGTGGCCCTGGAGCCGCTGGACGTGGCCGAGACCCGGGAGCTGATGACCGCGATCCTCGGGTCGGAGGGGGTGTCGGAGGAGTTCGCCGCCCATCTGTGCGAGCGGACGTCGGGACTGCCCTTCGCGATCCAGGAGATGGTGGCGCTGCTGCGCGAGCGCGGGACGCTGATCAGGCGCGGTCGCGGATGGGCGCGTAAGGCCATCGACGAGCTGAACGTCCCGACGGCGCTGCGCGACTCGGTGCTGGAGCGGGTGGGACGGCTGCCCGCCGGAGCGCGGGCCGTGGTGGAGGCCGCGGCGGTGCTGCAGGTGCCGGTGCCCGTGGCGGTGCTGGTGACGATCTGCGGCCTGGCGCGCGCGGACGCGCTGGCCGGGCTGGAGGAGGCGCTGCGCTCGGGGCTGCTGAGCGAGCACACCGCGCTCCCGCGCGGCGCCCCCGACGGCTCGGCGCGCGCCGCGGGTGTGGGGTTCCGGCACATGCTGGCGCTCCAGGCGGTGTACGAGAGCATCGCGCTGCCCCGGCGTCAGGTGCTGCACGGACGGGCGGCCGAGGCGGTCGAGCGGTTGCGGCCGGTGCCGATCGGGCAGATCGCCCACCACCTGCGGCACGCCGGGATGATGGAGGAGTGGGCCAGGGCGGCCGACCGGGCCGCGGCGGAGGCGGGCCGGCACGGCGACGACAGCGAGGCGGCCCGCCTGCTCGGCGACGTCCTGCGCGAGGCGCCGCCCGAAGGGGAACTGCTGGAGGACATGGCGGTGCGCTTCGGCTGGGCCTCCGTCCAGGGCCTGCACGCCCAGCCCGGCTTCGGCCAGATGGACGATCTGCTGCGCCGCGACCTCGCTCCCGGCGTGCGCGGCGAGCTGCACTTCCTGTACGGCCTGCTCCTGGAGAGGGCGGGCGCCGCCCCGGAACTCCGGCGGGAGCAGTTCGCCACGGCGGTGCGCCACCTGGACGACCGTCCGGAGCTGGCGGCCTGGGCGATGGTCGGGCTCGGCGTGCCGACCTCGGCCGGGGTGTCGCCGGCCGAGCACGTCTACTGGCTGGACCGCGCGCTGGAGACCGCCGAACGGCTCGGCGGCAGCCCGTCGCTCCAGCTGTCGGTGCTCGGCAAGGTGGCGATGGTGCTCACCACCATCGGCGACCCGCGCTGGACGGCGCTGACCGAGCGGATGACCCGGCTGGCCGGCGGGCGTCCGGAGTCCCGGCAGGAGGTCGTCGCGTTCTGGTCGGTCGGCGACGAGAGCTGTTACGCGGGCCATTACGCGGTGAGCGAGCGGCTGCTGGACGCCGCGCTGCGCGGCGGGCTGAAGATCGACAGCAGCCGGCGGCTGGAGTACCTCATCCGGTCCTCCCTGGCGGTGCTGCGCTACTTCCGCGGGGAGTGGACGGGCCTGGCCGACGAGACCGCCCTGCTGCTGGACGCGCTCGACGAGCAACCGCACCAGCGCGTCACGGCCGAGCTGGTCGCCCACTGCCTGGCCGTGGCGCGGGGTGAGATCGAGGAGGGGGCGCGCAGGCTCCGCGCGGCCGTCGGCAGGGCCGTGGAGGTCGGCGCGGTGGACGCGCTGCCGCCGGCGGTCGAGACGTTGCTGCGCCTGGGCACGGTCCGGGGTGAGCCGCCGGACGAGGAGTTGATCGGGATGCTGGCGGGGTGGCGGGCCAAGGGGTTGCAGCCGCTGGCCGTACGCGCGCTGCCCGCCCTGGCCGGCGCGCTGGTCGCGGCGGGCCGGACGGCCGAGGCCGGCCGGTTGTGCGCGGAGCTGGAGCGGGAGCTGGACGGGCTGGACGCGCCGCTGGCGCCCGCCGCGCTGGCCCACGCCCAGGGGTTCGTGACGGGAGATCCGGAGCGCTTCCTGGCGGGCGCGCACGCCTACGACGAGCTGGGCGGCCGGTACGAGGCGGCCCAGTGCCGCGCGCTCGCCGCAACCGCCCTGCTCGACGGCGACCACGACGACACCGGCGGCCACGACGACGGCGACGGCAGCGGCGACGGCAGCGGCGACGGCGACGGCAGCGATCCCGGGCGGGCCGGGGCGCTGCTGGGGGCCGCCATCGCGGTCTTCGAGGAGCTGAGGGCGCGGTGGGACCTCGACCGGGCGGCGAGCACGGCCAGGCGGCACGGCGTGGCCGGGCCCGTCCGCTACCGGGGCGGCACGCGCGGCTACGGTGACGCGTTGTCGCCGCGCGAGGCCGAGGTGGCCGAGCTGGCCGCGACCGGGCTGAGCAACAGGGAGATCGCCAAGAAGCTGTTCCTGTCGCCGAAGACCGTGGACAAACATCTGAGCGCGGTGCTGCGCAAGCTGGGGCTGCGGTCGCGGGCGGGGCTCGGGCAGCGCATGGGCGGATCCGGCTGACCCACCCCCACGAATGGGGATTTTTCCCCATAGCTGGGTGCATGCCCCTGTCATCACGCTTGTCCCATGGACAGCCCCGACGAGCCCACTGAGACCGAGGACGCCGAAAAGCCGGCCCCGACCCCGACCCCGGCCCCGGCTCCGGACGACCACGGCACCCCCGCCGCCGACCCCGGAACCCCCACCGCCGACGGCCCGACCACCGTCGGCGCCCCCGCGACCACCGTCGGCGCCCCCGCCACCGCCGCCGACGACGACGGCTGGGTCGAGGCGTGACCCCCCACCGAGGACAGGAGCCCGCATGAGCACCTCCAGGCCGCGCTCAAGAGCGGTGGTGATCAGCGCGACCGCGGCCCTGGTCGCCGGACTGGGCCTGACCGGCTCGACGGCCACCGCGGCGACCGGCGCGGCGACCGGCATGGCGACCGGCGCGGCAACCGGCATGGCGACCGGCGTGCCGGCCATCGACCCCGTCATCCCGTACGAAGACCCCCCGGCCGTCGCCCGGGAGCAGCCCGCGGCCCCTCCCCGCCAGACCACCGTCACCCTCGTCACCGGTGAGCAGGTCCGCCTGGACGTGGACAAGCAGGGCCGCCAGAGCACCACCGTCCTGTCCCCCGGCGCCGTGCCGGCCGGCGGCACCTACCTGAGGTTCGGCTGGCACGGCGACCAGTACGTCATCCCGAGCACGGCCGTGCCGTTCCTGGACCGGCTGCTGGACCCGCGCCTGTTCAACGTCAGTCACCTGGCCAGGACCGGCAACCGGCCCGTCCCGGTCAAGGCCGCGACGAGCCGGCTCGCCGCGCTGGGCGCCACGATCACCCCGGACGAGGCTCCGGCCCTCGGCCGCGTGCTCGCCGAGGAGTGGCGCGCGGGCCGCGGCGGGACGCCGGCCGGCGTCGAGCGCATCAGCGCGCCGGACGACGCGCCGCCCTCGCCGTTCCGGCGGCCCGCGACCGCGAAGGCGGCCGCCGGCGCCTACCACACCCTCTCGATCGACAGCGTCGACCTGGACGGCAAGCCGGGCGCGGTCGTCGCCTACGTGCACAGCGTCGATGACACCGACCTCGGCTTCTACACGATCGACTACCCCGGCGAGACCGGCGAGGTCGCCTTCAGCGTGCCGGAGGGCACCTACGCCGTCGAGGCGAGCGTGTTCACCGGGCCGGCCGACGATTTGACGAGCCGCGCGGCGTTCGTCGTCCAGCCGGAGATCAGGGTCGGCGGCGATGTGCGGGTCACGCTGGACGCCCGCGCCGCCGTGCCGTACGACGTCGAGGTGGAGCAGCCCACCGAGGGCATGTACCGGCAGGACATGTTCGCCTTCGTCAGGAAGAGCGAGGCGGGCAACGCGGCCGGGGTGGACGCGTGGGGGCTGGGAGCCTTCCAGCTCGTCGCGTTCCGGATCGTGTCCAACCCGGAGTTCGGCAGCCGGCCGCTGTACGCGACGCCGACCAGGCCGGTGCGCAAGGGCAGTTTCAGCTTCGCCGCCTACACCCAGCTCACCGAGACCGCGTCCGGCTCGCCCGGAAAGCCCAGCTACCGGCTCGTCCTCCCCTACGCCAAGGGCGTGCCCGGGAGCCTGACCCGCAAGGTGCGGGACTCGGAGCTGACCACCGTCCGCTCCACGATCCTGCGCAGCCCGTACGGGCAGCCGGACCGGTTCGACCTGTTCCCCGAGGTCTTCCTGCCCTGGACGCAGAGCGCGCTCGGGGTCGGCTCGTCCGTGCTGCCGGGCGAGCGCACCGACTACCTGTTCAGCGGCGCCCCCGACATCACCGTCTGGCACACCGCGTTCAACTCCGACGACGGCGCGCGGCACTACAACCAGCGCCGCCACCTCAGGCCGGGTTCCGTGGTGCGCGAGGTGTGGAACAAGGCGCCGGGCGTGCCGTCGCGCACCGCGCCCTACCGGCAGGAGTCGACCATCGGCTTCGGCGGCGACTCGCCGCTCGTCGACGATCCGTTCGCGACCCTCTGCGTGGCCTGCCGCCAGGGAGACCTGGGCATGATCTATCCGCAGCGGTTCGCGGACTCCACGCCGGGCCACTACTCGCCCGGCACGTCCTGGGACGAGCACTCCGGCCTGGACTTCTACCGCAATGGCGAGCTGGCCTTCACCTCCGACAACCGCATCACCGGCGCCCTCGGCGCCCAGGCGGCCGACCTGCCGATGCTGCCCGACCCGGCCGCCTACCGGCTGGTGTGGAAGCAGGACCAGCGCGGCGAGCTGGCCGGCACTCCGGTCACGACGGACTGGACGTTCCGCTCGGGTCCCTCCGACCAGCGGGCCAAGCTGCCGAAGAGCGCGTCGTGCGTGCCCGACGCCACGCGGGAGTGCTCGTTCCTGCCGCTGCTGTTCCTCCGCTACGACCTGCCGCTCGACGCCGCGTCGAAGGCGAAGGCCGGGCCGTTCCAGGTGGCGTTCGCGGTGGAGAACCAGGAGCACATGGCCGCGCCGAAGGGCGTCGAGGCCACCGTCGCGCTCTCCTACGACGACGGCGCCACCTGGAGCGAGCCGCTGACCGCGGGCAGGCGGGCCGACGGCCTGTTCGCCGCCACGGTCCGGCACCCGGACTCCGGAGGGTTCGTCTCGCTGCGGGTCAGGGCGCACGACCGGCAGGGCAACGCCGTCGAGCAGACCGTCGTCCGCGCCTACGGCCTGACGAGCTGAAGGAGCTCATCATGGTGAAACTCATCGCGGCGGCCGCGGCCGCCCTGCTTCTCGCCGGGCCCGCCGTTCCGGCCCAGGCCGATCCGGCGCGTTCCTGCCCGGCCGCGCGGGCCGGTTCGGCCGGCTGCCTGCTGACCGCCCGGCCGGCCGCGGAGGCCAGGGCGGCCGGGCTGCCCCAGCCGTTCTCGGCCGCCGACCTGCAGCAGGCCTACCGGCTGCCATCGGCGCGGCTGGGCGGCGGCCAGACGATCGCGGTCATCGTCCCGTACCACAACCCGAACGCGGGCAACGATCTCGCCGTCTACCGCAAGGCGAACGGGCTGCCGCCGTGCGAGGGCGAGTTCGACTGCTTCCGCCAGGTCAACCAGCGCGGCGGCGACGAGCCGCCGGGCGCCAACCCGGACTGGTCGCTGAACAGCAGCGCCGCGCTCGACATCGCCGCGGCCGCCTGCCCCAACTGCAGGCTGCTGCTGGTCGAGGCCGACGACGCCGGCGCCGAGAACCTGGGCCTGGCCGTCGACCAGGCCGTCAAGCAGGGGGCCACGGTCGTCACCACGCCGTACGGCCTGCCGGAGTACGCCGGCGAGCTGGCCCACGCCGCCCACTACGCGCACCCCGGCGTGCCCGTCACCGCCCCGAGCGGCGACGGCGGCTTCCCCGCCAGGACGGGCAGGCAGCTCGTGCCCGCCGCGTACGGGACGGTCACGGCCGTCGGCGGAACCACGCTGTACCGTCAGGCCGGCGCGCGCGGCTGGGGCGAGACCGCCTGGTCCGGATCGGGGTCGGGCTGCTCGGTCTACGTCGCGCGGCCCGCCTGGCAGCCGAAGGGGGCGTGCGGCGCCAAGCGCACCGTCGCCGACACGGCCGCCGTGGCCGACCTGCGCACGCCCGTCGCCGTCTACGACAGCTACTCCTACGGCGGCTGGGTCGCGGCCGGCGGCACCCCGATCGCCGCCGCGCTGGTGGCCGGGGTGTACGCGCTGGCCGGCAACGGCGACCTGATCACGCCGGGCAGGCAGCTGCAGGCGGGCAAGGCCCACCTGTTCGACATCACGGCGGGCAGGACCGGCGCCTGCGCCGCGCCCGAGCTGTGCAACGCCCGCCCCGGCTACGACGGCCCGACCGGCTACGGCAGCCCCAACGGCATCGGCGCCTTCTAGGAGAGCCCATGAAGACCCTCATCGCCGGCGCGCTGCTGGCCACCACTCTCACCACGCCCTCGGCCGCACCGGGAGGCTGCGTGCCGTCCTGGAACGTCGTCGACACCTCCGCGATCACCCCGGTCGACAGCTATCCGCAGGACGTCACGGTCTTCTCCGCCCGGGAGGCCCTGTTCACCGGCTCCTCCTCCGGCGGGTCACCGGCGGCCTGGACCGGCGACCTGCGCGGCGGCCGGCCGCACGACAACGCCCGCCCGCCCGTCCCGCCGCACACCAGGCAGCTCGCCGAAGCCAGCTCCTTCCACTCCCCCGACGGCGGCTGGCTGCTGCTCGACCACATGGGCACCGGCGCCGACACCACGCAGGCCGCCCGCTGGGACGGTCGGCGGTGGACGCTCCACCCGACGGCCGTCTCGCCGGCGGCGGCCACGACCGGCCTCTACCTGGCCGACGTCGCCTCGGTGTCGAAGAACGACGCCTGGGCCGTCGGCTACACCTACGGGGCCAAGAAGGGCGACCTGAACCCGCCCACCGCCGCGCTGATCGAGCACTGGGACGGCCGGCGCTGGACGATCGTCGAGAACCCGGCCGCCGGCCGCCCGGACGCGATCCTGCGCGCCGTCACCGCCGTCTCGCCCGACGACGTGTGGGCCGTGGGCAACCAGCGCGACGCCGACGGCGTCGTCAGCCCGCTCGTCCAGCACTTCGACGGCACGCGGTGGACGGAGGTGGCGGCCCCGCACCCGACGGGCGCCCTCTTCGCGGTCTCCGGCACCGGCCCCGGCGACGTGTGGGCGGTCGGCAGCCGGCGCCGCGACGGAGCCGACAACCAGGCGGCCGCCCTGGTCATGCACTGGGACGGCACGGCGTGGAGCAGCGTGACCACGCTGCCCGACCTGGGCAACAGCCGCCTCGACAGCGTCTACGCCGCCGCCCCCGGCGACGTGTGGGCCGTCGGGGACGTCGGTCTCGGCCAGGAGGAGGAGTTCCTGCACTGGGACGGTTCCGCCTGGACGACGGTCTCCCACCCCGGGCCGCGCATGAACGGCCTGACCTACAACTTCCTGGACGTGCACGGCAGCGGACCGGACAACGTGTGGGCCGTGGGCCTGACGGTCTCCGAGGTCGCCCAGGAGGTGCGGCCGGTGGCCGCCCGACTCACCTGTGGAAAGGGCTGACATGCGATTCCGGGCCTTACTCCCCGTCCTGGCCCTGGTGGCGGGGCTGACCGCGGCCTTGCCCGCCGAGGCGGCGCCGGGCGACGTCTGGGTGATCCTCAAGCCGGAGGCCAACCTGTCGGCCGCGCCCAAGGCGCGTTCCAGGACCGCGCGCGGCCAGCTCGTCGTGGACGCGCTCAAGGACACCGCCGTCCGCACCCAGTCGGACGTCAGGAAGTATCTCAAGGACGAGAAGCTGGACAGCGAGTCGTTCTGGGTCACCAACGCGATCCTGGTCAAGGGCGCGACCCCGGCCCAGGTCAGGAAGCTGACCTCGATGGGCGGCGTGCGGCAGGTGCGACCGCCGAAGACGTACGCGCTGGCCGAGCCGGTGCGGCGCGCCGCCGCGACCGCGGCAGGCGGCGGCGTGGAGTGGGGCGTGGCCGACATCAACGCCGACGACGTCTGGAAGGAGTACGGGCGGCGCGGCGAGGACATCGTCATCGCCAACATCGACACCGGCGTGCAGTTCGACCACCCCGCCCTGCGCGCCTCCTACCGCGGCGCGAACGCCGACGGCACCGTCACCCACGACTACAACTGGTTCGACACCTCGGGGCACTGCGCGGGCGGCGCTCCCTGCGACACGCACGGGCACGGCACCCACACCATGGGCACCATGGTGGGCGACGACGGCCAGGGCAACCAGATCGGCGTCGCCCCCGGCGTGAAGTGGATCACCGCGAACGGCTGCCAGACCTGCAGCGAGGAGGACCTCGTCGCGGCCGCCCAGTGGATGCTGGCCCCCACCGACAGCCACGGCCAGAACCCGGACGTCAGCAAGCGGCCGCACATCATCAACAACTCGTGGAGCTCGACCGAGCCCACCGACGAGCCGATCATCGAGGACATCCTCCAGGCGTGGGCCGCCTCCGGCATCATGGGCGTCTGGGCCAACGGCAACAGCGGCCCGTCGTGCAGGACCAGCGGTTCGCCCGGCAGCCGCACGCTCAACTACTCCGTCGGCGCCTACGGCGTGAACGGCGCGATCGCCTCCTTCTCCAGCCGCGGCCCCGGCCAGAACGGCGAGACCAAGCCGAACATCGCGGCTCCGGGCGTCGACGTGCGCTCGGCGCTGCCGGGCGGCTCCTACGGGCTGATGTCGGGCACCTCCATGGCGGCGCCGCACGCGGCCGGCGCCGTCGCGCTGCTGTGGTCGGCCTTCCCCGAGCTGGTCCGCGACCTCGACGGCACCCGGGCGCTGCTGGACGCGTCCGCGATCGACACGGCCGACGCCCAGTGCGGCGGCCCGGCCGAGGACAACAACGTGTTCGGTGAAGGGCGGCTGGACGCCTCGGCGCTGCTGGCCGTCGCCAAGGTCGGCCTCGGCACGCTGGCCGGGACCGTCACCGACGCCGAGACGGGCCAGCCGGTGCCCGGCGCCACCGTCTCCGTGACCGGCCGGCGCTCCCGCGACGCCGTGACCGGCCAGGCGGGCGACTACTCGCTGCGCCTGATCGGCGGCGACTACCAGGTGAAGGTCAAGGCGTTCGGCTACGACGACGCCACGGCCGCCGCCACGATCGCCAAGGACGGCACGGTCACGCTCGACGTCCGGCTCGCGCCGACTGCGCGGGTCCAGGTCGGCGGCGTCGTGCGGGACGGCTCCGGCCAGGGCTGGCCGCTGGCGGCCAAGGTGACGGCCTCCGACGGCGCCGGGCACACCTGGACGGCCAACTCCGACGCCGGGACCGGCGCGTACCGGCTGGAGCTGCTGCCCGGCACGACGTACACGCTGGAGGCGGCGGCCGTGCCGCGCGGCTACACCCCGGCCGTCCGGCAGGTGAGCATCGGCACGGCGCCGCTCACCGAGGACTTCGCGCTGACGGTGACCCTGGCCTGCGAGGCCCCCGGCTACGCGCCGGTCCTGGAGGGCGTCACGGAACGGCTGGACGCCGGGCTGCCGGGCGGGTGGAGCGTCACCAACGCCGATCCCGGCTTCCCCGGGTACGCCCACGAGCCCGGCTGGGTGCTGAACGATCCGGGCGGCCGTACCAACAGGACGGGCGGCAAGGGCGGGTTCGCGATCGTGGACTCCGACCACTACGGCCTGCACCACGTCCAGGAGACCACGCTGACGTCGGCGGCCGTGGACCTGTCGAAGGCAGCCGCCCCGGCCCTGCAGTTCGCCTCCGACGTGGAGCCGAGGGTGAACGGCACGGCGCTCGTGGACGTCAGCCTCGACGGCGGCCGGACCTGGGCGAACGTCTGGAAGAAGGCGGGCTACCCCGGGGCTCGCGGGCCCGAGCTCCAGGTCGTGGAGCTGCCGCAGGCGATCGGCCGCAACGCGGTGCGGGTCCGCTTCACCTTCCTCGGCCAGCTGTCCGGGTGGTGGGGGATCGACGACGTCTTCCTCGGCCACCGCACCTGCGAGAAGAAGTAGCCTCTCCGGGGCCCGTCCCTGACGGGCCCCGGAGCTCGACGCGGCGCGCGTCGAGCGGAGACGGCCGGACGATCTCTGTAGACCGTGCCGAGCGCCTGCCCCTGACATCCCGCTTCATGATGATCCGCGTGCTGGCCGCCACGGCGGCCGGACTGATGGCGTTCTCCGGTACGGCAGCCGCCTACCCGGTCCAGGGCGCCCCCGAGCTCACCCACAACCCCCTGTACAAGAAGGGCAAGCTCGCCAAGGGCACGACGAAGTCCTCGACCACCACATATCCGTGACCGGCCCTGATGTCGGTCCTGACCGGCTTTAAGTCGGGGATGAACGGCTCCCAGGCGTCGTTCAGGCAGCCGACGAGGGTGTTCGCAACACCTGGAAGGCGCCGGAGTCCAAGGGCGCGTGACGGGCCCCTCCGCCGGTATCCGCCTGGCATGAGCCCGAGCGCGGATGGATCTTGGCTCTTCATTTGTGAGCGATGCTCATGTATGGTCGCCGTCACTATGAGGAACCGCTGGTTGTCGCCGATCGCCGTCGTGGTACTTGCCGCCGTCATCACGCTGGGAGCGGTGTTCGACCCGTCTGGGTTGGCCGCGCCGTACACCTGGACGGGGGCCGAGCTGCTGCCCGTCGCCGCGCTCTGGCAGGTGGCCCCCCTGGCCGTGTACGTGCCGCTGCTGCTGGCGGGGGTCGGCGTGCTGACGTGGGCTCTCGCCCGTGGACGTACCCCGCTGCGTACGGCGCTGCTGGTGTGGGGCGCGGTGGTGTGGTCGGCGATGGCGGCGAAGCTGGTGATGTCGCTGGCGATGACCTTCGACGACGTGCTCTACCTGGTGTGGTCGACGGGCTTCACCGGCGTCAAGGCGGCGGTCTTCGGCCTGCCGGTGGCAGTGGCCGCCTGGCTCACCCAACTCCTGCACCGCCGCCTCACCCCGCTTCCCGCGCCCCCGACGTCCGAGGCGTCGGGGGCGTCCGGCGTGTCCGGGGCCTCCGCAGCCCCTGCGGCCTCCCCCGCGTCCGCGTCCGCGGCCTCCCCGGCCTCTCCGGCGTCCGTGGCCTCCCCGGCGTCCGTGGCGTCCGTGGCGTCCGCGGCCCCATCGGCCCCATCGGCCCCTGCGGCGCCCGAGGTCCGGCCCGCGGCGGTACCTGGGGCGGTCGTCCTGAGGGTGTCGGCGTCGGGATGGGTTGCGGCGGGCGTGGCCGTCGTCCTGGGTGTGTCGGTCGGCGGGGTGTGGTGGGGCGGGTCGCCCGTCGGATATGCCATCGGTGACTCGCCGCTGGCCCCCGCGCCCGAGGCGGGACCGCTGGGCTGCCTGGCAGCCGTCACTCTGCTCGGCGTGCTGACGTGGGCGTTGCACCGCTGGTTCAGCGCCACCGCCTCGCCCCGGCCCGTCGTGGCGGGGCTGTCGGCGCTGGGGGCGGCCGGGACGCTGGGCCTGGTCGAGGTGGCCGTCGGGATCCCCGGCGACCTGGCGGGCGGCGGCCTGTTCTGGGCGCCGGCGATCATGCTTCGCCTCGCCCCCGCGCTCTCCTTCGGCGCCCTCCTCGCCCCGGCGACGGCGGCGCTCGTCGCCCTCCTCGGCACCACGCGTCCGGCACGCAAAGGCGTCGCCCTTCTCCCCGCCAGCCGTCCGGCGGACCAGGGCGCGCCCCTTCTCCTCGCCAGCCGTCCGGCGGACCAGGGCGGCGCTCTCCTCCCCGCCACTCGCCCGGCGCGCAGGGGCGTCGCCCGGGTCGCGCCGATCGCGATGGCGGTCGTCGTGGCCGTGGCGGCGCTCGCCTTACCGCTCCTGCGACCCGCCACCACCACCGCCCAGCCACCGCGCACCCCCGGCCTGACCCTCTCGGCCGACCGCCGGATCGTCGACGCCGACGGCAACGAGGTGCTGCTGCGTGGCGTGAACGTCAACCAACTCGAAGACTATTTCCAGAAATTCCCGGACAAGGCGGTGACGCGACCGCTCACCGACGCCGACTTCGCCGGCATGGCGAAGATGGGCTTCAACGTCATCCGGCTGGCCCTGTCCTGGTCGGCGCTGGAACCCCGCCCCGGCCACTACGACCCGGCCTACCTCGCCAAGATCTCCTGGGCCGTCGAAGCCGCCGCCCGGCACGGCCTGCGCACGGTCATCGACATGCACCAGGACGCCTGGGGCAAGGGCGTCGGCGCCGCCCCCGGCGCCACCTGCCGGAACGGCTCCCCGATGCACGGCTGGGACGGCGCCCCCACCTGGGCCGACCGCTTCGACGGCGCCCCCAGGTGCGAGTTCACCGGACGCGACATCTCCCCGGCCGTCGCCCGCGCCTTCACCAGCTTCTACCAGGACAGGGACGGCATCCAGACCCGCCTGGTCGCCGCCTGGGGCATGCTGGCGGAGCGGTTCGCGAACGAGCCGATGGTCGCCGGATACGACCTGCTGAACGAGCCCGGCTTCGGCGAGGCGCCGCCGATCACCTCCGGCGTCCTGCTCGGCCGCTACTACGACCGGGCGATCAAGGCCATCCGGGCGGGCGAGCGGCGCGGGTTCCCCCACCTGGTCTTCTTCGAGCCGTCCGTGCTCTGGTCGGGGCTCGGCTTCGAGGTGCCGGTGCCCAAGGGCTTCACCGACGACCGGCTGCTCGTCTTCGCTCCCCACCTCTACAACGAGTCGATCACCATCGACCAGGGCACCGGCCTCACCGTCACGAGCATCGAGCGCGGCTTCGAGCTGGCGAGCCGGGCGGCGGAGTACTACGGCGCCGGGCTCTGGTCGGGCGAGTGGGGCTGGTTCGGCGACCCCGCCGCCGCCCCGATCGCGAGATACACCGACCAGGAGGACCGGCACCGCATCGGTGGCGCGTTCTGGGTCTGGAAGCAGTCCTGCGGCGACGCCCACGCCGGCGCCGACGCCGGGACCGGCGGCAACCTCATGATCGAGGACTGCGCCACCGGGAAGGACCTGCCCCCGCCCGCCGAATACGTCGCCGAGCTGTCGCGCCCCTACCCCCGCTCCGCCCCCGGCCGTCTGACCGGCCTGACGTCGGACCGGGCGAGCCTCACGGCCCGGGGCGAGGGCAGCGGGTGCGGGCTCGACGTCTGGTTCCCGGGCGACGCCCGGCCGTCCGTCCGTGGCACCGGACTCAGCGGCGTCGCCGTCCGGCAGGCGCCGGGCGGCTGGCGCATCACCGGCTGCACCTCGGGTTCGTACAGCGTGACAGCGGACGCATAGCGCTCCCCCGGTCGAGGGGGACGGTCACGTCACCGGTGTCCGGCGGCGTAGAAGGCGCGGGCGGCGAAGCCGATCCACTCGGGGCGCTCCCAGGTGGTCCAGCGGGCGCGCGCCTGCGCGTCGATCTGCGCGGCCGTCTCGTCGGCGGAGGCGCCCGCCGCGCGCAGGCGCGCGACCTCGCCGTGCACGTGGTCGAGGTAGTCGCGGACGTCGCGGATCAAGGAGACGCCGCCCACCTCCCCGTGGCCGGGCACGACGATCTCGGGCTCGCCGGCGATCAGGGCGTCGAGCACGCCGATCCATCCGGGGCCGTCCACGTCCACGTCGTACGGCGGGAAGTACGGCGCGATCGGGAAGATGCGGGTCTCGATCAGGTCGCCGCCGAACAGCACGCGGTCGTCGATGACGACGACCTGGTCGGAGGCCGTGTGCGCGGGGCCGACCGCGCGCAGCGCCGCCTTGCGGCCGCCCAGGTCGATCTCGGCCCGGCCCTCGTAGACCAGGTCGGGGTCGACGAGTTCGACGCCTTCGAGCTCGGCCGCCGCGGCGGCGCTCAGCCCCGTGAACATCTCGACGTAGGCGGCGCCCTTGCGGTGCAGTTCCGCGCGCTGGGAGGCGTTGTAGACGATCGTCGCGGCGCCCTTGAACGCCTGCGCCCCGAACCCGTGCTCGGGGTGGAAGTGCGTGATGGTCAGGTACAGCCGCCGGTCGCCGGCCAGGCGCCGGGCCTGCTCCAGGACGAACTCGCCGTTGCGGCGGCCCATGCCGGTGTCGACGACCAGCGCGGCGTGCTCGCCCACGACGATGCCGACGTTCGGGACGAGCTCGACGCGGTTGTCCGGGATGACGTACACGCCGTCGGACACCTCGACGGGCTCGCCGCGCACGACCGGCGGCGGGCTCGTCCGCACGTCGGGAAGGTCGGACAGGTCAGGGGACGGGTTCGGCGTCACATCGGCAGGGCACATGATCCGGCTCCAATCTGAACACTGTTGAGATGCTGGCGAGCGTAGCAGAGATCTGATCAGTGTTAAGATCGGGCGATGGCGAAGGGGCGATACCACCACGGTGACCTGCGCAGCGCGCTGCTCGACGCCGCCGAGGCCCTCGTGCGCGAGCGCGGCGCCGACGGCTGGTCCCTGCGCGAGGCCTCGGCGCGCGTCGGCGTCAGCCCCAGCGCCGCCTACCACCACTTCGCCTCCCGCGACACGCTGGTGCGCGCCCTGTCCGAGCGGACGCTCGCCTGGCTCGGGGAACGCCTGCGACAGGACTGCGAGCGCGCGCCCGGCCAGGCCGGCGACCCGCAGCGGCGGCTGATCGCCCTGGGGTGCGGCTATGTGCGCTGGTCGCTCGGCGATCCGGCCGTGGCCCGGCTCGTGCTGCGCGGCGGCGCCACCGCCCCCGACTCCGCCATCTCCCCCCACCCGCACGACGTCCTGACCGCGGAGCTCGACCGGCTCGCCGCGGTCGGCGGCCTGCCGGAGCCCGCCCGTGAGGGGGCGGAGTTCGTGGTGTGGGCCGCGCTGCACGGGCTGGCCGTGCTGCTGGCCGACGGCCTGGTGCGCTTCGGCGACGCGCGCGCGGTCGATCTCCAGACCGCGCGCGTGGTCCGCACCACGCTCAACGGCCTGGCCCAGGAGGCGTCGCACGCGGCGGGCCGTCCCGAGGGGCGCTCGGCGCACACCGAGCGCCTGGCCCGCCGCCCTCCCGCCTGACCCCGTCCTTCGGCCGCCTCGCCGCCGCCCGGCCGGGCCGCTCCCAGGCCGGTCAGCGGTCCTGCGGCCCGCAGGTCGGCTGGTAGGGGAAGTCCGGGAAGTACCTGGCCCATTCCTCCCGGCCGAGCCCGTGGCCGACCCGCCGGCAGACGGTGCTCGCGGCCCCGGCGGCGCTGAGGTCGTAGCGCTGGAAGGGCAGGTGCTTGCCCGCCACCGACAGCGCGTCGCCGCCGAGGGACAGCGCGAGGACGGCGCCGCCCGGCGTGGCGAGGGGCGGGCCGACAGGCCGGCGGCCGGCGGTGTCCCACAGTTGGACGGCGCCTCCCTCCGTGCCGACGGCGAGCAGGCCGGCGTCCGGGGAGAAGGCCAGCGCGGTGACGGCTCCGGAGGCGGTGGGGGGCAGTGTGCCCAGGTTGCGGCGGAGGTCGCCGTCCCAGAGGGCGGTTCGTCCTCTGGTGTCGCCGGTGGCGAGGAACCGGCCGTCGGGGCTGTAGGCCAGCGCCTCCGCCGGGCCGGGGCCGCCGCCGGCCGGCCGCAGCGGCGGCAGCGAGGCGACCTCGCCCCGGTCGGTCAGCAGGCGTTCTCCCCCCGGGGCGACGGCGATCCGGGTGCCGGTGACGCCGGGGTTCGTGGTGACGGCGCCGGTGCGCGGGTTCCAGCTCGTGAGCGCCTCCGGCCCGGCCGAGGCGCCGCTGATGAGCAGCAGCTCGCCGTTCCGGGCGAAGGCGAGCGGCCCGCCGTGGCGGAATGGCGGCGACTGGCCGGTGATCCGCCGTCCGGCCAGGTCCCACAACGTCGCGGTGAAGGAGGCGGCATAGGCGTCGCCGTAGGCGAGGGTCCGGCCGTCGGGGCTGAGGGCGGCCTGCATCCAGCAGGGCGTCGGGCAGGCGGGCCGGGGCGGGCCGGGCAGCTCTTGCCCGGTCCTGGCGTCGCGCAGCTCGACACGGTCCCGGTAGGTGAGGAGCAGGGTCGTGCCGTCCGGGCTGAAGGCGGCGGAGGTCGCCCTCTCCTCGCGCCAGTCGCGGGTGAAGGCCGAGCCGACGCGCAGGGTGTGCACGGTGGAGCCGGTCAGGTAGCGGATCTCCCCGGCGTCGGGGCCGATCCAGAGGTCGTCGACCAGGTCGCCGTGGAGCGGGTGGCGCAGGAGCACTCCTTGGAGGTGGTTCGTGGCGCGCACCTGGAGCTCGTCCTCTCCGGCGGTCGCGACGAAGGCGCCGTCGGCGCTGAAGCCGATCTCGCGCACGCCCGGCGCGCTGAGTCCGGCGGCCTCGGTGCCCGAGGCCACGTCCCACACCCTGACCAGGGCGGGGGTGGCCAGGAGCAGCGTCCGTCCGTCCGGGGAGAGGCGCAGGCGTCCCTCGCGGCACTGCTCGGCGGTCGGGGTGGGCGCCCAGGCGGGGGCGGTGGGGCGGCCGGTCGCGGGGTCGGGCAGGCGCAGCGGTTCGCCGGGGCTGCACACCAGCGGCGGCGCCGCCGCGTCGGAGCCGGCGGGCGCGTCGATGACCTGGGGCTGGTGGGTGCGCAGGTCCCAGCGGGTGACCCGGGTGGCGGTGGCGCTGATCAGCCAGCGGCCGTCGGCGCTCAGGCTGCGCCGGGTGTCCGGGGAGGTGTCCTGGTCGGTGAAGACGTCCTGCTGCGGCTGGAGGCTCGGGGGGGGGGGGGGGGGGGGGGGGGGGGGGGGGGGGGGGGGGGGGCCCGGGGCGCCGCGGGGCGCCGAGGCGCGGGGGGGGGTGGAGATGACCCCCGCGCGGCCGGGGGCGCTGGGGCGGCGGGGGGTGGCGGGGGGGGTGGCGTGGGGGGTGACGCCGTCCGGCGGGGGGGGGCGGCGCGCGGCCCGGAGGGCCGCGCGGGTCTCGGGGAGGTCGGCCAGCTTCCAGGCGGCCAGGCTGAGCCGCATGGCCAGGGACGGTTCCGACAGGGGCAGGGTCTCGGCCGTCCCGGCGATGTCGCGGGCGTGCAGCTCCCGCTTCTGCCGGCCGTTCACCAGGCTTCGCTGCCAGATGAGGGACGTCGCGACCAGCAGGCACACCGCCAGGACGGCCAGGACCGCGGTGCGCCGCCTGCCCTTCCTGCGCTCGCCGTGGCTGGCGGCCAGGAAGGCGCGTTCGGCCGGGGTGAGGGTCCGGGCCGTGAGGTGTTCGCGGGCCAGGTCAAGGCGCAGCCCCCGGTAGAGGGCGCCGGGGTCGCGGCCGTGCTCCTCCCACGTGTAGGCCGCCTCGGTGAGCCGCCGGTGCACCCTCAGGCGTTCGCGGTCCTCCTCGGCCCAGGCGCGCAGCCGGGGCCAGGCGGTCAGCAGGGCCTCGTGGGCCAGGTTGACCGTCTCGCCGTCCTGGGTGACGAGGCGGGCGGCGGTCAGGCGTTCGAGCAGGAGCGGGCCCGGGTCGCCGGGGTCGCCGGTCAGCAGCTCCGAGCGCCGTACCGGGCGGCGGGTGGGCTGCGCGCCCGCCTCGCCGGGCATGACCAGCCGCAGCAGCAGGTCGCGCAGCCGGTCCTGCTGGGCCGGGGTCAGGCCGGCGTGAAGCTTCTCGGAGGTGCGGGCGACCGCGCCCGCGATGCCGCCCGCGGCCTCGTACGCCTCCAGCGTCAGCGCCTTGCCGTGGTGGCGTTTCCAGGTCTCCAGCAGGGCGTGCGACATCAGCGGCAGGCCGCCGGGCTGCCCGGTGACCTCCTCCAGGATCCGGGCCGTCAGCTCGCGCTGCACGATCAGGCCGGCGGTGGCCGCGGGCTTGACGATCGCCTGGCGCAGCTCGGCCGGGCTCATCGGGCCCACCAGGACGGTGGCGTCCTCGACGGCCTCGATCAGCCGGGGATGGTCGGCGCACCGTCCGAAGAAGTCCGCGCGTACGGAGAGCACGACTCCGCCCTCGGCGGCCACCAGCGCGTCGATGAACGCCTCGCGCTCGGCGGGGTCCTCGCACAGCGTGAACACCTCCTCGAACTGGTCGACCACGACCAGCTCCCCCTCGGCGGCGGCCGGCAGAGCCGTCAGGGCCGGATGGACGCCCGGCGTGACGACGCGCGCCGCGCGCGGCCGCAGCGCCGGCACCAGCCCGGCGCGCAGCAGCGAGGACTTGCCGCAGCCGGACGGGCCGACCACCATCACCATCCGGTGCGCCTTCACCATGCCGGCCAGCCGCTCCACCAGCGCGGACCGGCCGAAGAAGTAGGCCCGGTCGGCCTCCTCGAACCCGGCCAGCCCCCGGTACGGCGCCCGCTCGCACGCGGCGGCCACGGACGCCCGCTCCCGGTCGGCGGCCAGGGTCTCCTCCCAGCGGACCCGCCATTCCCGCTCGTCGCCGCCGCAGGCGCGGACGTAGGCCAACGTGACCGGCAGGGTCGGCAGCCTCTCCCCGGCGGCGGCCTGGGCCAGCGTGGAGGCGGCGAAGCGGGCCCGCGCGGCCATCACCCGGTAGGACGGGGTGCCCGCCTGCTCCCGTAACTTGCGCAGCTCGACCGCGAAAGCGGCGACCGGGCCGTCCGTCGGATCCACGACCTGTTCACGTCGTCCCATGCGCTCCCCCTAGGTCCCATGAGAACCACAAACCAGCGCAAAATACGACTTCACCCCGATTCGATCAAGTTTGTCCATGGCGCGAAACGGGCTTCCGGACAATGATCGCCCCGCTGAGACTGGGGACCTGCCACGCCGCCGAGAAGCCGAGGACATCCCATGCGCCTGCTCGTCGCCCTGACCCTGTCGCTGCTCACGCCGGCCCCCGCCGGACCCGCCGTTCCGGCGGCGGGCGGCACCGGCGTCGTCAGGTTCGTCAACGCGGGCACCGGCGACTGCCTGGACGCCAACAACGGCGAGGACGTCCGCTCCCTGGCCTGCAACCGGGAGGCGGGCAAGCCCGAGGACGGGTGGCAGCTCTGGCACGTCGAGGACATCTCCCGGGCCACAGGGGTGCCCGGGACGTTCATGATCCGGAGCGACCACGAGAGGTACGACCGCCGATGCCTGACCGCACGGGGGCCCAGGAAGCAGGACGCGATCCTGGCCCCCTGCGCGCCGGGCGACAGCGGGCAATGGTGGACGTTCGACGGCGCCAGGATCCTGGCCCACCGGTACGGCAAGGCCGCCCTCTACGACGAGGCGGGCACCCTGCACGTCCGCGTCGCCCGCCACGCCCGGCCCGGCGTGAACGCCCGGTGGTGCCGGCGGGCCTGGCCCACCCAGAAGGCGTCCTGCGACGCCTGACGATCACAGCGAGAAGAGGATCCGTTGGGACAGATGTTGATCGCGCTGGCGATGACGGCCGCCGTCATGAGCGCCGCGCCGGCGGCCGCCAGCACCGCGGCCCCCGCGTCCGCGGGGGCCGCCGCGGCGGTCCAGGTGGTGGCGCCGCTCAAGCGCCTGACCGGCGACGCGCTCACCGGGCTGTCGCTCACGGTCGGGGCCGAGCCGTACACCCAGCCCATGGAGGACGCGTTCAGCCTGACCACCCTGGACCAGGTGCTCAGCGGCGACGATCGGACCCAGCTCCCGACGCCCGCCGGTGACCCGGCCTGCGCCTCGCGCATGCAGTCCTTCGGTCCGGCGACGGGCGGCGTCGGCAGGTCGTTCTGCTGGGACGCCAAGCTGCAGGGCCTGACGGGCGAGACCGCCTGGGTGCCGCAGGGCCTGGCCACCTCCGGTGAGGCGAGGAACGACGCCGCTCCGGTGCCCACCTCGAAGGACGCGCTGATCACGAGCTGGTCCTGGCAGAACCCGCCCACCCACTCGCTGGCCAACTCGGTGCGGCTGTCGGTGGTGAACCTGAACGACATGCGTCACCGGACCGTCCTGCCGGTCTGGGTCCGTCCGGACGGGACCCTGAGCCGGATCTACGGGCACGGCGGCGGCCTGGCCTGGAGCGGCCCCTACCTGTTCATGGCCACCACCCCCGGCTGGCCCGACGGCACCGGCGCCCCGAGCGCCAAGCGCAGCGCCATCCGCGTGTTCGACACCCGCCGGATCTACCGCCATCAGACCAAGCTCGACGACTACCAGTACGTCATGCCGGAGGTGGCCAACTTCGTCAGCCCCGACCTGCACTTCGACTACATCTCGCTGGACCGGACGAGCGCCGGCCGGCAGGCCCTCGTGGTGGGCGACTACCGGGCCACCTGGCTGAACGGCCAGCCCCAGCCGCTGAACGGCACCCGGATCGCGCGCTACGCCTTCCGCTCGGCCGAGACCGGCGACTACCGGCTCGACCTGACCCCGACGGCGGCCTGGGAGTCCACCACGCCCACGACGGCGGAGACCCACGCCATCAGCGACGTCCAGGGCGTCCAGCTCCACGACGGCCGGCTCTACGTCAACATGAGCGCCGGCAAGTTCGTCAACGTCCCGTACTCCAGGCGCTTCGCGTCGGTGGACCTGGCCTCCATGACGATGACGGCCCGTACGGACTGGGGCTACCGGCCGGAGGACCTGTCGCTGTGGTACTCGGGCGCCGGGGGCGAGCTGTGGGGGCTGACCGAAGGCGAGGACCAGCGGGTCGTCTACTCCGTCGCCCTCGGCAACCTCGCGCCCTGAGCCCCGCGCCCTTCCGGGCGGCCCCGTCCGGAGCGATCCTCCGGACGGGCCCGCCTCGGCGGCCTCCGCCGGGCCGTGCGGCTCACCTCTCGGCGATGAACCCGACGATCTGCTGTTCTCGGCCCTGTCGATCATCATGCTGCCGATGATCGCGGTCTGCGTGGTGTTCAGCCGCCAGGTGGTGAGCGGCATCACGGCGGGCGGCCTCAAGTGGCCCGGCGGGTTCGGCGTCAGGGGCCCTCGCCGGTGATGCGCAACGCGAAGTCCGCGTAGGTGTCCGCGACCTCGTGCGGTTCGTACGGCAGGGCGGAGTCGTACCAGTTCGCCACGCGCATCCCCATCCCGCTGATCGCGGTCACCGCGAGGAAGGCGTCGGGCACGGCGAAGACGCCCGCGGCGATGCCCTCGTCGATGATGTCGATGAGCAGTTGCCGGCCGGCCGCGCGCAGCACGAGTGCGGGGCCGGCCAGCTCGGGAGACAGGGCGTGCAGCTCGTTGTCGGCCACGACGGCCAGCATGGGGAACTCCGCGTGCGCCAGGACGTGCGCGCGCACCACCCGGCGCAGGCGCGAGGCGGGATCGGCCGGGCCCGCCGCGGCCGCCTCGGTCAGCCGCCGGTGGCGCTCCTCGTGACCGATGCGCACCAGCTCCGCCAGGACGTTCTCCTTGGTCGGGTAATGGGAGTAGAGCGTCGCCGAGCGGATCTCGCAGGCCACCGCGAGGTCGCGGATGGAGGTGCCGTAGAAGCCCCGCTCGGCGAAGAGCTGCAGCGCCTGGCGCAGGATCCGGCCGGAGGTGCCCTGGAGCAGGACGTGCTCGGGCAGCCGGATGTCGCAGGCGGCGATCCGGCGCTGGGTCGCCAGAGCGGCCGATCGGTCGTCAGTCACGCGCCCATTCCGCCGCGACGCCGCTCCGGCCGGTCTCCTCGCACGTCGGGGCGCGGGCGCGGCCCCGGCCGGAGGGCGTCTCGGTCACTGCGGCACGAGCGCGTTGCGGCGCGGCGAGCGCCCCGGCCGTGGCCGGCACCTTCAGCCGGGCCGCCATCAGCCGCACCGTCCGCGCGGCCTCGGCCCGCGGCACGGTGTGCGGCGGGCCGCTCTGCATGACGGCCCGGCGGAACAGGCCTCTGGCGCGCGGGCTGGTGAGCAGCGCGCCGATGCTGACGGCGCCCGCCGACTCGCCGAAGACGGTGACGTTGCCGGGGTCGCCGCCGAAGGCCGCGATGTTGTCGCGCACCCATTCCAGCGCGGCGATCTGGTCGAGCCTCGGTCGGCAACCGAGGGGTCGGCCGGGTCACCCGAGCGCGGAGAGGTCGCGGCCGAGGAAGGCCAGCAGCCGCCGGTGGGCGGGAGCGTCCCCGGCCTGGTGGACCTCGGGGCCGAACATCCCGGGGAGGCGGAAGGCGTCGAAGTCCATGCCGCGCATGGCCGCGAGCAGATCGTCGCAGCTCTGCCCGTCGACGAGCCGCTCCTGGCCGGTGGCGATCGCCAGGTCGGCGCCGTGCGCCAGGACCTCGGTGAGATGGACCAGTGCGGCCATCGGCCCGGGGACGGCGCCGAATCCCAGCCGTACGGTCCTCTCCAGGGCGCCCGGACGGCGCCAGGCCGCGCGGTCGAGGCGGGCGGCCTCGGCGAAGGCGGCCGGCGGGTCGGCGCCCAGCCAGTCGTCCTCGTGCTCGCCTCCCGGGTCGGCGCCGGTGAGCTGGGCGGCGAAGATCCGCATGCCGCCGACCAGGTGGTTGAGTTCGGCGCGCACGTCCCATCCCGGGCAGGGCGTGGGGGCGGCAAGGTGGTCGCCGGTGATGCCCGTGACGATGGCCGCGGTCATGCCGATGGCCCGGTCGATCCGGTCGATCAGGTTGTTCATCCGTTTGCTCGTTCCGTCGCCGTCCGAGACGGAACGGGACCGTCTCGGCATGGCCTGCACAGTAGCTTTCACCGACCCGAGACGCAACCGTTCCGTCTCGGGTAGGCTGGGCGGCATGAGCCGACCGTCAGCAGTCCGCCCGCCGGGCGGGCCCGTCCTGCAGGACGCCGTCACCGAGGCGATCCGCGCCGCCTTCTTCGAAGAACTCGCCGAAGCCGGCTACGGGCGGCTGTCACTGGAGGCCGTGGCCCGGCGCGCCGGCTCGGGCAAGGCCGCCATCTACCGACGCTGGAAATCCAAGGAGGCCATGACCATCGACCTGGTCACCCAGGTCGCGACCACCGCCGCCGACACCCCCGACACCGGCACGCTGCGGGGAGACGTCCTGGCCTTCCTGACCGCGACCGACGCGGCCCTGCGGCATCCGCTGGCATCCCGTATCGTGCCCGATCTGCTCGCGGCGGGCGCCCACCACCCCAACATCGCCGCGTCCCTGCGCGACAAGGTCGCCGGAACCCGCCGCGAGAAGGTGGCCGGCATCCTGCGGCGGGCCATGGAACGCGGGGAGCTTCCCCCCGGCGCCGACCTCGAACTCGGCCTCGACCTGCTGGCGGGCCCCCTCTACTGGAGCACCACCGTCCGCCGGGCCCCCCTCGACCCGGCTCGCCTGGCCCGGCTCGCCGACAAGGTGGTCGCCGCCCTCGCGGCATGACGCGCACTCGGCCGCAGGTTTCGTGGCGGCGCCCCTGCCGGGCGGGACGGACGTCCGGGCCGCGACGATTCAGAAGGCCGAGGCGGTGCATCGCGCTGATGTCGGAGTTCCAGCGGCGCTCGCCGCGGGTGTGGAGCGACGACATCGGCGGCCGGTGAGCCGCGTCCCGGGGCCCGTCGCGCGGCGCTGGCCCGCGGATCTGCGCCCTTGATGCGTGGTTTGCAGAGTCGGCTACTATTAGTCACGTTGTTCCACCTCAGGCTGAGGGGCCCGCGACGTCACCACCAGTGACGGAGCCAGTGGAGCGGCCCGGCGAGTTCCTCCACGCCGGGCGAGCGGGCCCCGTGGATCTTTCCCCTTGCAGGACACCTCCTCTGGGCTCGTGTGCTCATTCGATTTCAGAGATGTCAAAGGAAAGAACCTTGGCCCGCTTCGACACCATCGTCGCGCTTCGCCTGGCGAAGGCGCTGCTCACCTTCACCGTCGGCGGCTTCGCGCTGCTCGTCGTGTTCGGCAACCTCACCGACTACGGCACGAACTTCGAGTTCGTCCGGCACGTGCTGGCCATGGACGCGCAGAAGCCCGAACTCGCCGCGGTCAGCCAGATCAACTACCGCGCCATCTCGTGGACGTGGGCGCACCACGTCGCCTACGTCGGCGTCATCCTCACCGAGGCGGTCATCATGGTGACCTGTCTGGTGTCGGCCTGGCAGCAGGTCAGGGCCGTCGGCCGCGACGACGCCGCCTTCCAGCGGTCCAAGCGGTGGGGCGTCGTCGGCTGCACGGTCGCCCTGCTGCTGTGGTTCTTCGGCTTCCAGGCCATCGGCGGCGAGTGGTTCGGCATGTGGATGAACGGCACCTGGAACGGCATCCCCGACGCGGTGCGGCTGTGCACCTACATCGGGATCGTGCTGGTCTTCCTCAGCCTCCGCAACGACACCCGCGAGACCGCCTGACCCGACCGCCTGACCCGACCGCCGGCCCGGAGCCCGGCGCGCGCCCGCGCCGAAGACGTGCCGAAGGCGTGCCGAAGACGTGGGGAAGCCCCGGCCGGAGGACCGGCCGGGGCTCCTTACCTGTGATGGGGACGCTCAGAGCGTGATGCTCCAGGTGTCCAGGAAGCCGGTGTCACCGGCGTAGACGTCCCTAATGTCGAGCGTCCAGGTGCCGGCGGCCTGCTGGGTGACCGGGACCGAGAAGGTCCGGGTGCCGTACTGCGTGCAGCTGGTGCCACCGTAGGCGTCTACCAGGTAGTAGGTGCCGTTCGGGCCGCGGAGCCGGATGTTCAGGTCCTCGGCGCAGGTGTGGCTGATCGTGATCGACAGCTTGACCGGGGAGACCGCGGTGCCCGTCGCGTTGGACGTGATCGAGCTCTGGGTGGTGGAGTAGTCCCTGATCTGGTAGTCGGTGTTGTTGGTGAACGTCCGGCCGGGGCCGCCGGTGCCCACCGTGAGGGTGAAGGTCGCGGTGTGCGTGGTCGAGCCGGTGCCCGTGATGGTGATCGGGTAGGTGCCCTGGGCCGTGGAGGCGCCGACGGACAGGGTCAGCGTGGAGGA